>DAVM01000021.1:96623-100820 GCA_002505585.1 Candidatus Woesearchaeota archaeon UBA489 | reverse complement strand
TTCTGGTATTTCTGATGATAATCAATCTTTTAATGATGCTGCTAGACAAAATGCTTTGCATGAAATTCAGCGTGCTGTTGGTTTTGCTGCTGATACTGCTGAGGGTGGTGCTGTTGTTGTGCATTTGGGTGAGTTTCCTCGTGCTGTTTTTGAGGCTGATGAACAATTTGAGGCTCATCCTGAGGAGAGGGAGAAGGCTCCTGTGTATTTGGTTGATGAGCGTACTGGTCAAATTCAGGGGTTGCGTCGTGATATGGAAGTTTCTGTTCCTAAGGTTAAGATGGGTAAAGATGGTAAGCCTATCAAAGATGAATTTGGAGAAGTGTATGAACGAAAAGCTGATGGTTCTATTGAGTTTGAACCAAAAACTTATGCTAAATTTGCAAAAGAAGCTGGCAAAGAACATCCTGGTAAATATTTTTATAAGGAATATTTTCAAAAACAATTGCAACAACAACGTGGTGAAGAGTTAAGATGGTCTCATCATGCTAAAGAAAGTGAGGAAACTTATAGAAACTTGAAGAAAGTACATGATGAATATGAGAAAACTTTGAAAACTAGTAAGGATAAAGGTGCTGCTCGTGCATTGTTGCGTAGTACTCTACAAGAACGTGGTTTGTTACCTCGTGGAGTGGGAGAAGAAGGTGTTTTTTCACAAGAAAAGCATAAAGAACTTTTAGAAAATCCTATAGAATTTGTGAAAAGGTTAATGAAACATCAAAAGGGTGAGTTTGATTATGCTAATAATATTGCTATTTCTGCTGGTCGTAGTGTGCATGAGACTGAACAAAACATTGAAAACTTAAAACCTATTGAGGAGTTTGGTGTTAAGAAATCTGCTGATACTATTGCTAAGGCTGCTTTGGGTGCTTATAAAATTGAAAAGGCTCGTGGTTTTGATAAGCCTTTGTTTATTTCTCCTGAGAATTGGAATCCTGAAAGTTTTGGTAATCATCCTAAGGAATATAAGAGGGTTATTATTGAGTCTAGGGATCGTATGAAGGAGTTGTTAGTTAAGGATGGGTATGGTAAACAAGAAGCTAAAAAGATTGCTAGGGATCATATTCAGGGTACTTTTGATGTTGGTCACTTAAATTTTTGGCGTAAATATTTTAAGGAAGATCCTAAGGATTCTCCTAAAGAGACTGATAAGAAGTTTAGAAAGTGGATTGATAAGCAAGCTAAGATGTTGGCTGATGAGGGTATTATTGGGAATGTGCATTTGTCTGATAATTTTGGGTTTCATGACGAACATTTATCTCCTGGTGAAGGTAATGCTCCTATTGAACGTTTTGTTAAACGTTTAGAAGATAAGGGGTATGCTGGGAAATATATTGGTGAGCCTGGTGGTCAAAAAGAGGGTTTTTTGCATACTGCTTGGACTGGTACTTTGTCTACCTTAAATTCTCCTGTATACCGTGCCGACGGACAAACTGCTGGTTGGTCTGATGTTGAACATGCTTACTTTGGTAATGCTCCTCAGTCTCCTAACTTTTTAGTTGGTGATGCTGTTCCTTCTAAAGATTGGTCTTTGTGGAGTGAGACTCCTTTGGAATAAGAGAGGTTTTTAATTATGGTTTTAAAAAGAGCTCAAGCACAAAGTGAGACTTTGATTTTGTTTGCTTTAACAATTACTGCTTCTTTGGTTTTGTTGTATTTTATTATGCAACAAATTGGTGATACGCATAAAGTTTCTAAGGCTGATGATTCTTTGCAATTACTTAGTGATGAGATTAATAAAATAAATATTTTGGGTAGTGGTTCTAAAGATATTGCTGTTATTAATTTGCCTGGTGGTATTATTTCTACTTATGTTGGTGATAGGCGTTTGTTTGTTACTTTGTCTCGTAAAGATATTGAGTATAATTTGTCTAAGCGTGTGGATACTTTTGTGATGGGTTCTATTCCTTCTAGTGAGGGGATGCATAGGGTTACTATTCAAAAATTTAATGATACTTTGGTGGTACTTGGTGATGTGTTGGTTCTTTCTCGATTAGATCCTGATTGTATTGTTAATCCTTCTGTTACTGGTGGTGAAAATATTTTGTTGAAGGGTATTGGTTTCCTTTCTGGTTCTAAAGTGTTTGTTGGTGATGAGGAATATGTTTATGCTCCTGTTGTTGTGCTTAATGGTGGGACTATTCAATTAAGTGCTGTTACTCCTCCCTTTAATGTGGGTGATTATTTTTTGAGTGTTGAAAATAGTGCTGGTGTAAGATCTAATGCTTTGGCTTTTAGAGTTGCAAACTTTGGGCTTGGGTGTGGTGGAGTTGGTGGTGGTTTTGATCTATAATCACAAAGTTTTTAACTAGAGAAATTTACTTTAATAGCAAGTGAAGAGGTGACCTATTTTGAAGTTTTCAATAAAACGCAATCCGCAAAAGAATGTTTCTAGATATTTAAGTGAGGATATTGAGATTGCTCGTAAGTTTGCTAAAATTATGTATAAAGAGTTTGGAACTTTCCTGAGTGGTTTGGTTTTGTTTGGTTCTGCTACTAAAAAGAATCCTTCTCCTAAACGTGATTTAGATATTCTTATTATTCTTGATGATGTGAAGATTAAGTTTTCTCATGAGTTAGTTGAGACATATCGTATTCTTACTGAGCGTGCTATTGCTCAGGTTGATCCTCAACGGTTACATGTGCAATCTATGAAACTTACTTCTTTTTGGGAGTATGTTCGTGCTGGTGATCCTGTTGCTGTTAATATTTTGCGTTCTGGTATTGCTTTGATTGATACTGGTTTCTTCGATCCTTTACAAGCTTTGCTTGATCAAGGTCGTATTCGTCCTAGTCAGGAAAGTGTGTGGACTTATTTTACTATGGCTCCTGCTTCTTTGCATCGTTCTAAACAACATTTGTTAACTGCTACTGTTGATTTGTATTGGGCTACTATTGATGCTGCTCATGCTGCTTTGATGGTTGTTGGTGAGATTCCTCCTTCTCCTGATCATGTTGCTGATATGTTGGAAGAGAAATTGTTTGCTAAAAAACATATTCGTAAGAAGTCTGCGCAAACTATGCGAAAATTGTATAAGGTGTTTAAACAGATTGTGCATCGTGAAGTGAAGTCTGTTTCTGGTCGTGATTATGATTTACTTCGTCGTGAGGCTGATGAGTTTGTTACTGAGATGCGTCAGTTTATTGAAGATCAAACACGTCGTTGATGTTGTCTATAACTTAAGACTGGTGCTATAATTGCTTCTAGTACTGCTTGGTCTGTTTGTAAGATTGTTGTAATAAGATTTTCACCAAGTGTTCCTCTTGCATAAATTCTTGCATAGAGTTCTGGAATAGCACTCATTCTTTCTATTGTTGGGAGTTGTTGAATTGGTTGGAATGCTGTCATCATCCCTTCTAGTGCTCCTCTATCAACTACTCCAGGCAATTCCATTGCTCTAAAAATATCTCTAGTTACTGTTCTTGCTGTTTCTTGATAGTTTAGTATTGTTTGGTTTACTGTTTCTGGTGGTTTAAATGCTTCAAGGCAAACCATCATCATGTCTCTTGCTGTAAGGAATGGTGCTATTGCCATCTCTTGTTCTGGTGTAAGTTTTTCTAAGAATTCATCATAATAGGTCTTTTGTTCTGGCATAACAGAACTATAATTGTTTCACTATTTAAATTTTAATGTGTTAGAAAATAAAAAAGAAAATAAAAAAAGGAGTTTTTAAGTCCTTTCTAAGCGTAGAATTCTGATAATTCTTTTCTGAATTGTTCACGTCCAGCTATCTGTGTGAGTCCTTTCATTTGATCTGCTGGTATTTTTCTACTTTCGTAGACTCTGTTTCCAATTCCGCCCATTACGATTATTTCGTTTAAAGCACTTATTCCTTGAAAGAATTTTGATCCTCTTCCGTCTTGACCTGGGTTCATAAGTGTTCTCATGTCGAGTCCTTTCTTTCCACCGTCATAAACTTCTTGAAGTGCTTCTTTTAGCATTCGGCTTCCGCCTGCTGCTTCTATCATTCCCCATCCTGCGCCTTGATCTACTACTTTTTTAGCATCTCCTCCGCCTAGGACGTGGTTAACCATTCCTTTGTAAGTTGTATTAATAAATGTTTCACCATTTGTTTTAATGCTTGCATCGGATGCTTGTGATCCTGTCCATCTGTAGAAAAGCTGATTTACTGCTCCTCTTTCCATTTTATCTGCGTCAAACCCTGTTTGTGGTTTTAATGCAAATGCTTTCTTTTT
>DAVM01000021.1:0-96277 GCA_002505585.1 Candidatus Woesearchaeota archaeon UBA489 | reverse complement strand
TTTTGTTTCTCCTTTTTTTTGGATTAAGTAGCAAATTTGGAAGGGGTTTTTATCGGGGGATAAGAAGTACTCCCAAATTTATTACTTATTAGTGATAATTATACTGTGTATCTAGTATATAAACCTTTCGATTTGCTCCTACTCCAAAGTAATAAATTAAAAGATTGATGAGTTTATAAAATTTCCCTTTATTGGCTTTTAGAACTATTTGCTGGTTTAACAGCAATAGGGGCTACTTTTAAGCTAGCTTTCCTATCAGCACTAGCTTGAGCTTCTTTAGTAATTATAGGATGACTCACTATAGAATAAGTTCCTGGTAATCTTGGTGTTGCTTTCTTTAAGCTCTTTTTAGCTATGTCTATAGATCCTTTTTCTACATCTACTGTAAAGACTATCTTTCCTTTCTTCACTTGTGCTGCTACTCCTATGGCTCTGCCAAAGGCTTTCTGCATTCCTGTCTGCATTCTGTCAGCTCCAGCTCCTGTAAGCATTTTGTTCTCTCTTAATACATGGTGAGGGTGTGCTCTAATCTTAAAATGATAATTACTACCTAATCCTCTTGCTAAATGCCTGTTTATGATCTGTCTGCAGCTTTCTATGGAGTTATGCCTTAATTGTACATTTTCTTTAGAAATAAAATCTACTCTATGGTCAAACTTCTTTTTCAAGTCTCCCATATTAAATCTGATAATTCTTGAATTTGGTACTGCTTTGATATATCCTTTCTTTCTATACTTACTTTTCCTTGTATAGGCTCTTTTGATTGTTCTATAAGCTATGCCTTTTCTTAATCCTGCCATTTATTGCACCTCTACTTTTGCTCCTATTGCTTGTCCTGGCATGCCTGTTTCGAATATGACTCTTACTGCTCCTTTATTACCATGGGCACTAACTACTTCACCTTTAATTTCTTTGCCTGCTGGGCTCTTCCAAGTGACGTGTTTTTTCAACAATTTCTCTGCTCCTTCCCTATTTTCTACACTAGGTAAATGAAGAATCATGTGGTTGGTATACTTTGTATGCCTTCCTACTCTGAAATTAGCAATTATCGCTTCCATAGAAAGATTGTGGCTCTTTAGGTGTTTAAAAAGGTTTCTCTACTTGGCTCTTTTTAGTAATTTTACTATACTAGTATTTGCATCAACTTCTACTTCATCTCCATCTTGTAGTGCTTGCATTGCACATAGTTTAAATATTTTTGTAATTCATCAAAAAACTTATAAATCTCCTTTTCTCCAATTTACCCATGGAAAAGAGGTTTTCAAATAGTGTTTTGTTACTTATAGCTATTCTTATTATTACTCTTGCTTTTTTCTCAACAAATGGTTTAAAAACTAAAAGTGGTTCTGTTGTCTTTTCTGAAGATTCTTCTGCTCTAGTAGGAGAGTCTCCTTACTTTAATGAGCCTTCTTCTGTTGGAGGATCTGATAAAGTTCTTCTAACTCAAGAACAAAAAGAGTCTGCAAATAATATCATTGTTGTTCCTCCTACTGATAGAGTTGTTGGTGAAGTAATAAAATGTGAAGATCATAAAAAAACTCCTTCTTCTACTGGTGACACTTGTTATTTCTCGGGTAAAGGGAAAGTTTGTAAGACTACTATGAATACTGCAACTGGAGATACAAAAGAATATTGTTGTGATTGGAAGAAAAAAGGTGAAGGAGAAGAGTGTAAGTGTGAAAAAGAATATAAAAACCCTTGTAGTACTCCTAAAGATTGTTTAAAGTGTATGATTTATGCTGAAGCTGGTGGAACGAATATTCCTGATGCTTGTGAAAAAGCTGTTGGCTGCACTATGCTAAATAGAGTTGGTAGCAGAGATTATCCTAATGATTTCTGTAGTGTAGTTTCTGAAGGTGATGGAAAACAATTTAACCCTTATCTTTGTACTTGTGATAGAGACACTAACCAAAAATATTGTAAGTGTTGTAGTGGTGATATCAAGAAAGGTTCTGATGAAGAAAAAGAAGTAAATGAGGCTGGAGCAGTTGCAGATGGTGTTATTGGTAATGCAGCTTATTGTAAAGGGATGGGGGCTACTGGTTTTTATAGTGGAACAGGATCTATTCCTAAAGGTTGTACTAAAGTAACTGTTACTGGTTGTACTAAGTTAACTTTCTATAAGTGTTAAAGAATTCAATAATTAATCATTATCTCTACGTCTTTGCCATATAATTTTCTCAAGTCTTCAAATATTCTTTCTTTAATAAACACTTTCTTAGGAATCTTACCTGCTACGATTGCTTCTTCTAGTTCATGGACACTACTATCTTTTATCTTCCCTATGCCTCCATTTGGCTGTATTGGTGCTTTTGTTATTGCTTTCTTAACTGAATCCACATCTTCTATCATATAAGCTACTTCACCTAGTAAATAGACTTCTCCAAATTTATCTCCATACTTTACTCTTATCTTTGCTCTTTCTAATTCCATGCCTCTTTTTCTTTGCACGTATTCTAGCATTGCTCTCATAAATGCTGAGTTTTCTCTTCTTAATTTTTCTATTTCGTGTTTATTCAAATTCTTTTGTTTCATTCCTTGTATTTTCTTAAAAGTTTCTAAGTATCTTTTTGAGAACTTGCCACTACTTACTAATTTTTTAAATCCTTTTTCTGTTCCTAATTTTATTTCGTCTACTTGTAACATATCATCTACTGCATGCATAGTATTTTGATACATTTCGTCTATTGTTTTCTTTTTTGCTCTTGTTTCTATTTGAGTAAAGAGTTTCTTAATTCTTTTTAAGAACACATCTACTTCTGCAAACATTGCATCTACTTCTTTTCCTGTTACTTTTTTTACTGTACCATGTTCTATGTCTTTAAAATATTTAATTGTTTTTTCTAATGTCTTCACATATTTCTCTTCTAATATTTTTTCTTTCTTACAAAAAGTTTCATACATTAATTTGATTGTTTCTTTTGGTGTACTTGGTGCTAAGCCATACATCATTAATGCTGCTTGACTTGGATTTAGTGTTGCATAATACATATCTTCTCCAACTACACTTAATAATCTGCCATAAGCCCTATCAATTAATCTTACTCCTACATCCATGTGCATGTCTATTGCTTCTGGACTTGGTTTTATTCTTCCCATTTGTAATAACAATTTCCAACTCATGAAAATGCCTTTGTCATACAAGGGTACTCCATCTCTCAAAAAAGTAAAGATTACTGGACTTGATTCTTTAATACTGTCCCAGAAGTCTGTTAAGATATAAATCTGCATGTGAAAGCTTTTCTTCACTCCTGAGAGTTGTGAGGCTTCAAAGCCCATACTCCTAATAATAGCGCCTAATTTATCTCTCAACTCTATTCTATTCATCCTTTTAACATCTGTATCATCTATGACTATTGCTACGTCTATGTCTTCACTTCTTGCATCTCCTCTAAATAAACTTCCAACTGCTATGTAACTTGCTACGTATTTTTCAAATTTCTTCAAGACCATAGTCTTGTGTATTTCTGTTATTTTCAATGCACCTAAGAAGTCTTTTGGATCATAAATAGCATTACCATAAGAAATTCTTCTAATTAATTCATATTTGCTATCATAACATAACTCTTTTATCTCACTTACGTACAATGTTTGTGGTTTTAAATTTTTGTCTATACTTTCTGCATACCCACTTATGTCTTTTGCTAATTTTTCTATGAAAGGTATTCTATTTTTTTCTTCTCTATCTCCATCATGGATTGCTACTAGTAAGTCTATTTTATGTTTTAGTGCATCTTTCTCTTTTGCTGATAAGTATTGGTAGTCTTGTTGTGGTAATTGTTCTGGCGGCAACAACGAAATGCCGGCAATATCTTTTTTGTGTTTATCTAATAATTTTTTCTTAAATTTATCTAGTTTTATTTTTAGTTGATCCAAAGTTTTTTTTAATTCTGCTTCTTGTTTTGGGTCTAATGGTTGTTGTGGTGGCATCGCTGTTGTCATAATTTTTTATTCTTAATCTTCTTTTTAAACCTTTCCAATAGCTTTATAAATATCTGTTTATCCAAATACTTCTACTATGAAGGAGTATCTCTTCCTGGCAGTGGTTTTTGCTTGTTTAGTAATTATTCCTTCTGTCAATGCTGATAAAATATCTATTGAACAGTCTTCTTTGAAGTTTGGTGGAGAAAATGTTGAAAAAACCGATAATCCTATTGAGAAATCTTTTACTTTAAAGCAAAGTGGGAATGAGACTATTACTGAGTTAACTGCTGTTTTTACACCTTTAAACAGCTTTTCTACTTTTAATGTGAAAGTTTTGGCTCCTTCTTCTTTGAGTGGTCCTTCAGTTTCTGTAAAAGTTGAGCTTACTCCTAATGATTTTGATGTTATTGATGAAGATTTTGAGGAGCGCGGGGAAGTAGAGGTTGGAAAATTAAAAATTAGTGGAAAAGATAATCAAAAAAATAATGTTGTAACTAATGAAATCTCTTTATTTTTAGAGTTAGAGAATGATTTAGAGATTGCTGAGATTGTGTTAGTTCGTGAGGATGAGAGTACAAAAACTCTTTCTGATGGGAGTTCTTATGCCATTATTGAAGATGAAGATGTTACTCTAAAATTTAAAATTAGGAATGCTTTTAGTAGTGGTGGTTTGAAAATTGAAGATGTTGATATTACTGTTGTTTCTGAAGATTTAGATCTTGATGAAGATACTAGTATTTCTGAAGTTGGAGATCATGATACTGAAGAAGTTGAAATTGATTTATCTATTGATGTCTTAAAAAAGAAAGAAGTTATTGTTGATGTTGAAGGAAAAGATGAGTTAGGAGGAAAACATGGTGAACGTTTTTCTTTTAAGTTTGATGTTGAAGAAAAAGATAACGAACCTGATCCTGATCCAGAACCAGACACTAATGATAATGATGGTGATGGTGTTATTGATATAAATGATTTATGTCCTAATACTGTGAGTGTTTGTTCAGTTGATGGTGATGGTTGTCCTTTAGATAAAGATGATGATGGTATTTGTGATGATCTAGACACAACTGACAATGGTGCTACACAAAAACAAGATCAACAAGGTCCTCTTGTAAATAAGATTACTAAACTAAATAAAGATGAAGATGAAACAAAGAGTAAAAAAGAACCCCCAACTGGTGAAGATACTGATAGTGTTATTCCTTTTTTAATTGGGTTTGTTCTAGGTATTTGTCTTACTGCAGGATTTTTTTGGATGATTAAATCATAGTGGCTGAATCTTTAGAAGTAAAAGTTGAAAAGATTTCTAATGAAGATATTGCTCTTTCTTTAAAGAAAGTAAAAAGAAGATCACAAATTGCACAAAGCATTGGTGCTATGGCAACTACTGGTTTATTTTTGCATAGTCGTTTAGGGAGATGGGATGATAATTTTGTAGGTTATGCAGGAGCTGTTGCTATCAGTTCTTTGGTTGGTTTTTTAATGTATGGTCTTTCTAGGACTGTACTTTCTCTTCGTCAGAATCCTTTAACTCATTTAAGAGATACAGTTGAAGAAGTACAAGTTTCAATGCAGGGAGAATGTGGAGAAGCTGATTTAGAACTTAGGAAGAAAACTATTCTTACTCAAGTACAAATTGCTAAAAGTCCTTTAGATAAATTAATCTTGACTGCTCTTCATGATATGTGGGGTGGAAAGTCAGAGGAGGCAATTAAAAAATATGTAAGCTTGCAACAATTGTATGAACAACAAAAGTTTAAAATTAATTCTGTAGAGTTTGCTTGGCAAGCTTTAATCTATCTACATAGAACTAATTCTGCAGCTCATGGAAGGTTAGAAGATAATTTAGAATATGCTTTTGTGCATATGTTTAATGGTGCGCCTTTTTTTGCTCATAAACGTTTTAAAAGAGTTTGTAAATTGAATCACTCTTTGCAAATTCCTGTAAATTGTTTGTATGGTTACTTTTTAGATGGATTAAAAAGAAATTCTGTTGAAAAAAAGAAAGCAACTGTTGCAAAAAAAGCAAAGAAACAATGGAAAAATGCAGTTAAATTAATTCTTGAAGATCCTTCTTTACAATTCAAGAGTTTAGGGGTTTCAAGAAATCCTGTATTAGAGATTGAAGGGCCTGAAATTATTGAGGGTGCTTTTATTTTTAAAAGAAATGAGAAAGAAAAATACTTGAAACAAGAATACAAAATAAGTAAATTTACTCATGATGCATTCCAATTTGGTGATGAAGTTCCTGAACCTTTTGATATGTTTGAAGTTGGTGGTTCTTCTTATTTTGTTTTAAAGAGATTAGCTGGGAATACTCTTGCAGAAAGTGCTGATGAATCTTCTGCTTTGAGTGCCGTGAGTTTTCTCCAAAGATATCATGCAGTAATTAATGGTGCAAAAGATACCTTACCTAGGTACGATTTAGTTCTGAAAAAAACTGATTATTTAGGTGTTTTAAAAAGAGTTGCTAAAAGAATTACTAAGAACGATGCTAGTGCTTTAGAAGATTCTTTATGTTTTGTTTTTAATTTTCTACAACAAGAAGAACGTTCTCTTATTCATGGTGATGCTCATGAAAAGAATCTTTGGAATCGTGGTAATGGTTTTAGTATGTTAGATCCTGAGCGTATGCAATTTGGTGTGAGTCAAGTGGATTTAGCTATGCTTTTAGATAGTCCTTCTGTGTATGCAGTTTTTCCTGAAAGTGAACAAGCTGTTAGTCTATATCATGACTTGCAAGGAGATGGTTGTAGTGCTGAAGAGTTTTCTTTAAAGTATGCTCATGCTGGTGTAGCAAATAATGTAATTGCTTTTTCTGCTTACAAAAGAAGTGATTATGGTCTGAATCCTGATGAGCTTTTGAGTGTAAAAAAACATCATAAAAAAAGAGGTATTGCTCATTTAGAGAGAATTGCAGAGATTGATGAGTCTTTAACTCTTCAAGTGAGAAGAGCTACAGAAGTATTATTAGAAGTCATTTAGTCTCTAATCTTCACAAAACCTTTATAAACTACTTTTTTTGTAACAGTTCTAAGAAAATGACTTCAGAAAACAATAGGTCTTTAAATTATGAATTTTCAACAGATAAAAGAGTCCTTAAAACACCAGTACTTTTAGCTGACATCCCTAAACAAGATCTTGATGATGGAAGGTCTCTTATAAGTATTGTTGCTAAGGCAACTTTGGTTACTGCTGTGGCAACTGTAGTAATTCCTCCTTTGCTTGTTCGTGCAACTTGTGTTGGTATCTATGATTTTTTTACTTCTGATGAGCTTTTATGGTATACAATTCCTCCTCAGAACTAGCAGAATCTTTAAATACAGGTAACTCAACCTCTTACTCATGAAAGAGGAGTTTCCAGATTATGCTTTGAAACATAGTTGTAGTCATTTGATGGCTTCTGCTATTAAAGAATTATTTCCTGGTGTTAAGTTTGCTATTGGTCCTCCTATTGAGGATGGTTTTTATTATGATTTCGGTGGTATTTCTTTGTCTGAAGAAGATCTTCCTAAGATTGAAGCTAAGATGAAGGAGATTGCTAAGAAGAATCTCAAATTTGAGATGGCTGAAATGTCTGTTGCTGATGCTAAAAAATTATTAAAAGATCAACCTTTCAAGTTAGAGTTACTCAAAGACATTTCTGGTAAAATTACTTTTTATAAACATGGTGATTTCTCTGATCTTTGCGAAGGGCCTCATGTTCGTTTTAGTAAAGAACTAAAACATTTTAAGTTGATGAAGGTTGCTGGTGCTTATTGGCGTGGTAACGAAAAAAATCCTATGCTTACTCGTGTGTATGGTGTTGTGTTCAAAACTAAAGTTGAACTTGATGCTTATTTAACTTTGTTAGAAGAAGCTAAGAAGCGTGATCATAAAAAGTTAGGAAAAGAATTAGATTTATTTACTTTTTCTCCTTTGGTTGGTTCTGGTTTGCCTATGTGGACTCCTAAGGGTGCTTTGGTTTGTCATTTATTAGATGATTTCGTTTGGTCTTTAAGAAAAGCTAAGGGGTATGAGAAGGTTATTATTCCTCATTTAACTAAGAAAGCTTTGTATGAAACTTCTGGTCATTGGAAAAAGTTCCAGGATGAATTATTTAAGATTTCAACTCGTGAAGGACATTTTTTTGTTATGAAACCTATGAATTGTCCTCATCATGCTCAAATTTTTGCTCGTAAACAATGGAGTTATCGTGAGCTTCCTCAAAGGTATTGTGAGACTACTATGATGTATCGGGATGAGCAGTCTGGTGAGTTGTCTGGTTTGTCTCGTGTTAGAAGTATTAATATTGATGATGCTCATGTTTTTTGTAGAAAAGATCAGGTTGAACAAGAAATTAATGCTATTTGGGATATTATTAATTCTTTTTATAGTACTTTTGGGTATGAATTACAAGTTCGTTTTTCCACTCATGATCCTAATCAATTCGAAAAATTCTTAGGTACTCCTGAGGTTTGGGCTGTTGCTGAAGAACAGATTTTGAATGTTATTAAGAAGCGTAAGGTTGGGTTTATTGAGGGTGTTGGTGAGGCTGCTTTTTATGGTCCTAAGATTGATTTTATTGCTAAGGATTCTTTAAATCGTGAGTGGCAGGTGGCGACTATTCAACTTGATTTTAATCAGCCTGATCGTTTTGATTTGACTTATGCTGGTGAAGAGAATAGACCTGAGCGTGTTGTTATGATTCATGCTGCTATTGCTGGTTCTTTTGAGCGTTTTCTTTCTGTTTTAATCGAACACTTAGCTGGTAATTTTCCTACTTGGCTTGCTCCTGTGCAAGTGAAATTATTAACTGTTACTGATCGTAATGTTGCTTTTGCTGAGCAAGTTGTGGATGAATTAAAAAAGTCTGATATTCGTGTTGAGTTAGATACTCGTTCTGAGACTATTGGACGTAAGGTTAGAGATGGTCAACTTGAGCGTGCTCCTTACATTGTTACTATTGGTGATAAAGAGGTTACTAACAAATCTTTGGCTATTCGTACTAGGAAGGGTAAAGTTACTTTTGGTGTTGCTACCAAAGACTTTATTAAGCAAGTTCTTGATGAGGTGAATGCTAAACAATGAAATTACAAGATGTATTAGAGCGTGTTGAATCTTCTAAAACTTTTGAATATTGGAAAAAGGATAATGAAGGGTCTTATTTGTCTAGTTTTTTTAAGATTGTTGAGGCTGAGGATAAAAATTGGTGGCAATTGGATTTTTATAATCCTAAAAAAGATAAGATGACTTCTTTTGTTGCTGAGAAAGAGATTAAGTTGGTTGGTAAGGATTCTAAGATTTTTAAGAGAGAGCATGATAAGGTTGAAGAATTAATTTTAGAGAAGGTGTATGTTGATGCAAAAAAGGCTGTGCAAATTTGTTTAGATTTATTAAAGGATAAGTATGATAATGCTAAGGTTACTAAGAAGATTGTTATTTTGCAAAATGTTCAGAGTATTATTTGGAATATTAGTTTGCTTACTCCTACTTTGAAATTGTTGAATGTGCGTATTGATGCTGATTCTGGTGCTGTTTTGGAAGATTCTTACAAGAATATGTTAGAATTCAGGTCTCAATCCGAATAGGTTTTTTCTTACTACTAAACCCTTTGCATAATCTTTAAAAACTCTCAAAAGCTACTCTACTTCTGTGAAATACTCTATTATCACATTCTACAAGTACGTTGATATAGGTGATCCTTTAACTTTAATGGAAGACTTGCAAGAGTTCTGTAGATCAAATAATCTTTTTGGTCGTATTCTTCTTGGTACTGAGGGGATTAATGGTGGTGTTTCTGGTTCTCTTGAAGAAGTAAAGAAGTTCAAGGAGTTTATTGTAAAAAATCCTTTATTTGCTAATCTTACTTTTCGTGAACAATCTAGTGGTTTAGAGCCTTATCAGAAGTTGGTTGTGCAATTGCGTAAAGAAGTTGTTGCTTTTGGTGAAGAAGTTAATCTAAAGAACACTGCTGAACATATTTCTCCTGCTAAATTAAAGTCTTGGTTGGATAATGATGAAGATTTCATTTTGTTAGATACGCGTAATGAGTATGAAATAAAGATTGGGAAGTTCAAGAATGCTTTAGGATTGCCTATTGATTCTTTTCGTGAGTTTCCTGATGCTGTTAAAAAATTAACTAACTTAAAAGATAAAAAAGTTGTTACTTATTGTACTGGTGGTGTGCGTTGTGAGAAGGCTTCTGCTTTTATGAAAGAACATGGGTTTAAGAATGTGTTTCAGTTAGAAGGTGGTATTATTAATTTTGCTAACCAATTCCCTAATGAATATTTTGAAGGGAGTTGTTTTGTTTTCGACAACCGTATTGCTTCTAAAATTAGTTCTGTTACTTTGAACACTTGTTCTTTCTGCACTTCTAAAACTGATGAGTATATTAATTGTCATAATTTGGATTATGATAAGTTGTTTATTGCTTGTGCTTCTTGCAGTAAGGGGATGAATGGGACTTGTTCTGTTGAGTGTAAGAGTGCTCCTCGTCAGAGGGTTGGGAGAGGTAAGCAAGCTAAGGTGTTTCAAGATCATGTCAGTGCTTGATGATTTAAAGTCTTTAGAGCAGGATTCTCTTACTCGTGGTATTCCTATTGTTGGTTTTGATAAAGGTACTTGGTTACTGCATCAAGTTATGCACTTGCAGCCTAGAAAAGTTTTGGAGTTGGGTACTGCTAATGGGTATTCTGGTTGTATTCTTGGTTCTGAGGGTGCTGTTGTAATCACTATTGAAAAGGATGCTAAGATTGCTGCTGAGGCTAAACAAAATTTTAAGAAATTTGTAATTAATGCTGAAGTTATTGTTGATGATGTTCTTTCTACTCTTAAAGAGTTGTTAGTGGATGAAACTAATATTGAGAGTTTTGATTTGATTTTTATTGATTGTGCTAAAAAGTTGTATAATCAGGTTTTGGATGATTGTATTAAGTTGGTTCGTGTTGGTGGGTTAATTATTGCTGATAATATTTCTTTTGATGGGTGTCAAGATTTCAAAAAGCGTGTTACTGATCATCCTTTGTTAAGAACTGATTTTGTTTCTATTAAGGATGGGTTGAGTTGTAGTGAGAGGGTGAATTAAATGTCTAAAAATAAATATATTGGTTCTAGGTATGAAGAAACAAGGAATTTGTTACTGACAAAAATAAGGACTGGTTTGGTTTCTGTTGTGGAGGCAATTCCTGATGTTGGTTGTTGTTATTTATGTTCTCAGCCTGTTAAAGGAGTGCGTTTAGAATTGCGTGATGAACAAATTGATGGGTTTGCTAGGTATTTTGTGGATGATGGGTGTTATCAGCGTGCAAGGCAGGAAAGGTTGATGGAATGAGTTTTTTGTGTGGTTGAGTAGTGATTTTTTTTTAGAAATGTTTATAAGGATTTAATGTTCTTTTTGTTTATACAATTTATAGGGGGTTATGATTTATGAAAAAATCAACAATTGTAATGGTATTTGCTGTCTTAACAATTTTTGTTCTTGGAGTGGTTCCAAAGAGTAGTGTTGCAGATAGTAATACTTGGACGTATAGTTCTTTAGGTGTGGAAGTGACAGTTAGTCCTGAAGCTCCTGATAAGATAGTAATTGAATACGAGCGAGATACTGGAAAGAAAGATAAGAATGGTAAAAAGATTATTATAAAGAAGATTAAAAAAATAAAAAATCCTGGCTGTAAAGCTTTTGCTTGGGAACCTGAAGATGGGTATAAACTTACTTTTAAATGTGAGAATAATGGTAAGCTAACTCCTTACGTTCAAGGTCCAAAGCATACAAGGCCTCATAGAATGTGGCCTAAGAATGGTGGTTTTGAGGCAGAACCAGTTACTGCTATCGCAAACTTGTAACAAAATCACTTATTTTTTTCTTTTTTTTTGTCAAAGTCTATAGGATAGTCATCTTCTAAAAGTTGTGCATGGTAGCCTATGGCATGAAGTTTGCTAACTTTGCTTAATCCTTTTAAGATGTTTCCACGAACACGTGCATCTACTTTCCTTCGTTGGGATAGTGCTTCTTGCAGGTAGCCTGAGAGTGTGAGGTAGCGTTCTTCTTCTTCTGATGAGAGACTGCCTTGTTGTTTGCGTGATTTGTCGCTTAGGTCAAGGAATGCTGTGAGTTTTGTTCCATAGTCTTCTGGAACTTGTATTCCTAAAGCTTTTGCATTGGCTATGGCAAATGGTCCGTAGAAGAATTCTTTTGTTTTGCGGTTATAGCCTTTTTCTGTTAAGCTTTCGTTGTTTAAAAGGTCTGGAACTTGGCGTGCGAGGTTGCGTCGTTGCCATATGTTTTGTATTTGTGGATCTTCCCAAAGTTTGTTTAGGACTTGTTGTTGTGATTTGCCTCCTACTAATCTAATGAGTCCTTCAAGGTCTTCTTTTTCTGCTTCTTTATTATAGAGTAAGTCTACGTTTACTTTTCCATTTTGTTTTTCTAAGATGTGTCTTTGTTCTGGGTGTGCTGCTAGGTATTTTCTAGTGTGTGCTATGCCTGTTTGTTCAGCTACGCCTATGGGTGTTCCCCAGTAATCAACAAATCCTTCTTTTGTGCCAAGACGAATAAGATTGGTAAAACCTTCTGGAAATAATTTTTGTAAGAGGTCACTTGCATTAGAAACTGTTCCTAAGAGGGTTGTAAGATTCTCTGGTGATGATGTTTGTTGTGTTGGTTTTTGATAATTGTTCTTTGGAAGTGTTAGTGCTTGTTCTTGTCCATTATTGAAATTGCTGGCAAGAGGTTGTTCTACTCTGTGTTCGAGAGGTGATGGAGTTTGATCTCTATTTCCTAGAAGGTAGAGTGCAGTTCCTACTAGGACTATTGGTGCTGCTATTCTTCCAATTTTATAGCTTGTTTTCATGGTTATTCTCAGTATGGTATATTGTCAATTATCTTTTTAAGATTATCTGTAGAGCTCTAGTGCTTCTTCTTCTGTAAAGTGTAATTTTCCTGGTATTATGATGCTTTGTGGTTTCTTTTCTATTGCTACTTCTTTCGCTTTTCCTACTTTGATTTCTGGCTTCTTCGTTCCTAATCCTCCACATACTATCACTTGTTCTTCTGGGTTGAGTCCTTGTTTTATTAAATAATCTAAGCCTTCTCTTGCTGTCATTAATGTATCTGTTTTGATGTCTAATAGTAATAATGTATGGAGTTCTTGTTTCTTGTTTTGTTTTAGTACTTCATAGGGGCTTGTTATGTTCTCATTTTCTAAGGGTATGGTTGTTACTCTGCCAAATTTGTACAAAAAGAGTCCTGTTATTCCTATTGCTGTTAGTACTGATGCGTTTTCTATGACTTCTACTTCTACTTTTGCTTTTTTTGCTTGTAAGTATATATCTATATGTGTTGTTGCTGCTAGTGGTGCTCCTATGACTAAAAATGCTACATTGTTTTCTTTTGCTTCTTTTATGATTTTTTGTGTTTGTGTTTCTGTAAATTCCCTATTTGCTAGAGTTATTTTTTTCCCGTAATATGTTTCTAAATCTTCTTTTGTGCATTGTAATATTGAGGTATAATTTTCTAAATAGATTGCTTTGCTACCGTTAACTGCTTCTAATCCTTTTACCGTGATGTCTTTTTCGTCACTTAAGCCTATACCTATCATGTAAATGGTCATATTCTTACTCTGGAATAAATCAAGATAGAAAGGTTTATAAAATGTGTTTTAATGTTTTTGAACTTGGTAAAAATGGTTAGATTTCAAAGAAGCGCACAATTCCCAACTAGGAAAGAATGGACTATAGAGGAAGGGTTAGAAAAGGATGGTTGGAGATATTTGACAACAGTGTTTCAGCGAGGTCACATGGAGCAAAAGAACATAGATGGAAGGGTGCAAGATGTTGAAGTGTTAGATCCTATGCCTAGTGAAGGAGAAATAATGATGATTTATAGGAATGGGCATGATGAATTATGTACTGCTCCTTGTGAAGATAAGAATGGGAAAGTGTATGTTGATATGATGAAAGTGTTTTATAAATAGTTATTTCTTTATTACATAAAAGAGTTCATTCTCAGATACTAAAGTTTCATAAGATAATTTTTTTCGTTTGAGAAGTTGTTCGATCCATCCTCTATTTGGGTGTTTCATTAACTTTCCAGATATTGTTTTTGTTGCAAAACTTATTACTAGATGTTTAGCTTTCAAAGTGGTTATAATTGTTTCACTTAGTTTGTGTCCTTTTCCTTGTTCTAATGAGTCTAAGAGGTTGAATAATAGTGCTACATCTACTTTTGGGAGTTTTTTGATATTTTCTATTTTCTTCAAGTCTAGTGTTTGTGCTTTTCCTGGTAGTTGCATGATTTTGAAATATTCGTTTAAGAATTCCATATCACTTTCGTCTATGTCATAAGCATAATACTTTATTTTTCCTAGATCTATATAAGGGTAAGAGATTGGATTTATGCCACACCCTAGGTCTAGAATACTTTTTGGTTTTCCTGTGTGGTGAAAGAGTGTTTGGTATAATGTTGGATAGCTTGTTTGTCTTTCTTTTGTTGATCTGTTTGTTGCTAATAACTTTTTGTGTGTGTCTAAGATTTGTCTCTCTTCTATTTTGTTTTTTAGTATTTTTTTTAAGTCATCTAAGTATTCTTCTCTCTTCCCTCTTTTAGTGTTTTGGAATGTTCCATGTATTGCATGTAATTCACTTCTTATTGCACTTATTATTTGTTTATATTTTTTTGTTTTTACTTTTTTTAAATATTTTTTATTTTTTGGGTGTTTAGTAAAGTAGTTTGTTATTGTTTCTTCTAGTATTGTTTTTGCTATGCCTTTGTATTTTTTATTTTTGGTTATGTTTGCTATTAATTCTTTCATTTTTGGAGAAGGAGTGTGCCTGCTATTAGTCCTAACCAGATTTCTATGTTTGGTGTTATGAATTGTGGTGTTGTTAATAAAAGGAGTGGTACTACAAAATATGGTATGTTTTTTAGAACTTCTTTTTCCATGCTTCCATAGACTAGTCCATAGACAAAAATTATTGTTGCTGTGATTAAGAGGAGTGTTTTGGAATGGAGTGCTGTTACTGTTAGTGCGAATCCAAAGAAGAGGTAAGGGTGTTTTACATATTTGCTAATTATGAGTCCTATGAGTAGTGGTGCTATCCAGATTATGTTGGTGAATATGGTGCTTATAAGTACTATTGCTAGGAGTAGTGGTATGGTCTTTCTTGCTATTTTGAAGTATTTTTTCCCTAGTACTATTTCTTCTTTAGTTGCTTTTGCTAGATAAGCACCTATTACGCAACCTATATAAGCTAGAAGACTTATGAGTAATATGTTGATCATTTGGGCTTTTGAGCTTGTTTAAGAGTTTTTAACCCTTTTGGAAAAACCGAAAACTTTATAAATGAATTAGTTACTAGCAAGTAGTTAAAAAATGACAAATCATAAAGATGCAAACTTAAGAAGAATGTATGATAAAATAAAAGCTGATCTTTCTAGTTTAAACCTTAATGCAGCTGCAAGATTCACCGAATATGTAAGGCTAGCAAGAGAAGATGCTCTTACTGATTCATTAACTAAACTACCTAATAGGGAATTGCTTTTAGAGCAAGGAACTACACGATTAACCCAAGCTATTGGGCAAAGTTTACCTATTGCGCTTTATTTAGCAGATATTGATAATTTTAAAGCAGTAAATGACCGCACTGGTTTTAGAGGTGTTGATGGTTATGATGGTGGTGATCTCTTACTTGAACAAACAGGAGTACTCTTACGACAATCTATTCGTCCAGATGATGTTGCTGGAAGATATGGTGGAGAAGAATTTGTTGTTCTTGGATTTAATACTGACGAAGATGGTGCTGAAGTCATGGCTTCTAGACTTTTAGAAAGAATGTCTCGATATCATGATAAAAAGACTTTAAGTATGGGTATTGCTACTCGTAATCCTGCACAAAAAGGAACAACTCTACAAGAATTAATTGCAGAAGCTAATGTTGCTCTGAAAGTTGCTAAAGGAACTGGAAAAGATAAATTTGTTTTTTACAAACCTGGTATGGTTGCTCCAGAATTACCTGCAAGAACTAATTAACCTAAACTAAAATAAACTCTTCTATTATTCTTACCTTTATTACTTATTTTCCCTAATGTTAATTTCCCTATTTCTTTCAAACTTTTAATGTGTGTTCCTCCATCTGCTTGTTTATCAAAGTTTTCTATATCTACTATTCTGACTTCTTCTGGTAAGTGTTCAATATACTCTTTTGCTTCTAACTTGAACAAACTTTTATCTTCTAATGCTTCTTTCTTTGGTTTGAATGTCACATGTATGGGTAAATCTTTTTCAATTGTTTCATTCGCTTTCTTAAATAGTTCTTCTATTAATTCTCTGCTAAATTCTTCTAAACTAAAATCAAATCTGCATTTTTCTAAATCTAAATTTCCTCCTGTTATGGTTGCTTTAGTTTCATTACAAAATACTCCTGCTAGTACATGTGCTGCACTATGTGATCTCATGAGTTGGTATCTTCTTTCCCAGTCTATTCTGCATTGCACTTTATCTCCTTCTTACAACCCTTCTTTGTCTACTTCATGACTAATAGTGTCACCAGATTTTTTAACAAAGATTACTTTGTATTCTTCTCCATCTTTGATTATCTTCCCTTCATCCCAAGGTTGTCCTCCGCTTATTGCATAAAACACTGTTTTATCTAAAACAACATATTTGCCATCTACTTTTTGTACTAGTGCTTCGCATTCTTGTAAATAGCTATCTTTTAAATAAAGGGCTTCTGTCATAGTTTTACAAAGTTTTCTTCTTCTTTTAAGTTTTCTGTTTGAGTAGTGAAGATAGATTTATAAAGAGGGGATTTATTTTGTTCTTTAGGGGTTTCTCAAAATATGCGAAGAGTTTCACAATACAAAAAAGCTACTTCTGTTGACACAAAAAAGTTTGTTGATGGTATTATTTCTAATCCAACTTTAAGATTTACTTATACTGCCGGACAAAGAGTTACTCGAGATGCTACTCAGATTATTCCTGTTGAATTTGTTAAAAATCAATTACATGGTTTGTTTTCTGTTGATGGTGCTTTAACAAATACACCTATTGGTTTTAGAAGAGGTGATAAATTATATCACTTAAATAAATCTCATGCACTTATTAAAGGAACAAAAAGAAGCGGGGTTGTTTATTTGCCTTTAAATGAAACTGATATTCAGTGGAATGCTGGAAAGGGTGCTTGTTGGTCTGATGGTTCTTTCTCTTATGCTTGGGGTGTTGGTAATGAAGAGGAAGTTATTACTCCTATTACTTTTGTATTCCAAACAACAAAGGATATTGTTGAAAAAGGAATTTATGAATCAGCAAGACATACTTTGCATTTAGCTCTTCATAATCATGCAACTTCTCCTTTAAATGATCGACTTTTAGATAATTTGGAAGCTCTTGTTACTAGTAGTGTAATTACTAGTAAAAAAGCAAGGAGAAGAAGTACTAGAAGAAAAAAGGAGTTGGATGTTTGTTTAGATTTAGATGATCCTCGACCTACAATTAAGTATTTAGATTCTGAGGTATTAAAACAACAGGTTGCAAAGGAAAGGCTTGCTGTTACTTTTAGTAGATATTCTCTTAGGAAGAGTCATCATATAGAAGGTGAGCTTAATCTTAGTCCTATTTTGTTGTTTGGTCCTACTGGTGTTGGGAAAACTCATTTAGCTCAAGTAATGGCTAACTTTTCTGGTTTGCCTTTTGTAAAGATTACTGCTGCTGGTGCTTCTGCAGTTGGTTATGAAGGTAGGAGTTTAGGAAGTAGGTTAGTTAGTGAGGTAAAAACAGTTACTCGTTTGAAGGCTCCTTATATGGTTGCTTTTGTAGATGAAGTTGATAAAATAGGGATTAATAGTAATTTTCAGGGTGCTGATTATGGTGCTCTAATCCAAAATGAGATGTTACATTGGTTTGAGGGTGGTATTATTGAGCATGATGATGGTGAAGCTAGATTAGATCCGAGAAATATTCAGTTTGTTCTTGCTGGTGTTTTTCGTGGTTTAGATGATATTATTTTACAAGATAGTGGTGGTAGTATTGGTTTTGGGGATGTTGCTAATCTTGATTCTATGCAAAGAACTTTGTTATTGAGTAAGGCTCAAGCAAAGCATTTTATGGCTTGGGGTCTTACTAATGAATTTGCTGGAAGAACTCTTAATAATGTTGCTGCTTTAGAGCCTTTGATGAATAATGATCTTGCAACTATTTTATCTTCATTTGCTCATTCTCCTTTACGTCAAGAATGTTTAACTTTAAATTTAAGAGGGTATGGTGTGCAGACAACTCCTAGGGTACCTCATACTCTTGCTTCTTATTGTACTCTTGAAACTGGTGCGAGGGCATTGAAGAGAATTTGTGCTGATGCTTTTCATCCCATTAATTTAGATCCTGATAAGTTTGCTGATAGTTCTAAAAATATTCATGTTAATCCTAAGTTGATAAGAAGAATTCTTGGATCTCCTCCTAAAAATAATTTAGTGTCAAAGGTTGGATGGAATTAAGTATCTAAATGGTTTATGCAGTTTAATACATATACTTTATGTTGTTTGTCATCGCTTATTTCTAATACTGTTATTGCTGTATTTTTTGGATGTACTTTTAAGTATTCTTCTCTTGTTGACTCTTTTTCTAATAAGTGTAACAACAATGCTCCTATGACTCCTGCATGTGCTATTACTAATACTCTTTTCCCTTGATGTTTTGCTAATAATTCTTCATAGAATGTTACTATTCTTTTTTGTAATTCTTCAAATGTTTCTCCTTCTTTTGGTTTGTGTTTTGCAAAATGAAGTTGTTGTTTTACGGAACTTAGTTCTGCATAACTTTTTCCTTCTAGTTCTCCCCACTTTCTTTCTCTTATTTTTTCTGTATAAATTATTTCTTCTGTTTCATGAAATTTTAATATTTCTTGTGCTGTTTGTTTTGCTCTTTGTAAATCACTTATATAAATAAAATCATACTGTTCTTCTTTTAATCTTTCTCCTACTTTTTTTGCTTGTTCTTTCCCTTTTACAGTTAATTGTCCTTGTCTATTTCCTTCTAGTATTCTTTGCATATTACTTTCTGTTTGTCCATGTCTTACTAAGGTGAGTTTCATAGTAGGTACTAGAAGTCTTAATCTGTTTTTAAAGTCTTCTTTCTAAAAGATTTCTCTGCCTAAGATTGCTTTTTCCAGGCTCCATCTCTTTGCTCCTAGTGCTAGTATCACTAAGAATGCTGCTAAGTATATGAGTGCTAGTTCTCCTTTATTCATGATTGGTAATAAAGCATTGAATGCATGTGCTTTAAAGTATGCTCCTAACATGATGAAGATGTTTCCAAATGCTGCTAGTCTTGTGAAGAATCCTAACATGATTGCTAGTCCTCCTACAAGTTCCATTAAGCCTACAAATCCTAGTAAACTAAAGATTGCTTGTTGGTTTCCTCCAAAGAGTCCAAAGACTTTTTGCATGCCGTGACTAAAGTAAAGGAATCCTATTAAAATTCTGAAAATAAAGTATAAAATGTCTTGATGTGTTTTGAATATTCTTAATAATATACTTTTATTATAGTAATTTAGTTTATAAAAGTTCTGATGAATATTTGTGTAAAGAAGTAGTAAAAGAAAAAAAAGTAAGCGCTTGCGCGCTTTACTCAAAAAGTTTGTATGCTGGGCCTTTTAAGACACCTTTATGCCATTGGTTTACTGGTTTACTAATATCCCATAGTTGCCATTGTTTTTCACCGCTGTTGACACCATAGATACCACCATACCATCCGCCTTTGTTTAGGTTTCCAGGTTCATAGAACCATCCCCACCATATGCCTGCATCTTTACCCCAGGGTTGATTTCCTATTGGTTGATAACCTCCAAAAGCATAGCCTTCGAGTTGATTGTCAAAGTACATAGTACCTTTCCAAAAATTACCCCAATGTTGTCCCCAAAGTATTTTGTCAGTATCATCTGTGGTTATTAAAAACCAATTTGGGTTGTCTTGTGGTCCTTGACCTCCTTGCATACTTGCTTGGAGTTCTTTTTCAGAAACGCCATATTGCTCTGCGAATATTCGCAATGCTTCTGGTATTTCCATCCAAGGTTCTGTTGGTTTCACCGGTGTTTTTTTAACAACTGGTTTTACTACAGATTCCTTTTCGACACCATCTTCACTTGGAAGAACCATATCGTTTGTTAAATCTATGAGTTCTTCTTCATGATATATTTGTTCTGCTTCTGCATTTTGCATCATAGTTTGACTGAATGCCATTGGAGCAAAGACAGCCAATGCCAAGAGCAAAATACTTAAGATTCCTTTATTCATAGTTTTGACCTCCATTTGATCAATGATATATTCTTGTTTGGACGATTTTAAATAGTTTGAGAGGTCTCTTTTTGCTAAAGGGGGCTAATTTTTAGTCCATTTTTGTTTTTTATTAAGTATTTAAGTCCAAGAGGTGTATTTAAGCAATTTTTTCTGTTAAAAGCAAGAAATCGTTCAATCTAACCTATATGATGGAGTATGTACTTTTATTTGAGGAAGAAGAACGCCGCGAGCAGGATTTGAACCTGCACGCCCCGAAGGGCCTGGATTAGCAATCCAGTGCAATACCAGATTATGCGATCACGGCATACAATCTCTTTTAATGATTATACTTTGTTTTTAAATATTGCTATAGCTAAAGTGTTGAAATAAAAAAGAAAAAAAGAGAATAAGAAAAAGGGTCTATCTACCGTCTCCTTCTTCTTCTAGCTGGTCTTCTTTTAGCTGCTCTTCTCTTTGGAGCTGCTCTTCTTTTCGGAGCTGCTCTTGCTACTGGAGCTGAAGATGATCTTGCAGCTGATGATTTTTTAGAACCTGATTTCCCTACTAAGTACCCAATTATAAGTCCTATAACAAAATAGACGAGTGATCCTGCCATAATCCATACACCTCCTTTGAAGTTTCTTTGGTGTTTTCCCCCATATAAATGTTTTGGTAAGTGTATACTATTCTTGAGTTATGATAGTTTTTCTCTTTTTGCAAACCTTTAAAAACGTCTTACTGTGTTATTTTGCTTAGCGCGGTAGGACAGTCAGGAGTGTCCGTCGGGCTCATAACCCGGAGGTCGAAGGTTCAAATCCTTCCCGCGCTATTTTTTTATTCTGTTATAATCTTGATTCCTTTCTTTTCTGGTAGTATCACAACTTTTTTCTCTTCTTTTAATTTGTAGTATTCCACTAATTCTTTTGGTATTCTTAGCCCTAAGCTTAACCCCCATTTTGAAAGTTTTACCTGATATCTTTTTAGTGTTCTGTATTTATCTGCTACTTTATGAAGTTGGTTCATTGCTACTATTTCTTCTCCACATTTTTGGCATTTATAATAGTTATATGAGATGTTCTCTGGTGTTTTTGCTGTGTGTTCTTTCATCTTCCCTTCACATTGTGTACAGTTTTTCATTGTTAGTTGCCTTCTTCTATAGTAAATATTTTTATTGTTGTTCCTATGATTGTTCCAACACAAATTATTGTTTTCTTCGTTCCTTTTTTGACAAGTTTCACTCCTTACTTCCCATATTTTTTCAGTTGTCCTTTTAAGAGTGTTTCTTCAATCATGTCTAGATGTATGCCTCTTTTTAGTGCTTAATCAAATGCATGTTTGGTTATTCTAACTTCATATTTTGAAACATCCATACTATTATTTAATATTTTATGATATTAATTCCTTTATAAGTTTTTGGTATTCTCTAAAGAAGTGTATTGTTTTTATATGCCTTCTTCACCTTTTCCCAGAAAATTTCCGGGGCTTTTCGAAAGGTTTACAGAGGTTTACATAGAATATATAAATCAGAAAAAATCAAATAAAGATTATGAAATATAGGATTATCATGGAAAGAGATGAGGATAATTTTTACATAGTTGAATGCCCAAATTTTCTTGGTTGTATTTCTGAAGGAAAAACTAAGGAGGAAGCTCTTGCAAATATTAAAGATGCAATACAAAGATATATAGTTAGTCTTAAAAAACATGGTGAGCATATTCTTTTCTTACTATAGAAAAGAGCTAATTTACTAAAATGAATTTCCCTAAACTCAAAAATAAATTAATCTTAGCTCCTATGGAGGATGTTTCTAATCTTCCTTTTCGTTTACTTTGTAAGAAGTATGGTGCTGCCATGGCTTACACTCAACAAATTTCTGCTGTTGCTTTAATAAGAAATAATCTTAAGAGTTTGTCTTTTGCTGTAACTTCTCCTAAAGATTGTCCTGTTGGGTTGCAGTTGTTTGGTCGTAATCCTGATGTTTTGGTTGAGGCTGCTAAAAAAGTTGGTGCTAATTTTGATGTTATTGATTTGAATTTTGGGTGTCCTTCTAAGAAGGTTGTTGCTCAAGGGTATGGTTCTGCTTTGTTGAAAGAGAAAGATCGTATTCATAAAATTATTGCTGTTTTAGTTAAACATTGTAACAAACCTATTACTGTCAAAATGCGTTCTGGGTTTAAACAAGTTGAGGCTGTTAAGTTAGTCAAAGTTATGGAGGATGCTGGTGCTGCTGCTATTACTCTCCACGCTCGTACTCAAGCTCAGAAATATTCTGGTAAGGCTGATTGGGGTATTATTAAAGAAGCTAAAGATGTTGTTTCAATTCCTATTATTGGGAATGGTGATGTTACTTCTCCTGAGTCTGCTAAAGAGTTGTTGGATTCTACTGGTTGTGATTTTATTATGATTGGTCGTGCTGCTATGAATAATCCTCTTATTTTTCGTGATATTCTCCATTTTTTCAAGACTGGGAAGATTATCGAGACTTCTAAGGAGGAGAAGATTGGTTTGATTTTCGAATACTTCTCTTTGGATCCTTCTGGTAGCTTGCCTAAGTGGAAAATGGTTGCTCAGCATTTCACTAAGGGTATTCCTGGCTCTCCTAGCTTAAGAGATAAGCTTACTAAGGCTGCTTCTAAGGAGGCTATGGAACAACTTTTGCAAGAATTTAAAGAAAAATAGGCCATATGTTTATAAATTACTAAAGAACTAATAATAATTATGACTTTAATTTGTGGTATTGATGAGTCTGCACGTGGCCCAGTAATCGGCCCCTTAATCATAGCTGGCGTCTTATTAAATAAATCTAAGGAAGATTCCTTCCGTGAAGCAGGTGTTAAAGATAGTAAGTTATTGACTCAACCTCAACGTGTTAAATTAGCTAACTTCATTAAACGTGAGGCTGATGATTACTTCGTCATTACTGTTCCTGTTGATGAGATTGATGCTGCTGTTGATTCTACTTCTACTAATTTGAATTGGCTTGAAGCTGATAAGTCTATTGAGATTATTAAAAAACTTGATCCTGATGTTGTTATTCTTGATTGTCCTTCTACTGTTCCTAAAAAGTATGAAGATTATGTTCGTCCTCATATTGATAAAGATATTAAGTTAATTGTTGAACACAAAGCTGACTTAAATTATGTTGCTTGTGCTGCTGCTTCTATTTTGGCTAAATGTCTAAGAGAAGAAGTTGTTACAAAATTAAAAGAAAAGTTTGGCAACATTGGTTCTGGTTATCCTTCTGATCCTACTACGCAACAATTTTTAAGAGATAATTGGGATAAACATTCTGGTTTGTTTCGTAAGTCTTGGGCTTCTTGGAAGAAATTTTCTAACGCTAAAAAACAAAAAGGTTTGGACGAATTTTGACTAATTTTTGTTGTTCTCAAATTACCTCGTAACCTTTATAAAGCTCAAAACTGCCAATTCTAAGGGAAATGACTTGGATTAAAAAGATGCATTTAAAGGGCTTTAAAAGCTTCGCTAAGCCTTTAGATATGGAGTTTAGTAAGGGCTTTTCTACTATTATTGGGCCTAATGGTTCTGGTAAATCTAACATTATGGATGCTCTCTGTTTTGTTCTTGGAAAAATTTCTGCTAAGTCTATGCGTGCTGAAAAGTCTGCTAATTTAATTTGGAATGGTGGAAAAAAAGGGAATGCTATGAAGGAAGCTGAAGTTTCTATATTTTTTGATAATGATCAAAAAGAGTTTCCTTTGGATGATAAAGAGATTAAGATTTCTCGTATTTTGAAACAACCTGGTCAGTCCGTGTACAAGATTAATGGTGAGCAACGTACTCGTCAACAAGTGGTTGAAGTGTTGTCTTCTGCTAAGGTTGATCCTAATGGTCATAATATTATTTTGCAGGGTGACATTGTTCGTTTTATGGAGATGAAGACTGATGATCGTCGTGAGATGATTGAGGAGATTGCTGGTATTAGTATGTATGAAGATCGTAAGATTAAGGCTATGAGTGAATTAACTAAAGTTGATGGTCGTTTAAATGAGGCTACTATTATTTTGACTGAGCGTGAATCTTATTTGCGTGAATTAAAAAAAGAACGTGATCAGGCTGTAAAATATAGAGATTTAGAAAAGAATGTCAAGAGTAATAAAGCTACTTTTTTGCATTTACAAATTGTTGAGAAAGTTAAAAAGAAAGAAGAGATTGAATCAAAAATTAAAAAGCATGAGGTTGATATTGAAAAGATTAATGCTAAGATTAAAGAGACTAAAGTTGTTATTCAAAAAAAGAAGGATGAGTTAGAGAATGTTGCTCATACTATTGAAGAGAAGGGCGAGAAAGAGTCTGTTCTCTTACAAAAGGATTTAGAGAATATTAAGACTGATATGGTGAAGCAGTCTGAGCGTTTAAACACTTGTAAGAATGAGATTTCTAAGGTGCAAGAAAGAAAGAAGCAGTTGCAAGAGACTGTGAGTGATGTTGAGAATACTATTACTGATTTAAAGAAGTCTAAGAATGATTTGGATGAAAGAATTAGAGTCTTAACTACTAAAGAAACTAAGGATACTAAGGAGGTTAAAGCTTTCAAGTTGAAGCATGGTGTTGCTGATTCTGCTAGTGATTTTGATAATGTTGAGAAAGAGGTTGAGAATTTATCTAAGAATGTGCAAGAAATTCAGGTTGAGCAGCAAGAGTTGTTGCAAAGAAAATTCCAGATTGAGGCTCAAATCACTCAGTTGGATGAGAAGATTAAGGGGTTGCAAAGTTTAACTAAGGGTATGAGTATTGATAAACTACAAAAGACTGTTGATTCTTTGGATAAGTCTTTAAGAAAATGTTTAAACGAAGATAGTTTTTTTGCTTCTCAGTTGGGTGAAGTGAAGGATGAGTTGATGAAGAAGGAAGAGCAGTTGTTTGTTCTCCAAGCGCAAGATGCTGGTAGGAAAAGTTCTTTGATGAATAATGCTGCTTTGAAGAAAATTCTTTCTTTGAAGAATCCTGGTATTTTTGGTACTGTTTCGCAACTAGGTAAGGTTGATAAAAAGTATGCTTTAGCTTTAGAAGTTGCTGCTGGTTCTCGGATGAATAATGTTGTTGTGCATGATGAGAAGATTGCTGCTGAGTGTATTAAGCTTCTCAAAAAAGAAAGATTAGGTACTGCTACTTTCCTTCCTATTAATAAATTGAAAGCTCGTATAACTTCTAATGTTCGTGGTTCTGGTGTTATTGGTAATGCTCTTGATTTGGTTTCTTTTGATTCTAAGTTCAAGAATGTTTTTTCTTTTGCTTTGGGTAATGCTGTTGTTGTTGATTCTTTGGATACTGCTCGTCGTATTGGTGTTGGGAAGGCTCGTATGGTTACTTTGGAGGGTGATTTAACTGAGATGTCCGGTGCTATGATTGGTGGTTTTCGTCATAAGTCTCGTGGTGTTGGTTTCCAAGAAAAGTCTGTTGCTGGGTCTTCTTCTGATTTGGAACTTTCTATTAGTAAATTAGAAAAAGTAAAGGCTGCTTTGGAAAAGCGAAGAGCTGAAAATCACCAAGATATTGATCGTTTCCGTCAAGAGAAAAGTGTTTTGGAAGGGGATTTAATTAAGGCTGAGAAGAGTATTGGTTCTGTTGATATTCGTGCTTTGAAACAAGAGCGTGATGTTTTAGTACAAGATGAAGTATTCCATGATTTAAAGAATATTGAGAGTAATCTTGCTGCTGTGTCTTTGCAATTAATTACTGCTAAAAAGGATAAGGAGAAGATGCGTGCTTCTATGAAAGATCTTCGTCATCCTGAAATTGCTGCTACTTTGGATAAGTTGGAATTAAAAAGACAAAAGTCTCGTGAAGAAATTGTGCAATTAAATACTGAGATGAAAAATATTGATACGCAGATTACTAATATTTATCTTCCTGAGAAAGAAAAAACTTTGCAAATTATTAAACAGCATGATAAAGAGGTTACTTCTTTTGTTGAGGAAGCTAAAAAGTTGGAAGGGTTAGTGAAGGATCATAGTAAGATTTTGAAGGAAAAAGAGTCTAAGTCTGAAAAATTCAAAAAGGAATACAAAGATTTGTTTGTTAGAAGGAATAAATTAAATGAAGAAACACAAAAGCGTGAGTCTAGTATTAGTATTGAGGATATGAAGATTAAGGAGATTGCTAATCGTATGAATGAGAAATCTATTGCTCGTGCGAAGATTGTTGGTGAGCTTGAGGGTTTAGAAAAAGAGTTTGAAGAGTTTAAGGGTGTTCCTTTACGAAGACAGATTTCTGCTGAGAAGTTAAAGGATGATATTAAGAAGTTTGAAGTATTAATCCAAAAGATTGGGAATGTAAATTTACGTGCTTTAGAGGTGTATGAGGATATTCTTAAAGAGTATGAGTCTTTGTTAGGTAAGGCTGATAAGTTGAAGAGTGAGAAGGATGATGTTTTGGAGATGATTGATGAGATTGAGGGTAAGAAGAAGGATTTGTTCTTAACTACTTTTAAGGAGATTGCTAAGAATTTTGCTAATATTTTTTCTTCTTTGTCTGCTAAGGGTGATGCTATGTTGCTTTTAGAGGATAAAGATGATCCTTTGTCTGCTGGTGTTGATATTCGTGTTCGTTTACTTGGAAATAAGTTTCTTGATATTAAGTCTTTGTCTGGTGGTGAGAAGACTATGACTGCTTTGGCTTTTATTTTTGCTATTCAGGAATGTAAGCCTGGTTCTTTTTATATTCTTGATGAGGTTGATGCTGCTTTGGATAAGAAGAATTCTGAGTTGTTGTCTAAGTTAGTTGCTAGGTATGCTAACCGTGCTCAGTATATTTTGATTTCTCATAATGATGCTGTTATTTCTGAGGCTGAACAAATTTATGGTGTTTCTATGCAGCAGACTGGTATGAGTAAGGTTGTTAGTTTGAAGATTTAGTTTTTTCTTATTTTGTGTAATAATAATTGTGCTATTAAAATAAGGAATATTAATAAGAGTAAGAGTATGATTTTGTTGTCTTTTTTTGTTTGTTGTGGTTGTTCTTTTTGTAATGGTGTTTCTTGTGCTACAACAAAAGTGTCTGCGTCTGAGAGACTTGTTCCTTGGTAGTCTACTGTTGCTATAAATGCATGTTCTCCTAGTTCTGTGTTGTCTGGTAGTTTAATGGTTTTATCTATTGCTAGTTCGTTTTTAACTCCTATTCTTTCATATTCTTCGTGTATGATTCTATCTCGCATGTCTTTTAATAAGTAATGAAGGACTAGTGATCCTCTTGTGAGTTTGGTTACTCTGATTTTTGCAAATACTTCTTTTCCTGGTTGTACTGTCTTAAATGGTGGTGGGATGGTAACAGCAACTAAGTAGTTTATTTCTTTTGGATTTACTATTATGATTGTGGGTAGTTGGGTTTGTAAATAGTCATCTTCAAAGGTGAGGAGTCCTGTATAAGTGTCTATGTTTTCTGTGTAGATGGTTAAAATAAGTATTGTTTCTTCTTCTGGACGAAGTGTTATGGTTTTTTTATTCAAGGAAAGTATGGGGATGGTATTTTTTAATTTTAGGTTTAATGTTATGCTTCCAGTATTTTTGAGTTTTAGTGTTACTTGTTTTTCTTCTTTGGCATTTGCTTTGATGTGTAATGATTGAATATTTATTTTGTCAATCGTGCTTATGCTTACTGATACTTCTTTTCTTATTCCTCTGCCACTCTTTTGTGGTCCTGGAGTTGGTGTTGGTGTGTCATTTGTTGTTTCGTTTGCTCCTAGAATTGTTAAGCTTACTGTTCCTGGATCATTTGATGCTTGTCCTGTTGTCATGATTATTTGTGTAATTACATAATCAAAACCAAACAATCCTACTAAGATAAAGGTTAAGAGAAGTACAGCTAATGCGTAGTTTTTTCTTTTGTTCATTGTTCTTTGCTTACTATGAGAAGTGTTCCTGTATAGTTTCCGCTTGGAGTATTTTTTGGTGGTGCTGCTATAATCACATTTATTACAGTTTCATTAGGTCTGACAATAAATTCTTCATTTGCTACAGAAACAAAAGGTATGTCTTTTACATAAAGCGTGATGGTTTCTGTAACATTTGATCTGAAAACTAAAGTTCTTTCTGCTCTTGCTCCTGGTCTTACTACACTAAAAGTGATTGCAGTTGTATTAACATCTATGCCTACAGTACTTCCTACTTCTAGAAATATAGGGACTTTTTTTATAGTGTAGGGGTTGATGATTTGAAAGAGGAGGCTAATAACTAAAATAATAAAGAGAAAAATAACTATGTTTAATAAAATAATATTAGTCTTCTTCATCTGTTCTCCTTTTGTGTACTAGCCATATGGTGAAGTCTATGAGGAGTATGAGGATAATGATTGTTGTTAAAATAATTGTTGTGTTCAATTCGAATGTTTTAGCAATTGTTACTTCTACTGTTTTTGTGGTTGTTTTGTCTTGGTAATGAAGTGTGATGGTTGCTGTGTAGTCTCCTGGTTCTAGTCCTTGTGTGTCCCAAAAGGTGGTTAAAGTTTTTGTTTCCCATGGTTGTAAAGCTACTGAGGGTGTTTTTAATAAACCACTTATTGGTTTCCCCTTTTGATGAATCTGTATTTCTCCATGTAGGTGTTGCACTGGTGAATTCCATCTGCTTGTTACTTCTATATCAAATTGATTTACTGTATCTGTTTTAAAATATTTTGTATAATTTCTTATATCCACATAGAGTGTGCCAATGAGAAACTCTAACTCTTGTGCTTTGCTTAATTTTCCGTCATAATCTAGTACTGCTATAACTTTGTAATCTCCTGGTTCTTGGTCTTCTGTTGGAAAGTGTAATAGTTTTTCTTGTGATGATAATCCTTTTATAGCACTTGGTGTAGTTGTAAGTGTTTCAACAAGTATTTCATGAATATTATAGATGTTAAGTGTTGTAATTGCATTTGTTATGGCTTCTATTCCTAAGTTTTCCATTAATATAGTAAAGGGTACTGGTTCTCCTGTATTAACATTTTTTGTAGTTACAGTTAGTTCTGCATACTTTCCAGTATAAGGTACATTAATCCATAAAAGTGCTGTAACACTTGTTCTTGGAAGTATGCCTTCGCTAATGCCGAATGGTTCTTCTGTCGCATGAATCTTAACTAATTGTCTTCCTGGTTTTGCTATGTTCTCTGGAAATTTAAGAGTAAAAGTGAATTGGTGTGCTCCATTTGGAGGAAGGATTACTGCTGATTCTTTAAATTCTATATATTGTGCTAATTCTCCTTCAAATCCTAAAATAATTTTGCTTTCTCTTTTTCCAGGATTACCTACTTTTATTATATGATTTTCTTCTAGGTTTGGTTGAAAATTAATTTCTTGTTGTGCTGGTGATAAGCTTATTGCTTGCACACTAAGTGGTAGAAGTAGAAGAAATACTAACCATAACCACCTTTTTCCCATGGAATTCATAACTCTTTTTAGGTATTTAAGCTTTTTTACTAATTTCTTTAAAAAATAGAGAGTTTAAAAGACTAGCCTACAAAATTTGTGGCTTGTGCTGCTGTAATCAGTACTGCTGGATCTGTTATGGATCCTGCTGGTATATCTGATGGGATTCCTAAGTAGATACTAATATTTGTTGTGTCTGCTGCATCTGTGAATGTTAAATTTATACAAAATTCTAGCAGATCTGCATTTAAAGTTGTTGGTGCTGTATTTGTTCTGTTGTTGGCACATCCATCATCTGTGCCTGGTGCATTATGGGAAAATCTATAAGTTGGACTTGTTCCTCCTATCCAGTTTGCTGCTGGTGTACCATTGATAGTTAAATTAACATCTACATTTCCATTATTCTCTATTAAGAAGTCTCCTGGATCTGCAAATGTTGAGGGATTTGATCCTCCTCCATCTGCTCCTGTTGTGTTTAATTCTGTGATTGATAATCCTGATACTACTGATCCTCCACTAAAGTTTATGTGGTCTACGTTTAAAATTATGCTCACTGTTGAATCTATGCTTACATTTACTGTTCCTGTTACTGCGGATGCTAATCCTGTGAGTGCTGGTATATCAGGTCCTAATTTTTGGAGAATTAAAACTGTTCCTCCTATTGTTGTTATGAGTGCTATGACTGTAAGTATTACTAGTGTTTGGTCACTTATCTCCACTTGTTGTCTCACCTTCTTTTTGTTCAGTTTTTGGTTCTTCTAAGATTGTCAGTGATACTCCTGGAGAACTAGTTACTTTTTCTGTAGTTTTTGGTTTGAATTTTTCTGTAACGCTTAAGATAGTGAAAGTCCCTATGAGGGAGATAAATATAATTACAATAAGGGTAATGGCAAACACTTCTTTTTTTATTTCTTTTTCTGTGCTCATAAGTTTTTTCACAAAGATCCCTTAATACCTTTTAATTTGTGTATATGTATCATTTTATTCTTTTTTAAGCTTTTTGCTTTTTCAGATTATGCTTTTGTTTAAAAATTATCCATGATTTTTCCCTTGTCTTTTCGTTTAAAGTACACAAACCATCCTATGACATTTCCTAAAATAATAACTATAGTTAATAAAGCTATTGAGGCTTGTTTACTAAGGACTTTTGCGCTTGTTATTTGTGTGGATATGCTCTTCCCTGTGATGTCTAAGAGTTCTGTTATTATCTCTTCTTCTGTTATTGTCGTTCTTAACCTATTTTCTGATGTTGCTTCATCTGCTCTTAAGATGAGTTTTCCTTCGTAAGTTCCTTGTTCTATGTTTTCTGTATCCCAGTAAGCTAAGAGTGCTTTTGTTGCTAGTGTGTTGATTGTTGTGTCTGCACTTGTAAAGTCTGCTATATTTTTCTCTTCTTTGTCATGGAAAAGTATTTGTGCTAGTGCTTTTTCAATTTTTTGTTCTGCTTTATTTTTTACTAAGATGTTGAATTTTGCTACTTCTCCTAGTTTGAAGTTTTTTACTGAGATGTCTATTGGTTCTAGTATAAATTCTCCTATTTGGAATCTTTGTTTTGTTGTTTCTGTTTTTGCTCCGTCATAGTGTGTTGTTGCGTGTGCTGTGTATTGTCCATAACTCAAATTTGTTTCCCAATAACTTAGTAGTTCTACTCTTTTTCGTGCTTTGATTAGTGTTTCATCGCTTTCTATTGTTGTTACAATTTTTTCTTTATTATCTGTGATTGTTATGATTGTTTTTGCATGTATGATGTCTTGTGTTCCTAAGTTATGTGCTTGCACTAAGAGTGGTATTGGTTCTTGTGCTTTTGTTGTTGCTACATAGAATTGTGTTGTTAAATATTTTCCTGGGTAAGGTACTTGCACGTCAAATGCTGATGCTACAGCGACTAGTGCTTGGACTACTATTTCTCCTTCTTGTTTGGTTCCTAATTCTCTTGCTACTATTCTTCCTCTATGTGTTCCTGGTGCTCCTAAGTGGTTTGGTAGTCTTACTGTATAAGTTATTTCTTTTTCACTTTCTTCTGCTGTGAAGTGGAATTGTGTTTCTGAGAGTTTGATGTATTCTCCTAAGTCTCCTTCTGCATAAAGAATAATGTCTTTATCTTTGTGTTCTGTATTATAAATTGTTAGTTTCTTGGTTACTTCTAATCCTGGTGTAAAGTCTGCTTGTATTCTTCCTGGACTAATTCCTAGTGCTGTTACTGTTGTTGTCACTAAAAGTAGTGTTAAGAAGAGTGTTAGGAGTTGTAAGAATTGTTTATTTTTCATTTCTTTGCACTCCTTTTATTTCTGTTTCTTTGTCTAGTTGTAGTTGTAGTTTTCCTTTTGTGTTTATTACAAATGATCCTGTAAGTAATCCTTCTTGTTTTGTTTCTATATCTAGAGGAACATTTCCTTTGTTGCTAACTTCATAGTTGTCTTCTTTTTGTTCTATTGTTAGTGCTGTGTGTGAAAGTATGGTGAATGTTGTAACTAAACTCATACCTGTTGTTTTCCAATAATAAGTTCCTGGTTCTAATGGTATTGGTTCTCTTAGTGGAAGTAATGTTGGTGTTGTGAAGCTTGGGTTGTCATCTAAAAGTATGTTTTGTGCTGTTCCTATACTTCTAAAAGTTATTTTTGTGTTTGTTGTTTCCATTCCATATTTTGGCGTTAGTGGTACATTGGTGAAGAGGAGGCTTACTAAAGTTAGTGCTACTAATATCCAGAATCCTTTTATTTTGTGATGATCTTTCATTTAAGTTCTTCCTCCAAAGTAATATCCTGTTAGTACTAATGTTGCTCCTTTAGTGCCACTTGGTTCATCTAATGGTACTGTGATTTTAACGTGAACGAGTGCTTCGTCTGTTGCATCAGAGTAATTGAATCCTGCTAGTACTGTTTGGTTTGTTCTAGTTACATTAGTATAACTTGAAATTGATCTTGTTTGGTTAATTGGGGTTGGTATTGGTGCTGCTATTGGTACAGTTCCTTTGAAAAGGAATGCATCTGATGGTATTGGTGATGCTGAAAAAAGATCACTGCCTATTGCTGTTATGTTTACTTCTATGAAACTATTTCCATCATTCTGTAATTCAAATGCGTTTGGTCCTGAATCTTCTACTGATTCTATAGTTCGATTACTTAGTCCTAATCCTAAAGTGTGGAAGTCTACATTACTTCCGCTAATGAAAGATATGGCTACTAAGACACTTATATTAAAGGTTCTTGCTTGTGCATAAGTGCTTTGGTTTGTTCCATCATGTGCTAGAACTGTCCAGTTATAATAAAATCCGTCATCAATTCTGAAGTTTAAATCTCCATCTGATGATGTGCTATTTGTTGTTATATTAAAGATTCTATCATCTCCTGGTGCTGTACAGCCTCCTCCTGCTGTTGAATAACAAGTTAAGTTAAAAGTGTAGTTTACTGGATCCCCATCTGCATCTGTAATGTTAGTCCAATTAAAGTTTAGTGCTAACTCTGTTGTTTGATAATTATCTACTGGTCCTCCTAGTGTTGGTGTTCCTGGTACACTGTTAACTATAGTAACTGTTGAAGAGTTTCTTGGTGTTCCGTCTTTAATTCCATCAAAAGGTACTATGCCACATTTCCACACTTCATTTTTGACTTGTGATGTTGCTGTCATATCTTGAGTGAATTCTGTTCCGTTTGTTACTGAGATGTTATAGCTTTCATAAACTGTAAAGTGTATGCCGTCTGTGCTTCTGTTGTAGAATGTTATGTTTGCTGACAGTCCTTCTTCTGTGTCTATGTCTGTTACTGTAAAAGTACAGTTGAGTGTGTCTGTTGTGTTTGCTGGGTTTGGTGTTGTTACTACTGCTGTTGTGTTGGCTAAGTTTGGATAATAAAATCTCAATGCATAGCTGTTATAAAGTATTGCTTGATTTAAGGATCTTTGTATGAAGAAGTCTGACCCTCTATTTTCTATTCCTATTGATGCTCCAGCACCTAAAGAACCACCTGTGCTTGAGACTGTATCTAAATAATTAAATTGTATATCACTTGAGTTTTCGTAAAGAACTATTTGTGCATCAATACGGTCAGTTGATCCTCCTCCGAAGAAGTTTCTATCCCATTGTACAATAAATATTCTGTTTGGTGCTGTTCCTCTTGTTTCATTGTATAAATCTCCTCCTTCTGCAAGGTCACCCCAGAATACTGCTGCAATTTCTTCTGGATCTCCATCTGTACCTAGTGCTACATTATTAAAAGGACAGCTGTCAATAGAGACATCAAAACTAATAAATCCGTTATTACAAATTCTTATATGTGTTGCTGAGAGGTTATTATAAAATTTAAAATCAAATCCTATTGGGGTGGCTACTGATAGGCCATCATCTGATAGTCCTAGTGCTATTTCTGGTCTGCTTATGTTTGTATAAAAGTAACTTGGTCCGCTTATTGCGTGTATATCTTTTCCTCTATAGCCAAAGCTATCACTTCCATTCCATGCTACTGTAATGTATGGGTATCCAGTAGCACTTTGTTCTATTGCTTTTACTGCTGTTGCTTCATTTCCTTCGCTATCATTTGCGTGGAAGGTGAATGTCCAGTTTCCTGATTCGTTGAGTTTTACTGTTACATTAAAGTGTTCATTGCCGTTTTGGTGTAGTGTTATATTAAATTCGTTAGAGAGTGGTGGTGTTGCTGTAACATAAGTTGTGTTCAGAGTGTTTACTTCTGATTCTATACTTGCATTTACTTTAACAAAAGTATTTGATTCTACCGGTGTACTTTCGTTAATTTCTGCTGCTGTTATTCTTACTGTGTCTGAAATGACGAATTGTCTTGTTTGTGATTGTGTATTGTGACCAATACTAAAGTTATCTGTTGCATTGACAAACCAATAATAAGTTCCATTACCTAATTGGTAACGTTCTTGTATCTCTGCGTCACTTAATGTTCTGTTGATTATAGTAAATTCATCTATTGACCCATCAAAGAGAAAACTTGCTTGTACTGCGTCTACTTCTCCTACCCAATAACTCCACCCAAAGATGAATACGTTAAAAATAGCATTTATTACTCCTGTTTCTTGTAGTACTCCGTTTTTGTAGATTTTTGAGGTGCCATTGGCTAGGGTTGTTGCTGCTAGGTGTATCCAATTTCCTGTTTCTCCTGTAAAGAAGTCTACATCTGCTACTCCTACATTCCCATCTCCTACTACTGCTAGATCATCAGTATTTTTGTATATTCCAAACCCTAGTGATGCAACTGTAGCTAAAGATCCTGTAAGCCCTCCTATAGTTGATTCATCATTAGGGTTTAACCACATGATGAATGTTGCATCTCTGAGTTGTATGCATTCATAACCGCAATTAGATACTAATACTCTGTCACCTGTTCCGTCTAGTTCTAAGTGTCCTGCAAAGATTTCATTGGATAAATTTATGAGTCCATCTCCTTGTATTGTTCCTGTGTGGCCTAGTCCTGTAAAGTCATAGATGGATGTTGCGTGTTCTCCGAATTCACTCCTGTTATCAAAGTGGTAAAGGAGTGCTGTTTCTGGTAAGGCTTTTAGTATTGGTGCTGTCCAATTATAGAGTATTGTTGTACCATTTGCTACACTTATATTTTTATACAAAAGGTCTTCCATGTCAGGTGTTGTTGTATTTCCTCCAAAAATTTCTACTATTACTGTGTCCAATTCTCTTTCAATAATTGTGCTGTTAAGAATGATTGCTCCTACTCCTGCAAAGAGTGTGTTGTTTAAGGGTAAGTTTAGGGTTATTTCTGGTGGATGGTTTATTGTTAGCTTTCTTATTTCTGACATATTCATACCAGTTGGTTTACCGCTTGCGTCTGTTGCATTTACATACCAATAGTAGACTCCTCCTTTCAATCTGTATGCATCTAATATTTCCCATGCACTGAGTGTTCTGTTAAGGATGACAAATTCATCTAAGTCTGCTACATCTATTGGTATTGGTGTGCTTTCGTCTGTAAAAACTATATCAAATGGTATGGTATTTGGTGTTATTTCATGTCCTGTTGTTGAGCTATTGAAGATGCCATTTTTGTATACTTTCATTTCTCCTACTGTATCTATTGTTATTGCTAAATGTGTATATTGGTCTATGTCAAAGAAATTTTTTATTTCTACCATTTTTGTGTCTGTTGTAATGCCTAATGTTGCTCCAGCGTTGCTATAATTAACTTTCATTCCTTCGTTTTCATCTGCATTGTATTTAGTAAATATTGTTGCTGCTTCTGCTTGGTTTTTTATTTTAAGCCACATCATGTAAGTATGATTTGCTCCTATGAGTTCATCTTGATCTCCAAAGGTTATGTTGCTTTTTCCTCCATCTCCTGGGATTGGTTGGAAATTGACTGCTCCTCCTAGTTTTCCGTCTGTTTCCTGAAGATTTAGTAGTCCTCCTGCATCTGTTATAGTTCCATTATTTGTTTGGTTAGAAAAGTCGAAAACTATTGTGTCGTTTTCTCCAAATTCACTTCTGTTGTCGAAGTGTAGTAGGAGTTGTGTGTCTCCGTCTGCTTTATATACTTCTGTTGTCCAATTAACTGCTAATTGTGTTCCGTTGGTTACATTGTATTGGATGAATAGTATGTCTTCTGCTCTTGGTGGTAGTGTTGTTCCTCCGTAATAGATTACTTCTTGTATTGTTGGTTCGTTGTCTTTGATTGTTGCGTTTAATGTTTCGTTGATAAAGGCACTATAATAGGAGTTGTTTGCTGGTGCGTTGAGTGTTATTGTTGGTGGTGGTAAATCATATACTATTGTCAATTGTGGTATTTCATCTGGGTTACCACTAGTTGCTCCTGTAAATTTGCTGGGTGTTGCTCCTCCACTTCCACTTTCATCAGTGCTTAGTCCAACTGAGAACCATGTTGATTTGTTTTCGAGTTGGTTGTGAAAATCTAATAATGATTGGTCTGCTGTGAAATCTATTGCTTCATATGCTTGTGCACCACCTAACATTATAGAAGCATAATTGGTGTCTTGCATATCAGTATAAAAATCAGTGTTTCCTGAATCATCATCTGGATAGGTTGTGCTGTTGCCACTCATTTGGTTTACATAAATTGTGGTATCTGGGTTACCTATTTGTTTTACGTAGAGGTCTAATGTGAGTTGTGTAACAAATGCGTTTGTTGGTACTGATGAGATATCCCAGTCTATGTCTGCTCTGTAAGTATCAAATGGACCTCCTTGATCTGTTTGGCCTACAAAGACTGGGTCCGGACTACTTGCTCTTGTGTAACTTCCACCTGAGATACCAGATGTTACATAACCGTCAAAGAGAACACTAGCATAATCAAGTACTATTGTTGGATCTATGATTATTGGATAAGGTGTTGTTTGTAAGTAAGTGAGTGGTATTTCTATACTTAGTATTTCTTGTTTGTCTGTTTGTGTAAGACTATAACTAAGTGGTTGTGTTTCTTTTCCACTATATGCTATTGGTTTTGGAAGGATAAATTTTGTTCCTTTTGTGTCTTGAAGTTGTAGTGCTTGTGGTGTTTGTATTTGTTCATCTATTGCAAGTGGTGTTTGTATTACATTTCCTATTTTCCATTGTAGTTCTGGTGATTTTGTTACTATATAGTCTATAGTTATTGTTGTGTTAGTTGTATTTGTTAGGGGTATATTTCCTAGGAAACTATTGTCTGTAAGTATAATTTCTTCTTTTATTTGGTCTGCTAAATAAGTTAGTTTCATATTGATTCCTTGGCCGAAAATATTATTATAGGTGAAGATATTGTCTGTTCCTTCTCCTGTGACTGGATTTGCACTACTTAGGATTGTTTGTTCTTCTCCCATACTGTGTCTTAGTTGTAGTGGTGTAAAGGAGATGGTGGCATTGTTTATTGTTAGGTTAATTGTTGCTTCTTGTGTTGCTTTTTCTTTGAAGCTTATTTTGTGTTTTTTGCTCTTAATACATAATTCTTCGTCTATTGCACAATTTTGATCTGTTAATGCGTTTTTTATTGCGCCAAAATTACTGTCTTCTTTATGATAATGTTCAACATTCTGATAGATGGTGTGTTTGCAAATGCTATCAATGCATTCTCTTTCCCAACCAAGGCCTCCATCTGTAATGTTTTTTGATGCATGTCTTTGGATTTTGTGTATTTTCTTCTTTTCATCTCTGTGAGTTATTTTTGTTTTGTCTATTTTGAGTTTTTTTATTTTTTTCTTGTGTTGTTTTTGGTCTAATTGGAATTTTATTTTTGTTTTGTTTATTGTTATATTTGTTCCATTTGTTTTTATAGTGTAATCTATATTAGTAAGGTTGAGTAGTGCATCTTTGATAATAATTATAAGTTTGTGTGGTGTTTTGTTAAGTCCTTCAAGTGTGCATGCATCTTTGCATTCTGCTATAAATGTTTTCTTTTTTTGGTTTTTCTTTGGTTGTTCTTGTGTTTTAGTAACTACTTTTCCTGTTATGCCTATGATTTCTGTGTGTATTGTTTTTTCTGTTACTATTACTTTGATTGGATATTCTTTAGTTTCTTTATTTGCTATTAGTTTAAGTGTTCCTTCATAAGTTCCTGATTCTGTGTTTGTTGTGTCCCAATACGCTAATAGTGCTTTTGGTTGGTTTTGTGTTATGTTTTCTTTGGTGCTGTTGAAGTTTGCAATGGTTGTTTTGTTGTTTGTTAATTGTATTTGTGCTTGTGCAGGTGTAGTGGTCTTTTGTGTGTTTTTGACTAGTATGTCAAATTTTGCTATTTCTCCTAGGTTGAATTGTTTAACTGCTACTGTTAGTGGTTGGAGTGGGAATGTTTGTGGTTTTTTGCTAGTTGTTGTATTTATGGTATTTGCTTCTGCGAATGCTATTGTTCCTTTTGGTAAGGTGATTTTATATGCTTTTGTTTGTTCAATTGTTGTAAATTGTTCCCATGTGCTTAAACATATGCTTAGACTAAAGTCCCAGATATTACATTTGTAGAGTTCGTTGCCTGTTGCTGTAATTTGTGCTGTTGCTTCGTCAAAGGTGAGTTCTGTTGTGTCAAAGGAATAAATAGTGTTGAATTTCTTTCCTTGTGGTGCTACTATTCCTCTTGCTTTGGTGCTAATGCCTAGTTTTTTCCCTTTTAAGTTTTGGAATGTTATTTTTTGTATTTGTAGTATGGTTGTTGGTTTTGTTACTAAGCTTGTTTTTGTGGTTGTTTCTTCTGCTTCTAGAATATTTCTATCTTCGTCATAGAGTTGTAGTTTATTTTGGGGTGTTTGGTTTGTTGGTGCAGTTACTAATCCTGTGAGTTTGCCAAAGAGTCCTTTTTTTGCTTCTTTTTTTGTACTGTCATAAAGGAGGTTGTCTATATTTTCTAAATAAATTTGTACTTCTCCATCTCCTTCTATTGTTCCACTAATTGCTAATGCTGTAATTTTTCCTTCTATTGGTTGAGGTAAGGTGTATGTTATGTCTTCGTTTGTTATCAGGTTTACTGTTGTTTTGTGTGGTGTTCCTTCTGCTATGAAGAATCCTGTGAAGTCTGTGTTGGAGAAAACTATTCCTCCTATGAGTAAGAGGAAAGCAATTAAGTAAAGTGGTGTATTTGTTTTTTGTTGGGTTGTTAGTTGTTTGTTTTGTTTTAGTTCTTGTTGGTATTGTTTTATACAAGTATCATAATGTTTTATGAGTGCTGTTGGTGTTTGTTGACCAAATGCTTCTTGTATTCTTGTTTTGTATTCTTCATGTGTTATTTTTCCGTGTTTATAGTGTTCTGTTATTTGTCTGATTACTCTTCTTATTTGTTTTTTGTGTGTTTCTGCTTGTAAGATAAGGCTTCGTAATTCTCTTTCTTTATCAATAAGTGTAAGTTGGTGTTTCATCCTTTCCTTTTCACCACCTTAATGAGTTGTTGTGTTCTTTCTTTCTGACGTGCAAGTTTTTCATTACTACCTAAGTAGACTGTTTTTACTCTGCCATCTTTTAAGCGAGCACTAGTGTAGAAATATGGTCCTATTCTCTTTCCTCTTTTTAGAATGTATTTTTTATACAATGAGCTTCTAACCCCTTTTTATCTAATTTTTTTCTCACTATTGTTAGTAAGAATTACCCCTTTTAGTTACATTAAAGGTTGCACTACACTTTATAAATATTATGGTTCAAAAAAAGAAGTTTTTGGTAAGTTAATTTACTTGTAATGCCATTTCCATCATATATTCTAATGGATTTCTCTTCTCAAAATGCTTTAATCTTGCTTTAACTTTCTCTTGTTCTGCTGGTGTTAGTTGCTCTAAAATTGCTGCTAGGAATACTTCTTCAGCATTTTTTGGTTCTGGTTGGACTACTTTTCCTGTTATAATTGGAATTGGAGCTATTTGTATTGGTTCTTCTTTTTTAGTCTCTGGAAGCTCTTCTTCTACAATAAGTTCTTGTAGTTCTTCTACTGGTTCTTCAATAAGTTCTTCCTGAATATTAGTATTATCTTCTAGTACTTCCTCTTCAATCATCATAGGTAACAGATCTTCTTGTGCAAGGCTTGTACTAAGCAAAAGAAGTACAAAAACTGCTATAATTCCTATAATTGTTCTTTTTTTCATTGTTTTACTTCTTATTTTCTCAATATTTAATGTGTTTTGTTTGTGCACTCATTCTAGGTAAGTATTCCCCCAAATAACTTATAAAAGCTATAAGGCTTGCTTATTTATAAAGCTATCTCAGAATTCTCTGAAAAGATTGCGGATTAAAAAATAAGAAAATAAGAAGAAAAGTGGGTTCTATTACCTTCTAGGATGGTAATAGTATGTTTGTCCTTCTGGAATGTTTGTTACTGGTTCATCTTCATCAGATTTTCCGATTTTTCTGAACGCTATAACTAATCCCAAAATGATTAGTGCTATTACTAACACACTAAATACTACTGCTAGTGTTGTTTTTAATGCACTTGTTGTTGCTTGTTCTTCAGTTGCACTTTGTACGTTTGTGTTTAGAGTGAATTCGTTTATGATTTCTCTTCCTAACATTACTCGTACTACTGATACATAGTTTTTAGCTTCTACATTACTGTTTGGTGTTATGTAGATTAATGCTTCTGCTGTTGCATCAGGTGCTACTGTTACAAATCCAGGTTCTACTCTGTGTTGTGCCCAGCTTACGCCGTCCACTTGTACTGAGTATATGCCTCTTTCTGTTCCTAAGTTAGCAAACATTACTTTGTAGATTACTTCTTTTCCTGCTTCTGTACTTTTTGAAGTGCTGTCTATGTTAATGACTGTATCTACTTCTTTTGTTTCTACACCTTGTACTGCAAAGGTTCTTGTTGAGCTTAATACACTATGTCCTCTGTTGTAGAGTACTTCTATTTTGAGTGTGTATTCTCCAGTTTTTGTATCTTCAGGTACTCTTAGCAAGAAGTCTATTCTTTCTGAGCTTTCTTCTCTTAAGTTGAATGTTCTTCTTTCTTCTTGTCTTTGAGTAATAAGTTCATCTAAGTAGTTTACTGCTGTTATTCCTAGTTCTGGAACGCTTACAGTTACTTTGATGTTTTCTTCTTTCATTGCCCCTAAGTTTTCAACTACTACTGATGGGAACAATGCTTGTCCTGCTTGTATTCTTGAACTTGGGTTTAGTACTATGTCAAAAATGTTCAAGCTGTGTCTTTGTTCATCGATGTGGAAGTTAAGTTCTTTTTTAATTTCTTCTTTTTTATCTGATACTTCGATTCTTAGTGTGTATTCTTCAGATGCATCGATGTCTTTTGGTATGTGTAATCTTAATGTTTTTTTATATAATCTTCCACCTTCTATTGCAAAGATGTTTGTTAAGTCTGAAATTACTCCAAATTCATAACCTAATACTTTTGCTTCTGCTCTTACGTCAGGTATTGTTTCGTTTCCAGTTCCTTCTATCCATACTTCTATGAGTACATCACTGTCTCTTTTTACATCGAATGAGCTACCTGTGATGTCTAAATTGTCTACAAGTACTTTTTTAATTTCATATTCTGGTGCTGCTTGTGCAATGCCAGTAAAAGTTAGTAATGCTATTAAGAATAATAAGAGTGTTCCTGACGTTTTATATTTCATTGTTATTTCGAGCCCCCATGTAACATATATATTTTATTTTCTATTTAAAGATTGTTGTTATCAAAGAGTTATGACCTCTATATAAACCTTTCGGTAGTAACGTTTTCATGTTTCTGGTTGTGTTTTTTGAAGTGAAGAATGGATGATAAAGAGTGCTGAAAGTAGTGCTAGCACTCCTAAAAGACCTATCCCTATTAAGAAATGGAAAGGTAATGGAGGAGATTGTTTCTCTTCTTCCTCTTGTTGAGTTTGTTGTAATGGTTTACTATCTCTAATCAAAGAAGTGATTTTTGGTTTATCACACTCTTGAAAATGGACAGTTTGAAACAATCTTTTGATCCCTTCTTCTGTATAGAGTCTAATCTCAAATTCATAAGCTCCATATACATCTTTTGCTATTTTGAAAGGTACAATTATGCCTTGTTGTCTTCCTGCTTGAATTCTAATACTAGGAGAGACTTCTGCTACTCCAAGCTTACTATTGACTAGTTCTACTGATACTGTTGCATCTAAATTACCTCTATTATGGAGATTGATTATTGAAGTAATACTCTCTTTACACTGTAAATCATAGTGGTTTATCAAGAGTTCTTTTACCTCAACTTTGTAGATGGGTTTTGAAGTTAAAGGTTCTGCTTGTACAGCTAGGGCTAAAAGAATAGTTAAATTCATAAGCCCCCAAATAAGTTTCATAGGACTACTAAGGAATAGTGTAGGTTTATAAATATTTCTAGAAGGATTATATGGGGTCACCAGGATTCGAACCTGGATCTACCGGTGACTCCTAAATTTTTTGGAGCCGGCAACACTAACCGGATTATGCTATGACCCCTTAGAGGTATTTTGAGAATTCTTAGAGCATTATAAAGATTTCTAATTGTCTTTTGTGCTATTAAAGGTAGAAACAATATCTATGATGTATTTACCATCTTCTAATTTGTATACTAACGGCTTTCCTTTAAACAAGTCTACTAGGTCTATTTCAAATTTGCCAGGTTTTAATACCCTTATGGATTCTAAGTCTAATACTACTGGCATGCTGGGTTTTTTTTCTCCAACTAAGTCCAGTGCGTCTGACTCCATTTGTTGTTTATCTTCTTTTGTTAATTTTACTGTCATTTCTTGTACAGTTTTTATGTCTTGTTTTTTCATGTAGAAAAAGAATTTTCCGCCACACTTACAACCTTGGAGTAATTCTGTTGCTCCATCTTCATACATACTTGAACATCTTACGCATTGGTGCGGCATTTATCTTCTCCGTTGTCTTCTCGCTGGTTTTCTTTTTGTTCTTCTTCTTGCAGTACTTCTACTTTTAGTACTTTTAATTGGTGTTCTTGTGTTTGTTAACAACATGATTTTGTTTGGATCTCTTTTAATTTCTTTTACTATGGTTGCTGGTCCTATAATGGTCATGCCATCTCTATTGCCAACTATTGCTTTCATCATTTCTTTTTTTAGTCTTTTAAAGAGTTGTAAGTCTTTTTCTTCTGGAAAGATGGTGCAAATTTCTATGCCTTTAAATCCTTCATGGATTTGTGTCATAGTTTCTTGGATTAATTGTGTTTCTTCTTCGGGGTGGAGTCTTCCTTGCATTAAGACTACTCTATCTTTTTTTACTATCTCTAATAATTTATCTATTCTTTCCCCTATGTTTAAGTGTTCTATTTCTCCGTATGGCACAAATTGTAATGTTAACATGTTCTTTCCACCTCTTTATTTCATTAATCCAATGAGTGACTCGTATAGTTCCTCCATATTTTTCCCTTTTGTTGCTGATACTGGTACAACTTCGTATTGAGGAAATGCACTTTCTATTTTTTTAATGTTTGCTTTTTTCTTATCTACTTTATTTCCTACTATTAATACTGGTATGTCTCTTGCTGCTAAGTTTCCTATGATTGTTACGTTGACTTGTGAGTAAGGGTTTTGTGTTGCGTCTAATACTACCATAACACAATCCATGTCATCTAACCATCTTATTGCGTCTATAACTCCTTTTGTTGCTTCTTTTGCTCTTTGCTTCGCCACTTTCTGAGTCATTTTGTGTTTCATAAAATCTTCATAGTCTATTTTTGTTGCTATGCCTGGTGTGTCTACTAGGTTAAAACTCATTTCTTTATTTTTGTGTTTAATATGTACTTGTTCTTTTACTTGTACTTCTCTTGTCTCATGAGCTACATTAGAAACAGTTCCCATTTTTTCTCCTAGCCAGTCTTTACAAATTTTGTTTGCTAGGGTTGTTTTTCCTGCATTTGGAGGACCGTATAATCCTAGTTTAAGGTGTTTTTTCTGCTTGAATATATTAGTAATCATGCGTTTGATAAAGTCTTTGATAAAACGTATCATATAGTTTTCAACCTCTTTCTTTTTAACGATTCACTTTGTTTTTAAGCATTTCGTTACTGGTGAATAGGTGTTGAAACTTCAATAGGATGCCCATTTTTAACAAAAGTTCTTGCATCAGACATTGCTCTTTCATAGATTTCATTACGCTTTGGCATATCTTCAATTTTTGTACCTACACCTGTTACTTCAAAGTTATTTGCTACTACAAATTTTCTGTGCATTCTTTGTGCATAATTTTCTGCTGCTACTGGACTTTCTCTATGAATTGTTACAAAAGTGCTTAGAAGAACATTATGGAACCATTCTTCTGAAGTCACTCTATTTCCTGTGTCAACTGTTCCAATACTACTCTCTTTAATACGATAAGCTAAAGTTTTATCTAACCCTATAGTATCTGTTTCTTCTTGTGCTCCATATTTAAAATGTATAGAAGCTAATTTTGGGTCAGGAGTAAAGAATAATTTATATCCTTGAGTTGTGAAACGCATTGATAAATAAGTTTCTTCACGATAAGAGTTTCTCCAAGTAAAACTTTCTGGGAATAATCCTACTCTAAGGAAAGCATCTTTTTTTGTTAAAGAGACTCCTCCTAAATTTTGGATCTCGATTGGTCTAAAAAGTTTTAATTCAGGATCTAATAAGAAACTTTCTGGGTCTGTTAAGTATTCTCTTGGAAATCCTCCATAATTTCCTGTCATAATTCCGTTTGCTAAATCAAGCATTCCTATATTTTTTAAATCTACAAGTTCAGGTTTAGATGTTCTATGATAAATAGGTAGGTGAAGTACTGCTGCTGCTTCTGTTAATTTTTCTAAAGTAATTGTTGCTCCGGCAATCATGCGTGGATCAAAAACACAATCATCATCTCCAAAGAATATAAATGGGCTTTCACTAGCAAGAACTCCTTTATTTCTACTAATAGCTGAGCCTCTATTTTTGTTATTTCTTATTAGTTTTGGTTTAATTCTTCTTCTTTCTGCTTCTGCTGCGTAGAATTCAAAAACTGCTTCAGTATTATCTGTTGAACAATCATCTACTACTATAATTTCTGCAAGATTTGCATTTTCTTGTGCTAATAAGGATTCTAAACACCAAGCTAGTGGGTTAGCGTCTAATCCTAAAGGTTGAGGTGCACGATTATATGTAGGAATAATGGCACTTACTGGAGTTATTGATTGATTATTAGGAATTATTACATTATCTACAAATTTTTGATGTATTTGTTCATAAGATACTTCTCTTTGCGTCATTGTCCAGTCTCTAGAAGAATAGAACTATATTTTATGTTGTATTCATCTAATTTATGTACTCAAGAACCTCTTCGGAGTGTTTTTTTACTTTCAAGCACTATATAAATCTTTTGTTAATTTTCTTTAGAATTCTTATATATCTATTATTATTCTAGCAACCCATTGCCTTTTTTCTTTTTTCACTTCAAATTGGTGCATGGTCACTGCTTTCACATCGTTGCCTAATTTATGTTTTTTTTGATTTATTTCTTCTCCTTTAACTTCTGCATGTACTCTTATTGGTTTTCCTTCTACTATTTGTACTTTGAATTCTTTAAACACCATCACTTCTACGTCTTTCAAATAAATGAGTTCTTCTAAAAAGTTATACAATGCTTGTTCTATGGTGTCTCCTTCTACACTAAATTCTTTCATTTCTTTTGCTTCTACTGTTGTAAAGTCTACCATTTCTACAAATATTGCTTCTGCACAATGCACAAAGAGTTCTGGTAGTGTTTTGCCGTATGCTTCAAATGCTATGTCTGCTACTGCGATGTCTGGTAAGAATTTGTATTTTTTCATTGTTTAGATTGTCTCTTTTGTTGGGTTTTCTCCGCTTTGTGGACTAATTAGTTCAGTATTTGGACTTCTATTTAAAGGTAGAGTGTTTATAAATGTTTTGGCAGAAAATAGAAAGTTTTATATAATATAAGGTCTACATTTAAATTATTCACTCAAAAAATAGAAAAGTTTATATAATATAAAGTCTACATTTAAAAATGAAACTAATAGAGTTACTAAAAAAGGTTGAAGGAGTCCATACTATAGATTCTATTATGTCTCTATTAAAGCTACCAAAAAAGAAAGCTATTTTTCAAGTCTACAAATTAAGAAAGAAAGGATATGTTAAAACTAAACGATTAAATGATAACAAGAGAGTCTATTATATTTCTTTAGATAATAAGTTAGGTGGCATTAAATATGAAGAAATAATTAACACATATGCTCCAACTAAAATAGTCATACCAAAAAATTATTATATTTATAGAAAAAACCCATCTTTAGAGGAAACTTTTGTTTACGCCATAAAAACAAAAAGCTTTAGAACAATTTTTGCTGCACTAAGTTTATTTAAGAAAATAGACAATTGGAAATTACTCTACCAATTAGCTAAAGATAATCATGTAGAAAGACAAGTTGGTGCTTTGTATGAAGTAGCAAGGAAAATTATGAAGACTAGAAGAATAGATAAGCATTTTATAAACAAAGCTTTGCCTAAAAAAAAGTATAAGTTTAATTATATTATCCCTAAACTGAAATCTAAAGATTTTAAATCTATCGAGACTAAATGGAGAATTTATCTACCTTTCAATTATAAAGATTTAGAGGACTATAAATGATTTCAGTAAAGGACCAAGAACTATTATTAGCTAACATTGCTAGAAGATTAAAAAAAAGAATTACAGTGTATGCAATTGGAGGAACTGCTATGATGTTTCTTGGAGTTAAAGATGCTACTCTAGATATTGACTTAGTTTTTGGAAATAAAGAAGAGAGAGCTATTTTCAAAGAAGCTGCAGAAGATATAGGGTATCGTAAAATAGACTCAGTGCAAGTATATGGAACTAAAAGAAATCAACCAGAGATGTTAAAGTTAAAAGATGAAAGATTTGATTTATTCCTTGATGAAGTAATACATTTTATTTTCTCAAAAGAAATGAAGAGAAGAACAGAAATAACTTTAGACTTTGAAGATAAATTAATTGTAAAAGTTGCTAACCATAATGATATCATTTTAATGAAATGTGCTACTGATAGGCAGAAAGATAAAGATGATGTGAGAAGGATAATGGAATTAAAAGGAGTAGATTGGGACTTAATTATTGAAGAAGCTAGAAATCAATTTAAATTAGGCAAGGAATCTGCTTTTTTTGAACTAGGTTGTTTCTTAGAACATTTAAAATATAAAATGAAACTCGATATACCTAAAGAGAAGTTAAATCTACTCTTTAAGTTAGTGAAGAAACAGATTGATAAAAAATAATTCTTTAAATTTTTTAAGAGAAGTTAAAACACTAAAAATGAGAATAAAAGAATCAGTGTTGCTAAAAGAAAGTTTAGCATTATACTAGCAGTACCTTTCACATTTCCTATCGGACGAAGTAGTGTCACTGGTTTTGATATACCTGCTTTTTCTACTGCGTCTAGTACATCTCCTATTTCTTTATAGGCTCCTCCTGCTTCTTCTGCTAGTCCTTGCATGGATACTGCTTTCACATAAATGCCTTTTTTCTCCATATTTTTTTGTAGTTGTTCTCCTCTAAATTCTTTTTTTGCTCTTGTTCTGGACATGACTCTGCCACTGCCGTGACAAGTGCTTCCAAAGGTTTCGTCCATTGCTTTTTGTGTCCCTACTAATAGTGCACTGCCAGTTTCCATGCTTCCTCCTACTATTATTGGTTGTCCTGTTTCTTGATACTTCGGAATCAACTCTGGGTGTCCTGGTGGGAATGCTCTAGTGCTTCCTTTTCTGTGTACTACTACTTTCTTTTTGTGTCCATCTATTTTGTGTTCTTCTACTTTTGCTACATTATGTGCTACGTCATATACTAAGTTTATTCCTAAGTCTTCTGCGCTTTGTCCGAAGACTTTACTAAATCCTTCTCTTATTCTATGCAATATCACTTGTCTATTTGCGAATGCCATGTTTGCTGCGCATGCCATTGCTTTGTAATAATGTTGTCCTTCTTTTGATTGGAATGGTGCGCATGCTAGTTCTTTGTCTTTTATTTGTATGTTGTATTTGGGCATGACTTCATTGAAGGTTTTTAGGTAGTCTGTTGCTACTTGATGACCAAATCCTCTGCTTCCACAGTGGAGCATGACTACTACTTGATCATCTAGTACTATACCTAATTGTTTTGCTAGTTTTGCATCAAAGATATTTTCTTTTTTTGCTACTTGTACTTCTAAATAATGATTTCCTGATCCTAAGGTTCCTAGTTGGTTTATTCCTCTTTTCCTTGCTTTGTCACTTATGCTTCCTGCTTCTGCCCAGTCTATTTTCCCTTTTCCTTCGCATTTTTTTAAGTCATCTTCCCATGCATATCCATTGTCTACACACCATTTTACTCCTGTTTCTATAATGTCATCAAATTGTTGATTATTTACTTTCAAGAATCCTTTACATCCTACTCCTGCTGGTACTGTTTTGAAAAAAGTATTGATTAATTCTTTCAACTTTGGTTGTACTTCTTTATAAGTTAAGTTTGTTGTACATAATCTCATACCACAATTGATGTCAAAGCCTACTGCTCCTGGTGAAATAATTCCTGTTTCTGCGTCGAATGCTGCTACTCCTCCTACTGGCATTCCATAACCATAATGTGCATCTGGCATACAATAAGAATACTTCAATATTCCTGGCATACATGCTACGTTGGTTACTTGATCAAAGACTCCTGCATCCATTCCATCTAAGAGTTTTTTTGTTGCTATAATTCTTGCAGGAACGTTCATTCCTTGTTTATAAGAAGTTGGTAGTTCCCATACTGTATCTGTTACTTTTTGTAATTCTTTTGGAATGGTTGACATCTCTTTTTTGAGATTAAAGTATTCTTATAAAGCTTGTGGCATTTCTCTTGCCATTAGGATTCCTTCAGTGCTTAGTGGTGCTCCTGTGAAGATGGTATATTCTCTTTTTCCTCTATGATAAGTGAGTGGTCTATTTTGGGCATCTAGATTTAAGAGTCCTGTTCTTTCTATGTAGGCTGCTATTCTTTGATCCATTAAAGTAAATCCTGTGGTTGTTTTATTTAATAATAATGCATCAATTGTTGCAATTGGATTTGTTCCATAAGGAAGTCCTTGCCAGAGACTAAGACAACTTATTGTTGGTTTTCTTGTCTTAAAATCAACGCTTTTTACTGGTTCTCTTCTTGTGTCTATTGTTGTGTAACTTTCTGGTCCAAATATGTGTACTAGTCCTTCTTCTCTTTTTCCTATGTCTTGTTTTAGTCCATGCATTATTTTTGCTACAAGGTCTGGAAAAGTTATTTGTATTTGTGCCATCTGTAAGAAAAAAGTTTATTCTTTATTTAAAAAGGTATCTTTCACCAAACTGTTAATAGTAATCCCATTATTAATAAGCTTACTAAATAGTGTGTTGCATTCAAGTAATACAACTGTGCTGATTTTCCTTCCCAAAGTACTGTGCCAAATTGTGTTGTTGCAAAGAATCCTATCCATATCCAGAATGCTATTTGCATTCCTTCTCTTGCTGTTGTTATGTTGAGTATTGCTAAAAAGTATGCTAGTACATAGGTCATGATTAGTGTTGTTACAAAGCCTAAAAAGTATTGTTTATTCATGCTTTTTTTCTTTGTTTTTGCTATGTCTTTTTTTGTCATACCACTATGTTTCGCCCATGTTTTTCCAAAAAAGAGTGGTGAGTACCATAATGCTCCTATAACCATTACTATTATTGCTGTTACTACGACTGCAACTAAATTAACGTCAACTGTTGGTATTCCCATAACTAATTTTGAGTATTTTTTTGATTTATAAATATTTAGTGGTTAGAAAAGAAGTATAATCAAGTAAGTTCTCTAACTATGTAATGAGTTATATAAAGTATGAGTATGCCTATGAGTACTGAAATTGTATAACTTATTTCTAAATTGTTTGGAAATAGGTATTCGTCCATTAATCCCCATATTCCTCTCCAGAATGAGATTACTGCAACTCCTATAATTATGGCAAAAAGTATTTGTTGTGCTCCTTGCATCTTGGATACTTTCTTTAACATGGTTATTTAGTATTTTTAGAGCTATAAAAATGTTTGGTTAGAAGAATAATTGTAACATACTGAGTATTCCTAGTCCTATACAGAACCATCCGAAGTTTATTTTTTCTGCTATTCTTAAGAAAAGTTTTAGTGTTCCTAATCCAAAGGTAAAAGAAAAAAGTATTGCTATTAAGGAAGCAAAGTCAAAAGTTATTTCTCCTAGGAGTCCTAGTCCTATTTGTGCTACTAAGATGATTGGTATGCTCATTAAAAAACTTAGTTTTAGTGCTTGTTTTGCATCGTACTTTGCAAATAAGAGTGTTGCTGTTGTTAATCCTGATCTACTTAATCCTGGTAGTGCTGCAAATGCTTGTACTATTCCTGTTATGATTGCAATTACTGTTGTTGGTTCTTTTTGTAGTTGTGATTCTTTTTTTGCAAAAAGTTGTAAGATTCCTGTTAACACTAAAAAAAGTCCTATGAGTGCTATTGCTATTCCTCTAGTAAATGGGAGTTTATCTAAGGAATAAAGAAGTAATGGTGTTCCTATGATTCCTGTTATGATTGTTGTTAGGACTAAAAAGTTTGTTAATTTATACTCTTTCTTCTTTGGATTTTTAATATAACTTGGGAGTGTTTTTAATATTTGTTTTAAATCTTTTCTAAAATAAATGATTGCTGCTAGTACTGTTCCTAAGTGTAACCAAATGGAGTAGATTACTGCTTCACTTAGTGTTTTGTTAAAAAATTTTAGCATAATTAATGATGTTATTCCTTCGCTACTAATTGGCAACCATTCTGTAATGCCTTGAATAATACCTAAGATAATGGGTTCGAGGAAGGTCATAAAAGAATTTGGGGTTGTTGTAGTTTAAAAAGGTTTATAAGCTAATTATTGTTGGTTTTTTTATGCAATTTCAATTTAGTCCATCTTCAGAGTTATTTGGAGTTCATGTTAATCATTCCATGAGAAGAATGAGGTATGCTCCTTCTGAAAAGGATTTTGCTAGATATTTTTTTGTGTATGATACTCGTATTCCTAGAGAATCTGAAGAACAGAATTTGTTTAATCTTGCTGCTGTTAATCGAAGAGGGGATGGTCATACTGAATTAGCTTTTTCTGGTTTAACTACAATTGTACATTTGTTAACTTTAGATGCAGAGCGTGAATTAATTGCTGATTATGCTAAAGAAAATCCTAAAGCTAAGCCTGGTTCTATTACAGAAGGTGAGTTGTTTAGAACAGAAGCTTAGTCTTCTTCCATAATCATCTGCACATTTTCTGGTCTACTCATAAACGCTTCTCTTTTCAAGTCTTCTATGATGTAATAGACTTGTTTTGCTTTTATTACAAACTTCTCTTCTAGTGTTTCTAAGAAATCTTCTAGTTCTTTGATATGTCTAAAAATTCCTTCTATTAGAAAGTCATAGCCATTATTTATTCTATATGTTGAGTTAATTTGTGAGTGGTTTATTAAGTGTTTTTGTAGGTCTTGTCTTTGTTCTTTTTTTGTTTTTATGGTTATGGTTGCTCTTGTTGTGTATCCTAGTTCTTGGAAGTTGATGAGTGTTGTGTGTTTTTGTATGAGTCTGCTTCCTGTTTTAATTCTGTCGAATATGGTGCTTATGGGTATTCCTGTTAGTTTTGAGAGTTTTGTTAGTTTTAGTCTTGAGTTTTGTCGTAGGTAGGTTAAGATTAATAATTCTTTTTTTGTATGTTTATGCATTTTTTTACCTCTTTTCTTCGGTTTTTTTGTTTTTATTTTATTTTTTCCGAAGATATTGTTGTATTCTCGGAGAATTGTTTATATTTTGTCCTTATATTATAATGATCTATTATAACATTATAATGTTGACAAAAGTTTATATACTTCCTTAACTTTTCTATTTTGTATGGGGCGCAAGGTTGCTTTGATTGGACCTAGTACTTTGATGGTTTCTCTGCCAAGCAGATGGGTGAAGGAACACCAAATCAAGAAAGGTGATGAGTTGGAAGTTGTAGAGAAAGAGCAGAGTTTAGTTATTTCTAATAAATCTGTTGTCAGAGTTATTGAAAAAACTGCTGTGCACTTAGATAATTTCAATACTTCTTTAGCTTGGTATTATTTAACTGCTGCTTATCGTTCTGGTGCTGAAGAAATAAGTATTCATTTTTCTAAAGATGTTATTGAAGATGCTACTCAAGGAAAAACTTTAAACATGTTTGATTTCTTAAAATCTGTTGTTGATTCTTTTATTGGTATGGAAATTGTTCGAAATACTAACACTCAGTATTTTGTTCGTGAAATTTCTTCTTTAAAAGAAAGTGAATTTAACATTATGCAACGCAGAATTTTCTTTTCTATTACTAATATGTTTGATGATATTTTAAGTGCTAGTAACAAGAATGACCAAAAAGCATTACAACATATTTTTGAGCATAGTGATACTAACATCAATAAATTTGCTGATTATTGTATTCGTATTATTTCTAAAACAACTAATTTACACCAAACTCTGTATACTGTCATTATCCAACTAGAGGAAATGGGTGATGCTTTGAAATATATTGCTGCTAACTTAACAAAACAAAAAGCTACTAAGGAAATAGTTGAAGTTTTACTTGCTTTAAAAACTGTCTTTGCTTTGGTTGAAAAGTTTTATTATTCTCCTTCTAAGGAAGTATTAATGGAGTTTGAGGAACAACGCAGATTTCTTCGTAAAAAGCTTTTTTCTTTGCCAAAATCTAGTGATCAAGCTGTTGGAATGTTGGTTTCTAAGATGGCTAATCAGTCTTTAAGCATTGTAAATGCTAAATTATTACAAGCATAATGTAACGAAAAGGATATAAATCTCTGTTATTTGAATTCTACCATGAAAAAGAAGGTGTTTTTGTTGTGGAGCTTACTTTTTTTAGTATTTATTCCTTCTATCTCTGCAGAAATTAATGTAAATGGTCCTGGGAAGACTAAGGTAAGTTTAGGTGAAGATATTCAATTGTCTGGTTATGTTTTGCAGTCTTCTGATATGTTTGGATTATTCAAATTTGAGTTAGTGTGTAATGAGAGAGAAACTGTTTTAATTAAATCTATTAGTTTAAAAGCTTCTGTTCAAAAAGAGTTTTCTGAGTCTATTGCTATGAATGAATTTTTGGAAGGTTCTTGTGTTGTTGAAGCTTTTTTAGAAGTGAATAGTGCTAAAGTTGAGTCTGCTCAGTCTTCTCCTTTTGCTTTAACTCGTGAGTTGCTTGGAGAAATTTCTTTGGATAAAACTTCTGTTCAATTGGGTGAAGAGATTACTATTGCTGGTGTTATTTCTCGTCCTGATAGTTCTAAAGTGAGTGGTTCTGCTAAGATTATTTTCAAAAAAGATGATATTGTTTTTTTACAGCAAGTTGTTCCTGTAACTAAAGGAAAGTTTTCTTACTCTTATGACACTAAGGATAATCCTGCTGGCACTTATAAGGTTGAGATTGAAGTTGCTGATGCTTATAATAATAAACAAGTTTTTGTTGTTGAAGATTTTACTATTTTGGGTGCTATTACTTTGACTGCTGAAATTTCTAAAACTGAGTTCCTTCCTGAAGAGTCTATGAAGATTTCTGGTACTGCTTTAGCTGGTGATGTTAAAGTGAAAGAAGGTGTTGTTTCTTTGTTGTTTAATGAAGAAGAGTTTGAAGCTAAGATTAGTCGTGGAAATTTTAAGTTTACTGTTCCTATTGCTAAAACTATTAAGAGCGGTGCTCATAATATAAATATCCTTGCTGAGGATTCTTTTGGTAATAGAAAAGAGGTTGTTTTAGAAGTTTCTATTATTCCTGTTCCTACTGAAATAAAAGTTGTTACTAATAGTGATGCTCTTGAGCCTACTTCTCAATTAACTATTCATCCTTCTTTAGTTGATCAAGCTGGTGATCTTCTTGTTGCTGATTTAGAGGTTGTTTTGTTTGATGCTGATAAAGTAATTGTTTTTGAGGAGGTTGTTAAGAGTAATGAACAGACTGCTTTGACTCTTCCTGAAGATGCTATTCCTGGTTCTTGGAAGCTTGTTGTGCAAGGTTTGGATGTTACTAATGAAAAGGTTCTTTCGGTTTTAGAGCGTGGGAGTACTTCTTTTGTTGTTGATGGTGAAGTGTTAACTATTGCTAATAAGGGTAATGTTGTTTTAGAAGAGTCTTTTGTTATTACTTTTGCTTCTTCTAATGAATTGAATAATCGTGAAATGGTTAAGGAAGTTAAGTTACGCCCTGGTAAAAGTGTTTCTGTTGATTTAGCTCGTGGTACAAATCCTGGTGTTTATACTGTTAGTGTTGGTGGGAGATCTTTTGAGGGTGTTTCTATTGTTAAGTCTAAGTCTTCTTTTGTGATTCCTTGGAATGGTATTTTTGTTGGTATTATTGTTATAGTTGTTCTCTGGTTTTTGTTTAAGAGAAAAGGTTCTTCTCGTAGGAGAAGGCATCGAACTCATCAAAAGCAACATAAGCGTCATCGCTCTGATAGTGATCATGTGCAAAAGTTTCGTCAAGATATTTCTGAACGTGTTGATAAATTAAAGACTCCTTTACATTTTAATTTTAAGAAGCGTGATGATGAGTTTATTATGGAGCTTCCTAAGAAAAAAGTTAAGAGTAGCTATACTATGCCTAGAGAGGTTGAGAAATTTAATGATTCTCGTGAGCCTGTTTGGAAAGACCCTGAGCCTAATGAGTCTGAGAAGGTTGATCCTTTTAAGGGCGAGGAAGAAAAAGATGTTCCTGAAAAAAAGAAAGGTTTATTTAACATGTTTGATTGGTGATTTATTATGAAACTTGATATTCTAATGTATATTAAAGTTGGTTGTCCTTTTTGTGCTGCTGCTGAGGATTTGTTTGTTAAGAAGGGTGTTAAGTACAAAACTGTAGATTATTATAATTTGTCTCCTGATGAGTTGGCAAAGGTGTCTGAAAAGACTGATAATTGGTCTACTGCTCCTATGTTTTTATTAATAAGAAGTTTGTTGGTGGGTATGATGATTTGGCTGAGTTGGATGAGAAAGGTGAATTGGATAAGTTGTTGGAGGATGAAGTATGAGGAGTAATGTTAAGCGTTTGTTTCGCTCTCGTTCTGATAAGATTTTAGGTGGTGTTTGTGGTGGTATTGCTGCTTATTTTAGTGTTGATCCTGTGTTAATTCGTTTAATTTGTATTCTTCTATTATTTAGTGGTGCTGGTCTTTTGGCTTATATTATTGCTTGGATTATTGTTCCTTTAGAGCGTTAAAGGGGTTTTTAGTCTTTTTTTTAAAGAATAGATACTTTTAAATACTATTACTCTATAATAGTTACAATATTAAAGAAAATGGCAAGAATAACAGGTATTTACGCAGCATCTAAAATTGTCCCTCTTGATTTTATAGAAGATAAAGGTATGGCAGATTTAGACCTTGATGAACAAAGTTTAACCAGTTTGTTAAGACAACATGGTTTAGTAATGGCTGAAGGAATAAGAAACATGGGTTTCGCATCTTTAAGACACTATGCTAATGCAGATAATACTTTAACAGTAGAGCATCAACAAAACTCAACTCCAGTTAATAGAACTCCTGGGGAAAGAACAAGATCACATATAGTTGGTTTTGTTGTTTCAGGTGAAGAAGCAAATGTAAGATCAGTCATTGAAGGTCAAAAAGGAGTTAAACGATTTTTTGAAGAAGGTCGTGGTTATTCAATGGTAAATTGGGACTATCTTTAATTCTTAACATGAATTATATCTTTTCCTTCATCTATTCTTTTCCCTTCACCAAATACTTTCTTAAACATTTTTTCAAATTCTTTTAACTTTGATGATTTTTTTAAAAAACTTATTGCTATGGTTGCTTTTTGTTTAGCTACTCTTTTAATTTCTTTCAATGCTTTTTCTATGTTACAATGATGGAGTGCTGTTACTGATAATACTGTGTCAAATGTTTCGTCTTTGAAGGGTAATTTTTCTGCTTTTCCTAGTATTGCTGCTCCTTCTCCTTGGTCTAATAATTTTTGGCTTGGATCTAAGGATATGACTTGCTTCCCTTTCTTATGAAAATATTTTGCTACTATGCAGGTTCCTGCTCCTACATCTAGAATTAATCCTTTAATGTCTGCTTCTTTTTCTAATATTTTTATTTTCTTTAATTGTTCTTCTTCGTGTAGTTGATCATAGCCTTCTGCTATTCCACTATAATATCCCATAAAAAATTAGGTGGGTTAGAAAGTATTTAAAGGTGCTGTCCTTGCATTTAATACTTCTTTATAGAGTTGAGCTCTTTGTTTTAATTTGTTACCCAATGATAGATTGCATAGGCTGTTAGCGTAGTTACTGTGCCTACTACAAGAAGTGTAGTTGGGGTAATGCTTGCGGATAAATGGCTTATTTTATCACTTAAAGTACTTCTAGAATGGTATTGTGTTCTTGGTGGTGGTTGTTTTGTATATCCTTCTCTTTTTAATTGTTCTACTAGTTGGTTAGGGTCTCCTTGATAATCTGCAAGATTTCCTTCTAATGGATTTTCTGGTCTTTGTACTGAATCATCTAGTCTTCTTTGTTCTCTACTTCTTCTAAATTCTTCAGGATCAATTATAGTACCCATAATAACCTTCTTTTAGTTATTGCTCTTTATAAATATTATTTTTTAAACAAAACTTTTATAAAGTTAACTATTGTTAATTTTTCTATGAAACAATTGCTTTATCCCCAAGAAATTGAAGTACATTATATTATTCCTGCTCTTAAGCGTCAATTAGCTCTTGCTTTCAAAGAACAAGGTTTAAAGCAAAAGGAGATTGCTCAAATCCTTCATATTGAAGATGCTACTGTTAGTCAATATATTAATAAAAAACGTGGTGCTCAAATTTCTCTTCCTGAAGAGTTAAAAAAAGAAGTGAAAAAATCTACTATCTTGATTAATGATAAGATTTCTTTATTACGTGAAACACAAAGGTTAATCCATCTGGCTAGAACTTCTGGTGTTATTTGTGAAGTACATAAAAAAATTTCTCAAATTCCTGATGAGTGTCATACTAATTTAATTGGTTGTTTTGGTGGTGTAGTAAAATGAAAACTGTTTACTTAGACCACGCTGCTACTACTCCTGTTGATCCTAGAGTAAAACAAGAGATGGATAAATATTATTCTGAAGTTTTTGGTAATCCTGGAAGTTTTCATTCTTTTGGTTTAGAAGCTAAAGATGCTATTGAAGATGCTCGCGCTAGAGTTGCTACTATTTTTCATTCCAAACCTTTGGAAGTTATTTTTACTGGTTCTGGTACTGAAAGTGTTAACTTAGCTATTCTTGGTGTTGCTAAAGGTTACAAACATAAAGGGAATCATATTATTACTACGAAAGCTGAGCATCATGCTGTTCTTCATTCTTGTGAATTTTTACAAAAAGAAGGGTATAATGTTACTTTCTTGCCTGTTGGTAAGGATGGTATTGTTAATCCTAAAGATGTTGAAGCTGCTATTACTGATAAGACTATTTTAGTTTCTATTATGTATGCTAATAATGAAATTGGTACTATTAATCCTATTAAAGAGATTGGAGAAATTTGTAAGGCTAAAAAGGTTTTATTTCATTCTGATGCTTGTCAGGCTGCTGGTGCTTTAGATATTAATGTTGAAAATTTAAATGTTGATTTATTGTCTATTAATGGAAGTAAACTCTATGGTCCTAAGGGTGTTGGTGCTTTGTTTGTGAAGCAAGGTACGCAATTAAAGCCTGTTATTCATGGTGGTGGACAAGAGAGGGATTTGCGTTCTGGCACTGAAGATGTTCCTGCTATTAGAGGTTTGACTAAAGCTTTAGAACTTGCTCAAGAAGAGAAAGAAACTGAAAATATTAGGTTGACTAGGCTTCGTGATTATTTAATTGCTAACATTCTCAAAACTATTCCTAAGACTAGATTAAATGGTCATGCAACTAAACGTTTACCTAATAATGTTAATATTTCTTTCATGGATATTGAAGGTGAAGCTTTAATTTTATACTTAAATGAATATGGTATTTGTGTTTCAACAGGTTCTGCTTGTACTTCTAAAACTTTAGATCCTTCTCATGTTATTTTAGCTTTAGGTGTTCCTTTTGAGACTGCTCATGGAAGTGTTCGTTTTACTTTAGGAAAGTCTTCTACTAAAGAAGGTATGGATCACGTACTAAAAGTTTTACCAGATGTTATTAAAAAATTAAGAGCTATTTCACCTGTAAATGTTAGACCGGAGTTGTACGCATAATGGAAAAACCAAAAATACAACCTGTAACTCATGAGGATGTAAAGTCTATGGTAGATGCAAGAAAATGGTTCTACACTCCAACAGTTCGTGAACACTTTTTTAATCCTAAAAATATTTTCAAAACTGAAGAAGAAGTTGCTACTTACAAAGCTGATGGTATTGGTATGGTTGGAAGTCCTGCTTGTACTGAAGGAAAAACTTTGATTCATGTTAATTTTGATGTGCAACAAATGGATAATCTTACTAAAGGACACAAAGTATTATCTCATGATGGTTCTTATAATAAAATAACTAAATTCTATCATCCCAAGTATGATGGAAAAATAGTCAAAGTAAAAAACCAATTTGGAGATGTTGTTCTAACTCCTGATCATTTAGTCTATGCTATGCAAATCCCTGAAAAAGGTTCTTGGGCACATAATAAATACAAAAGAAAGCTTCCTGTCTCTTGGGTGCATGCTGGTAACTTACAAAAAGGAGATATTTGTCCTTATCCTATTCCTAAAGAAGTAAAAGAAGTTGAATATATTGAAATTCCTGTTACTAAGAAAAACTTTGATTATAAAAGTAAGACAATCCCTACAAAGATTAAAGTAACTAAAGATCTTTTACGTTTATTTGGTTATTTTGTTGCCGAAGGACATACGCGTAAAGGAGAAATTGGTTTTACCTTCGGCATCACTGAAGAAAAATTTGTTGAGGACGTTATCAAACTTCTTAAAAAGATATTCAAGTTAGATACTTATGTTAAAAAAAGAGAAGATAGAAATAGGATTGATGTAACTACAAACAGTATTCATCTTGCTAGATATTTAAGAAAAAATTGTGGCACTCTTTCTTATAACAAGAAAATCCCAGAATTTATCATTTTTTTAGAACCTGAGTTACAAAAAAGTTTTTTGTATGGTGTTTGGCATAGTGATGGATATATTGATTTAGAAAAGAAAAAACCTAGAGCTGAATATGCTACTGCTTCTTGGATTTTAGCTCAAGAATTAAAAGTGTTATTACTTCGTCAAAAGATTGAACATTCTATTTATTTTGAAGAAGCTAAAGTTGTGAAAGGAGTAAATCATGCTGAGTGTTATAGAATTCATGTTGGTGATTACGAAGCTTTAAAGAAAATGAGTAAGCTACTAAAAGTTAAGTTTTCTTATCCTAAAGTATCAAGGATTGCTAAACATTCTTGGTTTGACAAAAACTACTTTTATATGCCTATTAGGAAAGTTGAAAAATCTCAATTTAGTGGACGTTTACATAATCTAGAAGTAGCTAAAACACATTCTTATGTTAGTGATGCTTTCACTCTTCATAATTGTGGTGATGCTATGAAGATGTGGATTAAGGTTGATAAAGAACAAGATAGAATTACAGAATGTAAATGGCAAACTTTTGGTTGTGCTTCAGCTATTGGCTCTACTTCTATGTTATCTGTTATGATTTCAGAAAATGGTGGTATGAAGATTAATGATGCTTTAGTATTAAAACCTCAAGATATTATGGAGCGTTTAGGTGGTCTTCCAGCTAAGAAGTTCCATTGTTCTGTTTTAGGAGACAAAGCTTTACGTTCTGCTATTAACGATTTTTTTCGTAAATCTGAGCAAACTGATCGTATTATTGTTGAATCTGCTCGAATTGTTGATCCAACTACTAAAGTTACTGATAAAGATATTGAAGAAGCTGTCTTAGAAGGTGCTGATACTTTGGAAAAAGTACAAAAGAAATTAAAAGTTGGTATTGGTAGTCCTGAAGTGATTCCTGCTGTTGAAGAACTTATTAGGTTTTATAGAGAAAAATATTTTGGGTAATAAAAATGTTAAAGAAAGAAGATGCTATTGGTGCTTTACAAAAGATTAAAGACCCTGAGATTGGTTTAGATATTTGGACTTTGGGTTTTATTTATGATATTGCTATTGATAAGGATAAAGTACATATTAAGATGACTTTAACTACTCCTTTTTGTCCTATGGCTCAACACATGATGTTGGAAGTTAAGAAAGGGTTAACTGAAATTGGTTTTAAGGATCCTGAAGTTGAATTAGTTTTTGATCCTCCTTGGGAACCTAGTAAAGAAGTTAAAACTTTAATGGGTTGGTAATTAAACTTCTAAAGGTTTAGTCGATGGAGTATCATGTGTTGTTACTTCCAAAAAATTTCCTTTAAATTCTGTTCCTGCAAAATATTTATGTGTTAAATGGGTTGCTGCTGCTAGTGCATCATAAATACCATCATGAAGATATGCTAAATCATCTTTGTAAGGTCTTATATGTATACCATCTTGTTCAAGTCTTGCATCTAATGTTGCATTACTTCTTGAAAATATTCCTTCTCTTAAGTTTAATCCAGCTTTTTCCATACTACGCAAGGTTTTTTGGAAGAATTGAAAGAGATCTGGTCTTCCTAGTAATCTTTCTGGATCATGAGTAAGATGTGTTGCTGCCCCTCCTAATGTTCTTCTCCTTAACATTGTTGAACTAATTCCTCTTTCTATATCTTCTTCATCAGATAATATTGGAAATTGTAGGCTTCCATAAAGCAGAATTCCTGTTACTCTTCTTTCATATGAGTCTTGGTTCATACGAATAAATTTACTAAACGCTCCTTCTTGCAAGATGTTCATTCCTACATGTTTGCCATCTTCTTGATTAACAAAGTCTTGATCAAGGAGTCTATGACATACAGTGGGCAAGCTTCCATCTTGTATAACTACATAATTGTCATAATCTCCGTTCTCTGTTGTTTGTGTTGCTGATCCATATACCGCTACTGCTACTAAATTTTTTTCCCCTACCAATCTTTTAATGTGATCTACATAACCAAATCTTCTTTGTTGTTCTATTGGGAGTTTTCTAAAGTTTGCTGTTTTTGTTTCTGTTGAAGTTGTTATTTCTGGGTTTGCCCATTCTGGCATGTTTTGCAAAAGTTCTGCATATCTTAGTCTTGTTTCAATAAATAATTCTCTAAGATCAGGAGTTCCTTCTAATAAATCTGGAGATAAAGCTCCTGGATGTGGTATATTTAGAAGGTCAAAGAGTGTTGTGAGTCTACTAAGATGATGGAATTTACTTCTTAAAGTACCCTCATCACCTTTTTTTGGGCCTAAAACATAACAATCCATTGTTGCTGATCTATGGCTTACTTCTGTTTGTAATTGAAGTGCTAGTTGTGGAAGGCGATGTTCAATGTCTGTGAAAGATTCTAATCCTAATGTTGGATCTTGTGCTAGTTTATGATAGGTTGAGGGAGAAAATTCTCTGAGGAGTGTTACTTCATCTCTTGTCCAAAGGTGTGTTATAGTATTTGGTTCTGGTGAGTTTCTTAGTTCTCTTGCAACATCTTTATGAGTCATTTCACCATCTAGAATAACCGTCCTATGGGGCCTCTCTTGTGGTTCTTCGAGTAGTTTTGGTTCTGTAATTGTAGTTGTCATATGAGTAAACTTTTGAACTCCTCTTTATAAAAGTATGCTTTTTATCACTCCACATTAGGGGTAAAATTTTTTAAAGAAATAGCTTTATTTTTTCTCTTTTTCTAATAAGATACATACTTTGCACTGTTTTTGTGCTGCTGGTTCTCCACAAAGTTCACAATTTGCTATTGTTTGATTCTCATATTGTTTTTTTAAGTCTGGCAAAATTGTTAAAAAGGATTTCAAAATTCCTTGCTTCGTCCCTGGATAACTGTTTTCTAAATTATTTAATAATTCTCCTACTTGTTGCCTAAATGTTCCTGGGCTATTTGGGCATTCTACAAATTGTACTGGAAACTTTTTTAAAAATGCATACAACGCTACTTCTTTTTCTGTCATATAATATAAGGGTTTTACTTTCTTCACAAATTTTTCATGACTAACTGCTCCTGATATTGGTCCTAATTTTGCACTAAGTTGCATGTTTCCTTTAAATTGATTCATTAACAAACTTTGTGTTTCGTCATCTAAGTTATGTCCTGTTAACAAGAGTGTTGCTTTTGCTTCTCTTGCTCCTTTGTTCATCAAATATCTTCTTATTACTCCACATACTGAGCAAGGATTTATTTTGTGTTTTTTTATAAACTCATCTAAAGTAAATCCAAATCGTTGTTTAAAAGAGATTATTTTTAATTCTATTCCTTCTTCTTTGCAAAACTTTTTAGCATCTTCTATTGTTGAAGCTCTATAACCATGTATTCCTTCATCTATTAAGAGTGCTGTTAATTTTTCTTTTCTTTCTTTCAGTATTTTATTTACTATATGTGCTACTGTTACGCTATCTTTTCCTCCTGAGAGTGCACAGATTACTTTTTCTTTCTTTCCTAAGAGGTTATGTTGTCTTATGGTTTTTAGTACTTTTTTTTCAAAGTAGTGGAGGTAGTCTTCTTTGCAGAGTTTTGTCCCTCCTTGACTAACATATACTGGTTTTTTTTCACAAGATTTACAGGCTATTTTACCCTCCTGAGACTACTGAGAGAATTTTTATTGTATCTTTATCTTCTAATTTTACTTCTTTTAAGAGTACTTCTTCATTTTTTACTACTAATACTGTTTCTGGGTTAATTTTGAGCTTTTCTAAGAGTTTTTCTACTGTTGCTTGCTCTTCTAGTTCTACTATTCTTTCTTTGTTTTCTCTTTCAATATAGGCTGTTATTTGCATATTCCTGCCTTAATAGGAAGGTATTTAAAGTTTATGAGATGGTTAAATATATGCAAGGGGTGTTTGTATGCCACTAACTAGACCACATATTCATGATTTGTTAGTGCATTATTTCAGTAATAAAGAGTTGGATGAGCTTTACCTTTCTTTTTTCTTGAAGTCTTTTGCTTTGTCTATGATTAATTTATTTATCCCTATTTATTTGCTTACTTTAGGGTATAGTATTGCTGATATTGCTTTGTATTTTTTAATAAATTTTTCTTCTGCTTTCATTTTTATGTTTCCTGGTATGTGGTGTAATAGTCATTTTGGTATTAAGAAGACTATGAGTTTGGGTATTGCTTTTTTGGTTGTGTTTTACTATTTTGTTAATCAAATTAGTGGTGGATTGTCTTATGTTCCTCTTGCTGTTTTGTTTGGTGTTAGTACTGGTTTTTATTATGCTGCTTTTCATGTTGAGTTTGCTAAGTCTGCTTGTGAAAAAAAAGAGGGTGAGGAAGTTTCTATTCTTAGTGCTTTTGCTGTTCTTGCTGGTGTGTTAGGTCCTTTGATTGGTTCTTTTTTTATTGCTTCTCAATCTTTTGAGTTTGTGTTTTTTGTTGTTGCTGGTATTTTGTTTTTAGCTATTCTTCCTTTGTTTTTTACTCCTGATAAAAGAATGAAGAAAGAGGTTATTTCTATTAAGAGTGTTTTAACTGCGCAACCTAAAAAGAGGATGTTTATTTATCAGGCTGAGGGTGTTTTAAATTTGGTTGGTGGTGTTTTTTGGCCTGTGTTTATTTATTTGGCTGTTAAGAATGTGGTAACTTTGGGTGCTATTGTTTCTATGACTTCTTTATTGTTGGTTGTTTTTATTGTATATATTGGTGGTTTAGTTGACAAAAATGTTAAGAAAACTTTGAAGCGAGGTGTTTTTTTGAATGCTCCTTTTTGGATTATTCGTTTACTTTTTTTATCTCCTGTTGGGTTGTTTATTAATAATTTTTTGGGTGCTGTGACTAGTTCTATGGTGAATATTTCTTTGAGTAAATTGATTTATGGTCATGCTGAAAAAACTAAGAGAATTGGTAGTTTTTTCTTATTTCGAGAGTTGCATCTTGGTCTTGGTAGAGTGCTTATTCTTGTTTTAGCTTTGTTTATTCCTGGTTTATTGTGGATGTTTGTGGTTGCTTTTTTAGTGCAATTTGTTCATTTATCTGCTGTTAATTGGTAGAACAAGAGAAATAGCTTTTATTTAATTACTAATAAGTGACTACAATAGGAAGTTTTATATAGTCTCAGAATAAAATAAAATGAGTTAAAATGGTCTCTAGTTAGAAGAATATGCTTAATAGCGAGAGTGTATTTATGTAAAAAAGCCATTCCATAAAAAATGAAGAACGTTCCACCAAGGCCTTTAGTTGAGGATATAGTCTTGGTACAGGTATGGTTATTGATGCTATGAAGTATTTTGTTAATCAGTTTTTTGCTGAAGGAGCTGTAGAGAGATTAAGAGCAAATCCAGTTTCTATAGCAAGAACTATGGATGATGATTATTTTAATGCAGTTATTAAAGAAATACAAAAAGAAAATGGCATAAAGGGTCATTGTGTTCAAATTACAGAAGATGTAAGAAGACAAGAAGGGACTGGTATTTATAATGGTGGGTATATGACTGACGTAACTCTAAAATTTTCTGGAGGAGAAGAAGTTAAAGTGTTGTATAAATTTACTCCTAAACATAATAAAAATTTAAATGCAGAAAGAAATGGTGTTTTAACAGCAACATTACAACGTGCTGGTTTGGAATTTGTTCCTAAAGTTTTTGTTCCAAGTGGAGAATTCCGTGCAGATGATAGACTTTCTAGTAATTTAAATAGATATTGATGATCTTATTTTGTTAGATTTTGTTAAAGATCCTGGAATGAGTGTAAGAAAAAGAGATGGTAAGTTTGAAGTAAATTACAAAGGAAATGATAAAGGTGAAAAGATTCTTTTAAAAGATTATGATAAATTACTTGATGAACTTGAAGAAAATAGTGATGCTCCAACTTACTTACAAGAAAAGTTCAGTATATCTGAAGAGTTTCTTACTACTGTACAAGATAGATTTGAAGGAAAATTTGATGTAGTATTCCTAGATTATTTAGGTGCAACTTCTGAGAAGAGAGCAAAGGTTTTAGAAAGTTTAGTAAAGCGAAGATTAAATGGTCAAGCTATGGTTGCTACAACTTTTAATCTTGCTTCTAGAGTAAATCATCAGCGTAGTTCAGGACTAAAAGTAGCTGAGATTCCTGACACTATTTTTTATAATGCTTGGAATATCTTTGGAAATAATGGATTCGAAGTAGTTGATCATGTATTTGATGGAAGTATTCTTCCTAGAGGGAAAGACTACCAAGATGGAACTGACAGGATGGGTTTCCAAGCTTATTTCGTAAAACAAACAAAAGAGGATGGAGGTCAAAAATGAATAAGAAAGAAACTAGAGTAAAAGTAAAAGAGTTACGTGATGGAGGAATGGATACTAGGCAAATTGTGAAAGAATTAGATAGTTTAGAGCTTTCCACTGAAAGAATTGCTTATGGATTGCAAATAAGCACTACTAGTGTTGGTGCATATAAAGCACATAATACTCGAGCTGAACAAAAAGCAAGTTCTCCTAGCAACTCTAATCCTAAAGGTGAAAAAGGGTTAGAACAATATGTAGGTAGTGACTATGTTATTGTTCCAACAGATCAAGTAGTTGGAAAATTAAATGAAAGAGAACTAACTAAGTTCACAACTTTATTGGATAAGATATTTGCTACTGAAGGAAAACCTCAAAGAGTAGAGAAGGCAACAGAACTAACAAAAGATCAGATTAAAGGAATAGTTCATGGTGCTAAGGATGCTGGAGTAGCTAATGATGAAATCTATGAAGATAAAAGGTTAGTTGGAGTGTCAAGGACTAGTATTACTTCATATATAGCTCATTGGAGTAGAAATAACTAAAAAATTTACTGAAAGGTTTTTAAAGAGAGAATTGTAATGGTAATTGATGGAATCTCCAAAACCTGCTTGGATTAAAGAGAAGACTACTGCTCCTGATTTTGAAGTTATTCAGGTTGCTACTTGTGATGCTATTAAGGATTATCGTCCTGATAAGTGTTATGTTTTAATTCGTTTGTATCCTTCTTCTCAAGAAATTGGTGTGGGTATTTGTACTAATGAACATGTTCTTTTGAAAGAGTTTCGTGGAAAAAGAGCTCAGGATTTGTATCATGCTATTTTTGAGTATGCTAAAGAACATAAGTTGGATTGGTTTACTCGTCTTGATCATGCTGCTTATTTAGGAAAAGAATTAAAGAAAGCTGAGTTTGCTTTAGCTTTGGATGAAAAATATACTCAAGAATAATTATTTTGCTTTAAACACTTCTTCCATTTCTAATCCTGTTAATTGCTTTATTTTCTTAACTAAAGAGAAGATCACTATGACTAATAATATTGTTGATGGTAGTGCTATGACTGGAAAACTTAGTGCCGTCATTCTTCCTAGTTCTGTATTGTATGCTACGCTTCCTGGTTCACTTACCACTATAATTTTCGCTAGAATATAGTTTAAGAATGCTGAAAAGACAAATGTTCCTGCTACGTAATAAGATGCTTTTTTGAGTTGTTTTTCTAGTTGTTCTTTACTCTTCTTTTCCTCTAGTGCTTCTTCTATCTTTGCTATATTCATGATGCTGTCATTGTAGATTAATTTTTTTACTAGTGGGTAGTTTGTTTTTAATGAAACTAATATTGCTATTGCGATTAATAGTGGTACTCCTGCTTCTTTTGCTGCTAACCAATTATTATTTAGTTGCAACAATCCTATGCCTCCTGTTAAAAGTATACTTACTACTCCTAGTATTGATAAAAAGTTATATTTTTTTTCTTTCACTACTTCATACAATCCATAAAGTATTGGAAATGCTAACGCAACTATGAGTCCATAGAATGGTCCTAAGTATTGTTCTTTACTTAACTTAAGGAGAATAAATACTGGTATAACAATGTTTATGAGTAAGTTCAAAAATGGTCTTTCTTTTTGTGCCATAGAAAAGCTTAAGAAGTTCTCTTTTTTATGTGTTGTGTATGGCTCGCTTAATTAAAATCAAAGAAAGGCATCCTGTTAAGATTACTGAGGAGGATGTTGGTAAATGGATTTGTGCTTGTGGTTTATCTAAAGCTAAACCTTTTTGTGATGGCTCTCATCGTGCTTGTGCTGCTGAAGTTGAAGAGAAGACTTATGTGTATGCTGAGGATAACACTGCTTCTGAAAAGAAGGGCGGTTGCGGTAGAGAAGGCGGTTGTGGTTGTAGAAGGAATGAGTAATTAATCTTCTATTTTTTCTATTATTATTACTTGTACTGGGCAGACATCTACTGCTACTTTGTTTACATCTATTGCTTCTTCACCTACTATTAATTCCCATTTTTTGGTTTCTTCATTAAAGGTTGCTCCTTTCAAGTCTACTTTTCCGTCTTCTGCTGGTATCCAGTATTCTTCTGCTACTCCTGCGCATGCTAATGCTCCGATACACCCTTCTCTATCAAAGATTATTTTGTACTTCACCATCTACTCATTCTCCTATATATTGTGCATATAAAGATTTCGCTTCTTTTTCGTCTTTTGCTTTTATTAATACTCTTCCATCTTTGAATATCATAAGTTGATTAAATTGTATGCCATGCTCAAATGATTCTACTTTTCCTAGTTTTTCCAACTTCTCTTTTATTTCTTCTAACTTCACTTTTCCTTTTATTTGATAGCTTCCTGATCCACAGAATTTGATTATTTCTTTTTCTTTCTTCCCCATTAAATAGTTATAGTTTCCTTTACATACTTCACATCCTTCTTTTCTTTGTGTTTTTAGTCTTGTTAAACTATTTTCCCATATGTTTAAATGGAAAAGTGGTGTTTCTTGAACTTTTTGTAACAACACTTTGAATGCTTCTGTTACTTGTATGCTTGCTACTGTATGTGTTAAAGTGTTTAATACTCCTGCCGTATCACAACTATCTAGTCCTGTTGTTTCTGTAAAAGTGCACTGAAAGCAGTCTGTTTCTGGTAAGTAGATTTTTACATAGCCTTTGTCACTTACTGCTGCTGCATAAATCCAGGGTATTTTATTTTTCTTACTGTATTCATTGATCAAGAATCTTGTTACTAGGTTGTCTGTTCCATCTAAGATTAAATCACTTTTCAACAATTCTACATTTTCGTGTGTTATATCTTCTACTTTTGCTGTTATTTGTACTTCTTTATTTATTCTTTCTAAATGTTTCTTTGCTGCTAGTACTTTTGCTTCTCCTTCATCTTTTTCTTCATACAAGCTTTGTCTTTGTAAATTATGTAATTCTACTACATCTCTATCTATAAGTGTTAATTTTCCTATACCTGCTCTTGTTAGTAATTCTGCTGCTACACTTCCTAGTGCTCCTACTCCCACTAGTACTACATGCTTCTTCTTTAATACTTCTTGGCTTTCTTTGCCTAAATAGAGCTCTTGTCTTGAATATCTCATAGAATAAGTAAGAATTAAAAGGTTTTAAAGGCTTTCTTAACTTCTCTTCCTAAAGAGTTTACTAATTTCTAACACTATATAGCCTGCAAATGCTAAGATTAACACTTTTCCCCAATCTGCTAATGCTAATGGTTCTACTTTAAATGCTCCACTAAGTGGTGTATACAGAATAGCTAATTGTAAAATAATACTTACTAGTACTGCTATATGTAGCCATTTATTCATTAGTAAATTAGCAAATGGCCTTCTACTTTTACAACTATAGGCTCTCATTACTTCAAACATAATTAGTGTTGTTAATGCCATTGTTGTGGCTTTTATATAACTACTTCCTTGCATTAATTCCCATTGAAAGATTCCTAATGTTACTAAGGTTCCAACTATTCCTGTTATTAAAATTACACTTTTTAATCCTTTCATAAAATTTTCTTTTGGATCTCTTGGTTTCCGCTTCATTATTTCTTTACTGCCTTTTTCTGCTCCTAGTGCTAGTGCTGGCCAACTATCTGTCATTAGATTAATCCAAAGTATATGTATTGGTAATAAGGGTAATGGGAGTCCGAACAATAATGCAACTAGAATTACTCCTACTTCTGCTGCATTTGCACTTAACAAATAATTTACAAATCTTTTAATATTGTCATAAACTATTCTTCCTTGTTCTATTGCTGCTACTATAGATGCATAATGGTCATCTGTTAGTACCATATCTGCTGCATCTCTGCTCACATCTGTTCCTTTCAATGACATTGCTACTCCTACGTTTGCATTTTTTAGTGCTGGTGCATCATTTATGCCATCTCCTGTCATTGCTACTATTTCTCCATTTGCTTGTAATGCTTTCAAAATCTTTACTTTGTGTGCTGAGCTTGCTCTTGCAAAAATACTATGTTCTCTTACTACTGTTTGCAAATGTTTGTCACTCATCTTCTCTATTTCCATGCCTGTTACTGCTTGTGCATCATTGAGCCCTATTTGGTGTGCTATTGCTGCTGCTGTTAGTGGATGATCTCCTGTTATCATTATGGATTGTATGCCTGCTTCTTTACAAAGTTGTATTGCTTCTTTTACTCCTTCTTTTGGTGGGTCTATCATTCCCATTAATCCTACAAAGTAATAGTTGCCTTGTTTTTTGTAGGCCATTGCTAGAACTCTTAGTGCTTGTTTTGCAAAACTTTCATTTAATTCTAATATTTTTGCTCTATCTCTATCAATTAACCTTCTTGTTTGCCCATTAATTTCTATGTAACTACACATTGCTAAAATTACTTCTGGTGCACCTTTGTAATAATCTATTCCTTTGTGGAATGTTGCCATGAATCTTTTTTCTGTTTCAAAGGGTATTTCTCCTGTTCTTTCTTCTTTTCCTACTCCTGCTTTTTTTGCTGCATACAACAATGCCATCTCTGTTGGATCCCCTATTGTTTCTGTTGCATTGTTACAACTTGCTGCTATTGTTAGTAATCTATTCAGTGATCTTGAATCTGTTCTTTTATTTTCGCTACTAAAGGTTCCTTCTGCGTTATAGCCTTCTCCACTTATTTCTATTATGTGATCATTAACATACAACTTCTTCACTGTCATTTCATTTTTTGTTAAAGTCCCAGTTTTATCACTACAAATTGCTGTTACACTTCCCAAAGTTTCTATACTTTTCAGTCTCTTTATCAACGCTTTTTTCTTGATCATATGTTGCACACTTAGTGCTAAGCAAATAGTGACTACTGCTGGTAATCCTTCTGGTATTGCTGCTACCGCTAGGCTTATAGCTGTAAGTAATGTTTCTGTTAAGGTCATATCTCTTAGTAATCCTAATACAAAAACTAGTACACAAACGCCTATGACTAGTGCTCCTATGAATTTTCCTAAGTCTTTTAATTTCCTTTGTAATGGTGTTTCTCGTACTTCTGCTTCTTGCACCATTTTTGCTATCTTTCCTATCTCTGTTTGCATACCTGTATTTACTACTATTGCTTTTCCTGTTCCTCTTACTATTATTGTTCCTGAATACAACATGTTGCTTCTTTCTGCTAAATTTGTTAATCTTTTTAGTACTCCAGTTTGTTTACTGCAAGGCATACTTTCTCCTGTTAAGGGTGCTTCATTTGTGAGTAAGTTATTTGCTTCAAAAACTCTCAAGTCTGCTGGTACTTTATCTCCTGCTTCTAAACGTGCTACATCTCCAACGACTAAGTCTGTTGAACTTATTTCTATTATTTTTCCATCTCTCAATACTTTTGTTTTAAGAGTTGTTAGTTGTTTCAACAACGCTACTGCTCTTTCTGCTTTATATTCTTGAGAAAATCCTAAGAATGAATTAAAAATTAAAATACTTAATATTATTATTGCATCTATATATTCTTTAATAAAAAAGGAAATGAGTGTTGCTGCTAGTAAGATGTATATTACTGAATCATTAAATTGTCTTAAGAAAAGTTTCGCTAAGGTTATTTGTTTTTCTTCTGATAATTTGTTTTCTCCAAAGGATTGGAGTCTTGTTTTTGCTTCTGCTCCTGTTAATCCTTCAAAAGTAGCGCGTTTTTGTGCCAATACCTCTTTTATTTCTGTGTCATGATAACCCATGGATAAAAGAGGATGGAAGTGTGTTTAAATAATTTATGATTGGAAGCTTTGTTCTAAGCCTTGTTCAATCAAAAGCTGAAGACTTTCTTCCTCTTCTTCACCAACCTGGCGTAAGCCTTCTGGTGCTCCTTTTTTTTGGTATTCTGCATTTACTGCTCGTTGTTCTCTGTGAAGTGCTCTAGCATAAGTGAGCAAATAATGAGTTAATTCAGGACCTGTAACAACAATTTCTTCGCAGCGTATAGCTTGCACTAATGTTGTTTCTGCTTCTGCTAATCCTCTTTTGTTTCTCTCAATGAGAAATTTAAGAGCTGAGGATGAAATGGGGTTCTCTGCTACTAATCCTGCATGTTCACATGCTAAACGTGCTTTTCTGAGGTAATTTACTACCAATTCTCTTGGCAGGGCATCTAATCTTCTCTTCTGTTCTTCATAGTCTATAAAGCTACTAAACAAAAAGTGTTTATATAAGTTATGTTTGGTCAAAGTAGGTTTCTGCTATGCTTTTCTTGAGGGTGAAGATTTGTTGAATAGCTTGTTTTCCTTGGTCATAAGGTACTTTCTCTCCATAATAATTTATGCTATTTCTAACCCAACGAAGTTTATTGAATCCATGGTAGTCAAAGTCTTCTAAATATTCGTTTAATAGTTCTCCTACACAAACATGTGATAGTACTTTATAGCCATGGAGCATACAAAGTGCTTCTAGTATTTCTCTTAGTGCATCATATGCTAGTGAAACATAGGCTGAAATGTTGTATTCTGTAATCGATGCTTCTACTACTGTTTGTTCTTTAATGTTTGACATTTCTATAAATGCTTGGATGAGTTTTTTGTTGATAAGCGTCTTTTTAATGAGACCTTTTTTGAAGCAGGTGTCCAGATCCATTCTATTTGTCCTTGGATTGGTATGCCATCCATCATATTTGAAACTAAGTGTTTATTTCCTATACTTTTTACATGTTTAACCGGAAAGATTTGTATTTCTCTGTGTAATTTTTTCTCAAATTGTTTTAATTCGTGACAATATTCGGTTTTGTCTGTAATTAGAAGTAGATCTATGTCACTTGTTTCTGTGTCCATACCTCTTGCTGCTGATCCAAATAAAGTTATATCTGGATGCCAATAAAATTTATTTAATGCTTCTAGTAACCCTGTTTCTTTTATTTGTCTAATAGTATAATAGACTTTCAGGTCTTTGTAGTATTCACTGTCTATGTTTGCCTTATATAGATGAAATCTTCTTTCTTTTTCTTGTTGTAATATTCCTTTCTTTGCTAATGCTTTTAATTCTTTACTTACTGTTGCCGGCGCTTGTTTGAGTATTCTTGCTAGTTCTCTTACGTTAAACTGCCTTATTGGCTCTTTAAAGAAGTGTTGGAGTATGTTTAGTTCTTTGAACATCTGTTTAATAAAATAAACAGTCTTTATATAGGTTTTGGTATATAAGAAAGCTTATCGTCTTTTTCTTCTCTTTACTTTTTTCTTCGCTTTCTTCTTTATGCCTATCACTAACCATAATGCTGCAATTATACAAACGTCTAATAAAATACAGAAAATGCAGTAATTTAATAGAATAAATGCTTCTACGTACGCTAAATAAATCGCATATGCTAAGCTTATGTATAACAACACTCTTAGTAATTGTAATAATTTTTCTCTTTTCATTCCCCAGAATGGTTTATTTTTTCCTATACTATATGCTGCTCCAAAAATGATTAAGAAGATTACAAGAGTTACTGTGGCATTTGGTAATGGTATCTTCACTAAAGGAACATCTAGATTCATGTCAGTTGTTAAAAAATAAAAAATACCATCTATGGTTGCATAAGGACTTTTATTGATTACATTACAATTAAATGATTCTCCAAAAGGACAAAAATTACTAGTTTGAGGTTGATAATAATGAAATGATAAAAATATTGAGATAAGTATTGCTATTATAGAAATTACTTGTATCTTATATAGCCTCTTGTGTTCATTCATTAGAAGTACTTCCTAACACATGTCACAAATATTAGGTTTTTTCTTTTTTGTTGGTTTCCCTTTTTTTCCTTTTCCTGGCATAAGAATAAGAATAAATGATAGTATTTAAAGCTTTTTCTAAGTTTTTGTTAACTCACAACTTGTCGCTTCTGCTAATATTGGAAGTGGTTGTTGTCCATTGTACTTTTCTCCTTTTATTATCCATGTTGGATGGGAAGTTATTCCTGCTTGATTACATTTTTCAGGATTTGCATTCTTTCCTTTAGGGTCACATTCTACATAGTCCACATACTTAAATGATTTACCAAACATCTTTTTTTGTTCTGCACAGTGTGGACACCAGAATGCTCCGTACATGGTTGCTCCTTCTTCTGTTAAACATTGGGCAAATGCATCATGTGGTCCTGGTTTGTCTTCAATTGAAGAGAAAAGGAAGAATAATGCAATAAGTACTATGATTCCTATGACTGAAAATATGCTGTAATGTTTTATTTTCCTCTTTTTTGTCACAGCATGTCTCTGTGTTTGTTCTTCTACTTGCTGTTTTTGTCTAGCTTCTCTTTTTGCTTGTTTTATGCTATGTCTGCTCTTTTTTATGTGCACCATGTTTTTTTGAAGAAATAGGTTTTTATATAGTTTCCTATCAACAGTAGATTTATATAGCAGAATACATGACTACTTAGTATATGATAAGGGTGATAACTGCTGGTGCTCACGCTCGTGTTGTTGAGTCTAACTTAAAGCAAGTAAATTTAAAGCGGAATATTAGTTTAGTGGATGTTACTAATCCTTCTTTGAGTGAAGTTAATCAATTGCATGAGAGATTTAAGATTTCTATTGCTGATATTAATGCTTGTCTTGATAATTACGAAAGTCCTAGGATTAAACAAACTAAAGAATACACTTTAATAATTTATAGCCAGTCTCATTGTGAAGAAGACTTAAAGCGTTGTGGTCCTATTGGTTTTTTCTTCACTAGAAGACATTTAATTGCTATTCATCTTAGTAAGTTGCCTTTTATTGATGAACTTGACTTAAACGCTGATATGACTAAACATATGTTTCATAATGGTACAGAAATTATTTTATTACGTATTTTGTATAATCTTATTAAATCAAAACATAAGTTATTAGAAGTTATTGAAGATAGTCTAGAAAGTATTGAAGATGATGTTTTATCTGCTGCTCATGAGCATATAGTTAAAAGAATTTTTGCTTTGAAAAACAAATTATTATATTTAAAAAAATCTGTTTCTGGAAATCGTTCTGTTATTAATGATTTAATAAAGGATGTTCCTGCTATTAAGGAAAAGGCTTTGTTTGCTGAATTAAATGTTGAAATGATGCAAGTTAGTGATACTTTAGAGATTTATCGTGAACGTTTAACTAGTATTTTGGAGATTAATACTGGTAATATTTCTAATAAGATTAATGTTGTTATGAAATACTTTACAGTCATCGCTTCTGTATTGTTGTTGCCTATGCTTATTACAGGTTTATATGGTATGAATGTTGTTTTGCCTTTTCAAGAACATCAACAAGCTTTTTGGATTGTTTTTGGCATTATAATTGCTTGTATTGTTGTGATGCTCCTAGTTTTTAATAACAAAAAATGGTTATGAGTAAAAGAGTTCTCCAAATAGTTTATGCTTTATGCTGTCTAAGTTTTTTAGTTCTAACTGTTTCTGCTGCTCAAGAGAAGGTTATTTTAGATATTCCTGGTAATAAAGTCTTGAGTGGAAAAAATATTTCTGTTCTTGGTATTGTAAGGGATAGCATAAATGTTGATGTTGATGGAGTAACTGAAAATATTAAAGATAATAGATCTAAGATGGTTAATGGTGTGTTTATTTATGTTGTTGGTTTTTCTCGTTCTCCTCCTAAAGCAATTTTGGATATTACTGTAAATATTATTTGTGGTGATAAGGTTTGTGGTGCTGGTGAAGATCAAGTTGTTTGTTGTACTGATTGTGGGTGTTTGAGTTCAAAGTTTGCTTGTTCAAGAAATCGTTGTATTGAAAATATTACTAGTTCTCAGGCAAATAATGAATGTAATGCTGCTGCAGATTGTAATGATGATAATTCTTGCACTATTGATACTTGTGATGATGCTAATTATCCTAGTAAGTGTGTGCATACTGCAATTGCAGTGTGTAAGGCTGGTGATGCTTGTTGTCCTGAAGCTTGTGATACTGCAGAAGATGCTGATTGTAAAACTGTTGATAAGTGTCAAACTAACAAGGATTGTGAAGATAATGATGCTTGTACTACTCATACTTGTTCTGGATCACCTAAACGTTGTAGTGTTTCTAAAGAGGTTGGTTGTAGTTTAAAAGAGCAGTGTGTTGTTGATGGAACTATTGATAGTGGAAAGTTTTGTGTTGCTTCTTCAGGTGAGTGGTTAGCTCAGAAGAGTGATGAGGTTTCTTGTGCGGAAGATTTTGAGTGTTTGTCTTTAGTTTGTTCTTGGAAAAAGTGTGGTGAGCAAAAATCTTCTTTAGCTCCTAAATTATTTTTAGGTGTATTAATAATTTTAGTTCTTGTTACACTTTTGTATATTTTCCTTGCTATTAAGAAACAGACTACAGACTAACTATCTCTGTTGCATTGACACTTATACCTTTAGTGTTGATGATTAATCTAACTGTTTTTTCTGTTGTTTGTGTTCCTCTCATTTTGAGTACTTCTAATGCTCTTTGTCTTATTCCTTTTTTCTTAAAGTGATACAATAAAATTATTGCGTCTACTTCAAATTGGAGTTGTGAGGTTAAATCATCTGGCCCTATTTGTACTGCTTGTGATGTTAGTACTGCTGTACATCCCCAGCTGTTGATGAGGTCGAAGAGTGCTAGTGATGATTCTTTTTGGGTTAATTGATCTTGGAAGAGGAGTGCGAATGAGCTTATACTGTCTATTACTAGTCTTTTTACGTTCATTTCTGTTATTAAAGAGTCTATGGTTCCTCCTCCTTCTACTAGTACTCTTTTGATTTGTTCTGGTGTGTATTCTAAGAATTTAAAGAGTCCTTGTTCTTCAAATTTAATTAAGTCCCATCCGAATGATTTCATGTCTTCGTAGAGCTTTTTTTTCTTTTCTTCAAATGTTACAAAGATGCTTGGTTCTCCTTTTGCTAGTCCATCTATTAAGAATTGCATTGCGAATGTTGTTTTTCCTGATCCTGCTGTTCCTACTACTAAATTTATGCTTCCTGTTTTAAACCCTCCTTCTATTAGTGGGTCTAGTCCTGGTATTCCTGATGCTATTCTTGTGTTGTCTACCATTGTTGTCATGAATCTTTTTCTATTAGTGAGAAAGGTATTTGTTTTGGGTAAATAATTATTCCTTCTTCATTTATTGTGAAGGGATAAATTCCCATCATATGTGATTGTCCTCTCATTTTTGCTACTGAAAGACATCTTTCGAATGATGCTCCTTTTCTTATTTTTGTTAAGTGTATTAGTCCTTCAAATAAAAAGTCTTCGGGGTTATAAGCTATATTATCTATGTCTGTTTCTTTTTTTTCTGATGTTGCGAGAAGTGTTATGCCTAATTTTTTTAGTGCTCTTGTGAATTCTAGTACTTCTTTCCTAAAGTCTGCTTTTTTGTCAAAGATGATATATTCAAAGAGTGTTATGGAGTCTAAGAAAACTCTTTTGATGTTTCTTTTTTGCATTAAGTCTAGAAGTGCTCTAAAGCTTATGAGTTTTCCGCTTATTTCTTGGTTTACTACTGTTATGAGTCCTTTTTTTATGTGTGTTGTGAAGTCTAGTCCAAAATTATGTGCATGTTTTACTATAGTAGATTCTAGTTCTTCATAACTTATAAAGAGTCCTGGTTGTCCTTCTAAGGCTCCTTGTAAGATGTATTGCATGCCAAAGAGGGTTTTTCCTGTTCCTGGTACTCCTGCTAAGAGTACTGAGCTAGTTGAAAGAATACCTCCTTCTAATACTTCGTCTAGACCTTGGACACCTGTTTTTATCTTTTCCATAACTTGTTTTTAGTTAGATGTTGGGGTATAAATATCTTTCTACAATTGGAACGAAAGGTTTATATCGTTTGAAGGAGTTGTTTTCTTTTGTATGGAAGAGGTTAGGAATAAAATAAAAGAGTCTCTTAATGGTAACGAGAATTATGTTGCTTTAGCTAAAGTTACTGCTAGTAAATATCAAGATAGTAATCTTGAAATGATTAAGTATCTGACTGTTGATGATGAGGTTCCTGGTGTGTATGTTACTTTAAACAAGCCTTTTTCTGTGATGCAACCTTTTCTTGTGAAGAAAGGTATTAATACTGATATGATTATTTTTATTGATGCTGTTACTAAGACTTCTGGTGGTGATGTTAAAAAAACTGAGAAGTGTTTGTTTATTGGTAGTCCTGATAATTTGAGCGATATTTCTCTTGCTATGGATCAGGCTGTTCGTGCTGTTCCTGGTGATAAAAAGTTTCTTTTTTTTGATAGTTTAGATACTTTGTTGGTGTATAATAAACCTACTACTGTTGCTAAGTTTATTCATTTTTTATCTGGAAAGATGCGTGTTTGGAATGTGAAGGGAATTATTGTTTCTCTTGAGAAGGATTCAAATAAAGAGTTATTGGATGAATTAAGTCAGTTTTGTGATATCTTATTGGAGTTATAAAAATGAAAGAAACTAATCGTAAATTGGGTGTGTGGTGTTTTAGTTTGTTATTAGTTGTTGTTTTGTTGTTGGTTGGTAAGACTATTGTAAAATTTTATTTTTCTTCGAGTGTAGTAAATGTTCTTATTGGTGTACTCATTGTTGCAGTTCTTTGTTTATTTTTCTTTATGCATAAAGATGATTTAAAGCATTTTTTTAAGCAGTTAATCAGTGTTATTGCTATTTTAGTTGGTTTAGGGGCTTTGTTTAAGTATGTGCAAGATATTGAATTAATTAGTGCTTTAGTTTCTTTAACTTTTGGTGTTTGGGCTATTATTTGGACTCTTAATGCTAGAAGTGTTTTGTCTCCTGGTTCTTCTATGAGGAAGTATGCTACTAGTTTCTTTTTTTGTTTACTTTTTGTGCTTATTTTTTCGATTTGGGATGCTGCAATTAATCTTTTAGGATTAAAAGGAATGTTAGTATATGTCCGTTATATTATTATGATTTTTGTGTATACTACTTTTGTATTGGCTTCTTATAAGGTGTATACTATAGGGAAAGAGTTTGGTTTTTCTGCTCAGTCTGAGAAGATTAAGAAAGTTATGAAAAAGAAGAGTTCTTTAAATAAGAAGAAAGGAAAATTATTACGTAATTATAGGAAGTGATTAAAAGTCAAATAATCCTCCTAAGAGTGATGATATTAACCATTTTACTATAAAAAAGAGTGATATAGTTAAGAGTATAAGTATTGGCATGTATTTTATTCCTTCTTTTTCTTTTCCTTTTGCTATAAGTCCTAGTATTAATGATCCCATTATTGATGTTAAAACTAATGAAATTAAAGTGTAGGTGTTAATGAAATCTACTGAGATGGATACTTGTGAGAATGATATGGGCATGCTTCCTGTTGTGCTTGCGGGTGGAAGTTGTACTTTGCTAAAAACATCTGTGATGACTTCTACTAAGAAGGTGCTTAATCCAAACAGCATTGGTGATCCAAAGCCTATTGCTGAAAAAATAAATATTACATAAACTAGAACGCTTGCTCTTATTCTTTGTTCTATCAATTTTTGTTGTCTCAAATTGCTTGCTGTTTGTTCTAGTAAATCTGCTAGTTCTCCTCCTGATGCCATTGCAGATACTATAATTTGAAATGTTTTCTTTAATTTCTCTGATTTTACTCTGCTGCTTAAGGTCATTAAAGCTTCACCTAGTTCTTTTCCTGTTGCTAGTTCTTTTCCTACTCTATTAATTTCATCTTTAAATCTTCCAAATTCTGGTCTTGCTGAAAGAAGGAGTGCTCTGTCTATGGTGAGTCCTGCTCTTAAGTTTGAAGCCATTAATTGTAGTGCGTCTGGTAGTAGTGTTTCTATGAATTTTGCTCTAGAGTCTGCTGTTAAGACTAGCCATGCATAAATTATTCCTTGATAGAGGAAGAAAAAGCCAATGAATAAGATTGTTGTGGGAAAATTAATGAAGATTTTTAAGAAAAGTGCTAAAAGTATTGCTGTTACTAGTCCTATTATAAAATGGAGTCCTAAGAAGTTAATGAGTGGTGTTTCTATTGTACAATAATCTAAGAGTTTTTGATAGTTCTCTTTAAGTTTCTTTGGATAAATCTTGTAGATAAATTTGTACATTGTTTTTAGTTCATTAATGTTGGTCTTCTTGTTTTAATCATTCCTAAGAACATGAGTTGGAAAAATATGGTTACTATTAAGAGTCCGTAAAAGATTGCTTTTGTTGCTAATTCTGATAGTGCTATAAATGATGATAGGATAATGATGAAGGTTATGCCTAGTGATGGTGCAATTACTGCTATAAGCATATAAAAGAGTGCTAGTGGGCTTAGTTGTCCACCATATCTTTGTATTTGCATGACTTGTTCGTCTGCTATTGATTGTATTACTTCGTGAATGAGTGTGGAAATGTCTGATCCTTCTTTCATACCACTTGCAAGTTGCCAGAGTGCTCTTCTAAAAAGTATGCTAGGGTTTCTGATTGCCATAAGTTCAAACACTTCTAGGTTTGATCTTCCTGCGTTTATTTCTCTCACTGCTTTACTAAATTCTAGTGAAACTCCTCCGTAATCGCTAGTTGAGATGTTCATGAGTATGTTAAAGAGTGGTACTCCTGAGTTGAGTTGTATGTACATGTCTTGGAGTGCTGGTAACAAGTTTATCTCTATACCTTTGATTCTTCTTGAGGCTACTAGTTTTGGGTAGGCCATTTGTTGTAAAAAAACAAAGAAACTTACTAGTATTGCTCCTAAGAGTCCTATGAGAAATGGTATGTCAAATGTTGCTACCATTAAAGCTACAAATAACATGAAAACAAAGAATATGGTGAGTGATGCTAAACACATACTTATGTATTCTATTGGTTTGATGTGTGCTTCTGTTTGTTCTAAGTGTAATGTTAAAAAATTGAATCTTTTTTCTAATCTTTGTGCTATTCCATAAAAAAGTTTAGAATATTTATAAAGAAGTTTAGGTGGAAGAAAAGCAAATGGTATTTTTATCATTTAAACCCCTCCTACTTTCTCAAGTATTGAGTCAGGATCTAAGTAATAGTTCTTGATGAGTTCTCCTACTTGATCAACATGTCTTATGTTGTTTTTAACCATCCAATCGAGTATAGCTTTTTTCTTCATCAAATCTTTTTCTATTTGGCTTAAGGTCATTCCTGTATGTCTGCTTAATTCTTCAAAAAGTCTTGCTGATGTTGAGTGTTCTACCATTTCGTCTGTTGCTGGTTTCCATCTGTAAAGGATGTGTGGTTTAATATTGGTTGTTCCTTCTTCCATTGTTGGTAAGAATTCTCCTATTTGGAACACTCTTCTTAATCCTCTCCTTCTGTCTCTAAACATTACTACATTTAAATTTACTCCTAAAAGAAGATTTTTTGGTACTTCTATGGGTGGATTAACTAGTCTTTCTATGGTTTCTGCTACTGAGTCTGCGTGTACTGTTGCACATACTGAGTGTCCTGTGTGCATTGCTTCGAATAGTACTGCTGCTTGGTCTTTTCTTCTCATTTCTCCTAATATTATCCTGTCAGGTCTCATACGTAGGGAGTTAATGAGTAAGTCAAGCATGTTTACTTCTCCTTTTCCTTCTGGGTTTGGTTGTCTTACTGTGAGTGGGCACCAATAGAGGTATTTTGGGAGTTGTAATTCTCTTGTATCTTCTATGCTTACTATTCTGTGATTACTAGGGATAAAGGGCATGCAAATATTCAAGAAACTTGTTTTTCCGCTTGCTGTTCCTCCACTTATTAATACATTCATTTCGTATTGTATTGCTAGCCATATGAGTGCTAATAATTTTGAGTTGATTGTTTTATTTTTGATAAAGTCTGTTAGAGTCCAAGGATCTCTCGCAAATCTTCTGATAGTAATGGTGTGTCCTTTTGTACATATGGGAAATAATACTGCATTTGCTCTGTCTCCTGTTACTAAGTGTGCATCTAATAGTGGACTTAGTGTAGTGATTTGTCTTCCTACTCTTCTTCCTATGATGTTTGCATAATTTAGTATTTTTTCTTCGTTTTCTATTGCTATGTTTGTTTCTAGCCATCCATGTTTTTTGTGGTAGATTCTTATTGGTTCCTTTGATGAAGTTATTACTATTTCTTCTAAATTTTCGTCTGCTAATAAGTATTCTATGTCTCCTAGTCCTAACATTTCTTGCATTAAAATGTTTATTAAGAGTATTGCTGTGTCTTGTGAAATATTTGGTAGTTTGTCTTGTATTAAGATTTTTGCTCTTTTAGTAAATTTTCCTTTGAGTATGTTTATTGCTTTTGGGTCTAGGATTTCTTTTGTGCTTATTGCTACTTCTGATACTAGTCCATGTTTTATGTAGTCCATTAATGCTTTTGTTCCTGGTGCTATTGTTGGTATATAGACGTGGTACTGTTTTGTTATGCCTTTTCCTCCTAGTATTGCTACTGGAATGATTAAGTCGTCTGCTTTTATTTTGTACTCATCAATTTTTTCCATTGTAATTCTGGTTCTCCTACTGCTGGATAGTTTAATTCTATAAGTCCTTGTTCTTTTAATATTTTTCCCCATTCTTCTGCTTTGCTTCTTTTTATGCCAAAGCCTGCTGCTATTTCTCTTAATGTTAGTTTCTTTTTTTCTTCTATGAGTTTGTAGAGTCTGTCAAAGTCTGTTTCAAATCCTTCTTTGCTTGCTTCTAGTTCTGTTTTTATTTCTTGTACATGTTTTGTTTCTTCTTCTTTATGATGTGTTTTTTTCTCTTGAAGAATATTTTTTGTTTTAAAGATTATAATTCCTATAATGAGTAAGAATACTACACTAGCTCCTATGTAGAAGCCCATGCTTGCGTGTTGTATTGTTTCAAAGAGATAATCTAAGAGTAAGAGGTCCATTGTGTTTAGAACTATTAAGAGTAGTATTAGAACAAGGAACATGACTCCTAGGATTATGAATTTTTTCTTTTTGGTTGTTATTGTTTCTGCTTTAAATGCTTGTGTTATCATTTCTTTTGGCCAGCCTGCTTTTGTTACTGCTGCTTTGATGTGTTCTATTGGATAGTTTTGTTTTTGTGATTCTCTAATGTATTTTTTGAGTTGTTCTAAGTCTTTTTCTTTTGTTGTTGTTTTTTGGTGTACTATCTGTTGTATGCCTTCTTTTGGTAATGGAGCTACTTTTGCTTTTGGTTGTAGTGTTGGTTCTCCTTTTGGTAAAGTAATTTCTTTAATTGACCCTAAGTTTGGTGTTATTAAGGGTTGTTTTGTTGATGTTATCTTCGAAGAGAGGAGTTTTTTTAAGAGTCCTATTTTTGGTGTTGCCAATAATCTTTCTGTTGTTGGTGTTGCTTTTGTTTTTTGTATTGTTCCTATTGGAACTGTTGTGTATCTTTCATCTTTTTGTTGTGCTATTTCATCTCTCTCTAGGTCTATTGGTTGTAGGTGGTCTGCTCCTGTTGGAATGTAGTGTTCTTCTTTTTCCCAAGGAAAGAATTGTGTTTGTTTTTGGTTAGGTGTTTTTGTGAATTTTTTTGCTACTATTTGTTTTAAGTTATAAGGTTGTTTTGTTTCTTTTGTAAGTGGTTTATTTGGTGTTACTGTTTCTTGGAAGAGTTTTTTCATTTTTTCAAATTGTGGTGTGTGTTTTATGAAGTCATGTTTAATCATTTCTTGTTTTGGTTGTTTTTTTCTTTTGAAAAATTGTAGAACTTTTGTGAAAAATGAAGCATGAGTTTTTTTGAGCGGTTTTTGTGTTGTTTTTGCTGGTAGACGGAGTGTTTTTGCTACTGTTTTTTGTGGTTGTAGTGTTGGTTTTGTTTGTGGTGTTGAAATTGTTTGGATGGATTTGATACGGTGTTGTTCATATAGTGAGTAGAGTATGCAAAGAGTTCCTAGGATTAATACTGCTAAGAATGCATCTATATGGACAAATAAAGAGAGTAGAGATATAATTATGCCTAACCAGAAAATACCTCTGAAAATAACTGCCATATACATAGTTTGAATACCTCTTTAAGTCTTTATTAATGCTTGTTTTACTTCATCAATAGTTACACTTTTAGCGTAGTGATTAAGCATAACGAGCTAATCTTGTGCGTTTCATACCAAATCCTGGTAATTGTGTGGTTATTTCTTGTAAAGTATATGCTTCTGTATAAGTTGTATTAAGTTTTATTATTACTTCTGTGTAGAGTTCTACATCAAAATTAAAGATTGCAAAGAGGTTATTTGTTTTGTTTGATTCATAAAACCTAATAGAGGGTTTTTTTTCTGTTTTTTCAATATTAAAAGGTGGTGGTAATTTCGCTTCTGCTGTAAGATTATCTAGATAGATAACATGAGGAAATAGTGTTCCTGTTGCATTTAGAGGAACAAGAGCAGATACTTCGTCATGATACCCATTAAGTCCTTCAACAATTATTTTTAGATTAACTTTTGGATTACCTTCAGTTGCTTTCCTGCTCCAATTAATAATTGGGTTTGCGTCAGTGCTTTTGAAGTAAAAAGTGTAAGAGGTTGGATAAGTAGGGTCTGTTACTGCTGGAGGAACAAAAAATTGATATGTTGAATAAACATTTGAATTTTCAAATGTTTCATTATTTATTGTTAAATTTGGATAACCATAATCTTCCACATGAAAAGGAATTGTACTTAACCAGTACATTGAACCGCTTGGTTCAAAAAGAAGCATTATTCTATTGAATGCAGCATCTAGTTTGTTAAGACTATTAACTCCTTTACTTACTGAGTTGATATAATTTGGGAAGATAGTCATTAGTGTTAGTTTGTAATCAAAGAATCTCCAGTCTATACTCCATAGAGTATTATCTGGCCATGGATGCATTTGTCTTGCTATTATAATGGTGTCATTTGTTATGTTAAAATAAACTCCTGTATAAGGATAGAGTGATTCTGCTAAGCTTCTTTCTGTGGAGCTTCCTAAGTTATAAAGTCTATCTATACCTGCTAGTTCTACTAATCTTTCTTCTGATGTTTCTGCATTGCGGAGAATAAGTGTTGCTAAGGTGAGTACTACTAATGCTAAGAAAGTGATTCCTAAAGTGAGAAGTACTCCTTTGGTTTTTCTTGGCATTAAGTTGCAGTTGAAATTGTTGATTTGAGCCATATCATATACCTCACATTATAAAATCCATGAAAAGTGTTTCCGTTAGCTACTGCTACTATTCTTTCTCCTGTTCCTACAAATCTATTGTCTGGTGTGGTTATGTCATGTTCTAGTGCGTAAGAGTCGTCACCTAGTACTTTAAACCATTCTAGCGTAATGGGTTCGTTATGATTATTGGTAAAAGTAATTATATTCACTCCTGCGTTAAAATAATGAAGAATATCTGAGCCTGTTCCTCCTGCAAAGACATAGAGATCAGTAAGATCGTAATAGGGTAAGGCTATAGGTTTTACTTGTGGTGTACCTGTTTCACCTGCTATTGTTGCTGTAAGTGTTTCAGTTATAGAATTGAGTGGCAGTCCTATGTTATCTGTTTTAGTTAAGAGATAATAATATCCTGCTGTTTGTATTGGAAATGTTGTAAGGTTTATTGAATCTCCTTTATTTTTTAAAATACATACTCCTGGTTCTTCTAGAGGTGTTAGTGGACAAACAGTATCAACGTCAAGACCAAATATTGATTTGTTTGCTATACTTTCTTGTAAGTCATTAATTGAAAGTTTCATTTCATAGTTTGCTGGTAAGTATTTTTCAACATCATCAATTAAGTCTTGTTGAAGTTTAGTAGATCCTATTGGATCAATCATAATTGCAGTTTCAAGTTCTCCTGTGTAGTCTAAAATTGCTAGTATATCACTACCTATTCTTACTGGTTGGAGTTGCGATAGGGATTCTTTGCTTGATGTACTAAAATAATAAGCGCTGTTAATTAATATTATAATTATGACTGTTACTGCTATTGCTGCGTCTAAAGAAAAGACTACTCCTTTTTTTGTTAGTTTGTTTATTTCCATATTGCAAATTCTAGTACACTTGGTTCTTTTTGATAGATTACTAATCTTGCTAAGTTCACTGCAAAGTTTCCTGCAGGGAATTTTCCTCTAGTAAAAATTTTAGTTCCATTTATGTGTCTAAGAACAAAATAGTATTCGTAGAGATTAATTTTGAGTGTGTCTTTTATAACTGTATCTTTAAGGATATTCTCGTCTGCAAAAGCTTTCACTTTTTCTTCTAATAAGAATCTTTCATTATCTGATAAACCTATTAATTGTATATTGCTTACAGTTGGTTTTTGCGTTTCCCAATCCGGTGGAATACCTCTACTTTTTATTAGAGAGTCTGTTACTTGAAATCCTTTAATCATCATGTCATCATAATCAAATCTATTTTGTAATCTTATATTGTACAAGTTCCAAGTGAGTGTTGTTATAGTTACTAATATTATAAATATAGATATTGCTATAAATAAGTCTGTAACTGCTGCTTGCCCTCTTTTTTTTGTTTTCATTATATTTAATTTTCTGTTAATCTACTTTTTTACTTCAATCATCACCATCTTCTTCATCATCGTCATCTCCACCTTTTCCTTTTTTTGCATCTACAACTATAGTTATTTCTTTTGATTGTCTTCCTTCTGAGTCTGTTACTACAAAGAGGTATGTTCCTTTTCCTGTTTTATCTGTTTCAAGCTTGAGTATGTTTTCATTAATGTTGTCTTCAATTTTTGGTTCCATATCTGCGCATCTACATTCATCAATTATACAAGCTGCATCACCTGCACCTCCACATGCACTATCTTCTCGGCATTCTTCTTGTGGTGTTCCACATAATGTTGGTTCACATCTACATGTTGCTGTGCAATATTGAGGGTTTGGATTTGTTGGACATTCTGCATCACTAAAACATCCATATCCTGTATCTCCACAAGCTTCATTTTCATTAAAAACAGGTACTTGATTTGATTCTTTTACTCCAAAAACTTGTACTTTACCTTTTGGAAAGTTTCCTCCTATTAAATAAAATCCATCCTGTGGTTTTATATGAAGATTATTACTATAACATTCTTCATGGTTTGGAATGGGAACATCTTTTGGGCATGCTGCTATGATTGTTGGTGCATCTCCTACTATTACTGTATCAAGTGGGCCCATTTGTACTTTGACGTATTGCATACCTCCTTCTTCAAAAACATTTTGTCCTGATGCTAATCTTGGTACTCCTGTTTGTATACTATATTTTTGTCCTGCTGTAAATGCTATTCTGTTATATTGTATTGCTTCACTTCCTTCTTTAACCCTAACTAGTTTTGCTGGGACTCTCATAGTTGATCCTTCTCCTCCAAGGTGTGCTATTGTTTTTGTTGCTTGTGCCATACGGTGTAGTGCTCCTTCTGTTGTTGATTGGCCTATGCCACCTGTTAGTCCTACACTAAAGCTGTAAAAGAATGGGATTAATAGTGTAAAAACCATTCCTACGACTAGAATGTATTCATAACTTAATTGTCCTTTTTTGTGCATTTTGGCTCACCTCTTTTATGATACTTTACCAACTTCTACTGCTCCTTTGGTGTTATTAAATATATAGTTTCCTATACCTGCTATGTTGACATCTTTTGCTAGATTTCCTGTGTAGCTACATACTGCTTCTATTGTTTTTGGTTTTATTTCTGTTTCACTAACAGATATTCTACTAGTTTTAAAGATTGTTACGTTGTAAGTTATTGATATTATTCTTTCTGTTCCTTCTCCTGCTGCTGATATTGATGAAATAGTATTTGAGATTTTTAAACATTCTGTTCTTTTTTTAAGATAATCATCTGTTTTTTTTAGGTCTAGTTTTCTGTTAAAGGTTATTCCTGTGAGGAGAAGGAATATGAGTACCATTGTTCCTACTGCATAGAGTACTTCTGTGCTTATTTGTCCTTTTTTGTTTTTGGGTTTTTGTTGTTTCATTGTCTTTGTGTTATGTTTACTTTGCCGCTTCTTTGTGATTCTACTCTTATATTGTAGGTTCCTTCTGTTGTTGGTAGTGTTCCTGTAAGTTCTGCATTGCTTGGGAAATGTACATCACTTATTCCGCCGAACATGCTTACTTTCATGAGTATTCTTGTTCCATTTACTAAGACACTTTGTATACCGCTTGGTAAAGTTATGGTTATGATTTCTATTGTTCCTGGTCCTATTGCGTGCACTGAGTCTGCTGCTTTTACTAGTCTTCTGACTGAACTTTCTAGTTGTGTTAGTTTTACATTATTATTTGCTTCATTTAATGAATAATAGATTGTTGGTATTAAAAAAACTAGTAATATTCCTATTAAAATTACGTATTCTATTCCTGCTTGCCCTCTTTTATCTACCACTTTTTTGTTAGCTTTAGTCTCTTTACTAGCTATAAAAATGTTTCTCTACTTACAAAAAGCATTTAAACTGTTAAGGAGTTCTTTTTTTCATGAAGGTAAAAGTGTTTACTAAGAATGATGATCCTTATTCTCAGATGGTGAAGAATTTGTTGCAATCTAATAATGTTGAGTTCGAAAATATTGAGGTTTCTAGGAATACTGAGTCTTTTAAAGAGATGGTTGGTTTGTCTGGTCAGGAGAGTACTCCTGTTTTAGTTATTGATGAAAAAGTGTTTTGTGGTTTTGATAGGGAACTAATTAAGAGTGTTTTAAACTTTTCCAAGGACGAGACTGAGTAATGCTTTTTTTATAGGTATGCCATAGTGTGCTTGTTGGAAGTAGACTGCGTTTGGTGTATAGTCTAGGGTGTGTTGTATTTCTCCTACTCTTGGTAGTGGGTGGAGTATTTTTACGTCTTTTTTTGCTATGTTTAGGAATGTTTTGTCTAGTTTGTAACTCCCTTTAATTTTTTGGAAGTCTGCTTCGTATTGGAATCTTTCTTTTTGTATTCTTGTTGCATAGATCACATCTAGTTGTGGTGCTACTTCGTTTATGTCTTCTATTTCTACACATTCTATATGTTTTTTTAATTCTTGTAGTTGTTTTGGTGGCATTTTCAGTGTTTTTAGTGATACAAAGTACATTGTTACATTGAAGAATTGTAGTGCTGTGGCTAAACTATGTACTGTTCTTCCATATTTGAGGTATCCGAAGAATGCTATGTGTAAATTGTCTAATCTTCCTTTTGTTTTTTGTATGGTGTATAAGTCTAAGAATGTTTGTGTTGGATGCTGATTACTCCCATCTCCTCCATTGATGATTGGTGTGTTTGTTGCTTCTGTTGCTTTTTGTGCGCTTCCTTCTTTTGGATGTCTCAAAACTATTACATCACAATAGCCTCCTATTACTTTTATGGTGTCCATAAAACTTTCTCCTTTTGCTAGTGAAGTGTCATCACAGTCTGAGAATCCTATGACGCTTCCTCCTAGTCTTTTCATTGCTGATTCAAAACTTAGTCTTGTTCTTGTTGATGGTTCAAAAAAGAGACTTGCCATTATGTTGTTTTGTAAGATTGGTGGTTGTGTTTGCATTTTATTTGCTGTTTGCAACACATGTAAGAGTTCTTCTTTTGTAAAATCATCTATGTTGAGAATATGTCTTCCTGTAAACTGCATACCAAAAGTATTATTGATGTTCTAGTCTATAAAAAGACTGTGGTAGTTAATAATAGTAATTCTTTGATGGTAACAACTAACAAATAGTTTTATATAGCATAAAAACATGTTTTAATGTAATATTTTTTGTACAAATAAGGGAGGTGTCATAATCATGAAAAAAGATTGCGGTCCTTGCTGGATGTCCTGGGTAGTTCTTATTGCTGGTATTTTATACTTGCTTCAAGACTGGGGTATGGCTTTAGACTTCTGGAAATTTGAATGGTACACCGTTGCATTTGTCCTTTGGGGCCTTTGTGGTGTAATGAGGAATAAATAATCCTCTTTTTTCTTTTTTTAACAAAGTTTTTATAGTTTAAAATATGTTATGGAGACTACATGGAGGATAATAAACCAAAAATTTTGATTGGCGCACCAACAGCTGCTCCCTACATGTATTGTTTAGCAGAGTATGTTGCTAGAGTTAAAGAATTATCTTATGATAATTATGATGTTGTTCTTGTTGATAACTCTGAAACTGAAGGGTATAAAGAAGTTATTGAGTCTTTTGGAATAAAAGCTATTCGTGCTCCTGAGTTTATTAGTGATTCTCGTGAGCGCTTGGCTGCTAGTAGAAATATTTTGCGAAAGAAGGCTTTGGATGAAGGGTATGATTATTTTTTGAGTCTTGAACAGGATGTTATTCCTCCTAAGGATATTATTGAGCAATTATTACAGCATAAAAAGAAGGTTATGACTGGTGTTTATTTTAAGCCTGTTCTTTTAAATCTTGCTCATAAGGGTGAAGTTGTTAAGCAAGTGAAGAAGTTAATGCCTTTACTTGGTGGTTTTATTCCTGGTATGCAGGAGAAGATGCATTGGTATAGTGCTGAGGAAGTTACTGGTCGTAAGATTATACAGGTGCGTTTTTCTGGTTTGGGTTGTGTGCTCATGCATCGTGATGTTTTAGAAAAGATTAAGTTTCGGGTTGAGAAGAGAGTTTTTTGCCATGATGATGTTTGGTTTAGTCATGATTTGTATGATAAGGGTTTTGCTTTGTTTTGTGATACTTACGTAAAATGTAAGCATTTATTGAAAGAGAAGCCTAAAAATTTGTTTTTAGATTGTAAGAAGGACTTTAATCCTAATTTGGTTGTATAACAAAATTTATAAATGCTCTTTGATTTTTAATTAGTATGGTTACTTTCCAAGAAGCTTATGTTCCATTACAAAAGCAGTTCAAACTTCCTTCTTATAATGAATTGAATGAAGAGTTTGAATTGTTGTATATCTCTCAAATTGCTGCTATTGATTTTCCTTTGCGTTTTGTTAGAAGACGTATTCTTGATAAAATTAATGTTTCTTGTAATTTTTTTCAAGCTATTCTTCAGCCTAATCCTAATTCTTTGATTAGTATGCGTGAAGCTTCTTTTTATAGTAAGGATAATAAAGAAGTAATGTTTGATTTATTGAAAGAGTGTATGCAACTTAGTAGATCTTCTCTTTTGTTAGAAACTAAGTCTTCTAATAATGATGAAGCTGAGTATATTAAGAGTGCTTTAAAACTTTGGAATAAAATTAGGCCTGAGTATACTAAATTTGCTAGAAAATTGTCTGATGGTTGGATGAAGAAGGAAGTTAAGAAAGAAAAAGAGAGTTATTTTAATTAAAGTTTTTTTATTGTTTTTATTTTTCCAAAATGTAAGGGTTTTTTACCTTCTACTATATACACTTCAAAATTGTTTATGTTTTCTTGTAAGAATGGGCTTAAGAAATTTTCTTGTAGTACGTCACTTCCTTCTGTTAAGGGATTAAATGATGGTAATATGAATAAAGTACTTTTTTTCCATTTCCCTACTAAAAAACATTTATACTTTTCACTAGGCCTCTTTGGAAAACTTATTGCTGGGTGTTCGTGTCCTATTACTAAGGTTTTAGTTGTTTCTTTTGGTAGTTTATGACCGTGGAGTATTGTTACTTCGTCTATTTTGTAAGAATCTTGTATTTCTATGTTTCTTTTTTTTGCTATGGGTCTTAGTGTTAAGTCATGATTTCCCTTTACTAAGATTATTTCTCGCACTTTAGTAAATAAGTAATCAAAGAGTTGTAATATTTCTCTCCATTCTTGTTCTGATATACTACCAAATTGGTGTTTTATATCTCCATTGATGACTATTCTTTTTGCTGTTGTTTGTTCAAAGATATTATTTAGTCTTTTTAATATGTCTTTTAATTGAAAAGATGGTATTAATACTCCTTGTTTGTGTAGTTCTGTTTCATAGCCTAATTGTAGATCTCCTATTATTAAGGTGTCTTTGTATTGTAATGCTAAGTCTATTATTTTGAAATGTTTTGGTAGTTGCATTAGTATGGTAGTTTCCAGAGTGCTACAATAAACTGTATTAGTTCTGGATTTTTTTTAAAGGTTTGTTGTGCTTCTTTTTCAACATCATCGTCTAGTCTTGTGTTAAATATTCTAGCTCCTTTTTGTCCATCTCTTGCGTGTATTAATTCATGGAGGAGGGTTATTTGTCTTTCTTTGGGTGATGGTGCTGGTAAATAAATTGTTGCTTCTAGAGTTCCAGGATCAAATAATCCACTGCATCCTCTTAGACCATTTCTCCTATAAATAATACTTACTCCTTCTTCATAAAGCTTCGTAAGTTGATGTGTTGTGAGCATAGTATTTTTTCAAATTAAATGGTTTATAAATAGAGATGATTAAATAAAAAAGAAAAAAAAGAGTTTTGAGTTAATAAGTAGTAATTACTAAAGAATTAGAATCGTTTCTTATTTCTAAAGCATTCTTTGCAGTAAACTGGTTTTCCTTCTGTAGGTTTGAATGGTACTTCACATTCATTATTACATTCAGAACAAGTTGCTTTATGCATTTCTCGGGGTCCGAAGTTGCCTCTAGAACCACCGTCTTTAAAGTCTGACATAGTTTTTTTCCTCCGCTAAACGTATCTATTTTATTGATTGAATAAATGAATAAGTGGTTTATAAACCTATGCTTTAGGCCTTTTAGCCTTATTTTGAGGTATTTTAACACTTTTTGAGTTGATTATTCTTCTAATCTGTGCTTTTTCCCTATTTTCGCTAACACATTCTTATGCATTCTTCTTATGAATGCTACTTTGTCTTCCATTTGTAATATGTCTGTATAGCCTTGTGTTACTAATTTCAATGCAAAAGGGCTCGGGACTGTTGTATGCACTTGCTTCACTTCTATACTTCCATTTTTCAGTTTCTTCACTATTTTTGTTGCATTTTCTATGTCCATTAAGTCTTCTAGTACTTCTCTTCTTGCTTCTTTTAATATGCAAAAGTCATCACTTATTCTTTTTACTGCTTTCATTAATATCATACTACTTACTTGTTGTTTTCCTACTGTCTTTTTTTGTCCTTTGTACTGCCTCAAGATCATGAGTGCTCTTCCTGCGCAGTGCCTAAATCTTCTTTTCAATACTTCTGTTTTTTCTATTGCTACTTTCATTATTTTTCCTAGTTCTTCTTTCTTCAATATTTCTAGTGCTCTTAGTACTTGTATATTTTTCTCAGAAGCTACATAAAATCCGTTATCTCCTATGCCTATTTCTACATCTCTTTTCTGCAACTTCGCTATGATGTATCCTATTGCTCTGCTTAACACATCGTTTACTCTTCTTCCGTATAATGAATGAAAGACTACATATTTTTTGTTTATTGTGTCGTCTTGATAAAACTCTACTAACATTTTTTGGTTATGAGGTAAGCCTACATACAAATATTGTTCTCTAAAATAATTATAAATTGCCTTGCAAGCATTTTCGTCTACTGATAGATATTCGTGGATGTAGTCTAAAGTTTCATTCTTGCTTTTTTTATTGACAAAGTGGTCTTCTATGTTTCTTCTAAAGAGTTGTATGCTGCATGCTAAGTCATAGCTTAGAGGTAGCATTTCTGAGTACCAGCTTGGTACTGTTGGTTGTTTTCCTGGTACTGCTTTAACCTGCGCCACCATTCCTCTTGAAAATTGAAATTGGTAAGTGCTTCCTCCTAGTATAAAGATATCTCCTTTTTTTATTCTTTCTAAAAAATTTTCGTCTAGTGTTCCTACTGCTACGTCTCCTGTTTTAACTAAGACTCCTGTTTGGTCTGGTATGGTTCCTATGTTGGTCATATAAATCAATCTTCCTTGGCTTCCTCTCTTACTTATTTCTCCTGTTTCTTCATCGTACCATATTTTACCAAAGACGTATCTTTCTTCTAGTTCTCCATAGTTTCCTGCTAAGTAATTTATTATTTCTAAGAAGTCTCCATATGCTAAATTCTGGTAACAATAGCTTTTTTTTATTAGTGCATAAATATCTTTAATATTCCATCTGTCTGCTACTGCTAGTCCATAGATTTGTTGTGCTAGTACGTCTAGACAGTTTGTTGGTATGTGTAGGGTGTCTATTTTTCTTGCTAAGGAATTTTTTAATAATACAGAGCATTCTACTAAGTCATCTCTGTCTAATACTACTATTCTTGCTTTAACAGTTTCATGAAGTGCATGACCTGATCGACCGCTGCGCTGTAATAATCTTGCTACTGATTTTGGGCTTCCAAGGCAAATAACCAAATCAATATACCCAATATCAATCCCAAGTTCTAAACTTGTGGAACAAACTACTGTCTTTAACTTCCCTTCTTTAAGTTTAGTTTCAATATTTACACGATGTCGTTTGCTTAAGCTTCCATGATGTGCTCCTATATTTTCTATATACTTACTTGGATACATTTCTTTCAAATCATGCACTACTCTTTCTGTTCCAGCTCTTGTATTTGTAAAAATGAGTGTCGTTTTGTGTGTATCAATTAGCTCATGGAGTTTTTTATACTGTGCTCTTTGCATTTGCCCATAAGTTGCATCTATTAAGTCCGGTAGTGGACTTATTACTTGTAAATCAAATTTTTTTGCAAACTTGACTTGCGCTACTTTACAAATTCTTCCATGTCCTACAAGATAGTGTGCTAAGTCTTCTATTGGTTCTACTGTTGCACTCAATCCTATTCTTGCCATTTTAGGACTTATGTCTTGTAACCTTTCTAAGGATAAAGATAAATGTACTCCTCTTTTGTTTTCTGCTAAGGCATGAATTTCATCAAGGATTGCCCAGCCCGCACCTCTAAGAAGTTCTTTAAATTTCATGCTTGATAACATTAAGGCTAATGATTCAGGTGTTGTGATTAATATATGTGGAGGTTTTTTCAGCATCTTTTGCCTTTCATATTGCGTTGTATCTCCTGTTCTTACACCAAGATTTATACCAAACTCTTTTCCAGCAATTTTTTCCATTTCTTGTAGTGGTCCAGTTAGGTTAATTTCTATGTCTCTTGTCAAAGCTTTTAGAGGGGAAATATAAATAGCATAAACTTTATTTTCTAGTTTATTTTTCCCTGAAAGTGTTATAAGGTGATCTAAAATTGCAGAGAAAGCAGATAATGTTTTCCCACTTCCTGTTGGAGATGTAATAAAGATATTTTCACGTTTTTCTATATTAAGAATTGCATAACGTTGTGCGTCAGTAAAACTGCCAAATTTCTGTTTAAACCACTTACTAGTAATTGGGTTAAGTTTACTGAAAATTTCTTCATTTGTGTTAGGCTTCTTTATAATAGATATCATTTTTTAGTAGTTCATTAAGGTCTTCTTGTTTTCTTTTGATTGTAAAACCAACTTTTTCCCTAAATATTTTAAACCTTTGCTTTCTAAAAATAGAGAGATTCCAATATTTGCCTCCTTTTATTGGTTTAAAGGTGGTTTTTATTCCTAATTTTTCTAACAAGTATTGTGTTTGTTTTAGTCCTTTGTAATTTATAGAACTAGAAGAAACTGAAGAACGAGCAACATGCCCCTCACTATCGTAAAATCCTCTTAAAAAAGATCCCATAACTAGTTCATCTTTAGAATTCAAGATCTCTTCAGGAACTAACCATTCTTCTGTTCCATATTTAGAAAAACTCAAAAAATCTTGGCAGATCACTTGAGAAGCAATATGAGTTATATAACTATTTTTAGGTTTGTAGTAATAATAATCATAATTGGTAGCATAAACTTCATTGACGCAATCAAGAAACTCTTTTATAAATTCAGTATCATATCTTATTTCAAGAGTGATGTGCTTGGGATTTATGTGACCATCACCACACAAAACACCAACAATATAAGCAATAGTCGGATCTATAAAAGAAAAAGATTTTTTTGGAATAAAAAGTTTTTGTTCTCTTAGTAACTTTTTGGTAATTGAAGAGTTCATAGATTCTGTAAGTGTTCGAGTTTTTCCACCATAATCAATAATCCATTTACGCACAGTGTTACCAGAAACAGTATATTTTTCTCCTATAGTATCAGGACTTATTTTCTTCTTAAAATAAAGGTTAAATAATACAGTCTTAGATAGTTTGGGTTTAGGTCTAAATTGTGTCTTTTCCTGTTCAAAAGGAATTATATCTCTAAAGATCCAACCAGAAATAGTACTTTCTTTAATTTCAACACTAAATCTTTTTCTCACTAATTTAAAGAGCCTTCTTTGTCCAAAACCAAGCTGTTCTCTTTTTTCTAAGACAAATGAGTGAATTTTAAGGACTCGCTTCTTAGATAAACCACCATAAAAGATCATATACTTAAATTTTTAACTCTATTTATAAAGGCTCTGGGGGTGTTTGAGAAGTAGTTCAAAAATTACAGATATCTTGTCCTTGTTTTTCTAATAAATTATTTTTAATGTACATGGGGGCTTTAAATCTTGATGCTATCCCTAATGCATCGCTTGGTCTACTATCTAAGTGTAATAAATCATTTCCTGCTTCTATGTATAAATCTGCGTAATAAAAGTTTGTTTTCATTCTTCCTATCTTTGCTAGTACTACTTTTCCTCCGTAGTGTTCTATTAAGTCATACGTCAAATCATGATAATTAGGTCTTATGTCTAATTCATTTGCTATTCCTCTTTGTATAGAAAAACTCTTCAAGTTGCTCATTGCTATGAAGACTCCTGTGCAATTTGCTTTCAGCAATATTCCTCCTGGTACTGTTTCTACTTTTATTTCTGTATAACCTTCTACATTTAGTGGATTTTCTTCTAGTGTTACTAATCCTTGTTCTATGTTAGTTGTTTCTCTTATTTCTTTTACTGTTTTTCCTGTTAGTGTTGTTATTCCTTGAAATGTTAAGAATCCTAGAAGTAATGGTACTAAGATTATGAGTGCATACTTTATTTTTTTCTTTGTTCTGTATCTCATGCTTTAAAGTACTTCCATGCTTCTGCTACTGTTTTTACTTCTTTTACTTCTATTCCTATTTCTTTTCCTATGCTTATTTTTTCTCCTATGTATTGCACTGAACAATAAGTTTGTTCTTTTGTTTGTGTACATACTTTTTTTCTCTTGAACGTTGTTGGATTACTTCCTAGTCCTTCTGGTACTAAGAATAAAGTAAAGTTTTTTTCATATGCTGCTTGTGCTTTGGAAATTAGTCCTCCTGCATTGACTACTTCTCCTGCTGGATTTACTGATCCTGTTGCTATGATTCCTTTCTTTAAACTTTTATTTTCTAGTGCTGCTATAGTGCTTACTGCCATTATGGTTCCTGCACTTTGTCCTCCTACTATGGTTGCTTCTGTTTTTAAGTTGTAAATGACGTCTAGATTATCTAAAGTTATGTTTGTGTGGTTGCTTGCTATTGCTGCTGCTGTTCTTGCACTATATTGAGTGTTTATATCTGCTAAGACATTGTTTATGTTTACTAGTACTAGTCCTGTTCCTTCTC
>DAVM01000017.1 GCA_002505585.1 Candidatus Woesearchaeota archaeon UBA489 | reverse complement strand
TAGAGCAATTAAGCAAATTAAGAAAATGAATGTTTTAGGTTTCATTGTCAAGATACGAGGGTTCGTAGGGAGTTACACTAATTTTATAACTGGTAAAGCTTCATATTCCTTTAGTGAAGGAACACATGGAAAATCTAATAATAACATTATCGTTCTTTGTTTAAATGATAAAGATTGTGATTCCATACCAGACAATGTAGATAATTGTCCAACAATAAAAAATCCTAAACAAGAAGATGATGATCTTGATGGAATAGGAGATGTTTGTGATACCTGTAAGACCATACATAATCTAGAACAAAAACTTCGTTGTGAAGAACTCAAAGACAGTGATAGAGACACTATCCAAGACAGATATGACAACTGCCCAACAGTCTACAACATAGACCAATCAGACATAGACGGAGACAAAATAGGAGACGCCTGTGACTTTTGCGCAGGAAAAAATGACGCAGACGGAGACGGCTTTTTATCAACAGACTGCAAAGGAGGAAAAGACTGCGACGACAAAGATGCAAGAATCTTTCCAGGAGCACCAGAAAATTGTGACGACAACAAAGACAACAACTGCAAAGATGGCAATAATGAAGCATCAATCTGTGCAGACAGCAAATGGGCAGACAAATACAGAAAATATTGGGAAGATAGAGGAAAAATAACCAAAAAAGAACCAAAAAAAGAAGATCCATCAAATAAAGCAAACGTAGAAGCAAAACAACCAACCAAAGTAAAAGAAGTAGAAGAACATATAAAAGAAATATTAAAAATAATGATAAGCACACAAGCAAACGTCAAAGCAATCGCAAACTTTGAAGCAACACCATTAGAAACAAAAGAACAACTCCTATCAGCATTACCAAGCATGAGCTACAGCATAAAACAAGCACAAGAAGCACTAGCTAATATTGACAAAGGAGACTATGACGGAGAAGAAAACTTCATTCACTTAGTAAACAGAGTAAAGAAATTAGAAGAAGGAATGGTATGGCAAGAAAGCCTAAGACTAGCATTACAATAAACTACTTCTTTAACAAAAAGATTCCAACAACAATTAAAGGAATACTCAACCATTGACCCATAGTTAAAGAAAAAATAATTACTTCAGGTTCACGAACAAACTCAACAAGAAACCTTAGAGAACCATAAAGAATTAAGAATAAAGCGAAAAGAAAACCAGGCTTACGTTTAGTATCCTTCAAAAACCAAAGAACAGCAAAAATAAAGAAATTCTTAAAAGACTCATACAACTGCGAAGGATGACGGAAGCCATCAAAGTTTTGAAATTTTACAGCCCAAGGAACAGAAGTAACACGACCAACTAACTCACCATTCAAGAAGTTTCCTAACCTACCCAAACCTAAAGCTAAAGCAGCAGGAAGAACAATCATATCAGCAAAAACAAAAAAAGAAAAGTTTCTTTTCCTACAGAACAAAAAAGTAGCAATACAAGCACCAACTAACCCACCATGAAAAGACAACCCACCTTGCCAAATAGCAACCATTTTTAGAGGATTAGTAAAATAATAAGCAGGTTGGTAAAAAAGAATTTCGAAAATACGAGAACCAAGAACAACACCAATGATTAAGTAAAACATAAAAGTATCTAAATCATCCTCTTTGAGAGTAATACCTTTTTTCTTAATGAAATGCTTAAGCAAGAAGTAAGTAATGACAAACCCAAAAGCATAAATTAAACCATACCACTTAATAGCTAAAGGACCAAGATGCAAAAAAACAGGATCAATAGAGTGAGAAAACATTACTTAATATACCCACCTTTCTGCAAATTCCATAACTTCTTATACACACCTTGCTTTTTAATTAATTGTCGGTGAGAACCCACCTGAATAATTTTCCCTTTTTCAATAACAATAATCTTATCAGCATGCATAATAGTAGACAAACGATGAGCAATAATAATAGCAGTCCTACCCCTCATCAATTTAGCTAAATCACTCTGGATTTCATGCTCAGTCTCAGAATCCAAAGAAGAAGTAGCCTCGTCTAAAACCAAAATCTTCTTATTAGCCAACAAAGCACGAGCAATAGAAACCCTCTGTTTTTCACCACCAGACAACTTCACACCACGCTCACCAACAATAGTCTTCTCTTGCTTAGGAAAATCTCTAATAGTCTTATCTAATTGAGCAAAACGAATAGCACGCCAAACATCCTTTTCAGAAGCTTTAGGATTAGAGAAAGCAATATTATTATAAATAGTATCATCAAACAACACACACTCTTGAGGAACAATACTCAACTCATTTCTCAAAGATTCTTGCTTGAAATCAGAAATCTTTTTTCCGTCAATCAAAATCTTACCCCTAGTTGGATCATGCAAACGATATAATAACTTAACCAAAGTAGACTTTCCACTACCAGAATGCCCAACAATAGCAATCTTCTCATTCTTCTTAATATTTAAATCAAATTCTTTTAAGACATACCTATCATGATACTTAAACCAAAGATCTTTGAAAGTAATAGTTCCTTGCTTGATAGTCAACCTCTTAGCATTAACTTTATCCTTAATTTCATTAGAAAACTTAGCATACTGAAACAAATCTTCAAAATCAGCCATAGCCCTATACACATTACGCATACCATGAACAAAACCATACAATGGAGGCATAAGGTTACCGTAAATAGTGTAAATGAAAACCAAAGTACCAATAGATAACTCACCACTTAATAACTTCATTAAAGGGAAGTAGATTAAGAAAAAAGTACCCACACCAATAATCAAACTTTGTCCAGCATCCATCCAACGAATAAAATTCCAAGAGCGGAGGAAAGCACCAACAGTCATACCATTCAACAGTTTGAACCTATTCTTAATAGAATTCTCTTTACCAAAATACTTGATAGAATCAATATTAGTGAAAACATCACTAACATAAGCCTTCTCACGATCCTCCATACGATTAGCAAAAATAAGGTGCTCTTGCTGAGCTCGCTGAATAAAAAAACTATACAAAATAAAACTCACCATAGTGAGAGCAACAACAATAGCAGAAACTCTATCAAAATACAACAAAGAAAAAATAACAGCACCAAACTGGAAAATCAAAGGAAAAGTGTTAAAAACCAAAACATCAGTCATACGCTCAACAGCACTACCACCACGAACTAAACGAGAAATTAAAGAACCAGTCTTATGAGAAGTATGAAAAGAATGAGACAAATGAATAATATGGTTGAAGAACTTCTTCTTTAAATCAAAAATCATTTTAACTTCCAAATTATTAATCAAAGAAAACTTAATCCAATTAAGCAAAGCCCTAAAAACAATAATACTAATAAAAACAACAGCAATCAAAAACAACAAACTAATAAAATTTTCAACAACTAAACTTCCATCAGTGAAAAAAGTTCCTTTATCAATAATTAATTTGAAAAGAAACTTATCAATAACTTTAGTTCCTTCAGCTAACAAAATAACAAAAGTAGTCAAAAAGAACAACCCTTTATATTTCTTAATTAGAGAACCATAAGTACGCAAATTATGCTTAATATCCATATCCCTTAACTTTCTTCTTTTAATCTCACTCATTATACACTATATACTCCAACTTTAAATATAAACTGCACCCCTCTCTCACTAGTATGCCAAAACTAGATATTGTTTATTGTTCTTCCTTACCACCAAAAAAGAGAAACATAGCAGACAAAGAAGACACTACCACCCCAAAAGAAACAAAAAAGAGAAAAAAGTAGCACTCACCAATAGCCAATACACACTTTGACAGATTTATAAACCATTTTTGCACCAAGAATAAAGCATCTTTAATCCTATTTAAGTTTTTTGTCTTTAATGAATGACACTAATTCAACAGAACTTTTTTAAACAAACATAAATCAAAGAGTGACTAATGAAATCACAAAAACTTCTAGGAGTGCTCTTAATCTTCCTAATAGGAATTATAGCAGGAATAAGCTTTGTTTACCTCTATTCTTTAAGCAAAATAGAACAATTAGAAGAACTACAAAACTACGAAAACAGTGTACAAGCAACCTTCGTAGCAGTAGACGAACAAGGAAAAGGAATAACAGCAAACTTAGTAACAGAAATACGAGAAGGAACAGGACTAGTACTAG
>DAVM01000018.1 GCA_002505585.1 Candidatus Woesearchaeota archaeon UBA489 | reverse complement strand
ACTACTACTAGAAGAAGAACTAGAAGAAGAAGTACAGCAAAAAAGACTACTACTAGAAGAAGAACTAGAAGAAGAAGTACAGCAAAAAAGACTACTACTAGAAGAAGAAGGAGACGTTAAACTCTCTTTATCTTATTTTTTTTATTTTTTTTATTTTACAATTTTAATTTGACTTTCTGGAAATTTTGCTTCTAATAAAGTATCTCTTAAGTCTTCTGTTGGGTTGAGTATAGTAATAGTGAATGTTTCTCTTTTTTTCTGTAATACTGTGTAGAGTTGGGCAAGGTTTGTTGTGAATTGATTGTTACATTGTTCTATACCTTTAAAGTCTAATGCTATGTCTTTGTCTCGATAATTCAGATATGCTAAAGCAATTTCACCAAAGAGTGGGTGTTTATATCCTTCTGTTGTTCTTTCTCCAACTTCTATTGTCTTTCCTGATATGTAGTTCTGTGCTTGAAGATGTATTGGTTTGTTTTTTCTGGGAATTCTAATCCAACTAAAAATGTTCCCACCCCATGTTGGTTCAAGAAGTTTGATTATTGCTCTATAATATATTTTATCTCCTTCTCTTATAGGATGGTAATCTACTTTTGCTTTCATAGATGTTGTTTTTCCTTTTTCAGCAAGTTGTACTGTTACTGCAACGCCTTCGACGTCTATTGGTATGTCTATGGTGTCTAGTCCTGTGATGTGTTCTCCTATAGGGCTTCCGATTAATGACTCTATGTTTTGTCCTGTAAGTTCTCTGAAGGATCTATTGGTGTATGTTATTCTAGTATCTGCTCTTAAATAAATAATAGGTTGCACTACATCTTCAACTACTGCTTGGGAATGAGCTGTTTCTTCTTCTGCTTGTTGTATGTGTTCTTTAAGAGAAGCTATTTCTTTTGCATTTTTAACACGTTCCTCTTCTACAAAGCAGAGTACTCTATCAAGATTTGCAGGGATATCTTTTCGGAGATTTCCAATTGCCTTAATAAGATCATCTGGTGGAGGTTGTGAAGACATATAGTATACTTTGAAGTTTTTCTAGTTTAAAACTGTTATTCATTTATTTTTCAAGTTAAATTTCTATAATCATACCTTCTGGTCCTGGATTAGTCATAAGTGTTTTTCCTAGTTTGTCTTGTATGCCAAAGCTTTCGTGTATATGACCACAGAAATAGAATTGTGGTTTTAGTATTTTAATAGCTTCATTAATAGTTTTACAGCCAACATGACCTGCCCAGGGTAAATAATCTAGTTCTGTTCCAAATGGTGGTGCATGTGTTATTAAAATGACTTTTTTTGCTTTTGTAGCTTGTTTTTTAAATTGAGGCATTCTTTTTTCTAATTCTTTATCTCTAAAGGAAAAGCCTCCTCCTCCATGACCTAGAAATATATAGTCTTTGTAAACATAAGGTTTTTTGTGTATAGGAATAATATGTGGTTTTTTGAGGTTATCTACTTCTTCTTCATCTTCATGGTTTCCATGGAGTAAAAGTACTGGTTTTTTTAATTTAATAAATGCTTTTATGACTTTGTCAAATCCTTCCATGAATATTGTGAAGTCTCCTGGACAAAGAAGTATGTCTGCTTTTTCTGCTTGTTTTGCTATACTTTTAAGGAAGACATCTTCTGCATGAATATCTGTAAATGCTAATATTTTCATACTTCAAAGATTCTAGAGAAGTTTTTATAGTTTACTAATAAGAAAAAGAAAAGAAAAATGGATTTAATATGCTTCTAAATAACCCATCATAAAGCCACTTTCTGCTGGAGTAATTTCATCATTATCTGCTAATTGCATGATACCCTCTTCGTCATAAATACTCTCTTCTTGATTAATTGGGAGCTTCATTAATTGTTGGCTCGTGATTTGTTCGACTTGTTCTTGGGAAATGTTCATGTATACCACCTCTTGTTTTGATATTCTTTAGAAAGAGGGTTTGCTTTATAATGCTCACGAGGGTACTTGAGAAGTAAGAATTGTTTTGAAACTATAGGTTAGAAGATTACTTTTTTTGGTAAGGTGTTAGGTTTAATTTTTCTACTGCTTCTGTAAGTTCTCCGGTAACTATCTGTTCTAAGAACTTTGGCATTTGTGCTGCTGTTGGTACTGGAAGTCCTAATCTGGGAAATGTTGTTCTTATTTATTGTACTGTTGTTTCACACCAAGCTGCCGTATAATCTCCAACTTTAGTTAATACATTCAAATCATCTGCTATTTTTTCATAACTTCTATTCCCTAATCTTTTTCCCATAATAAAAAAGTGTGTTAGTTCTTTATATAGCTAAGTAACTACTTGAGAATATATAAAAAAAGAAAAAGGTTTAAAAATCGCTTAATTGCATATTCCCATATGTGATAATTGTTGCTTTTCCTGGCCCTTCATTTTTTTCTTCTAATTGTATAAACTTTCCTTTTGCTAAATGTTTTAATTTCTTATGAAAATTTGAATAACTTTGTGTTCCACCATCTTTAGTATATAAGGCATACACTTCTTTTGTTGTTTTTCCACTATTTTTCTTTATTATTGCTAACATTGTTTGTTCTGTATCGTCTAGTCCTGTATTACTTTTACTTTGAAATTCTTGTATTTTTTTGACTGCTTCTTTTGCATGTGTTTTTGTTATTTTCTTCTCTGATTTATACTCTGCTAATTCTCCTGCTTCTTTTAATAAATACAATCCTGCTCTCATATCTCCTGCTTCATAAGTTGTTTGTGCTATTAAGTCAAATGCTTCTGGTTCTACTACTCCTGGGGCAAAAGCAAATCCTACTCTTTTTTTGAGTATGTCATTTGTTTCTTTTGCTGTGTATGCTCTAAATTCTAATAACTCTGGTGTCAATCTTGATTTTACTCTAATGTCTAGTTTTGCTAACCAATTATTTTCATTTGTTATTAAAATCAACGTCTTTCTATAAATTTCTTCTAATAAAGTGTAAAAGAGTTGTTGGTCTTGTATTTTGTCACATTCATCTAACACTATAACTACACTTTTTTTATTCAAGATTTTTGCTATTTCTTTAAATAAATCTGTTGTATCCCTATTGTGAGTAAATTTAAAACCTACTTGATCACAAAGATCTAAGACTATTTTGTAAGGTGTGTCTTTTTTCCAACAATTAACGTACAATGTTGCTATGTCATCTGTTTCTTTGTTTAATTCGCTCAAAACATATTTTGTTGCTACTGTCTTCCCTATACCAGGCACTCCTGTTATTAAAATTTGTTTTCCTGGTCTTTTTTGAAAGAGGGGTTTTATTGCTGTTGAAATTCTTTGTTGTTCAGATTCTCTTCCTTCTATTACTGGAGGAATAAAATCTATGTCTAAGGGTAGTGGATCTAAGAAGAGTGATTCACCTTCTTTTAACATGTTATCAAATAAGCCCATAGTGAATAGGATTTCTGTTAAAGATATAAGTTTTGTGGTGTTTTAGAGATTGTGCTTTTTTATTAAGAGCTCATAGAGTTTTTGTCTCGTTGCAAGTACTTGTTCTGGATCTTCTGTTGGTGTTGGTTCTGTTGGAATTGTTTTTCCATTCATTGCTTCTTTAATTATCAACATACTTGAGATTGCTTCAATTGCTCCTTTGCGATCTCTTATTTTGCTCTCTCACAAAATGGTCTAATTGCTGCTAAATACAATGTTTGGAGTTCTTCTCTTGGCAAACCAACATAATGATTTTCCATTTATAATTCCTCAACTCCTTCTTGTGTTAAGGCTACTAATCTTAATCCTACCCCTAATTTTAGAACTGCTGAAACTAAGGCCATATGTTCTTTGCCTGTTCCTGAAACAACATTGAGAGCTACTTCTACTCCTTTTATTTTCTCTTTTAATATTGTATGCATATCATCTCTTAATTCTTTTAATCCTTTATTCAAGTCTAAAGTGAGGAGTTCTGTTTTTTCGTTTACTGTAAAATTTTCTTTACCAAACTCATTTGTTAATAAATAGACTTTTGTCCATTGTTCATCTTCTAATAATCTACTCACATGTCCCCATGTACCTTTTCCTGTGCTTAAACATGCTATCAATTCTGTCATCTTTTGTTATTACTATTTCCTATTTTTAAAGATTGTGGCGGTAGTTGAGAAGTGTCACCTTAAAAAACACATTTATATACTCTCTTTTTCTTCTAATCCTTATGTCTTGGAACAAATCCTTTCCTAGTTTGGCTGTTTTAGCTAGACCTTGGTATGCTCTTTTATTTATCATCATCACTTGGTTATTTTTCTCTTTTAATTTGTACATCCCAAATTTGAGTTTTTTGTTCAACAGTATTGGGCAGTATTCTTTCTCCTCTTATGTTGGTTTGTTAGTGAGTTTATTCCAAGGTGGTCTTGCTAATTTACCTCAACATTCTGTTATTTTTTTATCAATTATCAGTATTTTAACTGGTTTTGTGGTTGTTTTAATCACTTTCAAAGTACGTGCTTTAAATGGTGTTGCTTTAACTGGTACTAAAACTGCTACTCTTGGTGCTTTATTTGGTTTGGCTGCTCCTGCTTGTGCTGCTTGTGGTTTAGGTTTGTTAAGTTTACTTGGTATTGGTGGCGCTGTTGCTTACTTGCCTTTCCAAGGTACTGAAGTTGCTATCTTAAGTGTTGCTTTGTTAGCTTTCGCAGTTTTTCATTTGAATAAGAGCATGGTTTCTTGTGATGCTTGTCAAATTGATTTAAAGAAATTTAAGAAAAAGTGAACTCTAAACAGCTACAATCTAAAATCCTCTCTTGGTATAAAGTACATAAACGTGATTTGCCTTGGCGTAAGACTTCTGATCCTTACAAAATTCTTGTTTCCGAGATCATGTTGCAACAAACGCAAGTTGATCGTGTTATTCCTAAGTATTTAGCTTTCCTCAAAGCTTTTCCTTCTATTAATGCTTTGGCTTCTGCTAAGACTGATGATGTGTTAACTCTTTGGTCTGGTTTAGGATACAATGCTCGTGCTATTCGTTTACAAAAAACTGCTCAAGTTATTACTAAAGATTTCAAAGGGAAGTTTCCTAAAGATCGTGATGTTTTGTTAACTCTTCCTGGTGTAGGTCCTTATACTGCTAATGCTGTTTTATCTTTTGCTTTCAACTTACCTTTTCCTTGTATTGACACTAATATTCGACGTATTTTATTACATGAACTCCAATTACCAGAATCTACTTCTATTACTAAATTATATTCCATTGCTGAATCTTTAATTCCTAAAAATAAATCTTGTATTTGGCATAACGCTTTGATGGATTATGGTTCTTCTGTCTTAACTGCTAAAAAAACTGGTATTAAAGCTTTGACTAAACAATCTAAATTCTTACATTCTCGTCGTTGGTATCGTGGACAAATTATGAAAATTGTAGTGAAAGAGAAGAAGATAAGTTTGAATAAATTAAGTAAACTTCTTAAAAAAGAGAAAACGTTTTTGGTAAGTATTTTGGATGAGTTACAAAAAGAAAAGTTAGTGAAAGTAGTTAAGAATCAAATTACTTTGCCTTAATTTTTAGAAAGGTCTTGGATCACTAAAAATAGTTCTTAAATATTCTGCTATTACTTCCTCCTCTGCTGTTTCTGGCGGTGAATTCTCAAGTTCTTCTTTATAAGTAGCCTCATCATAAACGTCATGAAAAATTGAGTAAACTGCTGAGTCCTCTCCAGTAGCTTGTAATGTATGATCAACTCCTGCTGGAACAACTATCCATTCGCGCATAGCTCCAGTGAGTTGATGAGTTTGAGTGTATGGTCCATTTTCATCTCTCAATAAGAAGTTCAGTTGCATTTCTCCTTGAATTGGCAAAAATGATTCTCTTACTAAGTGTTTATGTGGTCTAAAATATGCTCCTGGTTGGAATGCTGTGCACATAACACCTCTTAGATTAGTCGAGGTTGCATGTTGAAGTATAATGCTTTTTTTTCTTTCTGATACTCTTGTTGGTGTTAGAGATTCTGCTAAGATAGCTCTCAAGTCTGCTCTTAGTACAAGTGGTATTTCATAGAGGCTCATTCTAATATTTTTTTCAAAAATCCTTTTTTCTCTATCTTCTCACCTGTTTCTTTTGCATAAGTTTCTAATATCTCTTTTTGTTTTTTACTTATCTTTTTAGGTATAGCTATCACAACTTTCACGTATTGATCTCCTTTACCACTACTTTGCAAACGTTTGATGCCTTTATTTTTTAAAGTAAATATTGTGTGACTTTGTGTTCCTGCTGGTATTGATATTGTTTCTTTTCCTTCTAATGTTGGTACTACTATTTTTGTTCCAAAGATTGCTTGTATAATACTTATTTCTTTTTCTAAATGTAAATCATACCCTTCTCTTTCAAAATGTTTGTGTGGTTCTAAGTGTGTTGTTATGTACAAATCTCCTGCTATATGATCTTCACTTATTTCTCCTTCTCCTGAGAGTCTTATTTGTGTTCCGTTATCTACTCCTGCTGGTATGTTAATTTTAATTTTCCTTTCTTTCTTTACTACACTTTTCCCTTTACAACTAGCACAAGGTTTTGTTATTTTCTTTCCTTTCCCATGACAGTCTCTACAAGGGCTTACATAAGCAAACATGCCAAAAGGTGTTCTTTTATTATTTTGCACTCTCCCTTGCCCCTTACAATCTTCACAAGTTTCTATTCCTCCTTTTTCTGCTCCTGTTCCTGTACAACTTTCACAAGTTTCATGTCTTGGTATGGTTATTTCTTTTTCTACTCCAAATGCTGCTTCTTCTAGCGTAAGTTTTATATCATATTGTAAATCCATTCCTCTTTGTTGTCCTCTTCTTCCTTTTCCTCCAAAGAACATGTCAAAAATATTGTCAAAACCACCAAATCCTGCGTTTCTAAATATGTCAAAATCAAAATCTCTAAAGATATCTTCTCTGCTAAATCTTTGATCAAATGCTTCAGGTCCAAATTGATCATACTGTGCCCTCTTTTGGTCATCACTTAGTACTGCGTATGCTGCTGAAATTTCTTTAAATTTTTCTGTTGTAGAACTATCCTTGCTTAAGTCTGGATGATATTTTTTTGCTAATTGTTTGTAGGCTTTCTTTATTTCTTCTTTGCTTGCTTTTTTTTGTAAGCCTAGAACTTCATAATAATCTTTGTTTGCCATTTGTTTTTATTTAAGGAGTGTGCTCAATTCTTCCTTACTTAATGCATTATCTCTATTTGTATCGAGATCTCTTACAAGGCTAATAGCTTCTCTTTGTTCAAGTTCGCCATTGTTGTTAGTATCATATCTTGAGAATAGTGTTTCAATACTTTTACTATATTTTTTTGTTTCTGTTTTATGAACTGCTGGAAGGGCTGCTTTCATATTTCTAGGAGTTGAGTCATTAGTGGCCATATGATATACTCCAGCTCCTATTGCAACTACTCTGAATACTGCTAATAAAGCCCAACTAGCTTTAGCTTCTCTTTCATTTGGTGTATGTGGTGTGTATGGTAGTTGTGTCATTTTACTTTTTCTCCTATTAGCTGTTTTATTTAAATAACTTGTTTAGTTCAATTTCATTTAACTGTCCATCTTTATCTTTGTCATATATTTGAAAAACATTTTCTGCAAGCTATCTCCCAAATTCTTCTGGTCCAATTTGGCCATCTTGGTTGGTATTATAATCTATAAGAAGTTGTCTGACTCTTTCTTCTTGTTGACGTGTTGAGGATTGATTTAACATCATTGGCATAAAAGTATACATTGCTGTTGATACTAATGTAATGAGCCCAAGAGCACCTGCAATTAATTTCTTCTTGAAGGTAGCACTTTTTAACATGTCTCCTGCTACTTGGCTTTCAAGGTTATTATCTCTTGCTAATTCTTCTTCTAAATTCATTTTTTTTCTTCCTTATCTTCTTCAACAACAGGTTCTGCATCTACAACTTCTTCTTTCTTTTCTTCCTTCTTCTCTTCTGCTTTTGGTTGTTCTTTAGCAGCTTCTTGATACATTTTTGTTCCCATTTCTTGTGCTACTTTTTGTAATGTTTCTATTTTTGTTTTCAATCCTTCTATATCTTCTTTTTCTAACAGTTCTTTTAATTCTTTTACTTCTCCTTCTAATTTCTTCTTTGTTGCTTCATCTATTTTATCTTTATGTTCTACCATCATTTTTTCTGTTGTGTAAATTAAATTGTCTGCTTGGTTTTTCACTTCTGCCGTTTCTTTTCTTTTCTTGTCTTCCTCAGAATACTTTTCTGCTTCTTCTTGCATTTTTTTGATTTCTTCTTCACTCAAATTTTTACTTCCTTGAATTGTAATACTTTGTTCTTTGTTAGTAGCCATGTCTTTTGCTTTTACATTTACTATCCCATTTGCATCTATGTCAAAAGTTACTTCTATTTGTGGTACTCCTCTTGGTGCTGGTGGTATACCATCTAAAACAAATTTTCCTAGACTTTTATTATCTGCTGCCATGTCTCTTTCTCCTTGCAACACATTGATTTCTACTTGTGGTTGATTATCTGCTGCTGTGCTAAAGACTTGACTTTTTTTACTAGGTATTGTTGTATTTTTTTCGATTAATGGTGTTCTTACACTTCCCATTGTTTCTATACCTAATGTTAAGGGTGTTACATCTAGTAATAAAACATCTTTTACATCTCCTGCTAAGACTCCTGCTTGGACTGCAGCTCCCATTGCTACACATTCCATTGGGTCTACTCCACCTTCTGATGGTTTCCCAAAATAGTCTTCTACGAATTTTTTAACAATAGGCATTCTTGTTGGTCCACCTACTAGGATTATTTTTTGCACATCTCCTTTACTCAACTTAGCATCTTTTATGGATTGTTCTAGTGGTCCTTTACATTTTTGTACTATTGGGTCTACTAATCTTTCTAACTGCGCCCTCGTAATTTTCATTGTCAAGTGTTTTGGTCCTTGATCTGTAGAAGTAACATAAGGTTGGTTAATATCTGTTTCTTGTGTTGTTGATAATTCTATTTTTGCTTTTTCTGCTGCTTCTCTTACTCTTTGCATTGCTAAATCATCTTGATTTAAATCTACGCCACTTTCTTTTTTAAACTCTTCAACTATGTACTTAATTAAAACTTCATCCATGTCTGTTCCACCTAAGTGTGTATCTCCGTGGGTGCTTTTTACTTCAAAGACTCCATCACCAAAGTCCATTACTGTTACGTCTAATGTTCCTCCACCAAAATCAAACACTAATATTTTCATATCTTTATCATTTTTGTCTAGTCCGTAGGATAGTGCTGCTGCTGTTGGTTCATTAACTAATCTTATTACGTCTAAGCCTGCTATTTTTCCTGCATCTTTGGTTGCTTGTCTTTGTGCATCATCAAAGTATGCTGGTACTGTAATAACTGCTTTCTCTACTTTATCTCCTAGAAATGCTTCTGCATCTTTCTTAATTTTTTGGAGTATAAATGCTGATATTTGTTGTGGTGTATAACTTTTTTTATGAACTTCATATTTGTGATCACTGCCTATTTTCCTTTTTGCAGCCATTATTGTCCCTTCTGGGTTTGAAACTGCTTGTCTTTTTGCTGTTTCTCCTACTAACATCTGATCTTCTTTAGTAAATGCTACTACACTTGGAAAGGATTTTCCGTATAAACTAGTTCCTTCTGTGCTTGGAATTATTTTTGGCTTTCCACCTTCTAGTACTGCTGCTGCAGAATTACTGGTTCCTAAGTCTATTCCTATGATTTTTGCCATTTTTCTTAATTATTATTCTTTAGAATTGGTTTTTTAAGCTTTTCCACTGCTTATTTTAACCTTTGCATGTCTCAAGATTTTGTCTTTATAAAAATATCCTTTCTGTACCTCTTCTATTATTACCCCTTCTTCTCCACCTTCTACTTTCGCTAATACTTCGTGTTCTTCTGGATTTAATTGCTTCCCTTCAACTTCCATTGCTTTTACTCCTTCTTCTTTGAGTATTGTTTGAAGTGTTTGGTACATCATCTCTACTCCTTTTGTGTGTTCATCTTCTTTTTGCATGCTTTTCAGTGCTTGTTCAAAAGTGTCTGTTAGAGTTAGTAATTTCTTTAATAGATCAGTAGATGCATATTTCGCTTTCTCTCCTTGCTCTTTTTCTACTCTTTTTTGATAATTTTCAAATTCTGCTTGTAATCTTTGGAGTTGTTCTAAGTGGTCTTCTTGCTTTTCTACTTCTTCTTTTGGTTTTTGTTCTTTCATTGTTTAGGAATTATTTGCCAGTGCAAAAAATGCTCCTTCATCATCGCATACAGAAACACATCTTGGTAAGTGGTATTGTACATTATATCCTTGCATTTCTAAAAGATAATGTTGATTAAACACACAAAGTTCTTTATAAGCACCTAGTACAGCTATTGTTAAATCATCTGATGGTGGAGGTAACTCTGGGTGCATGGCGAGTGAACTTGGAATAGTAAATTCAAGAAATTCTTCTTCTCTTTTAATACGTTCAATTTCTGCTAAAGCTACTTCTGCTCCAGGAATACCTACAGTTTCACAGTTACACACTGTTCTTTCATGGACTATTAAATAGAGGTCTGTCATAGAAAAGCATATTGTGGTAAGCTTTAAAAGCCTTTACTTTGTCATTAGGCTATGGAAACCGAAGCTACATTAATTGAAAAAAAGGATTTAACTCATGATACAAAACTCTTCTTTTTACAATTAGATAACTCTTTATCTTTTTCTCCTGGTCAATTTGTTATGGTGAATGTTGATAAGTCTGATAAAACTTTATCTCGTGCTTTTTCTATTGCTTCTTTACCTAATGACGAAAACATTATTGAACTTTGCATTAAGATTCTTCCTCATGGTACTGTCTCTCTTTTATTTGATTCTCTTCCTTTGCAATCTCGTTTAAGTGTTAAAGGTCCTTTAGGTCCTTTTTCTGTTCGTTCTAAAGAAAAAGAATTAGTGTTCATTGCTGCTGGTACTGGTATTGCTCCTATTAGAAGTATGTTGTTTTCTCTTGCTAAAGAAAATTCTAAAACTCCTATTTCTTTATTTTACCGTTTTAAATCTGATGCTGATAAATTATTTTACGGCGAACTTGAAGCTTTAAAACAAAAATTACCTCAATTAAAAATTATTTATTCTGTTTCTAATCCTTCTCCTGCTTGGAGTGGTGAATCTGTAAGGATTCATGAGTGTATCAAAAAGTATATAAACAACCCTGAAAATAAAGATGTATACATCTGTGGTCCTCCTATGATGGTGCAAGATACTATTCCTGCTTTGGTTGAACTTGGCTTCAACACTAACACTATTTATAAAGAAGCTTGGTGATGAGCAAAACCAAAAGCTTTTAAACGTTACTTAAGTATTATTATTTATGCCTAAAACTATTGCAAGGGATTCCCCTTTGAATGAGTTAACTTTGCGTCGGTATGAAAAACCGTACACTAAAAATAAGCGTGAAATCATTCGTAAATTTTGTTTATCTATTGGTTTACTCCAGCCTGGTGATTCTCGTGATATTGTTGTTGATGTCTTTCAAGTTATGTTAAATGCTAAAAATAAAAAACTCTTAATGAATTCTGAAGAGATTAAAGATGAAGCTGTTGCTTTAAGAAAAAAAGCTAAACTTCCTTTGAAAGGTATTGCTTCTTCTAATATTCGTCGTCAATTAAAACGTTTACGTGACTTATTTATTGTTGAAAAATTAAAAAATGAATATCGTATTACAGAGTTTGAAGATATTTCTGTTATCTTTGATGAAAAGGTTGAAAAGTATGTTTTAGATAATATCATGAAGCGTGTCAAAGAGTATTCAAAATTATTATAATGATTTATGAACCTCGTGAAGATTCTTTTCTCTTGCAAAAATTTGTGAAACAATTTGTTAAAGGGAAAGTTCTTGATGTTGGCACTGGTTCTGGCATCCAAGCTTTGACTGCTTTAGAAAAAACTGCTGATGTTGTTGCTTCTGATATAAATGCTGAATGTGTGGAGTTTGTGAAAGCTAAAGGTGTAAAAACTATTGTTTCTGATTTATTTTCTAATATTAATTCTACTTTTGATGTAATCATCTTTAACCCACCTTATTTACCTTTAGATGAACGTGAAGATAAAGAATCTGCTCTAAGTACTACTGGCGGTGTTAAAGGTTCTGAAGTCTTAGAACGCTTTTTAGAACAAGCTAAGGCTTTTTTGAATGCTAAGGGAAAGATTTTAATTGTTGTTAGTTCTTTAACTCCTGATGTTCCTGCTTTACTAAAGAAATATAAATACTCTTACAAAGTTCTTGGTGAAGAGAAAGTATCTTTTGAACTATTAACTGTGTATTTGTTAGAAAAATGAAGGATGATGAAATTATTTTTGAGGATTTTGAAGAGGAAAACCCTTTTAAAAAATTAGTGCGTAAAGTAATTATTCGTATTATTGCTCTTGTTTTAATTCTTTTATTCACTAGTTATTTATTAGCTTTCTATGCTTTTGATTTTTTTGAGTCTCGTTCTGAAAGTTCTGTTTTAGATAAAGATTCTTTAACTTTTGCAACTAATGGGAAAACTATTCAGTTTGATGAAGCTGTTTATGAAAAATTAAAAAGTATTTATTTTGCTAATCCCGAACACGAATTTAAAGCATGTTTGTTTGGTGAAGTAAAAGAAAATACTTATTTTATTAAAAGTGTTGTTGAGCCTAAAGTGTTTTCTCAATCTCCTTTCCATGTTTCTGCTGAACCTTGTACTCCTAGTGCAATTATTGATCTTCACTCTCACCCTTTCCAAAAGTGTATTGCTTCTGCTACTGATATTTCTTATTTAAATCGCTTAAAGAGTGTGAATCCTATTGCTTTGATGGCTGTGATGTGTGAACAAGATCGTATGAGTTTTTATGCATAACTTTTTATAGCTTAAATTATTCTTATCTCTTGGCCCGGTGTGTGAACGATATGATCAATGCTTTATACTTGATGTGACTATTGTTGTTAGAGTCGGGCTATTTACTTTTAGAAATGCAACTAGAACAAATTTGTGAAAATTCTGAAGTAAGAAGTCAGTTAAGTTTATTGCAAAATCCTCGCTATCTTTTGCAACCTGTTAGAGGAATTATTAGATATAAGAGGAAGATGGACAGTTTATTTGATGATGAGTTAGCTATGCCTGTTGATGATGATGAGAATAGTTTAGAAAATGTTATGTTTGGTTATGCTAAAAGGCGTCTTGGTGTTTTAATTTTTGAAAACCTTGCACTTCTCAGCCTTGCTGCTTTTGGAATTTACAAAGCTTTCACATAAATAAAAAAAATTATTTAGATTATCTTATTTTTTGGTTTCTTGGTCTTAATTTTTTAGGTGTTAATACTCTTGGTTGATTTTTTATTTTTTTGCTTTTAGTACCTATTTTTAATGGACTTAAATGATTAGGCACTAATCTCTTTACTTGTTGGTTGACTGGTTGTAGTATTCCTCTTATTTCTTCTGTAGTAATAATTCTATTTTTATCTTTGTCAACTGATTGAAGTGTGTGTTTAAGTGCTTCTGGTTGTTTTGTTAAATCAACTGGTGCTGTTGGATAAGCAAACTTAATTTTTGTGTTACCTAATTGAAGTGCTACAAGTCTATTTATTCCCATTACAGTAACAGGACTTAATCCAATTAAAGAAATAGGACTAGATCCTTCAACTTTATAATCTTGTCCTGCTATTGCATCTAATGATTTTTGAAATTGATAGAGTTGGTTTCTTGCTCTTCTCATTTCTCCTGGACTAATGAATCTATCTTTATCAAACTGGTCTGATTCTCTAAGCAAAAGACTTCTATTCCTTTCAAAACGTGCTTTATTTTCTCTAACTGGTAATTTTTGTTCATAAGTAAAAGTGCCATCATTTTGTTTAATTATTTTAATTAATCCTGCTCTTGCTTCTACAAGTCTGTTTAAAGTTGTTGTTTGTGATGCAAGTGTTTTGTATTCTTCTCCAAATGGAACTACTCTATCTGGTTTTTCTTCTGGTAGTGTTTGGCATCCTAGTAAGGTCATTGTTGCTAATGTTGTTGTGTAGTTTCTTAATCTTCTCATACTTTTGCACCTTTTTATTCCCTTTATAAAGTTTTATATGTTTTATTTACAAAGGTTTATATATTTCTTCAATCTAAAAATATTTATGTCTAACACTTATTTTGTTTCTGAATCAACGCCTTGTGAAGTGCCTAGAAAACTTGATGCTTTACCTATTTTTAATGAATTAAATTCAAGGGCAGAAAACTATCAAAGACTGCAATCTTTAGAACAACGGGCAGATGCATTAAGGGGACACCAAAGAGTAACTAGAATTTTAGCTTGTTTTTCTATTCCTTATGGAAGGAGAAGCCTTCTTGGAATTTCTAACAAAGATAGTCTTTCTGAACAGATACCTTTATAAATCCTTTAAACTCATTTTTTCTTAACCCGTTATCGACTACATCCATTCTTGTGGTGGTGTAGCAGGGATGTGAACTGTATGGATAAAAAATTATTTGTAGATGCTGTTAGTAAAATTCGTGCTAGTGCGAAGAAGCGTAAATTTACTCAATCTTTTGACTTAATTATTAATTTACACGGCATTGATCTCAAAAAAGAAAACGAAAGATTACTCTTATTTGTAAAAATGCCTTTTTCTCGTGGAAAAAAAGTTCCTATTACTGCTTTGGTTGGTACTGAATTATCTGTTAAAGCTAAAGAAGTTTGTGACACTGTTATTACTAAAGATGAATTCAAGACTGCTGATGATAAATTTGTTAAAAAGTTAGCTAATAATACTGGTTTTTTTATTGCTCAAGCTAATGTTATGCCAGATGTTGCTAAAGCTTTTGGAAGAACTTTAGGTACTCGTGGTTTAATGCCTAATCCTAAAGCTGGTTGTGTTCTTCCTCCTACAGCAGAAGTAAAACCTGTTGTTGAAAATTTGCAAAAGACTGTTCGTGTTGAAACTAAAAATGAGAAAGTTATCAAAGTACCTATTGGTTCTGAATCTATGAAGGATGAAGAGATTGTTGAAAATGCTTTTGCTGTTTTTAATGCTGTCCTTCACACTGTTCCTCAAGAACAAAATAACATAAAAAGTGTTCTTATAAAATTAAGTATGGGTAAACCTGTTCTTGTTGGTGAGAAAGTTGTTGTAAGAAAAGAAGCTAAGAAGAAAGCTCCTAAGAAAGAAGTTCGTGCTAGTAAGAAAAACGTTAGATTATCTAAGAAAGCTAAGAAGAGTGCTAAAAAACAAGCTAAGAAGAAGGCTAAAAGTAAAAAATGACTGAGTATAAACCACACATTAATGATAGGAAGAAAGGAGAAGTTGAAGATATTAAGAGACTCTTCAATGAATATCCTATTGCTGGTATTGTTAACTTAGAAAATTTACCAACTTTACAACTTCAACGTATTAAAAAATCTTTAAAGGGAAAGATTATTTTAAAACATTCCAAAAAGCGTTTTATGCAAATTGCTTTTGATCAATTACCAGACAAGAAAAATATTACTGATTTGAAAGATAAATTAAAAGGTGTTCCTGCTATTATTTTTACTAAAGAAGATCCTTTCAACTTATTTAAATTACTCAAAAAAAGTCAGTCAGCTGCGGCTGCTAAACCTGGTCAAGAAGCTCCTGAAGATTTAAAATTCCCTGCTGGTCCTACTAGTTTTACTCCTGGTCCTATGATTGGTGAACTTGGACAACTTGGTATGAAGACTGAAATTGTTGATGGTAAAATTCATGTTAGTGAAGAAAAAGTTTTAGTGAAAGAAGGAGAAATTATTTCTGCTAAGATTGCTGAACTTCTAGCTAAGATTGGTATTGAACCTATGAAGGTTGGTTTAAATTTAACTTTTACTTATGAAAAAGGAGAAATTTTGGGGAAAGAAGTGCTTGGTGTTGATGAAGAAGAATACATCCAGAACATTAAGGTTGCTCATAGTGATGCTTTTAATCTTGCTCTTGCTATTGGGTATACTACTCCTGAAACTGTTGAACTTTTAGTCAATAAGGGTGCTCGTGAAGCTCTTGCTTTAGCTAAAGAAGCTAACATTCAAACTAGTGAAACTGTTAAAGAACAACTTGCTGAAGCTGAAGCTGCTGCTAAAACTATTGAAGCTCAAGTGCCTGATGCTCTTGCTGAAGAAAAGAAAGAAGAACATTTAGAAGAAAAAGTTGAAGAAGCTATTGAAGAAGAGTCAAAAGAAGAACCTGCTCCTGAAGTTAAAGAAGAACCTAAACTTGAAGAACCTAAACTTGAAGAACCAAAACAAGAAGAAATTAAAGAAGAAGTTAAAGAAGAACAGAAAGATGTAGTGACTAATGCTCCTGAAGAAAAACTTGAAGAAACAGTAAAAGAAGAAGTTGAAAAAACTGATGAGCCAGAAAAAAAAGAACCTAAAACTGACGAAGAAGTTGCTCAAGATGTCTTAAGGAAATTAACTGGTGAAAAAATAAAACAAGAAGATGCAAACACAAAAGAAACAAAAACAGATAGTTCAACAAGAGCAGACGAAAGTGCTCCTGATATGAACAAACTCATTAATGATCTTAAAGATAAAAAAAGCAAGGGTGAAATTTAATTAACAATCAATTGGAGGTAAAACCATGGAATATGTTTATGCTGGAATGGTAATTCATAAGGCTGGTGGAACTATAGATGAAGCTACAGTGAAAAAAGTCATTGAAGCTGCAGGCGGTAAGCCTGACGACATGCGTGTTAAAGCTGTAGTTGCAGCGTTAAAAGACGTTGACATCGATAAAGCTATCAAAGAAGCAGCAGCGGCACCAGTTGCAGCAGCACCTGCGGCAGCAGCTAGTGATGGCGGAGCAGCACCTGCTAAAGAAGCAAAGCCTAAAGAAGAAAAGAAGTCAGCTGAAGCGGCATCTGCTGGTTTAGGCGCTTTATTCGGATAATTTCTTTTTCTTTTTTTCTTTTTTTTTAATTTGAAGATAGTTTATACTCTAGCATAATAACCTTTTTATACTCCTTTTCCTCACTATCTATCGCAAACGGAGTGGTTTAATTCTTACAATGGATAGCAAAGGAAAGAATGTAGTAGGTAGCAATCTGTCTAATCTGAAGACTAAAATTAGGTCTGTTCGTGATGATTTGAATCTTTTGGATAAAGAAAAAGAAGATTGGTTTGCTAAGAAGAAAAAATTGCAAGATTCTTTATCTCCTTCTATTAAAAAGATTCGTGAAGTAAAGAGAGATTTAGATCGTACTAATTCTACTCAAAATAAATTAAAGGCTGAGCGTGATAAGTGGAATAAGAAGTGTCAAGAGTTAGTGAAGCAAGCTAAGGAATTAAATAAGGAACGTTTGAAGTTATCTAAAAAGCAGAGTGGTAAAGGTAATCCTCAAAGAATGCAGGAGATGGTTGATAAATTAGATATGAAGATTGAGACTGAGGCTTTATCTCTTTCTCAAGAAAAAAAGGTTATGGTACAAATTAAGGATTTAAAGAAAAAAATTAAAGAGAATAAGGGTGTGTATGATGTTACAAAAAAATTAAACATTCTTTCTAAAGAGATTGATGGGGTTAAGAAAAAGGCTAATGAGTTTCATAATAAATTAAAGGATGAGTTTAAGAAAAAGAAGGATAATTATAAGCAGTTCATTGCTCTTTCTAAGGAGATTAATGCACAGAAACTTTCTCATGATGATGCTCAGAAACATTTTTGGGATGCTAAGAAGAGGTTTTCTAAGAAGAATAGTGAGTTAAAGAAGGAATTGTCTGAAGTGAATGTTGTTGTTAGTAAATTGCAAGAGCAAAAAAAGGTTCGTTTTGAGCAAAAGAAGAAGATTGATGATAGATTAATGCAGGAAAAGGCTGTTTTGGTTGAAGAGAAACTAAAAAAGAGGAAAAAATTAACTACTCAAGATTTGTTAGTTTTTCAACAAAAGAAGTAAGGTGATTGTTTATGAGCATTGTTGTACAATTAACTGAATGGACACAACGTACTTTTGAACCTTTAGGAATGTGGGGGTTGTTTTTTCTTGCTTTTATTGAATCTTCTTTTTTCCCTATTCCTCCTGATATTTTGTTAGTTATTTTCACTCTCTCCACTCCTAAATTATGGTTGTTGTTAGCTCTTGTTTGTACTGTTGGTAGTGTTCTTGGTGGTATATTTGGGTATGGTATTGGTTTGGCTGGTGAGCGTGTTATTTTAGAGCGTTTTTTTAGTCATAGTAAGATTGATCGAGTACATCGTTTGTTTGATCGTTTTGGTGCTTGGGCTGTGTTTATTTCTGGCTTTACTCCTATTCCTTACAAAATTTTTACTATTGCTGCTGGTGTTTTTTATATTGATTTCAAGAAATTTGTTGTTGCTTCAATTTTAGGTCGTGGTTTACGTTATTTCTTACTCGCTTTCCTTGTTGCTCAATTTGGGTCTGTTGTTATGGATACTATTGCTCAGCATGAGATTTTAATAATTGTTATTTCTATAGTGTTATTAGTTGGTGGTTTTTTCTTGTACAAAAATCATAAGAAGAATTCTAGCGCCTAAATTTCTTCCAAACATATCGCATATCTGAATACAATGGTATTCCTTTTACTTTGAATCTCCATGTTAGATACACCCAAACTAATGCTACATACATACTTGATACTATTTGCCATATGAAGAGATGCAATGTATCGAAGTAATTCTTTCCCCATTGTAAGAGTACATAGATTAACACTTCTATTCTTAAGATGTTTGCTGCTAGTATTAAAACACTTCCGTAGAGTGCCATCACTATTCTTGTTTTGATGTTTATTCCTCTTGTTAATAAGATCAGTATTCCTAATAATATATAGGCACTTATTGCTGCGCATGATGGTATGAATTCTAATGTTTTCCCTCCTACATACAACAAATTGCCTCGCAATATGGTTTCTGTGAAAAGATTAAGTATGCCTTGGCTAATCTGTAGAGTTATTGGTCCTATGATTGCATAAATTAAGGAATAACTTGTTGTGACTAGTCCTGCTAGTATCCATCTGAGAAGTATCCACTTCAATTCTTTCATAGTTTTAGAATGGTTTGCTGGTATAAAAGGTTTTATTTCTCTTCTTGCAACTACTCTACTTTCATAAAACATTTAAACACTTGATAAAATATAGTGAAAGATAGTGAAAATTACTCATAAAATTATGCTAGGTTTTTTCTTGGTTGGCTTTTTTGTAGTGTTAACTGGAGCCATTGGTATGATTGCTACTGGCAGTATTAGTGAGCGTGTTGAGTTAGTTACTCAAGTTACTTCTCCTACTGTTGCTTTAGTGAATGGGTTAACCATCTCTTTAGTGCAATCTAATAAGTTAATTCATGCTTATGCTTCTGAGTTTAATAGTGCTGATCTATCAGATTTGCGTCGTTTGTTTGATAAGCAAAATGATGTTTTTGATGAGTCTGAACGGAGTTTAAGAAAGCTTATTGAAGATGAAGAGGTTATTGATCGTTTAAATCTTGCTTCTAAAAAGTATGATGGTTTCAAAGATAAGTCTGAAAAAGTTATTTCTACTCATAAGGCTGAGATTGCTGAAAGTAATGATGCTGAAAAGACTAGGTATAATGAAGTTAAGGCTGCTTTGTTAAAACAAGTGGATGATGATTCTGATGATGCTATTGAGATTTTGCAAGAGATTGCTGTTGATGTTAGTGCTTTGAATGCTGCTGCTAACAAAGAATCTGTTGCTGCTGTGCGTAATACTCGTGCTATTTTGGGTTTTATTACTGTTATTGGTTTGTTTCTTGCTATTGCTATTGGCTTTTTCTTCACTAAACTTATTGTGCGTCCTGTGAATGAGCTTGCTTCTGCTGCTACTAAGGTGAGTGAGGGTAATTTTGATGTAAAAGTAAAAGAATCTAAGTCTAATGATGAGTTGAATCATTTGGCTAATACTTTCAATAAGATGGTTGTTAGTCTTCGTAATATGGTTGAAGAGAGTCCTCGATTAAAGAGGTTTATGCAACTTATGCCTTCTGCTGAAAAGTCTTCTTCTTCTCCTGAAAAGTTTGCTTCTTTGAGTTTTGGTACTAGTTATGTGTTGAAGGGTGTTGATTCTAAGAGGGCTTTTGAGTTGTTTGTGGATAAGGTTATGCATGGTTCTCAGGGATTGTGTTTAAGTAGGACTAATCCTCTTCTTATTAGGAAGCAGTATAAGTTGGAGAAGACTCCTATTTTGTGGTTGTCTGATGCTAAGGAGAGTAATATTTTTTCTTCTTCTGATTTGTTGATTATTGGGAAGTTGATTACGGATTTTTTGGTGAAGAGTAAGAGTGCTATTATTTTGCTTGATCGTGTGGATTATTTGATTGCTAAGCATGGTTTTGATGAGGTGATGAAGTTTATGGTTAAGATTAATGATAAGATTATGTTGACTAGGGCTGTTTTGCTTGTTCCTATTGATCCTTCTTTGATGAAGGCTAAGGAGTTGTCTTTTTTGAGTAAGGAGATGCAGGAATTGGATAATGGTTCTTCTGGTGTTGATGTGCCTCGTGATTTAGTGAGTGTTTTGAGTTTCATTGAGTCTCGTAGGCATTTGGGTGAGCAAGTTTCTTTTAAGGATATTGGTCAGAAGTTTAATATTACTGCTCCTACTACTCAGAAGCGTGTGCATGAGTTGTATCATCTTGGGTTGTTGCGTATTGTGAAGCAGGGTAGGAATAAACTTATTGAACTTACTGATAAGGGTGCTGAGGCTGTTAGTAAAGAATAATTTTGTACTTTTTTTCACTATTTTTCACTATTTTTTGCAGTATGTTTATATATTGTCTAACTAATAGTTATAGTAATTCTTCGTCAAGACGAGACCTCCGTTTGCACCAAACTTTGCAAAATGAAACCAGAACCCTTCTTTGGGAGGGTCTGTTTCTTTTTATGTTCATTTAGGTTTTTGTTGAGTTCTGATAGGCATATTGTATAGTGTAGATAACAATAATGCTTATAAATGTTTAACCACTCAGGAGTTGTATCATGGATTTTGGGGGCTGTAAATCTAAAAGAAATCTAGTGTTTTTGTTGAGTTTACTCTTTTTTAGTGTTGGAGCTACTAGTGTTTTTGCACAATCTATTATTATTAATGAAGTAATGTATGAAACTTCTACTCCTGCTGCTGATAAAGAGTTTGTTGAAATTTTCATGCCTAATGGTGCTGTAAATTTATCTGGTTTTAGTATTGCAGATAGTAATAGTAATGACACTTTAACAAGTAAAGTATTTAATGCATCTAGCAAATTTGCAGTAATTGTAAATAATGAGAGTATTGTTGCTATTCCTGGTGATGTCTCTATTTATGAAGTAGATGCTAAGTTGGGTAATGGACTTACTCATAATGATTATATTGCTTTTAGGAATAATACTGGTTCTGTTTTGGATACTGTTAATCTTACTGCTTTCCAAAAAACTACAAAAGATTTCTCTTTGGAAAGAGTCCTTCCTTCTAGTTCTGCATTTGTACAAAGCGAATTAAAGAGTGGTTCTCCTGGGGTAAGAAATAATCATCCTCCTACTCTTGAGTTTATTGGGAATAAAACTGTAAATGAAAACCAAGTTTTATCCATCCGACTAAATGCTTCTGATCCTAATAAGGATATTGTAACTTTCAGCACTAATGCTGCTTCTGTCCTTCCGTCTCCTTTCACTTTCAACACTTCTTCCGGTGCTTTTGGTTGGACTCCTACTTTTGATGATGATGGAGAGTATACTATAACTTTCAACGTTTCTGATGGTCAATTTTCTGATACTGAAGAGATTATTCTTACTGTGCTTCACGTAAATCGTGACCCTGTTTTTAATCCTATTCCTCTTATAAACTTCTCTGAGGACACTCTTGGATTTGTAGATCTTTCTTTGTATGCTTCTGATCCTGATAATGATTCTTTGAAATTTTTAGTTGTTCCTGTTGCTAACCTTACTATTTTAATTAATAAGACTAGTGTTGCTGCTTTTGCTCCTGATAATGATTTCTTTGGATCACGTAATGTTAGTTTTATTGTGCAAGATCCTTCTTTAGCTCAGGCTTCACAAGTTGCTAAGGTTACTATTACTCCTGTGAATGATGCTCCTAGAATTAATTCTTCTCCTAATCTTTCTGCTAAACAAGATGAGAAATATACTTATGATGTCATTGCTTTTGATGTGGAAAATGATTCTTTTACTTTTGAGTTAGCCCTTGCTCCTAGTGGTATGAGTATAACTCCTACAGGTAAAGTAACTTGGACTCCTAATAATACTCAAGTAATGCTTACAAATGTTAGTATTAAAGTAACTGATAGCTTTAATGCTTCTACTGAACAAAACTTTATTCTAAATGTTTCTAATGTGAATGATGCTCCTAAGATTAATTCTACTCCTATTACAATTGCTAAACAAAATGAATCTTATGTCTATACTGTTACTGCTGATGATCCTGATCTTCCTTTAGGAGATAAACTTACTTTTAGTTTAGTTGAAGCTCCTGAACGTATGGGTATTAATCCTTCTACTGGTGTTATTGCTTGGGTGCCTCAACCTAATCAAGTTGGTGCTCATAATGTTAAAGTTAAAGTTATTGACAAATTTAATGGGAGCGATCTCCAGCCTTTCACTTTAACTGTTACTAATGTTAATGATCCTCCTTCCTCTCCTCAATTAATTAGTCCTGTGCATAACTCTATTGTTAATGACCCTTCTGTACTTCTAAGTTGGACTGCTTCTATTGATCCTGATGTGAATGATACTGTTAGTTATTTTGTATTCCTCAAAAATACTAGTGCTAATTTAGCTTTGTTAACTACAACTTCCTCCACTACTACAACTGTTAATCTTAAGGACTTACAAACTTATTCCTGGAAAGTTGTTGCAACTGATGGCAAAGTAAATGTTTCTAGTAATCTTTCCTCTTTCACCACTTCTTTCTTTAACCCTCCTATTATTACTGTACTCAAACCTAGTACTTTAACTCCTTCAATTAAAGAAAACGAAACTTTAGAATTTGAAGTAAATGTGACTGATCCTGATAGTGATCACATTAAGATTATTGCTTGGTCTGTGAAGAATAAGAGTGTTGGAAAATCTGAACAACCTAATGATAGTACTTTAATTAGTACTTTTGCTTTCACTCCTTCATTTGGAGATAGTGGAGTCCATAACATTACTTTCACTGCTACTGATGCAACTAACAAATCAAGTTCTGTCTCTTTCAAAGTGACTGTGACTAATGTTAATCGTAATCCTGTATTAGATGCAATTGCTAATAAATCTGCTACTCAAGATACTAAATTAGAATTTGATGTCACAGCTTCTGATCCTGACTTACAATTTAATGATGTCTTAACTTTCAGTGCTAACACTCCTAAAATAACTATTACTAAAAAGAATGCTTCTGCTGCAACTGTTTCCTTCACGCCTACTAATGCTGATGTTGGAGAACTTTTCGTAACTCTTACTGTTACTGATCTTGTTGGTGCTTCTGATAAAAAGAGCTTCACTATTAAGGTAGCTAACACTAATGACAAACCTTCTATTACTTCTACTCCTGTTACTAAGGCTACTGTAAATGTTCCTTATGCTTATACGGTAATTGCTTCTGATCCTGATTTGCAATTTGGTGATGAACTTAATTTTTCTCTAACAACTTTCCCTGCTAATATGACTCTTTCCAAAATTAGTAATACTTCTGCTCAAATTTCTTGGATTCCTAATCTTTCTCAATTAGGGAAACATGCTGTTGAAGTTGTTGTTAAAGATAAGATTGGTGCAACTGCAATGCAAAAGTATGATGTGGAAGTTGGTGAGCTTGGTGCTGGTGCTATTATTATTGTTGATCAATTTTCTAAAATTAATCCTTTATTTGGTGACGAAAAACAAAAGGCTAGTAATCCTTTGAGTGACAAAGAAAAAGATGAAAATGTTTTCTTAACTGCTGACTTATCTATTAAGAATGGTGGTCCTTTGTCTTTATCTGATTTCAAGATAGTTGTTTCTCCTGTTAATGGTTTTTCTGATAAAGATTTGAATATTTCTTTAGTTAGTTCTCCTAACTCTTTAGCTTCTCAAGCTTCTGGTTCTATTACTTTGCGTGCTCGTGTTCCTGAGCAGTTAGATGCTGTTGATGATGAGGGTGAAGTTGTTGCTTTCATTGTTGCTTCTATTTCTCTTGAGGCTAAAGATTCTTTAAATGCTCCTTTAAAGAAGTCTTTCCAAGTATTCATGCAGCGTGCTAATGAGTTGGACATTAATGATATTGATGCTTCTGTGAATGATAAGGGTGGGAAGAGTCTTGATGATGGTGATGATCTCAAAAAGATTAAGCCTAATAATCGTATTGAGTTAGTTGTTGAGGTTGAGAATAAGTTTGATGATGAAGAGAATGTTGATGTTGAAGATGTTGATCTGTCTATTGAGTGTGATAATGAAGATAATCTTGATTTTGATGATAAGACTGAAGAGATTGGTGATGTTGGTACTGAAGATGAAGAAATTGAGTCTTTACTGTTTGATGTTGAAGAGGATGCTGAGGATGAAGATATTACTTGTGATCTTATGGTTCTTGGTGTTGATGAAAATGGTGCTCGTCATGGTGAGTCTTTAGCTTTTACTATTGAAGTTGAACGGAAGAGTCATGATTTACAAATTGAAGCTAGTTCTATTAATCCTAGTGTGGTTACTTGTCAGACTGAGTCTCTTACTTTGATAACTACTGTTCGTAATTTAGGGAAGTCTAATGAAGATGAGGCTGTTGTTGAAATTGTTAGTAAGAGTTTGGGTTTCCAACAAAGAATTCCTTCTTTTGAGTTGGATGAAGATGATACTGAGGATTTTACTTTTATTATTCCTGTCCCTCAAGATCTTGAAGCTGGTGCTTTGGCTGTGCAAATTAAGACTTTTTATGATAATACTAAAACTGGTAGTGCTGAAGTATTACAAGTTACTAATGAGTGTGGTGCTAGGAAATCTATTGCTACTAAAGGTCCTCAAGTTGTGAAGAAGAGTGCTGTTGTTTTAGATGTTGGGCAGTCTTCTTTAGATGTGCAACGTGGTGAGTTTGTTTCTCTTCCTGTTCGTTTAACTAATCCTGCTGATGTTCCTGAAGAGTTTGTTGTGGAGTTGGCTAATACTGGTGATTTTGCTGAGTCTTCTTCTAGGAAGCAAGTGTTTTTGAATCCTGGTCAATCTTCTACTATTTTCTTGAACTTGAAAGTTTTAGAGGATGCTCCTCCTAGGAAGCAGAGTGTTTCTGTTCTTGTTAGATCTAATGGTGCTGTTATTGCTTCTGAGGCTGTGAATGTTCTTATTGATGGTAAGAAAAGTTCTGGCTCCAGTTCTACTGCTTTCTGGATTATTGTGAACTTTGTTATTATTATTCTTTTAATTTTCTTTTTGGATAAGTTTGTTATTCGAAAGTATTAGGTTTTTAACCAAAACCTTTATATAGGGTTATTACCACTCTTGAATAACAATAAATGTATGGAGTAGTTTTCAAACAATGCGCATCAAAGAAAGTTGGATTGTAGCTTTATTCTTATTCATTACTACTCTAGCTGCTGTATCTGCTGTACCTTCTCTAAATATTCTTGAAGATACTGTAAGTGTTTCTGTAGCTCCTAATAAAGATAAAATTGTCTCTTTTAATGTCCAAAATACTGGTACTACTCCTATTACTCTAGATTTTGATATTTCTCAGTTAGATTTGACTGATAGTCGTGGTGAAAAGATTACTTTATCTTTTTCTCCTTCAGCTCCTACTTTATCACTAAATGCTTCTAAGAAAATTGATGTTACTGTTAGTCCTGATGCAAAGATTAGTTTTGAACGTTTTGGTGGAACTTTAACTGTTAAAGATTCTACAACTAATAGTACTGCTAAAGATACTGTTAAATTTACTATAGATATTGATCTTGATATTTGTGACTTTGGTCAAGTTGGGACTGCTTTGAAAATTGATGTTGATGAGCCTGATAATTCTGATGAGTTCAAACCTGGTGATGTAATTCCTATTGAAGTTGAAGTAAGCAATGAAGGACAAAATGAAATTCGTACTCAAGTTGAAGCTTTCTTGTTTAATGATAATCGCAATATTGCTGATACTTCTTCAGCTACTAAACGTATTGATGAAGATGAGGATGAAACTTTTGATTTACGTTTACGTGTTCCTTTAGAGTCTGAAGATTTTGATGAAGATGATGAATTAACTTTGTTCATTAAAGCTTTTGATGATGAGTTTGAAGAATTAAATTGTGTGCAAGCTAAACAAAAGGTTGATATTCAATTAGAAGATGATGATATTATTATTGATGAGTCTGAATCACGCTTATTCCCTTCTGTAGCGGCTTGTGGAGATATTGTCTCTGCTTCTATTCGTGTTATGAATATTGGTGATGATGATAATGATGATGTTACAGTTTCTGTTACAAATAAAGAGTTACGTATTAATGAAAAATCTGAACGTTTTGATTTAGAAAGTTTTAATTCTGCTGAAGAAAATAGTGCTATTCGTCAATTTCAACTAAAATTGCCTGCTGATGCTAAGCCTAAAAAATATGATCTAAGTGTCAAAGTTAATTTTGATGGTGGTTCTGATTCTTTACGTTTGCCTTTAGAAGTTTCTAGTTGTCGTATACAACTTCAATTCCGTGGAGCAACTGATGCTGTTACTATAAAACCTGTTGAAGATAATTTTGTTTCTCAACAAGGAAAAGTTATTTCTCTTCCTGTTGTTGTTACTAATAATCAATTCAATAAAGGTGTTTTTGCTATTAGTGTTGCTAATATTGAAGATTTTGCTGATGCTTCTACTAAAACTATTACTCTTAATCCTTTATCTAAAACTACTGTTTTCTTAGATCTTGTTGTTAGAGAGTCTGCTTTATCTGGTAAGTATAGTGCTACTATTTTTGTGAAGGAGGGTGCTAAAGTACTTGCTTCTTCTAATGTGCAAGTGCAAATTAGTCCTAAAGAAGATAGTAAACCTTCTAGTACTAATTTTCCTTTAATTAGTGATATTCCTACTAGTATTTGGATTGTAATTAATGTTTTTTTACTAGCGATTGTAATTTTGTGTATAAAGGTTGTGATAACAGCGCTAAAGCGCTAAAACTCATATTTAGGCTTGATTATATAGGTTAGACCACAAGCTTTATATATGGGTTGTAACTATGCAATAGCAACACAGGATACTTGTGTTGTATACCGGGGGTCAAACAGTATGAAAAAATTTATGTTATGGAATATATTAATCATTTTATCAGTTGCATTTGCAATGAATACAGCAAGCGCAGCATTAGAAATTACAGAATCTTTCAATAAAGATACTCCTACTTTCGGAGATGACGGTCAAGAAGCAAGTAACCCTGAACATGATGAATCTGAAAAACATGATATCTTTGATACAGTAACTCTTAAGGTAAAGAATACAGATACAACTGCTGTGACAGTTGATACTATTGAAGTAAGTACTGCATCTGGTTTTAAAACTAGTGATTTACAATTTACTATTGTTGGTGATTCAGTTAGTATACCTGCATCTTCTACAAAAGATGTACAATTAAAAGCTAGAATTCCTGAGCAGTTAGATGCTGTTGATGATACTACTTTTGAAAAACAAGCTTTAATTGTTGCAACTATCAAATTAAAAGATAGTTCTAGTACAACTGCAATAAGTGCTGATTTACAAGTATTCATGCAAAGAGAAAATCAATTAGAAATCTCAGACAGTGATGCTATTATTAATGGTAAAGGAAAACAAAGCATAGATGATGATGATAATTTAGAAAACATCGTCCCAGGAGATAGAATTGAAATAGAAGTAGAAGCTTCAAACGAATTTGATGATCGTACTAATTTAGACATCAATGATGTTGATTTAGAAATATCTTGTGATGAAGAAGATAATTTTGACTTCGACGATAAAACTGAAGAAATCGGTGACATCGGTACTGAAGACGAAGAAACAGAATCAATTAACTTTGATGTAGAAGAAGACGCTAAAGATGAAACTAGTAACTGTGAACTTTCAGTTAGTGGTGAAGACGAAAACGGCGCACTACATGGTGAAATGATCTCTTTCGATGTAGAAGTTGAACGTAAAAATCACGACTTACTCATTAAGAGTATTAATGCAAATCCAACCTCTTTAAGTTGTGATGATACTACAATCAATCTTCGTGTTGATTTCATCAACTTAGGACGTTCCAATGAAGATAGAGTTGCTATAGAAGTAACTTCTAAACTCTTTGGTTACCAAGAAAGAATTGCTGGATTTGAATTGGATGAAGACGACAGAGATGAGAAAACTTTCTTAGTACCTGTTAGTCCAAGAGAACTCAAGCAAGGACCTTCTGTATTCCAAATACAAACGTTCTATGATAACAACAAATTAAGTGATACTGCAACGTACACTGTGGACAATCTTTGTTCAGAAGGTGCTCCTGCAAGCAATGGTAAAAAAACTAAAACACCTACAACTACAAGAAATGCTTTAGTGATTAGTTCAGAAAAGATTAATTTAGCTAAAGATAGTCTTGCAAGTCTTGCAGTAAAGGTAGTGAACAAAGAAGATGCAACTGTTGAATACATAGTTAGTCTTGAAAACACTGAAGATTTTGCTGAAACAGCTTCAAGTAAAAAAGTGTTCTTAAATGCTGGTCAAGAAAGCACTGTTTTCTTGAACTTAAAATCTAAAGAAAATGTTGCTGCTGGAATGTACAGTGGTAGTGTTGTGTTAAAAGATAACAAAGGAAACACTTTAGAAACAAGAAGTTTCACTGTTGAAGCTGCTGGTAAAACTAGTGGTAAGAATGGTGGGTTTAACCTCTTTGGTGGAGATAGTGATTCCAAAGTCTTCTGGATTATTGGAGATATTATCTTAATCATTGTAGCTATCTTTTTCATAAAGCTCATTTTCACTGGCGGTCGTGGCAGAAAAGCTGCGAAAGCTAAAAGAATGGCTGATTATGAAGCTAGTGCTACAAAAAAGAGAAAATAACTTCTCTTCTTTTTTTCTTTTATTTTCCTTAACATTTTTAAACTAATTTTCTTATCTTTTTCCTATGTTTGAATCTCTCCGTAAAGAATTACAAGATCATCCTTTCCTTACTGATAAAGCTAAAATTATTGCTTCTCTGAAGCCTTTATTACAAAAAGCTATTCAGAAGTATCCTTCTCCTGGTATTGCTTTCTCTGGTGGTGTTGATTCTGCTTTAATTGCTTTATTAGCTACTACTCCCACTCTCTATTCTGTTGCTTTAGCGAATTCTGATGATGTTTCTTGGTCTAAGCAAGTTGCTCAACAACTTAATTTACCTATCAAGACTAAGATTCTTTCTTTGGATGAAGCTGAAGAAGTTATCAAGAAGGTTGTTACTTTACTTAATTCTACTGATGTAACACATGTAGGTATCGGGTGTGTTGTTTTTTCAGTTTTGGAAATGGCAAAAGAAGATGGTATTACTACTGTCCTTGGTGGTTTAGGTGCTGAAGAAATCTTTGGCGGATACAAACGGCACATTGAGTATGGGAATGACTTAACTAACATTCATGAACGTTTATGGGATGGGTTAAAAGACATGGAAGTTCGTGATTTCGCTCGTGATTTACCAATTGCTAACCATTTCAATATTACTTTAGCTGCTCCTTTTTTAGATAAAGAGTTAGTAAAGTATGCTATGCAAATTGATCCTTCTTTAAAGATGAATAATGAACGAAGAAAAATTATTTTAAGGGAAGTTGCTTTAGAATTAGGATTACCTAAAGAGGTTGCTTTTAGAAAGAAGATTGCTGCTCAGTATTCTAGTAAGTTTGATCGTGCAATTCAAAGATTAGCTAAGAAAAATGGGTTTCAATTAAAGAAAGAGTATTTGCAAAGCCTTATTCAATAACATAATTAACTTTCTTCTTTCCTTTCTCTTCTATGTGCTTTAACACTCTTGGCAAACATCCTTTACATAGATAGCCACAACTGTAGAGCTTTTGTAAGAGTGCTAATGCTTCTCCTGGTTGTAAACACTTATGTTCTCCTCTCTTAAAATGTACACCTATTTCTTCTTTTGTCATGTTGCACCTCTTAAAAGTAAAAGGCACTGGCAGGATTCGAACCTGCGCATAACCGCTCTGCAGGCGGTCCCCTTAACCACTTGGGCACAGTGCCATCTAGAGAGAAGAGTTTGTTTTCCTTATTTAAGTTTAACTAAAACCAGCTTTTAAACCAATCTAATATACCTGTTGATATGCCTTCTAACCAGCCAGTATCTATATCAGTATCTTCTACATTACTTTCGTAGTTGCCTGGTTCTCCTGATTCTAATGGTTCTAATACTCCTGGCACAGCAACTGCTCCATCATCTGTTGTCATAACAAATTCTGGTTCTGCCCATTCTACGTTTGTTTCTTTATCTACTATTTCTTCTGCTAAGTCTTTTTCTTTTCCTTTTGGTACTGTTACTGTTGCTATTTGTATCATATCATTCCAAGAATCTTCTGTTTCACAACCTAAGTCTGTTGCTTTTCCATCTGGGTCTTGTGCACCACTACATACTTCATATTGTTGTAATTCTAAATCATATTTTTTCAATATCTTTATTGCTTCTTCTTTAGTAGTGGTTGAGGTGAATGAAAAGGTCATCTGTCCTTGTACTATTTCTGAATTATCAAATGCTTCTAACATTCTTTCTTTTTTTTCTGCTGCTGTTTCTACAATGTCTACTGGTTCATAATCACTTTCATAGTCTTTTTCTGTGTCTTCTAGTGCTGCTGTAGTAAAACTTAGAAGTAAGAAGATTGTTAAAATTTGAAGTACTTTAGTTATTTTTTCCATTGTTTTTCATTATTTTGGTTGTTATTTAAACGTTTCAGATATAAGCGGACCCGACAGGATTTGAACCTGCGACCTTTTGCTTAGAAGGCAAACGCTCTATCCAAACTGAGCTACGGGTCCTTATAGCACTTTTTCGAGATTGTACATATTTAAACTTTTGCAAAAGCTTTTTATAACCGCTTTTTAACTTGTTCTTTATGACTTATAACCACAAGGCTATCGAGAAGAAGTGGCAAGCTGCTTGGGATGCTAAAAAAACTTTCAAGGTCACTGAGTCTTCTAAGAAAAAAAAATACATTCTTGAAATGTTTCCTTATCCTAGTGGTTCTGGTTTGCACATGGGGCATGCTTTAAATTATACTATTGGTGATATTTTTGCAAGGTTTCAACGTATGTTAGGTTTTAATATTTTGTATCCTATAGGGTATGATGCTTTAGGTTTGCCAGCAGAAAATGCTGCTATTAAGGCTAAGTCTCATCCTAAAAAATTTACTGATGATGCTATTAAAAATTTTATTACGCAACAAAAAGCTTTGGGCTTAAGTTATGATTGGTCTAGAGTTTTAAGAACTTGTGATGTTGAGTATTATAAGTGGAATCAATATTTTTTCTTAAAATTATTTGAGAAAGATTTAGTGTATAGAAAAAATGCTCCTGTGAATTGGTGTTCTGAATGTAATACTGTTTTGGCTAATGAGCAAGTGCATAGTGGTATGTGTTGGCGTCATGCTTCTACTCCTGTTGTAATTAAACAATTAGAACAATGGTTTATCAAAACTACTGCTTATGCTGATGAATTGCTTGATACTATTCCTAAATTAGACTGGCCTGATCGCATTAAGAGTATGCAAGAGAATTGGATTGGCAAGAGCTTTGGTACAGAGATTAATTTTTTAATTAATGATAAATCTTGGAAAATTTTTACAACTCGTCCTGATACTTTGTTTGGTGTTACTTTTATGGTTATTTCTGCACAACACTCTCAATTAATGGATTTAGTTACTGCTGAACAAAAGCCTACTGTTGAAAAGTTTTTGCATAAGATTCATTCTACTAGTGATGCTGATCTTGATGTTTTAGAGAAAGATGGTGTTTTTACTGGTAGTTATGCTATTCATCCTATAACTGAAGAAAAAATTCCTATATGGGCTGGTAATTTTGTGATTGCTGAATATGGTTCTGGTATGGTTATGGCTGTTCCTGCTCATGATCAACGTGATTTTGAGTTCGCTAAAAAGTATGAAATCTCTATTAAGGTTGTTATTCAACCTGGTGCTAAAGAAGTGGATCCTGAAGATATGGATAGTGCTTTTGTTAATGATGGTGTTTTAGTTAATTCTGGTAAGTTTGATGGGTTAAAAAAAGATGTTGCTATTGAAGAAATAACTACTTTTTTGGATAAACAAAAAATGGGTAAGAAAGCTGTGCAATACAAATTGCGTGATTGGCTTGTTTCTCGTCAAAGATATTGGGGTACTCCAATTCCTATAGTGTATTGTGATGATTGTGGTGTGCTTCCTGTTCTAGAAAAAGACTTACCTATTGTCTTGCCTGAAAAAGTTAAGTTTGGTGAAGGTAATCCTTTAGCTAGTAATGAAGAATTTGTTAACACTTCTTGTCCTAAATGTAAAGGGAAAGCTAGAAGAGAAACTGATACTATGGATACTTTTTTTGATTCTTCTTGGTATTTTTTACGTTACACTGATAACTTAAATAAAAAGCTTCCTTTTGACAAAAAGAAAGGTAATTATTGGATGCCTGTTGATGTATATATTGGTGGTGCTGAACATGCTTGTATGCATTTAATGTATGCTCGTTTTTTTACTAAAGCTCTACGTGATCTTGGTTTTGTTAAATGTGATGAACCTTTTACTAAATTATTTAATCAAGGTATGTTGCATGGTGAAGATGGTCATGTCATGGCTAAGTCTAGAGGGAATGTGATTAATCCTTTGGATATTACTAAACAGGTTGGTGCTGATGCTTTAAGATTATTTTTAGTTTCTGTTGCTGCTCCTGATAAAGATTTTGCTTGGAGTAGTTCTGGTTTGGAGAGTATTGCTAAAATCATTAAGCGTATTCCTTTATTATTCGAAAATCTGAAGTTAGGGAATTCTAATAAGAAGGTTGAGAGCAAGATTAATAAGGCTATTAAGGAGATCTCTGAGGATATTACTAGTTTTGATTATAATCTTGCTGTTATTAAATTAAGAAAATTAATTGAAGATTTTTCTCAAGTTGATGAGATGGCTAAAGCTGATGCTGAGTCTTTTTTGAAGATATTCCATCCTTTCTGTCCTCATCTTACTGAAGAATTGTGGGGAAAGATTGGGAATAAACCTTTTATTTCTTTAGCTGATTGGCCTAAATGTAATGAGAAGAAAATTGATAAAAAATTTGAGCAAGAAGAAGAATTGATTAGTAAAACTCAAAGAGATATTGTTCATGTTAAAGGATTATTAAAGTTAGAAAAGCCTAAAGTGTATATTTATTGTATTCCTCCTGAAGTTAAAATATTTGAAGAACAACAAGAGTTCTTAACTTCTGTTACTGGCTCTAAATTTGTTAAAGTGTTTGCTAGTAATGCTAAAGATATTGTTGACCCTGAAAAGAAAGCTAAAAAAGCTAAGCCTGGTAGACCTTCTATTTATTTAGAATAGTTATTTTATATTTAACTCTTTCTTAAATCTTCTTAATGTTTTTGGTACATGCTCTGGTTGTGTTTTCAACAACTCTGCTGTCTTTTCTAATAACTCTTTATCTCTTCCTTTCATTTCTTCATCACTTGTTAATTTAGTTGATAACTCTTTACCTTTTTTTACGTTTGCTTTCCATAATTTAAAGAGTTCTTGTGCTCTTGCTGGCACTTGATTCTTCTCTACTTTTAATATGCTTGCTGCATCTGCTAACAACACTTTTTCTTTATCAATTTCTTTACTTGCTCCTTTTCCTGCTACGTATTCTAGTCTTACTATGCTATCTGATATTTTGCTTGATTTTAGTAACTTTATCAACGCTACTTCAAAAGTATTATCTAAGTGTGTTCCTCCACAACATTCTACGTCTACTCCTGCTATATCCACTATCCTCAATTCTTTGCCTATTGGCACTCCTCCTTGATAGATTGCCATGCCATGAGTTTTTTCTGCTTCACTTCTATTCATAAAACTCTTGTAAATAGGTATTTTGTCACTAATTATTTTATTCGCTTCTTTCTCTATTTTCTTTAACTCTTCTTCTGTTAATCCTTGATAGTGTGTTATGTCTAGTCTTGATTTATCCACATCTTTAAATGCTCCTGCTTGATTTATGTGATTTCCTAATACTCTTTTTGCTGCTGCGTTTAAGATATGTGCTCCTGTATGGTTTTGACTTAATTGCAATCTTCTTTCTTTATCTATTTCACATGTAACTTCTTCTCCTTCTGGAAAGACATGTTCTGTTTGTAACATATGCACTACTACTTTTCCTTGTTTAAAAATATCTACTACTTCTTCTCCTTGTATTGTTCCTTTATCATGCATTTGTCCTCCACTTGTTGGATAGAAATAAGTTTCATTTAACACTATAAACTTCCCTAGTTGTTTTACTATTTTCGCTTTAAAGCTTGTTTTTTTAGTGTCATTATAGTACAATATTTTTGTTTCATGTACTCCTTCTAAATTTAGTACTAGTTCTTTTTGTGTTGTATGTTTCTGTTCTTTTTTTTCATGTAATTCTGCTACTTTTCCATAAAAATTATCTGGTACTTTTACTTCTTTCTTTTGTTTCTTCGCTTCTTTTTGCACTAATTCTGGATTAATGCCTTGTGAGTCATAGAGTTGCAACAAGTCTTTTTCTGTTATTTTTTTAGTCAACAACTTCTGTATTACATGTTTTGATTTTTCTACTGTATTTTTGTACTTCCTCTTCTCTACTTCTAAAATATTTTTCACATCTTCTAAGTTTTCTTCAAATTCTGGCCATACTTTTTTGAGGGTTTTTGCATGCCAACTTACTACTTCATTTAAATCTATATTCCACTTATATTGGTCTATGAAGCTTAATGCTCTTCTATACATTACTCTTAGATTATAGCCTCCTCCTACATTGCTTGGCAAGGCTCCATCTGTTAATGTGATTAATAACCCTCTACTATGTTCTGCTATGCTGTAGATTGCTGCTAAGGGTAATAGTTCTTTTCTTAGTTCTTTTACTTCTACTCCTACTTTCTTTGCCACTACTTTCCAAGTTTTATTGATATCTGCTACTTCATCTATATTTAACATCCCTGCGTAAGGTACATATTTTTTTATTAATTTGTCATTTATTTTATAGCCTGTTAACTTCAACAACTTCTTATTTACTTCTGGAAATGTTGCATCATAGATTGTATTATTCCCTTGACTAAACCAGGCATTTCTTTCCATTCCCATACCCATATCTAATACTCTTTTCTTTAAGTCTTGCACTCCATTTGGTGTTTGTTCATATAACATATAAACTTGATTACCTAATTCACATCCTTTGCTAAAAAATTCTAAACAACAACCAAAGTTTCCTCCTCCTGCCCAAGAGTCTTCTATGAAAGTTACATCTTTTTTATGTAACCCAATTCCTTTATTTACCCATTCATATATTTCTCTAAATGCTTGTTGTTGATCCCATTCTTTTTTATCTAAAAATTGTAATTGTCCTATCATATTAAAGACTGTTAAATGTGATCCTGTTATTCCTACATTGTCTATGTCTACTGTTCTAAAACTAAATTGTGGTATAGTTACTTTTTTTGCTGGTGGTTCTACTTCTCCACTTATTACAAATGGTTGGAATGCTGCTATTGATGCATTTGTGTACTCCATTGTTGGATTCCATCTTGCAACTATTGGATACCTATCTACTGTGGTGTACCCAAATTTTTTAAATAACTTAGAAAATTTTGTCCAAACTTCCAAATAGCTTAATTTGTTTTTTGCTGGACTTTTCCCTATAAATCCAAAGCTTTCTTCTGTGTTACATTGTGGGTCTCCACAGCTTGTTCTTTTTTCAGTACTCCAATAGGGTTTTCTACATTTCTTGCAAATTGCTCTTGTAAACCCTTGTTCTTCAAGTGCTTGTGTTGGATAGTATTTATGAGGGTCTTTCCAGAAGGTCTTTTTGTACTTCTCTTTTAATTGTTTATCTGTAAGCATAGTTTCAGAAGGAGTATATGGTTATTTAAATATGTTGTGAAAAGGGCTTATTTCCCTATTTTTAATAGCTTTTTTATATTTTGTTCAATCTTTGTTTTATTTCTGTGATGTCTTTTGTTAGATGGTGTGGTACTGTTGGTTCTTTTTGTCTTTTGATTATTCGTGTTTGTTTTTCTATGAATTCTGTTGGTAGTGGTGGTATGCTTTTTTTGAATGTTTCTAGTTGTTTTTGGAGTTCTTTGAGTGTTGTTCCTATTTTTGTTTTTATTTGTGTTTTTTGTTTTTGTACTGTTGTTAGGGCATTGAGTTTTTTCCCTGCTTCTGCTGTTTCTAATGCTGTGTCTAGGACTAGTTTTCTTAGTTCTTTTGGTTGTTCTAGTTGTGTGTGGACTTCTGCCATTATACTTCAAAGAGTTGTTTGTCTATGGTTAGGAGTTTTTCTCTGATTTGGTTTAATTCGTTTTTTACGTTGTCTATTTCTGTTTGTTCTTGTGTTTTTATGGTTTCTAGTTGTGTTAAGAGTTGTTCTATAGCACTTATTTTTTGTTTTAGCTGTGCGATGTTGGTTGTTGCTTCTCTGTATTGGCCTATTTTGACGAAGAGTGGTTTGTCTTCTGTTGTGCTTGGTTGCATTTGTGTTTGTGGTGGTTTGTTTAGTTGTCTTGGTGGAATTCTTTGGTTTTTGTTTTTTTCTCTTCTTTCTTGTAGTGCTTGTGCTGCTGGGTCTGTTAGGGGGATGTCTTCTTCTGTTCCATTGACTATTGCTTCTCTTTGTGAGTATCTGTTCATAAATCCTGGTTCTCTTTTGGGTATGTCTCCCATTGTTGGTTGTTGTATTGGTTCTGGTGCTTCTCTATGCATTAATCCTCTTTCTGGCGTATCATGTTGCATTATTCCTGTTTCTGGTGGCTTTGCTAGTGGGTCTTCGTGGTGTTGTAGTTCTGGGTGTCTATTTTCTTCTGGTTTGTATTCTACTGGGTGTTCTGCTATGTCTGGAAATTGTGGTTGTTGTGTTGGTGATGGTACTTGCCTTTCTCTTTGATAGTTAGGCATTTGTCCTTGTTGTGGAAATCTTGGTATTGTTGGTAATTCTGCTCTTGGTACTTGTTTCTTTTTTTTGCTGAACCATCCCATTGTTTACTTTAACCCCTCTCTTGTTACACTTGTTCTCTTTATTAAGGTTTTCTTGTTATTTTTGTGTAGTAAATATTTTTCCATGTTTCTTGTTTCTCCTTTTTTTGTTAATTATAAATGCTGTTTTGTTACTTTGTGTTTATTTACATCTTTGTATGCTTCTTTTATTAAGTGTGAGATTTTTGTGCTTTTCTTTAAGAGTTTTATTTGTTTGTCGAAATAGAGCATTATTTTTAGTAGGGTTTTTTTGTTGTTTTCTTGTACTGAGTTGTATATTTTTAGGAATGTTTTGAAGAGTTGGTCGTAGCTTTTTTTTGCTGTTGCAATGTCGTTTCTTTTTAGTATTTTGTAGAGTTGATCTGTTTGTTTATTAAACAGTGTAATTGTTTTTTTTGCTTCTTTTTTGTTTAAAATGTTTTTGTTGTTTCTTTTTTGTTTTTCTTTTAATAGGTTTTCGTATATTTCGTTTATTTTGTTTGGTGGTGTTTCTTTTTCTTTTGTGAGTGTGTAGTCTGGTATTCTATTTGCTCCATAAAAAAGTTCTAGTTCGTCGTATTTTTTTAAGTCTAATGTTTTGTTGAAGGTGCTTCTCATTTCGTCCCAGCTCCATATGCCGAAGACTATGAAGAGTATGAGTATGAAGAGTATTGCTGGTAAATAATTTCTTTTTGCTGTTGGTACTTCTACTGTTCCTTGTCCTTGTGTTGGTATGGTTAATTCTAAGTGTGGTGTTTTTTTGTCTACACAAATGTTGGTTGTTATTTGTTGTTCTATATCAAATTTTAGGCATTGGTCTTGTATGCTTGCTTTGACTTCTTTTTTGTCTTTTGTTTCAGTACATGTTGTTGTTTGTAGTAAGGTTCTTACTATTTTGAGGTCTTGTTGTTGTATTCCTGCTTTTGTCCAACATCTTAAATTTTTGTTTGTTGGTTCTCCTTTTTTTGGTGGTGTGATTTTTGGTGGTGTTGTGGGTGGTGGTGTTTTTGATCCTATTCTAACGTCTTCTCCTGTTATTTTTTCTCCTCCACTATAATGTTCTACTTGTTGTAGTATTCCTTGCATTGAAAAAAGAAAGAGTAATGCTAGTAATACTAGTATTAAGAAGAGTGCGTCTCTTATTGGTTTTGGTAAGTTCATTGTTTTTTCTTTCCTCTTTGGTATACTGTCCAGATGGTTCTTTCGTTTCTTTCTAGTGCTTGTCCTATGTCATGGTAGTTCATTTCGTATTGTTCTTTTAGGTAGGTAACTAATGTTTCTAGAATGCTTAGTGTTCTTTTTTTGAAGATGTTTAGGGGTATGGTGAAAAGTATTTTTTTTTCTTGGAATGGTTCTTTGTTTTTTCTTTGTGCGTTTCTGTTTGTTGTCCATATAGTTCTATCGTTTCTGTTGAGTAATTGTCCTATTTCGTGGTTGCTTAGTTTTTTTTCTTTTAGGTATTTTACTATGCTTTCTAGTGCGCTTAATTTTTTTGTGAAGATGTAGGAGGGGAGTTGTATGGTTTTGTGTTTTTCTACTAGGTGTTTTATTTGGTGTGGTGTTACTTGGTGGTGTTTTTGGAGTGTTTGGATTGTGTTTATGAGGTCTTTTTTGCTTAATGTTTCTAGGTAGGTTGGTGTTTGTGTCATGATAGTCAACTGATTATGTAAGTATCTTTACTGTTTTATTTATATAGCTTTTGTTTTAAAATTCTATCATGTAATGATAACTACTTATTATGTAAGTATTTTTATGCGAAAGCTTTTTTAAGGGATCTCTCCAAAGTATAGTTTCTATGCGTCTCTCTACGGAATTAATTGATGACTTGATTAAGGAGATTGCTGGCGAAGAAACTGTTCCTTTAGTGCATTATTTGTATGACAAAAAGCACATATCTGAATTTAAACTTGCTGACAATTTAGACATAACAGTAAATCAAGTTAGAAACCTTTTGTACCGTTTAGATGAACATAACTTAGTTTCTTTCATAAGAAAAAAAGACAAGATAAAAGGTTGGTATGAATATTATTGGACTATTAATTTAGTAAAAGCACGACTATTAATTATCGACATGAAGCGTGAAAAAATGAGTCGTTTAAGAAAAATACTCAAAGAAGAAAGAGAACAAGATTATTATTATTGTCCTGGTAAGTGTTTGCGCATGAGTGGTGAAGAAGCCTTAGAATATCAATTCACTTGTCGTGAATGTGATGAAGTTCTCCAACAAGAAGATACAGAGTTAAGAAAAAAAGAAATGAATGAACAAATGAAAAAACTATTATCTGATTTACATGCAGCATTAGAAGCAGAAGAAATTCCTCAAGATTTAGAACCAAAGAAAAAAAGTGCAAAGAAAGTTGTTAAGAAAAAGATTGTTAAGAAGAAATTTGTTAAGAAGAAACCTAAGAAAGTTCTTAAGAAAAAACAAAAAAAGAAAAAGGTTGCAAAGAAGAAGGTTGTCAAGAAAAAGTTTGTTAAGAAGAAATTTGCTAAAAAGAACGTTCTTAAGAAAAAACCTTTCAAAAAACATAAGAAGAAGTTTATTCCTAAGAAAAAAGTTGTAAAACATAAGAAGAAGCCCTCTCCTAGGAATAAAAAGAAGGTTGTTAAAAATAAAATCCATCAAAAAACTCCTAAGAAAAAAGGATTTCTGAGAAAAGTAAAGAAAGGATTCTTTAGAAGATAGTTTTTAATAATCCACCAAAAACATGCCCTCCATCAAAAGGTGCAAGTGGTATCATATTAAATAAGAATAAAAATAAATTAATTTGTTTTGTTAAATGTAAAAAAACTAGTTGTTTTTGTGTTAACTTTTTTGCTCTTTTTAAGATTCCTGCTGCTATAAGAAACAACAACAAATTTGTTCCAGGTCCCATGAATGCAGTGAGTGCTGATTGTAGTGCTGTCGCTCCATGTATTTCTACAAATCCAGGGACAAAGACAATAAATGGTGAACTAAAAAATCTTAATAACACTCCTATTCCTAATCCAAAATATGATGCATGAAATGTTGCTGCTAACCCCATTGTTAATGCTGCAAATTTATGTGCTAATTCATGTAACACTACTGCTGGTGCTGTTATTAAAATAGCAAACTTAAAATCTTCCCATGCTAAGTTCTTCCCACCTAAAAGATCTAAGTGTGTTGATGGTCTTTGTACATAAATCATGAAAATGTAGCCTAGTGCTAAGGTCATGATTACTAGTTCTAATAGTTCTTGCCCTGTAAAGAGTACCATCAGAATAGTGAATATAGACTTATTTAAAAGAATTTCTATGTGCTATAAAAGCACCAGGCTTATAAAGAGATAAAAGGCTTGAGTTTGTTGATGGTACTATGGAATCTTGTGCTTTTTGTGATACTAGTCGTGTACGGAAAAATATAGTACATGAAACAAAACATTTCGTAGTAAAAGTTGGTATAGGGCTAATTACTGCTGGTCAGGTGATGATTATTCCGAAGCAACATTTTGTTTGTTTTGGTGATCTTCCGAATGAGTTGGAAGCTGAGTTCTTGTCACTAAAAGAGTTACTTGTAGCCAAGATTACTCAGTTATTTGCTAAACCTTTTTTGATTGAGTATGGTAATTGGGGCCAAAGTGTTCCTCATGCACATATGCATATTATTCCTATGAAGAATGAGCAGTACGAAGTGAAAAGTGTTGTTGATGAAATGGTAAAAGGTGGTAATTTTGTTGTTGAAAGAGTTTCAAGAGAACAATTAAGAGAGTTATACAAAAAAGAAAAAGGGTATTGTAGTATTGAGAATAGTGGTAATTTGTACTATTGTCATATTACTCATTTAGATCCTGAAACTATCAGATTTAATCCTCATTTGAGTTATCGCATGTTTTTTGCACAAAAAGGTGTTAGTGGTACTGGCGGTTCTAGTTGGCAAAATTTGTCACATGAAGAACGTGTACAAGATCAAATAAAAATTCAAGAAACAATGGATGTGTTGATTCCTTCATTCAAAGAAGTCACTTCTCACCTTCCCCCACGAAGTTTATAAACTTTTAAAATATAGTTAGTTCATGCAACCAACACCTGTTTTTCGTAAGAAAGTGCCTGATTTTGCTCATACTAATGCTGTTATGTTTAAGGAAGTGAACAAGATTACTAATGGTTTTTTTGGTAATTCTCCTCCTCAAGTGTTTATTGGTAGCAAATTAAAGTATCCTAATGTGAATATGGGTATTTTGTCTCCTCCTGATAAAGTTGATGAAAGTTGGATCTATAGTGCTGAGCATTTTTGGGCTGAACAAAATTTTGATATTAAAACTATTATGCAATTGCGTAGTAGTTTAATCAATTCTCGTTTCAAAACTCGTGTTGACCAAGCTCGTAGTATGTCTACGAAGTTTGTTGAATTATCTCAAGAAATTGGTATGGCTGCTAAGCCTGTTGATATTGAGATTGAATTAAAAAAGAAGATAAAGATTTCTTTTGATACTGATAAAGTGACTATGCCAATGGGTCCTCGTGCTCCTCTGAAAAAAGTTCGTATTACTGAGAATACGAAAGTTGATACTAAAGTTGATAAGGTTGTTTCAGATACTGACTTAAAAGCTAATGATGCTATTAGATATTTATACAAAAACAAGTTTGATGAGCATACTTTATCTAAAATTCTTTCTATTGGCGTTCTTGGTTTGAAAAAAGGAAGAAAATTAGTACCTACTAAATGGAGTATCACTGCTGTGCAAGATATGTTAGGGAAGGAAGTGATTAAACAAATTAAACAATTTGAACCTATTTCTGATTATCAAGTTTATTTTGGTGGTTATTTAGGTAATTATTTTTTAGTTTTAACTTTTCCTGATGTTTGGAGTTTTGAATTATTTGAAATGTACATGCCTGGCAGTTCTTGGAACTTTTCTGGAGCTTTAGAAGCTGCTACTAATTTAGAATGGTATGATGGATTAAAAGGCTATCCTATTGCTACTGCTGGTGGCTATTTTACTAATCGTTTACCTGTTGTGAATAAGTTGAAAGAGTTAAAGAAACAAGCTTCTGTTTTAGTTTTGCGTTTTGAAACCCTTAGTTATTGGGCTTCGTTAGGTGTTTGGGTTGTTTTAGAATCTATGAAGAAAACTATGCAATCTACTCCTTCCACTTTTGAGTCTAAAGATGCTATGCTTGATTTTGCTCGTAATTATATTAAAAAAACTTTAGCTTTTGATATTGATCCTTTCTTGAAGAAAAGTAAGTTGTTAGAAAAAGTTAAATCTCAATCTAGATTACAACAATTCTTTTAACCTTTTAATTCACTTAATCCTAACAACAATAATCCTAGTCCTACAAAGAAGAGTCCCCAAACTATTCCTCCTTGGAGTAAGTGCCATGCTGCTAAGAGCCAATTGTTAAATGTGCTTATGTAGAGTACTGCTACCCAAAAAATAAGTCCTATGATTATTTGTACTAACCCTTTCATTTTTGTATACACTCAAAAGTTGTGACGAATATATAAACATAGTTGTGCTAGAATGTATAGGTAGAATTATATGGCTCTTAGTACTTTTAAAATAAGCCAGAGCGTAATTAATGCAAGCACTATCCATGCTAGGTAATCCCAGAATGTGCGTCCTTTTCTGTTCATGTTAATCGCTTTCTTTTTTCTTTTTCTGATGTGCTCAAATAGTTTTCATCTGAGACTACTGTTTTGCCTATTTTTTCTTCTGCTTCACGACGAGCGTTTCCTGCAACTGTTCCTCCTTCTCTTGCAGTTTGTTTATTTTCTTGGAATCCTTGCGCATTTTTATTCTTTGTGATTTCTGTTGTTACCTTTTCCCCTAACATTGTAAAGATGAGCTCTAGATCATTCATGTGATCTCTTAAATTTTCTTTGTTGAGTTGTTTATGTTTTTTGTAGTCTTCTACAGTTTTTCCAAAAGTTGCTTTAGCTATTTCATTTGTAAGTATTGCATATTCTCTCTTTTCATCTACTTTTCTATTTTTCCATTCGTCTGTTAGTTCTTGTCTTATTGCAATACCTCTTAATCTTTTTTCAATCCATTCTTTAGAATAACCCTTTTGTTCATAGAGTTGTTTCATACGTTCTTGTGCTAGTTCAGGATTTTCAATTTCTTGAATACGTTCATAACCAACTTTAGCAAGCCAGAGTTTGAAAGGTTCTGCTTTTTTGGAGGGGATTGATTGGATGATTCTGAATAAAGATTCAGTATTTGCACAGTCAGTTAAGTAGGATTTTCCATCAGCAGAAGCTAATTTCAGTCGTACACAAAATGTGGACAACTCAACTTCATGATCTGACTCTCTTTTTTTGAGCATACTCCAGTAATTCCTGGGGTTTGAGGAACCTGTTAAAACTTCAACTACATCAATAATAGAGAAATACCACTCTTCATTATGCCATGTTTTTCTTATTTCCTTTCCTTCAAAGAATGCTAGTTTATTTGTCATAACCACTACTAAACTCTACTTATTTATAAACGCTTGGAGGGTAGGTGAGAAGTAAACTACTTGTTTAATGTATATCTAGAGGTTTTCCGGATCTTTCATAAAGTTTCCTGTTTTTTCTTTAAAAATTTTCTCAAGTTATCATCATTGGCCCGCATTTGCCATCTTCGACTGTTGCTACACCTTGACATACTAACATGGTTCTTTCAGCACATTTTCCTGTTGTTTCTTTCCCTATTGCACAATTGTCCGGTGCTACGCATTCCGCTTCGCATTCTTCTGAATTCTTACAACTCTTTCCACCATCTTTTGTTGGCTCACTACAAGCATAACCTGTGTCTGTTAAACAAGGTATTAATTCTCCTTTTTTCTCTTGGCAGTCCTTCTCTTGATTTTTTGGGTCTGGTGTTGAATCTACACAGCCAGTGAGTAGTAATGATGTTAGAATTCCAAGTAAAAGTATTGTTTTCATAGCTTTGTATAATCTCTTCAAGTATTTAAGTATTTTCAAACCCCCCAAAAACCTTATAAACCCCTTTTTCTCCTTCTATTCTTCCGTGGATGTGGGTAGTTGCTTACCTGAACACGTAATGCCTGAATACTCTGTATTCTTGACATGGAAGCTTAAACATGGCATTGATGAAACATTTGAGAGAAACTTGGAAAAAGTTAGATCCTGCTATTTTGAGATCTCGCTTAATTAAGTGGCGTCGTGAGCCTGTTGTTATTCGTATTGATCATGCTACTCGTTTAGATCGTGCTCGTTCTTTGGGGTATAAAGCTAAACTTGGTTACATTTTGGTTCGTGTTCGTTTGAAGCGTGGTGGTCGTATGCGTGAACAAATGAAAGCTGGTCGTCGTTCTAAAACTATGCGTAGAAAGAAGGTTGTTGCTAAGAGTTATCAGACTATTGCTGAAGAGCGTGCTAATAAAAAGTTCTTGAATTGTGAAGTGTTGAATAGTTATTATGTTGCTAAGGATGGATTACATTATTGGTATGAATGTATTCTTATTGATCGTGCTCATCCTTCTATTAAGAAAGATAAACGTTCTGGTTGGGTTGCTAATGGGAAGAATACTGGTCGTGTGTTTAGAGGGTTAACTTCTTCTGGTAAACGTTCTAGAGGATTACACCAAAAGGGTAAGGGTGTTGAGAAACATCGCCCTAGTCAAAAAGCTCATAAGAGACAGGGCAGATAATTTTATCTAACTTTTCCATGTATGATTAGTTTTGTTTGTTTCATATGTGTTTTTCTGTTTCTTTGTTCTTTGTATTTGATGTCTAGTGCATTGTATAGTGCTTGTGTGTGTTTGTTTTTTTCTATTTGGTAGATTAAATATTTTAAGTTATGTTTGTTTAATTTATGGAGTAACTTGCTTAAAATATTCAATACATTTTTGTGAAAGTGTGGTAGGTGTGTTAGTAACAATTGTGTTGTTTTTTCTGTTAATAAGTAGTGTAATAATTTTGTTGTTGTTCCTGTATCTCCTATTTTTGCTTGTGCTATGGTTAAGTGTACTTGTATGTCTTTGTCTCTTGTTTGTAAATGTTTTTTTATTCTTTGCAATAACCCTATGTTTCTAGTGTTTCCTATGACATTTAAACTGCTTATTTGCATGGGTTTGCTCATTTTGCTCATATTTCTGAGTACTCTTTCTACTTGTTGTTGTTTCTTTTGATGCAGGAGTTGACATGCTGCTTCTCTTACATCATGATGTTTGTGTTTTAAATAAGTTGTATGTCTTTGTAGTGGTTGTTCTTTTGTTTTGTGAAATCCTTGTAATTGTTTTTTTGTTTTGTGATGATTATTCTTTTTCAAGAATTTTTTGAATACGTCTTCTAAACTGAGTAATCCTGCGTTTAATGTTTCTATGATTACTTTGTTTCTTTTCAAATAATTTCCTACAGGTAATAATGCTTTTTTGCTGTCTATTGTTGTATAAACTTTTACTTGGTGTATTCCTTCGTTGCTGTCTATTATTTCGTAGTCAGTTACTGTCTTCACTTTTTTTGTTAAACTTAACAATATTTTATTTATTGTTGGTGATTGGCAGGTTAATTCTAGTACTTGTGCATCTCTGTATTGTTGTTTTAAGTTATCTAGGCTTCCATCATACATTTTGTTTCCTTGTTCTATGATTATTAAGTTATTACACACTTTCTCCATTTCTTGGAGTTGGTGGTCTGTGTAGACTATTGTTGTTCCTTCTTTGTTTAGTTCTACTAAAAAGTTTCTTAGTGTTTCTTTTGCTGGTACATCTAATCCTAGGAGTGGTTCGTCTAAGAATAATATTTTTGGTTTTTTGAGCATTGCTGCTGCTAGGCTGTATTTTGCTTGCATTCCTGCACTCATTCTCCATACATCTAATTTCCTTTTATGGTACAATCCAAAGTATTCTAATAATTCTTTTATTCTTTTTTCTGCTTGGTTTTGTTTCATGCCTAAATAGTAGGCTGCTAGTTTCAAATTTCTTTCTATACTACTCCATCCATATCCTTCATAGTCTACTCCAAACATCCATGATATATTTGGTTTTACTTTCCTAATGTTTTCTTCTATGTTTATCCCGTCTATATGTATGCTTCCTGCTGTTTTTTGTAAGTTTGTTGTTAATAATTTTAGGAGTGTTGTTTTTCCTGCTCCATTTTGTCCTAGTAATCCGAAGAAGTCTCCTTCTTTTACTTTGAAAGAGATGTTGTTTAGTGCTTTTGTTAATAATTTTCCTTTCTTAAAAACTTTGTATTGGTAGTATTCTTTGTAAAGGTTGTTTACTTCTATAATGTTTTTCTTCACTCAGAACCACCTTCCTTCTATTTTCGCTCTATTTATTCCGTAATAAAAGACATACATGCCTATGAAGAAGATTATGATGTTGACTACAAATCCTGCTATGACTAAGTTTATTACTCCTGGGTCAAAGATGGTTTGGTTCTTGAAGAGTGTTTCTCTCCAGATTAAAATGATGTATGCTGCTGGTAGTATTTTTGGTAAGAATAATAAGAAGTTTGGTAGGAATGTTGTTGGAAAGAGTTGTCCTGAGAAGAGTCTGTTGAATTGCTCCATGAAGAATCCTACTGGGTCTCCTTCTTTCAAGAAAAGGGTGCTTCCTACTGTCATGAGTTGGAATCCTAAGTTTCCTAAGATAAAGATTGCTAAGGCTACTAAGATGGTTACTACATTACTCATGCCTAAATAGAATATGGTGTTTTCTGTTACAAACTGGAGTAATATGGAGAAAGTTGCTATCATTGGTATGAATACTGTTATGATATCAAAGACTATTGAGGTTAAAAAGTTAATAAAGAAATATTGTAAGATTCCCATGTTTGAGAGATAGCTCATTTTGTAGATGCCACTGTCTCTATCACTACTAAATTTTTCTGTGAAGTTGCTATAAACATTATCTACAAAAAATATTGCTACGCTTCCTACTAAGACAAAAGGTAAATACCCTACTTCTGCATAACCTAAGGTTGCTGGATCTACTATTTTTGCTAGGAAAAACCACATGGCTACTTCTAATATGGTATTCAGAATGTTGATCCAGAGATCTATTTTGAAAGTCCAGAATTCATCCCATTGACAAAGAAAGCTGGCTTGTATTCTTTTCCAGAATAAATATATTCCCATAGTACCTCTTTTTTGTTTCCCCCTACCTTTGTTTTATTGGGGTGTTGCTATAAAAACATTGCGATTGAATGTGTATGGAGTAAAAATAATGCATATACTACCTAAAAGTTTAAATAGATAAAAGTGCTTAAAAACTACTTAGGGATTGGCTTAGAGCTATATATTATTATTATTAAAAAAAAGAAATAAGAGGAGGGATAGAACATGTCAAGAGCACGTGTTAAGAGAAAAGTAGGATCACTAGAAAAAACACGACCTAGTCAAGGGCGTAGAATGGTTAAACGAGATGCTGATAAAAGACAATTAGCTGGAACAAAAGCTGCAAGAGTAGAAAGAAAGAGAAGAAGAAGAACTATCTAATATTTTTAAATTTTTAAAAAAACAAAAAGGAGGTGTAAAAATATGGGACAAAGAAGAGCACCAAGGAAAGCTCCAAAGACAAGAAGAACTGCTACTGGTAGTGGGTCTACTCGTGGACAATCAGGATTTAGTAGGTATAGAACTCTCTCTACAGGAAGAATAAGAAAAGTTCCTCGAGCAAAGGGATCTAAGAAAGGAGCTGGAGCTAAAAGATAATTTGCTCTTTTAAATTAAAGAGTATTTTTTTATTTTTAAAAAGGAGGAATAGTAAATGGTTGGAAGCCGAGGACAACAAAAAAGAAGAGTTATGGGAAGAAGTTTAGGAACTCAAAAAGTGAGTAAGGCTGGATTAAGACGTGCTTTAAGTTCTAAAGGTAAGGCAACTAGAACTAATAAAAGAACAAGACGTCCTCCAAGTGAAGAAAGGAGAATAAGAGCTTAATAATTGTATTTTTGCAAACAAAAAAGGAGGTAAAAAACATGGGTAACTATGCTAAAACTAGGAGTCAAAAAACTCGTGGACTTGCTGCTGCTGGAGATGCAAGAAAGAAGAGGGCTAAAAAAAGAGTTGATAGAGCTATTATACGTAATAGGGCTCATTCTGAGAGTCAAAGATTGCCTGATGGTCCAAGAAAATAAACAAACTGCAAGAAGCAAAAGAAGATAATTTTTTTCTTTTTTTTCTTTAAATAAGAGTTGTTATAAATAATTTTAGAGTAAATCAAATAGTGAGGATGTGAAAAATGCCTTTAGGACGAACAAGAACACAAAGGTCTCGTGAAGTTGGAGCTTCTAAAAAAGCACTTGAAGCTAGACAAAGACAAAGAGGAAGGTCTATTGCCCTTGCTGCTAAGAAGCATTCTGCTAATCAAAAAATACTTGGTAGAAGAACGAAAAAATAGTTTCTTTTTTTTCTTTAAATAAGAGCTTTTATAAATACTTCTTTATTATTTCTTTTTATGGTAACTGATGAACAATTGCAAGAGATTCGTGACCATTTAGAGAAGTCTTTAAACCCTTTATTTTTTTATGATGATGATCAGGACGGCTTAAGTGCTTTTCTTTTACTAAAACGTAAGTATCAAAAGGGTCGTGGTATTCCTGCTAAGCCTCGTAGTGGTGATCATGAGTTTTACTTACGTAAAATTAGAGAAATTGATCCTGACTTAATTGTTTTTCTTGATCGTCCTGATGTTGCGCAAGAGGTTCTTGATGGTGCTAAGTGTCCTGTTTTGTGGATTGATCATCATAAGCCTGTCAAGCGTTTGGGTGTGAAGTATTATAATCCTATGGTGAATACTCCTGGTGATAATCGTTCTACTAGTTTTTGGGTTTATCAAGTTGTGCAGCAAGATTTGTGGATTGCTTTGGTTGGTTGTATTGGTGATTGGCAGATTCCTGATTTTTTGGATAAGTTTGAGCATCAAGAGTTGTTTAATAAGAAAAAGACTCCTCCTGAGATTTTGTTTGATTCTGAGTTCGGGAAACTTATCAAAGTGTTTAATTTTATTTTGAAGGGTTCTTCTTCTGAGAGTAGAAAGAATGTGTCTGTTTTAGAAAAAATTCAGTCTCCTCTTGAAATTCTTAGGCAAGAGTCTTCTAAGGGAAAGTTTCTTTGGAAGAAGTTTGAACAAATCAATAAAGAGTATGAAGCTTTGTTAAAGAATGCTTTAGACCATGTTGAGGAAGGAAGAATGTTTATTTTTACTTATCCTACTGGAAAGAATAGTTTTAGTAGTGGTTTAAGTAATGAACTTCTTCATCGTTTAAATAAGGATGTGTTTATTATTGCTCGTGAAAATGAGCATGATGAGATGGTTACTAGTATTCGTGGAAAAACTGTTGATGTGCTTCCTATGTTAGAAAAGGTTCTTAAGACTATTAATGGACATGGTGGTGGTCATGTTCGTGCTTGTGGTGCTGTTATTGCTAAGGAAGAGTTTCCTAAGTTTGTTGTTGAGATGCAAAAAGAGTTTGCTAAATTAAAGCTTAATTAAATTTTATTCTCGCGTCTACTATTAGTGATTCTTTTTCGTTTACTAACAAAGGGTTTATGTCTAGTTCTGCTATTGTTGGATATTTCTTAACTAGTGTTGATAATTTTACTAATAGTTTGCATAGTTTCTTTTTGTTTATTTTCTTTTTCCCTCTTGCTCCTTCTAGTAGTGGATACATTTTGAGTTCTTGTAACATTTCTTGTGCGTCTTTTGGTGTTATAGGACATACTCTAAAACTTACGTCTTTCATGATTTCTGTATATATTCCACCACTTCCTACTACTAGTGCATGGCCAAAGCTTGGGTCTTCTTTGAGTCCTAATAATAAGCTTATGCCTTTTGTGTATTCTTGTATGATTACTCCTTTTGCGTGTTTTATTTGCATTAATTTTTTAAATATTTTTTCTACTTCTTTTTCGTTTCTTATGTCTAGGTGTACTCCTCCTATGTCTGATTTATGTAATATATGTGGTGAGTACACTTTCATTGCTATTGGATAACCTATGTCTTCTGCCACTTCTAATGCTTGTTTGCTTGTTTTGACTAGTTCTCTGTCTACTATGGGGAATCCTTGTTGTTCTAGAAATTTTTCTGCTTCTTGTTCTGATAATGTTTTTCCCATACTACAATTATTAAGGAGAAAGTATTTAAATGCTCCTTCTTCTTTTTTATTCCATGAAAAGACTTTGTTTATTCTTTGTTTTCCTCTTACTTCTTAGTTCTCTTGTTCTTGCTCAAGAAAATATTGAGAGTTTTAACAAGTTTAGTTCTTTAGATTTAGCTTTTTCTTTAACTTCTGGTATGGATATTAATCAGGTTGAGGCTAAGACTTCTGTTGATTTTGTTCAGGCTGATTTGTCTTTTTTTCCTAAAGATTCTCATTTGCAGTCTGTTGCTAATTTTAATGCTGTTGCTTCGCATGATGCTAAGGTTGTTGCTGATGATAAGTTTACTTCTTATAAATGGATAAAGGCTAAGGCTGGTGATTCTTTATCTTTTTCTGTTGATGCTACTGTTTCTACTAAGAATGTTGTAAGTAAAATGCGTTCTCCTATTAAGTTTCCTGTGAAGGTTGTTGATAGTAAAGTGTTGACTTATACGCAACCTTCTGAGTTTATTGATTTGAATCCTGCTATTGAGAAGAAAGCTTATGATATTATTGGTGGAGAGGATGATTTGTATAAAGTTATGTTTAAGCTTGCTGATTGGACTAAGAGGAATATTAAGTATGATTTGAATACTTTGACTGCTGAGGCTGTGCAAAAGAGTAGTTGGGTTTTGGATAATCGTGAGGGTGTTTGTGATGAAATGACTAATTTGTTTATTTCTTTTACTCGTTCTGTTGGTATTCCTGCTCGTTTTGTTTCTGGTATGGTGTATACTAATTTGGATTATGCTTGGGGTCCTCATGGTTGGGCTGAGGTTTATTTTCCTGAGTTTGGTTGGGTTCCTTTTGATGTTACTTTTGGTCAGTATGGTTGGGTTGATGCTTCACATATTAAATTAAAGGATAGTGTTGATTCTGGTTCTCCTTCTGCTGAGTATAGTTGGCGTGCTTCTGGTGTTGATATTAAATTAAAGGAATTAGCTCCTAAGGTTTCTTTGATTAAAAAAGGAGCTGTTTTTACTTCTCCTTTATCTTTGTCTGTTGAGCCTGTTAGCCAAAATGTTGGCTTCGGCAGCTTCGTTCCTATGTTGGTTACTGTTGAAAATAATGAAAATTATTATGTTTCTACTTCTATAGTTGTTAAAAAAGCTCCTGAGTTAACTGAGGGTAATGCTAAAGAGGTGTTGTTGAAGCCTAATGAGGCTAAGACTGTTGGTTGGATTGTTGAGATTGATTCTAATTTAGAAGCAAACTACATTTATACTGGTGCTTTAGAGGTTGAGTCTTCTTTTGGTGATGTTGCTTCTTCTAAGGTGATGTATGCTAAGGAGTATCCTGTTTATAAACAAGCTCTTGCTGAGAAGGTGTTGTATAATTTAGAGAAGCGTGAAGAAAAACAAGTGTTGTCTACTATACAATTATCTTGTTCTACTGATCAAGAGTTGTATTATTCTAATGAGTCTGCTGTTATTTCTTGTGCTGTTAAAAATAGTGGTTCTTCTACTGCAACTATTAATGTTTGTGTTCGTGCTGAGTGTCAAGAGATTGCTTTGAATGCTGCTGCTTCTCAAGATGTACAGTTTGATGTGCAATTGTCTTCTAGTGGTCGTATTCCTATTACTGCTGAGACTGGTGCTGGTGTTGTTTCTTCTTATGTTACTATTGATTTGGTTTCTCTTCCTGAATTGTATGTTTCTGAGGTGGTTCCTGATGTTGTGAACTATAAAGATAAGGTTGATTTGTCTTTTAATGTTAATTCTGATAGTGAGATTAAAGATGTGCATTTAGCGTTTATTTTTGGTGATCTTAATTTAGATAAGTTCCAGGGTGCTCGTTTAATGAAGATTGAGACTGATGGGAAGTCTTTGTTTATGCAGGGTTTGAAGTTCTCTGCTTCTTTTACTGATGAAAAAGGTGAGAAGCATCAACAAAATATTGCTGTTCCTATTAAGGTTGAGGATGTTCCTTGGTATGCTAGATTTGCTAAGTGGGTTAGAAATATTTTTTAGTAACTTTTTGCTACTATGACTTGATGTTTTCCTTGTTTTTTACAACATACACAATTGCTTACTTTTTTTGGTTGTTCAAATGGAATATTTAATATCTTTGCTCCTTCTGTTTTGTCTTTTATTGTTTCTTCGCATGTTGTTTCTCCGCACCAGTGTACTTCTGCAAATTTCTTTTGCTTAATCACTTTCTGTAATGCACTCATTGTTGCTGCTTTTGTTTTTTTGCTTGTGAAGATTTTTTCTGATTGTTTATACAAGTTTTTTTGCATGTCTTCTAGTAATTTGTGTACTACTTCTTTTACTTTATTTTCTTTCACTATTTCTTTCTTTCCTGTGTCTCTTCTTACTATGATTACTTGCTTCTTCTTTAAGTCATTTGGTCCTATTTCTATTCTTAGTGGTACTCCTTTTAATTCCCATTCGTTGTATTTCCATCCTGGACTATAGTCTCTGTCGTCTAGTATGACATTATGTTCTTTCAATTGTTTAACTAGTTCTTTCGCTTTCTTCAGTACTTTTTCTCCTTCTTTCTTGAAGATGATTGGTACTATTACTATTTGATTTGGTGCTATATTTGGAGGTAGTACTAGTCCTTTGTCGTCTCCGTGTGCTGCTATTAGGATTCCTATTACTCTCGTACTTATTGCCCAGGTGTTCTGCCATACGTGTTGTTTTTTTTCTTTTTCATCTAAGAATTCTATGCCAAATGCTTTTGCAAAGTTTTGTCCGTCGTGATGCGCATCTGGTCCTTGTATTGCTCTTCCATGTGGCATAAATAATTCTGTGCTTATGGTGTATTCTGCTCCTGCGAATTTTTCTTTTTCTGTTTTCTTTCCTTTAACTGAGTGTAATGCTAATAAATCTTTTAACACATCATAGTACGTGTTGAGTATGTCTGTACATTCTTTTTCTGCTTCTTTTTTTGTTGCAAATGCTGTGTGTCCTTCATTCCACAAAAATTCTCTTGTTCTTAAGAATAACACAGGATTTTTAAATTCCCAACGGATTACGGAGTTGAATTGATTCAATCTTAATGGTAAATCTCTCCAAGATCTTATCCATCTTGCATATGCTTCATACATTATGGTTTCTGATGTTGGTCTTATTGCTAGTCTTTCTTCTAATTTGCTTTTTCCAGTGTGTGTTACCCATGCTACTTCTGGACTGAATCCTTCTACATGCTCCTTTTCTTTATTCAACAACTTCTCTGGTATTAATAATGGGAAGTAAGCGTTTTGTACTCCCATTTTTTTTATTTTTTTATCTACTGTTGCTACTATCTTCTCCCATATTGCGTAGGCATAGGGTTTAAATATCATGCATCCTGATACTGGTGAATAATCTGCCAAATCGCTTTTGGTAACTACTTGTGTGTACCATTCTGAGAAGTCTTTTTCTTTACTTACTGTTATCCCTTCTTTTGTTTCTTTTGCCATTGTTTTTCTTAAAGAATTTGTTTATTTAACCTTTTCGGCTTAATAATTGCGCTATTTTACAATAATCCTTATATAGTCTTTCCTTCCCTTTTTCTTTATGGCTAAAGAATTTAAGTATTATCCTGAGAGTTTTGGTGAACTTCCAGTTACAGTCCTTCATATGGATTTATTATTTGACGTTTTCAACGATCATTCTATTGTTTCTTCTACTTTAAAAGTTAAAGCTAAAAAAGTTCTTGAAGAAGTTGCTCTAGATGCTGATGACTTAATTATTCAAGAAGTTTCTTGTGATCAAGGTAACTGTTCTTTTGACTACAAACCTAAAGAAAAAAAACTCTTAATCAAATTTGATAAATCTATCCCTGAAGGTGTTACTTTTACTCTTTCAACTAAATCTATTTGTAAGCCTACTAAAAATATTTTGGAAGGTATGTATTTTGATGAAACTCCTAAAGGTGCTCCTCCTACTATGATTACTCAGTGTCAACAATGGGGATTCCAACGGTTAGTTCCTTGTTTTGATGACATGACTGCTAAATGTACTTATTCCACTACTATTATTGCTGATGAAAACTATACTAATATTATTTCTAATGGTGATTTGGTTGGTGGTCGTTCTTCTGTTGATCAAGGAAGAGTTAAAGTGAAGTATGACAATACTATTACTCCTATGGCTCCTTATCTGTTTTTTTTAGGTGTTGGTACTTATGCTACTTTTAAGAAAGAAGTTATCTACGCTGATGGCAAAAAGTTCATGCTTGAATTACTTGTTCCTCTTGATGCTGAAAAAGAAGCTGCTGAGCAAGCTTTAGAAATCCTCCACGATTCTATCCTTTGGATTCATCTCTTTACTGGTCCTAATAAGTATGAAAATGTAGAAAAGAGTACTAAAATCTGGCATTTAATCAAACAAAGAAATGAAGGAAAAGAGGTACAATCTGAAATTAATTCTCTACTTGAAGGATTACACTTAGGCTATCAATATACTGGTTCTGTGTATAGAGAGATTGGTATGCAGAATTCTAATTTTGGTGGTATGGAAAATGTTGGGAATACTACTATTACTACTAATCGTATTATGCCTTTTAAACAAATGGGTGATGGTGGTTTCGAATATTTACTCAACGTTAAAGTGCATGAGTTCTATCATAACTTGAATGGTTCTGAAGTGACTGGTCGTTCTCCTTTTGAAATTTGGTTGAATGAAGCTGTTACTGTTTTTATTGAACGTGAATTCCTTTCTTTTATTTTTAGCAAAGACAATCAAAGGTTAGGTGAAGTATTATCTTTACTTTCTCCTCATGGTGCTTTAGCTATTGATACTACTCCTGCTTCTATGCCTATCGAACCTGATGGCTTTAATCACACTGATGAATTAATTTCTTCTGTCACTTATGTGAAAGCTCCTGAGTTTGTTCGTATGATTGAGACTACTATTGGCAAAGAACATTTTGTTAAGGGTTTAGATTTGTATCATTCTCGTTTCAAACATAGTAATGCTACTCGTAAAGATTGGATTGCTGCTATGGAAGAAGTTTCTGGTAAAGATTTACAAGCTATGGCTGAGTCTTGGTTGAAACAGACTGGTTTTCCTACTGTTGCAGTAAAGAAAGAGTATAAAGATAAAACTTTAACTTTAACTCTTACTCAATCTGGCCAAAAAGAAGGTGCTTTATGGCAATTCCCTTTTATTGTTGCTGCTTGCGATAAGAATGGCAGAATCCTTGCTGAGGAATTAGTTTTTATTAAGGACAAGACTACTACTCTTGCTTTCAAAGATATTACTGAGCCTGCTTTCCTTTCTTTAAACCATGAGTATTCTTTTTATGGAAAAGTAAAGTACTCTCCTTCTGATGAAGAATTATTTTTGCAAGTCTTGCATGATACTGATATTTCTAATCGGTATATGGCTTTTTATGAGTTGTTAGATAAAGAAAAATTATGCTTATTAAAAGATACAACTGCTGAAGTTGATGAAAAGATTATTGAACTTTATTTTAAGTTATTAAGTGATAAAAAACTCATGGATGAAGTTAGTTCTTCTTTTGTTGCTATTTTTGAAGATGTTTCTGATGATGCTTTCGCTCACAAATATCAAGATCTCTATGACATGAAAAAGAAATTGTTAAAAGCTATTGCTGCAAAGTATGAAAAAGAATTAACAAAACTTTATCATTTTTATGCTGACAAAGAGTATGCTGGTTCTGTAGTTGAACAACGTATTGCTTCTTTAAAAGATCGTCAAGTGAAAAATTCTTGTTTAGGCCTTCTCTCAACTTTAGAAACTCCTGAAGTGCATGCTTTGATTAAAAAACAATTTGCTTCTGCTGTTAATGCTACTGATAAAAATGTTGCTTTCAGTTTGTACTTAAATTCTACTGCTGCTGATAAAATGCAGTTATTAGAATCATATGAAAAAGAAGCTAAAACTCATTTAGTGTCTTGGGAAAACTTTTTGGTTGCTGTTGGGCGTAATGATAGTACTGATTATTTAGACGTCATTAAACGTGTTATTTCCTCTCCTTCTTTCCGTATTGAGCAAGCTAATGACCAACGTGCTGTTTTTGGTGTTTTTGCTCATAACAAAAAAAAGTCTTTATTAACTAAAGAAGGAAGGAAATTCTTGCAAGAATCTATTCTTAAATTAGCTGTGGTTAATGAGTATAATACTGTGCATATGATTAAAACTTTTGGCACTTTGGATAAGATTGATGAATTGCATCAAGTTCCTTTAGTACAATCTATTGTTGCTATTCTTGAAGCTCTCTCACCTGAAAAAAATCCTAGTGTTTATAATACTTTAAAACGTATTCTTCTTGGTTCTCCTAAAGCTATTAAGTCGTTTGAAAAAGTACATGGGAAGTTACCTATTAAAGAATAAGTTTACTCTTTTTTCATATATATTGTTCTTGTTGGGAATGGTATGCCTACTTTACTTTTATTCAATGTTTCATATATCAAGCACGTCGCTTTTTCTTTTGTGCCAAATCTTTCATTAAAACTTTTTACCCAGAAGGTTGCTCTAAAGTTTAAGCTGCTGTCTCCCATTTCCATGAATTGTACTGCTGGTGCTTTATCTCCTGTTTTTATTACTTCTGGTAGTGTTTTCAAACATGCTTTCACTACTTTCTTTACTTTTCCTACATTACTTCCATATTCTACTCCAAATTGTACTATTGCTCTTACGCTTTCATCTGGTTGTTTGAAGTTTTGGATTTTGTTATTTGCTAGTTCTCCATTGGGTATTATTAGGAGTTCATTGTCCCAAGTTCTTATTCTTGTGCTTCTTAGTCCTATGTCTGTTACTGTTCCTGTATCCCCTCCGCTTGTTTGGATGACGTCTCCTACTTTGAATGCTTTGTCTAAAATAATACTTATGCCTCCAAAGATGTTTGCTAGACTATCTTTTACTGCGAATCCTATTGCTAGTCCTGCTACTCCTACTCCTGCTAATAATCCTGTTATGTCTACTTTCCATTCTCCTAAAACAAAGAATGCTCCTAAGATTACGAAGATTACTTTGACTACTTTGTGTAATAAGGGTAATAAGTCATCATCTAGTGTTGATTTTGTTTTTTGTGCAAATGCTTGTCCCCAGCTTTCTAAGAGTATTTGTACTATTACATATAATAAATAAATTATTAGTATTGTTATGATTGAATTAAAGAGGTGTTGGAATATTCCTTGTACTTTTTCGCTTAGTGCTAGTCTTGTTATTCCTATTTTGAATCCTATGATTATGAGTGACCAAACAAATGGTTTGTAGGATTTTTCTAGTATTAAGTCGTCTATTTTTGTTTTTGTTTTGTCTGTTATTTTTTTTACAAATTTTTTAAGTATGTAGGTTGTTATGTGTGATAAGATGTAGAATACTAGTATTATGAGTATTGCTTGTACATACTTGTTTTGTAAGTATGGGTTAGTCATCACCTCTCCAAACACCATGGTAAGTTCAAGAAGAGAATGCTAGTTTAAATATGTTTTGTTCCCATAATCTTTTTAAATAGGAAATAGTGTGGGTGTTTTTATGTCTTTAAGTAATCAAGAATATCAAGGGATTGTTCTTTTTGGCCCTCCTGGTGCTGGAAAAGGTGAGCAAGGGAAGAGGCTTGGTGAAAAAGATGGGTATTTTCATTTTTCTACTGGTGATATGTTTAGAAATCTTGATCCTACTTCTGCTACTGGTGCTACAGTTAAACAATTGATTGATGCTGGGAGTTTTGTTTCTGATGAGTTAACTTTGCAATTGTTTGAAGAAACTCTTGCAAGATATGTTGCTGAAGGTATTTTTAATCCTTCTACTCAAGTTTTGGTGCTTGATGGTATTCCTCGGACTGCTGAGCAAGTTGCTCCTGTGAGTGCTTTGGTTGCTATTCAAAAAGTTATTTGTCTTACTGTTCCTGATGAAGCTTTAAAACAAAGATTGCTTTTGCGTGGAAAAAAATTTGGGAGAGCAGATGATCAAGATCTTGTTACTATTGGAAAGCGTTTGCAAACTTATGTAGAACTCCAAAATCTTGTGTTGAATGAATTCAATCCTAGTCTTGTTATTAATCTTGACGGTGATAAAACTATTGAAGAAGTGCATAATGCTTTAGTTTCAGAAGTAAGGAGTGTTGTTTTGGAGTAATTAGTCTATATCACTTCTTGGTACTTTTTTTAGTCCTTGCCACCAACTGTTTGAGTCTGTTTGTTGTAATTGTTTGATTAGTTTTTTTGCTGCTTCTGTCTTCAATCCTTTTTCTGTATTGTCTATCCAGTTTTGTGCGTGCTTATATCCTTTCTCAATATACTCTTTTGCTGTTAAGGAATGTTCTAACATATCTGCATCTTTTGCTATCTGCCCTGCTGCGCTTTTATCATCTTCTGCTTCTTGCCATAATGCTAAAATTTCTTCTCCTATTTTTCCTAGTGGTTTTGTTTGTTCTTGTGCTGCTTGTTCTTTCTTTTTTTCTAAATATCTTCCTTCTACTCTGTTTATATCTCCTGTTCTACTTTCTGCCATTTCATGAAAGACTAACATTGCACTTATTTTTTCTAGGTTTGGATAGTTTTCTAAGTGTGCTAAAATGTAACCAATCTGTGCTGCTCTCAAGGCATGGCTTCCTATGTTTGCTGGATTCTTTACTCCTAGTAATCTGAATCTTGAGTTTGTTATTAGTTTCAATTGCCCTTGTTCAAAGAGGAATTTTATCAGTGCTTCTTCCATAGTAGGGTGGTAGTGGATGCTCTTTATATAGTTATTAATTACGAAATTAGCACTCTTCCTGCTATTGCTGATGTTAAGGAAGAGCAAACTGTTTTTGTTCCACTCACTCCTAATGAGAAAGGTATTTGGGAAGCTGAAGAAGCTTCTCTTTCCAAACCTTCTGGTGTTTTTATTAGAGGGAATAGCAAGTATGTTTCTGGAAGCGAAATGACTGTTGAGTATGGTATTGAACAATTCTTTTTTGAAAGAAACGCTGACTTACCTACTGAAAATATTACTGTTGAAGCTAAAATAAGTAGTTCTGGTCAAGCTAGGATTGTACAATTATTACATAAAGGAAATCCTCTCAAAATTGAATACAAAAAACCTTCTTTAACTTCTTAATAGTTTTGTGTTGGTTGTGGTTGAGCTGGTGCAGCACTTGCTTGTGCATTTGATGCTTCAACTACTGTTCTTATTACAAAACAATCTTCATCCTCATCTTCTTCTACACTATCTACATCACTTCCTTTTAATCCTAATTTACTAATTAATTCTTGTGCTGTTATTTTATACACCCATACCTCTTCTTTGTTTTCTTCCATTATAATTTCACCTCGTTGTTTATTCTTTTTTGAAAAATTCTTTGTTTTTAAGTATTATTGTTTTCCAGAAATTTTTAAGAAACTTGCTTAATCATTACTTTCTTTGTCCTTTTTTCTTTTTGATCTAATTGTTGTATAATTAGGTGATCATAAAGTGTTATAAGTTGTTGTGCAGCGAAATTATCTTTGTTGATTTTGTAGAGTGTTGTTCTTCCTATTTTACGTGTTGTAATAAGGATGCCTAATGAAAGGAGTTTTGGAACTTGACTATTAAGTGTTCCCCAGCTAACACCAGCGTTGAGTAGATCAGTGAGTATGTAATCAAAGTCTCGTCCTTCTATAAAATATTGTAATATTCTCATGCGTGGAGTGTCTCCTACATGGTCTAAAAAAATTGATATTTCTTTCATGTATTGTGTAAAGAAGGAGTAATATTTAAACCTTTCGTTATTATACATTGATATACAATTATGTTGGGAAATGGTTATAAGAGTTGCATCTACAAGAGTATCTTTTTATCTCAATAAATATTGTTTTATATAAGGATTTTTGTATGGTGCTAGTCAATTAAGTTCTTTGAGCAAGGAAGGGTTTCAAGTAAGAATAAAGCAAAAGAAATAAAATCATTTTATCAGTGCATCATCTAATATAGGAATCATAACTTCAAAATCAACATCCATTATTCTTGCCTCAACGTTTATTATGTCCCCTCCTTTTAATCCTAATAACTTAGCTTTATTAATATTATTAAATCTTAATTATCCAAAACCCAATAGCAACACCCACAGCATAACCAAAAGCATATGAGGGATTTTCTCTTATTACAATTCCTATTGATTCTCCAAAACTCATTTTTTTTATCGTAGTGTTTCGCAGGGTATTCCGTCATCATCTCCGTCTAAGTAGTGTATATCGTTGCTTATTCCACCACAGAGGTCAAACATTGCTTTTGCTTCTTTCCAATTTTTGAAGTCACCACAATTGAAGATGTTTGATGAACACATTTGGTTTCGTAATTGTTGTTCCATCTTTGTTTTTTAGTAGAACTTCGTATTGATGAGTAGGATGAGCCCGAGAGGATTTGAACCCCTGCCCCAAGGTCCGAAGCCTTGTATCCTATCCAGACTAGACGACGGGCCCAGTGATAGTTGTGCTACTTCAACAAGTTATTAATCTTTCCTTTTCCAAACACTTTATAAATCTCTATTTTTTATTAGTCTTATGTCTAAAAAGAGTTGTATTGCTAGAGCTTGTCAAATTACTGATTCTATCTTTAAAGAAATCTTTACTAACTTCACTTTCAAAACTGAAAAAGATGTTGAAAAATTCATCTTAAAACGTTTTCGTGATCATAAAGTGAAACCTGCTTATCCTCCTATTGTTGCTAATAATTGTGCTACTATTCATGCTAAACCAAGAAACAAAAAACTAGCTCGTGGTTTCTTAATCTTAGATTTTGGCTGTAAATTTAATGGTTGGTGTTCTGACATTACTAGAACTCTCTTCATTGGCAAACCTAATAAAAAAGAAAAGAAATTGTATAACTTAATTTTAAATTGTCAAAAAAAGTCTATTAAAAAAGTTAAAGTTGGTGCTTCTTGTGCTGACTTAGATATTCATTCTAGAGTTTTACTAAAAAACTACAAACGTTTTTATACGCATGCTCTTGGACATGGTGTTGGAAAAAAAGTGCATACTTCTCCTACTATTCGTCCTACTTCTCCTGACTTCTTAAAAAATGGTGATGTAATTACTATTGAGCCTGGTATTTATATCAAAAATAAAAAAGAAGAGTTTGGCATTAGAGTTGAAGATACTATGCATGTTGGGAAAAAAGTTGAAGTGTTGAGTAAGGTTACTAAACGTTTGGTTGAAGTATGAGAACCTTTTTATAACCCCTCTTCCTCTTCCTCTTATGAAAGGTTTTATTGTTTACCCAACTTATAGAATTGATGATGATAAAGCAGTTGTCTACTTATTTGGCCGTTTAGAGAATGGTGAAAGCTTTTTATCTATGCATGATTTCAAGCCTTATTTCTATATCTTAACTAAACATCGTAAGCGTGCTGAAAAAATCAAAGCTGCTTCCTTCAAAGACTCTTCTTTCACTAATTTCCTCGACGAAAAGATGACTAAAGTTACTCTTAACCTTCCTGCTGATGTTCCTAAAACTAAACGATTATTTCTTGAAGAAAATATTGCTTGTTATGAAGCTGACATCCGCTTCCCATACCGTTTTTTAATTGATCATGATATTCGTGGTTCTTTAGATCTTGATGGTCATTACGAAACTGGTGAACATATTGATCGTGTTTACAAAAATCCTGATTTTGAGCCTACTGACTTTTTCCCTAAACTCAAAGTTCTTTCTTTTGATATTGAGACTGATAAAGATGCAGGTGATCTTTACTCTATTTCTCTCTATGATGGTTCTTATAAAAATGTTTTACTTGTTAAAAAAAAGGGTAAGTTCAAGAATGCTGAATGTTTTCCTTCTGAAAAAGAAGTTCTAGAACGTTTCCAAGAGTTAGTTTTAGAATTAGATCCTGATGTTATAGTTGGTTGGAATGTTATTGATTTTGATTTAGATTACTTAAAGAAGAAGTTTAAAGAACATAAAGTTCCTTTTTTGTTTGGTCGTGTTCCTTGGCCTTGTAAATTGCGTATTTCTGAATCTTTCTTTCGTGATTCTTCTGCTGACTTTCCTGGACGTATGGTTTTAGATGGTATTCACTTAATGAAGACTTCTTTCATTAAACTTGATGATTATAAATTAAATACTGCTGCTAAACATATTTTAGGAGATACTAAAATTTTTCAAGGAGCTGGAAGGCATGATGAAATTACTGAAGCTTACAATAAGGATCCTCAAAAATTAGTTGACTATAACTTAAAAGATTCTATTCTTGCTTATGATGTTATCTTCAAATCTGGTTCTTTCGACTTAACCATTCTCCGTTCTTTACTTACTCGTATGCAACTTGATCGTGTCAACGCTTCTATTGCTTCTTTTGATTCTTTATATCTAAGAGAATTGCAAAAAAGGAAATTAGTTGCTCCTTCTGCTAATATTGTGGATCGTGAAGAACGTATTTTAGGTGGTTTTGTTATGGATCCTAAGCCTGGGATTTATGATAATATTGTTATTGTTGATTTTAAAAGTCTGTACCCTTCTATTATTCGTTCTTTTAATATTGATCCTGTTTCTTTTGTTCCTAAAGAGAATGCTAAATTGTTCAAATCTTCAGAATTGCTAGAAGCTCCTAATGGTGCTTTATTTAAAAGGAAAGATGGAGTTTTGCCTGATGTTATTCAACATATGTGGGAACAGCGTGATAAAGCTAAGAAGAGGAAGGAAAAGCTTGCTATTTATGCTATTAAAATTCTCATGAACTGCTTTACTCCAGATACTGATATTTTAACCGACCAAGGGATAAAAAAAATCACTGAAATTAAGAAAGGAGATCTTGTCTATTCTCTTAATCCTAAAACGAGAAAAACAGAATTAAACAAGGTAACGAGGACATTTAAGTATCCTTACAAAGGAAAAGTGATATCTATACAAAGCAAAAATGTGGATTTTATTGTCACTCCAAATCATAGATTTTTTGTAAAAGTTGGAAAAAAGTATCAATGGTTCGAAGCACAAGAGTTACTTGAAAAAGCAACTAAGAATTTCTGGTTACCTAAACACAAAAGTATCAAAGGAAAGATTATCAAATGGTTTGATCTGAAGAAAAAGTGCAATGAATTAGCTATAGCTTTCAGAATAAAAGAGGAAAAATTACAAAAGGCGAGAAAACATAGTTCAGTACCAAATAGATATCATTTAAGTGATTGGTTGCAATTAATTGGGTGGTATGTTTCTGAAGGTTACATTTATATTTCTAAAGAAAAAAGATACCCTGGAAAAGTTTCTTGGAGGGGTGTATCTCATAAGATAATTCTATGTCAAAAGAAGGAAAAAACAAGAGAAAAAATTATAAAGTTACTAAAAAAAATGGGATTAAAATACTCTTCGGAGTTTAATGGTATTACAGTCACTAATCAAATTTTAGCAGAAGTTTTGCTTGCAGAGTGCGGCGCAGGTAGCCATAATAAGCGTATTCCTAATTGGGTTTTTGAATTAGATCAAAGCATACTTCATAATTTGTTCAAAACGGCTATGTTAGGAGATGGGAATAGTAATGGAGAGAGATATTCCTCAAAGAATAAGGATTTAGCAGAAGATGTTTTGCGACTTGTTCATCATCTAGGCTATTATGGGTTTGTCTATGAAGATACTCAGAAATATGATGGCGAAGATTACACTATGTACAGAGTGCAGATTAATAAAAGAAAAGGTATTAGACCTTATATATCAAAATATAAAAACATTCGCGAAGTAGATTATGAAGGAAGTGTTTATTGTGTTGAAGTATCACCTAACCACACTGTATTAGCTGGAAGAAATACAAAATTACATTTTTGTGGACAATCTTTTTTTGGAGTCATGGCAAATCCTACTTTTCGTTTCCATTCTTTAGAAATGGCTAATGCTATTACTCATTTTGGGCAATTAATTATCAAAAAATGTGCTGAAGAGATTGAAAAAAAAGGTTTTGAAGTTATTTATGGTGACACTGATTCTTTATTTGTTAATGTCAATGCTAAAGATTATAAAAATGCTTTGAAAGTTGGGAAAACTATTGAAACCGAAATAAATTCTTTCTTCAAGTCTTTCGTTAAAAAAGAGTATAAAAAAGAAAGTTTTTTAGAATTAGAATTTGAAAAAGTGTACAAAAAGTTATTTCTTCCTAAAGCTCGTAAGTCTGCTGAAGGTGCAAAAAAACGTTATAGTGGATTGTTAGAAAAAGACAAAAAAGATGTTTTAGAGTTTACTGGATTGGAGTTCGTCCGTCGTGATTGGACTGAGGCTGCTCGTAAATTTCAATACGATTTGCATTGGAAAGTTTTTCATAACAAAAATCCTTCTAAATTCATTAAAGAGTTTGTTGCTGATCTAAAAAAAGGAAAGTTTGATGAATTATTAATTTACAAAAAAGGTATTAGAAAATCTGTTGACTCTTACACAAAAACTACTCCTCCTCACATTAAGGCTGCTCGAAAAGCTGGTATCAAAAAAGTTGGGATTCTTGAGTATGTCATGACTCTTGATGGTCCTGAGGCTGTTGGCTTCCAAAAGAGTAAAATGGATTATGAGCATTATGTTGAAAAACAAATTAAGCCTATTGCTGAGGCTGTTTTAATATTTTTTGATCTCACCTTTGATGATGTCTTGAAAGCTTCTAAGCAGGTTTCTTTAGGTGATTTTTAAGGAAAGATTTTTATATACATTGTAGTAATATTTCTTCATGAAGTTTTTCTCTTCCACTAAAAGTGCTGTTGATATAGTTGATGATGCTCTCTTCTTTCCTTTATTTGAGGATGATTCTGGGAGTAAAGAGTTAGCTATTATTGATAAAAAATTAAATAATGTCCTTCTTTCCATTCTTAAAGCTAAAGACTTCAAAGGTGAACTTGGTGAAACTTTTTTACTCAACACTAACAATCTTCTTCCTGCTAAAAGGTTATTCTTACTTGGTTTGGGGAAGCAAAAAGAGTTTTCTGAAGAAAGATTCCGTAAAGCTGTTGGTTCTGCTGCTAAGCGTGCTAAAAACTTATCTATTCTTAACTTTTCTCTTTGCACTCATCATATTTCTTTAGAACCTTACGTTTTAGGGAAAGTTGTTGCTGAAGCTGTTGTTTTATCCAATTACACTTTTGATACTTACAAAACTAAGGATAAGAAAAAATCTTTAGAATCCATCACTCTTTGTCACGATTCTGATGACGCAAAAGTTAAACAAGGATTGCATGATGCTGAAATCATCTCTTCTTCTAGTAATCTAACGCGGGAATTAATCAACACTCCTGCTGCTGACATGACTCCTGCTATTCTTGCACAAAAAGCTAAAGATGCTTGTAAGAAGTCTGGAGTTAAATGTACTATTTTTGACGAAAAGCAAATAAAAAAATTAAACATGAATGCTCTCTTAGCTGTTGGTTCTGGAAGTGCTAATCCTCCGAGATTTATTGTGATGGAACACAAAGGGAAAAAAGCTAAAGAAACTATCGTGTTAATTGGCAAAGGGGTTACTTTTGATTCTGGTGGTATTAATATTAAACCTGGATCTTTTATGAAAGATATGAAATATGATATGTCTGGTTCTGCTGCTGTTATTGGAACTATGCAAGCTATTGCTCAATTACAATTACCTTTACATGTTGTTGGGTTAGTTGCTACTGCTGAAAATATGCCTGGTAACAATGCTTATCGTCCTGGTGATGTTATTAAAGCTTTGAATGGAAAAACTATTGAAGTTTTGCATACTGATGCTGAAGGAAGAGTTACTTTAACTGATTCTTTATGTTATGCTGAAAAATTCAAACCTAGTGTTGTTATTGATCTAGCTACTTTGACTGGTGCTGTTACTATTGCTTTAGGTAATGTTTGTGCTGCTGTGATGGGTAATGATGATGCTTTAATTAAGAAATTGCAAGTTGCTGGTGACTCTACTTTTGAACGTGTTTGGCAACTTCCTCTTTACGAAGAATTTGCTGAACTCAATAAAGGTGCTGTTGGTGACGTTGCGAATATTGGTGGTTGGGATGGAAAAGCTGGTTCTATTGTTGCTGGTATGTTCTTAAAAGAATTTGTTCCTTCTAACGCTAAGTGGATGCACTTAGATATTGCTAATAAAGCTTTTAGTGACAAAGATACTGCTTACTTAGCAAAAGGTGCTACTGGTTTTGGTGTGAGATTATTAGTTGAGTTATTGCAGAAGTGGTAGGCTAAAAGCAATACTTATATACTTTCTAGTCTTATTTATTCCATGAAGAGGTATAAACTAAAGAATGGCTTAACCCTTTTAGTTGATCCTCGTCAGTCTAATGCTGTTGCTCTTGGTATTCTTATCAAGGTTGGTTCTAATGATGAAAAACCTAAAGAGCGTGGTATTGCTCATTTCATGGAGCACATGTTATTTGAAGGTACTAAAACTAAATCTTCTCAAGAATTAACTGCTGTTATTGAAGGTGTTGGTGGCGAATCAAATGCTATTACTACTAATGAAAAGACTTTTGTGTATGCTGTTGTTCCTAAAAAACATTTTTCTCGTACTTTAGAGACTCTTGCTGATATATTCATTAACTCTACTTTCCTTCCTAAGTCTTTTCAAAAAGAAAAAGGTGTTATTCATGACGAAATTAAGATGCTCCACGATGACCCTAAGGCTTTCCAATGGATTTTGTTTTTAGAGACTCTTTTCAAGAAGAATCGTATTCGTTTACCTGTTTATGGTGATTTAAAAATCATTCGTAATCTCAAACGTGATGCTTTACTCAGTTTTTACAAAAAATATTATTCTTCTAAGAACATTATTGTTTCTGTTGCTGGTAATGTAAAAAACATAAAATCTTTGGTTGAAAAACAATTCTCTTCTCTTAACTCTTCTCCTGTTAGTCGTTGGAAGAATCCTGTTGAAATAAAGCATACTAAATTAGAATCTAAGAAAAAAGTGCATAAAACTAATCAAACTTATTTTCTGTTAGGATACAAAACTCCTCCTGCTAAACATAAAGATGCTCCTGTTTTGGATGTTGTTCGTGCTATTCTTGATCGTGGACAAAGTTCTAGATTGTTTGATGAAATTCGTTCTAAACGTGGTTTAGCTTATGCTGTTGGTGCAGCTCATGAAGATGCTTTAACTTATGGGTATTTTGTTGTTTCTGTTATTACTAACAAAAAGAATGTTCCTCGTGTAAGAAGAGTTGTTTTAGAGCAATTGCAATTGCCTTCTTTGTCTCAAAAGGAATTAGATGAGGCTAAGCAATATTTAGAGGGAAGTTTAATTCTTTCTAATGAGGATAATTTGGAACGTGTTGAGCGTAATGCTGTTTGTGAGTTTCTTGGTCGTGATCATAAGAAGTATATGGCTGCTCTGAAGAGGGTTTCTTTGGCTGATGTTCGAAGAGTTGTTAAGAAGTATTTTCATAAGCATTTCACTGAGACTATTATTGAGCAAAAAGATTAAATAGGTGTTTCTTCTTCTTTTTGTTTGATGAAAAAATTAATTATTATTGTTTTGCTCTTGTTGGTTTTTGGTTTGTATTTTTATACTGCTGAAACTAAAGAATTAATGCAAAAGACTGGCATGGTTATTAAGCACGAAATAATTAGTTTTAAGGAAGATTTTACTTCTCTTGTTGAAGAGAATAGTGTAAGTGAAGAAAAAGAATCTTCTGAAAGTTAACTTTTGTTGGTTTTATTATTATCTTTTATTAATAAATGATCATTTATTCTTACTCTAATAAGTGCTTTTTGTTTTCCTTCTCCTTTTCTCTCAAGTTTATCACATCTATCATCTAAACAGAAATAACATCTCACTTCATATTCTGCCCATATTTCTCCTTTACCTTTATATTCTTTTTCGTGTGTTTGTAAATCCCCTGGTAATGATTCCATTCCTGCTTGAAATACTTTTTTCGTTGCTGATGGTATTTTAACTCTTTGTCTATTTAATGAGTAGATTCCTTTTATATCTAGTGTGCCATCTAAGTCTGTGTCTAAGTCTACTTTTTTATCTACTTCACAGAAGATTTTGTCTTTTTCTTTGTTTTGTATTGCAATACTGAAGTCTTTGTATTTTATTCCACCTTGTATGCTGAGTATTCTTCCGCTGTGTTGGAGTTTTCCATTTTCTTTGAATGGTCCTTCATCTATATCTTGTATTGTTAAACTAAATTCTGGTCCTAAGTAAACTGTATTATCTTTGCTTTCGTTTTTTAGTTTCTTTTGTGTTTCATTAGTTTTTGTTGGTTCTTTATCTTTTACAATGGGTTTTATTTGGTCTTTATCTTTGTCTTCTCCAGGATCTATGGTTCCTCCGAAGTTTGGTGGGAAGAGGTAGAATACTGCTACTATTGCTAGTACTCCTATGAGTATTACCATGTTGACTATCATTAAGGTTTTCATATGTGAACCTCCTTCATGGTGAGGTTTGCTAGAATGAGTAGGTTGAGTATGATGGGAAGTATGATGAGGTTGTTCTTTTGGGTGTTCTACATGATGTGTTTTTTCTACTTTGTGCTTCTTTTCATGAATCTTTTCTTTGCCTTCTATGATCTTCTTTTGCTCTTCTAAGGCCTTTTTTTGTTTTAAGTATTCGTCTATATCCATTTTTTAACAAGTTTTAATCTTTATTTATTAACTGTTGGATAGGTACTTATTTTTAAATCTTCCCCTTTTTAAAGAGTTTAATTATGGCTTAAATCTTGTTGTTGTTCTTGGGAATGCTATTGCGTCTTTTATGTTGTCTAATCCACAGATCCATGCTATAACTCTCTCAACTCCCATACCAAAGCCGCTGTGTGGTACGCTTCCATATCTTCTGGTGTCTAAGTAGAATTTGTATTGTTCTGGGTTTTCTCCTTCTTCTTTGAGTCTTCTTTCTATTTCTTTTAAGTTGCTTTCTCTTTCACTGCCACCTATGATTTCTCCGTATCCTTCTGGTGCTATGAAGTCTACTCCTAGTACTATTTTGTTCATTTTTCCGTCTTCTTTCATGTAGAATGCTTTTACTTTTTTTGGGTATCTTGTTACTATGATTGGTGTGTCATATAATGCACTTAGTTTGTCTTCTTCTATGGTTCTCAAATCTTTTCCCCATTCTATTGTCATGCCGCATTTCTTTTTGAGTAAGTCTAGTGCTTGGTCGTAGGTCATTCTTGTGAAGGGTTTTTTTATTGTTGGTTCTAATTTCTTCACATCTCTTTCTAGTATTTTAAGTTCTTCTTTATTTTTTGTTACTACTTCTTTCATGATGTATTTTAATAGTCCTTCTCCGTTGTCTAGTAAGTCATCGAATTCCATCCATGCTGCTTCCATTTCTGCCATCCAGAGTTCTGTTAAGTGCCTACTTGTCTTGCTTTTTTCTGCTCTGAATGCTGGTGATATAGTATAAATTTTTTCTAGTGCAAAGATTGCTGGTTCTGCATAAAGTTGCCATGTTTGTGCTAGGAAGACTCCTTTTTGTTTGAAGTATGCTACATCAAAGAGGGTGCTTCCTCCTTCACATTGTACTGCTTGGAATATAGGTGAGTGGTATTCGTAATACCCTAAGTTTCTGAAGTAATCATGTATTGCTCTGAAGACTGTGCTTCTTATTTTAAGCATTGAAGTCATTTTTCTACTTCTCAACCATAAGTGTCTGTTGTCTGCTAAGAATTCTACACTTTGATCTTTTTGTAAAGGAAAGTCTTCTGATCTTTGTATTACTTTAAATTTTTCTACTTGCACTTCATATCCTGTTGGTGCTCTTTTGTCTTCATGTATTTTTCCTTCTAGTTCTACTGAGCTTTCTACTAGGAGTTTGTCTATGTCTTCCCATTCTTTATTGTTATACTTCTCTTTCTTAAAAACGCATTGCAATATGTTTGTGTTGTCTCTTAATACTATAAATTTGAATTGATTACTTCCTCTTTCTCTGTGTACCCATCCTCTAAGTTTCACTATTCCTTTTCCTTTTTTTATTGCTTCTTCTACGCTTAAGTAAGTCATTTTGTTTTGAGTCCTAATTCAGTTAGTTGTTCTTTTTTCACTTCTGATGGTGAGTTTAATAATAAATCTTTTGCATCTTTATTTTTTGGGAATGCTATGACTTCTCTTATGCTTTCTTCTTCTGACATGACTGCTATTAGTCTGTCTAGGCCAAATGCTATTCCTCCCATTGGTGGAGCTCCATAGTTTAGTGCATCTAATAAATACCCAAACTTTTCTTGTGCTTCTTTCTCACTTATTTTTAATGCTTTAAAGATTTTATTTTGTGTTGTTAGATTATGATTCCTGATGCTGCCGCCTGCTATTTCAAAACCGTTTAATACTAAGTCATAGCCTCTTGAAAGTACTTTTTCTGGGTGTTTTTCTATATCTTTAATATGTCCTTCTTGTGGTGCTGTGAATGGATGGTGTACTGCTACGTGTCTTCCTTCTTCTTCTGAATAATCCAGCATTGGAAAGTCTGTTACCCACAGGAATTGGTAATCTCCTTTCTTTTTTGATAAGTTTGGCTTGTCACTTTTATGCTTCTTTATTGCTTCTGCATAAGTCATTTTTAAGAAGGGTGTTTTTATTGTTACATTTAATACTTCTTTAAAAATTTGTTTTAACAATTCTTCACAAAGTTTGTAGATATCTTCTTCTTCTACGAAACTTATTTCTATATCTAGTTGTGTAAATTCTGGTTGTCTGTCTGCTCTTAAGTCTTCGTCTCTAAAACATCTTGCTATTTGGTAATATTTATCATAACCACTTGTCATTAAGAGTTGTTTAAATATTTGTGGTGATTGGGGTAACGCAAAGAAGTTTCCTGGAAATTTTCTTGAGGGTACTAAATAATCTCTTGCTCCTTCTGGTGTTGATTTTGCTAATATTGGTGTTTCTATTTCTAAGAAGTGTTCTTTGTCTAATACTTGGTGAATGATTTTTAAAACTTTATGTCTTAATGTTAAGTTTTTTTGCATTTTTTCTCTTCGTAAATCTACGTATCTATATTTCAGTCTTGTTTCTTCTGTTGCATTATCTGTATCTAATGGTAATTCTTTTGTTTCATTAAGAACAGTAATTTTATTTGCTGAGAGTTCTACTTCGCCTGTTAGTTGATCTTTTTTTATTTGATTATCTGGTCTTTTTTTCAGTTCTCCTTCTACTTGCACTACTGTATCTCTATGTAAACTTCCATATTTTTCTGCTAATGTTTTATTGAGAAATACTTGTGTTATGCCATATCTATCTCTTAAAAGTAGAAATCCTATTTTTCCTTGTACTCTGACTGTGTCTACCCAGCCACAGAGCTTCACTTTTTTTCCTGCATCTCCTCCTCTTAATTCACCACAAGTATGTGTTCTTAACATAGAAGAATTCCAATTTTGGTATATATATAAAGCCTGCTATTCTTAAAATCTCTTTTTTATTCAGTATAGATCATAAATGTTTTGGCTTGTGCCTCCGTTTTTCCGGCTTTTTAGGCGAAAACTATATAAGTAAGGAAATTCTTACTTCTCTTTATGCGTGCTAAAATTGTGAAAGTAACGGACAAAGGACAGATTTCTATACCTACAACTATTAGGGATGCTATAAAAATTCGAAGGGGTGATGAACTTCTCTTGCTTGAAGATGGAGAAAATATTCTCATACAAAAAGTAAAGAAATCTCGCTTTAAAGATTTATTAAAGCATGCAGAAAATGTGGCTAAAAAACTATGGAGTAACAAAGAGGATGATCGTTGGGACAAAATTTGAACAAGGAGAAATAGTCTTAGTTCCCTTTCCTTTTTCTGATTTAAGTGGAGTAAAGCAACGTCCTGTTTTAGTATTATCCAAGAGATCTTATAATAAAGAAACAAATGATATTATTACTTGTGGAATAACCTCTAATGTGAAGGAAGAAAGACATAGTGTCTATATTAATGACAGAAGTTTGAGTGATGGGGAACTTCCTTTTACTAGTAGAATTAAAGTTGATAAGTTATTTACTCTTGAACAAGCAATTATTCGTAAAAGTCTTGGAAAAGTAAACAAAGAAACAATGAGTGTTGTAAAAGAAAAGTTTGTAAATCTTATTTAGCGTGTTTTTTCAATAATTCCATGACTTTTTTGCCGTCTACTTTGCCTCTGTACTTTCCCATTATAATACCCATTAATGCATTCAGTGCTATTCCTTTTTTCTTCTGCACTAGTTCTTTAATCTCTTTCTCTAACTTGTCTGCACTTACTCCTTTATATTTATTTAAATCTACTTTTTTCCCTTTTGCTAGTGTGGTTAGTATTTCTAGTGCTGCTTCTTTTGGTATGGTTTTTTTCTCTAATTGTTCCAACACAAAGTGATAATCTTTTTCTTTTATTTTTTCCACGTTTAACTTAAATCTTGTCTTAATTTCTTTTGGAGCTTCTATTAGTACTTTCGCTATGAGTGTTGGTTCTAGTTTGTATTTCTTCACACATTTCAAGAAAAGTTCATTGCCTATTACTTCTTTTGCTACAACTGCGTTTAAGTTATATTTCTTTTCTAATTGTACTATTTTTTCATCTAGTAATTCTGCTGTTTTGATTTCTTTTAGTTCTTTTTGACTTATTTCTATTAATGGATGATCTGTTTCGACATACATTCTTGCTGCACCTGGCATTGGTCTTAAGTATTCTGTGCTTCCGTCTGGTTTTACGTTTCTTACTTCTCCTTTACCTTTCTTTTCTTTTTGTTGTCTTGCTATTTCTTTGTCTACTGCTTTGGGTATTAACTTTAAGTTTTGCATGCCTTTGATTTCTACTCTTACATGTCCTTTACTACTTACATTGATGTCTTGTCTTATGGTTCCTAGTCCTGCTTTGAATTTTCCTGTTGATTTCAAGACCATTCCTAAGTAGGTTGCTACTTCTTGTGCTTGTTCAGGTGTTGTAATGTCTGGTTCTGTTGTTATTTCTATTAATGGAATCCCTAACCTATCTAATCTAAACACTACATGGTCTTTTGCTGTTTTGATTCTTCTTGCTGAGTCTTCTTCTAAGCAAACGCTTGTTATGCCTACTCTCCCACTTTTTGTTTCTACCCATCCATTCATTGCTACCATTGCTGTTCTTTGAAATCCTGCAGTGTTGCTAAAGTCTAATACTTGTTTTCTCATGACTTGTATGGGATTAATTATTTTGCAATTCAATAAGAGTACTACTTCTAATACTGCATCTAATGCATCTCTATTTATTTTGTGTGGTGGTTCTTCGTCTGTTTCTACCGCACAACTGCTTGCATCCATTACTTCATAAATAGCATATCTTTTTTTTGCTTTTTCATATGCTGCAACTACGTCTTTTTCTCCTGTTTCACTACTGACATCATGCAAGTATCTTTTCAATAAATGGTTTGGTTTGCTATCTTCTAGTTCTGATTTACAATGGCAAAAGAGTTTGTGTGTGTTAATTTGTCTGTGTATTTCTAATCCTATTTTTAATTGTAATTCTTTATAGTTCATTGTTCCCAAATCACTTTTCCTTTCTTTTTTATTTTTCTTATTCTATGCAGCGGCACACTATACTCTTTTCCGTCTTTTAGTACTGTTATAAAGTTTCCTTTTCTTCCTATGCTTATAAATTTGACTTCTTCTGTCTTTTCTGCTATTCTATCAAAGTAAGTGATAGTGTATTCTTCTGGTTTTGCTGTTTTATCAAACCTTATCTCGTTCAGTATAGTGCCTATATAAGTCATAGAAATAGGATATCTTGCTTATTTATATATGCTCTGCTGTTTAATGACCTAAATATAATTCTTTTACTTGTTTCTTCTTTGCTATTTCTGATCCGCCACTTAAAGCAATTTTCCCTTGTTCTAACACGTAAGCTTTGTCACATATTTCTAATGCCATGTGCGCATTCTGCTCAACTAATACTATTGTTGTTCCTGTTTTATTAATCTCTTTTATTGTCCTAAAGATATTTACCATCATGTTCGGAGCTAACCCTAAGCTTGGTTCATCTAACAACAATAGTTCTGGTTCTAACATAAGTGCTCTTGCTATAGATAACATTTGTTGTTGTCCTCCTGATAAAAATGTTGCTTGTTGGTTTTTTTTCTCTTCTAGTATTGGAAACATGTTGTACATTTTTTTCAACCTTTCTTGTATTACTTTTTTATCTTTCAGTATGTATGCTCCCATTTCTAAGTTTTCTTCTACTGTCATTGTTTGGAAGACCATTCTTCCTTGTGGTACATAAGAGACTCCATGGTGTACTATTTGGTCTGCTGTTTGGCCTACTAATTTTTTCTCTTTGAAGATTATCTGTCCTTTTTCTGGTTGTACTAATCCGAAGATGCTTTTTATCGTCGTACTTTTCCCACTGCCGTTTGGTCCTACTATTGCTATTATGTCTCCTTTCTTCGCTGTTATGTTTACTCCATGTAATACTTTTATAGGTCCGTAGCCTGCCTCCACACCTTTGAGTTCTAATATCATAATTTCACCTTCTTTCCTAAGTATGCTTGTAACACTCTTGGGTTTTTTTGTATTTGTTTCGGCGTTCCTGTTGCTATTTCTGTTCCATAATCTAATACTACTACTCTGTCTGCTATGTCCATCACAAATTTCATGTCATGTTCTATGAATAGGATTGTTTTTCCTTGTTCTTTCAATTTCTTCAATATATTTTTTATTTTTGCTCGCATTACTGGATTGACTCCTGCTACTGGTTCGTCTAGTAATAAGAGGTCTGCGTCTGTTGCTAGTATTCTTGCTATCTCCACTAGTTTTTGTTGTCCATAACTTAAGTTTTTTGCGTAGTGGTTTCTTTTGTCTTTGAGTCCTACTAAGTCTAATAGTTCTACGCAATGGTTTCTATTTTCTTTTTCTTCGTGTTTTATATATTTCGGTTTAAACATTATGTTCAGTAAGTGTTCTCCGCTTTGTTGTTTTGCTATTAACAAATTTTCTACTAAGGTTAACTTCGGTAAGAGTTTTATTAGTTGGAATGTTCTTGTTATGCCTAAGTTACTTATTTTGTATGGCTTCACTCCTAAGAGTGGTGTTCCTTTGTAGTGCACATGTCCTTTGTCTGGTTTTATGAATCCTGTTAGTAGATTGAAGACTGTTGTTTTTCCTGCTCCGTTTGGTCCTATTAATGCTACTATTTCATTTTCTTTCACTTCAAAACTACAATCTTTTACTGCTTTGATTCCTCCGAAGTGTTTGTTTAAGTTTTTTATGTGTAGCATTTTAAGTAGTCACTACTCCTTCTGTTTTCTTTCCTAGGAGTCCTTGTGGTCTTTTTATCAACAACACTACTAGAAGTACTGCGTAGATGATTTGTCTTAATGCTCCTATCATTGAGGAAGGTAGGGGTAAAAATCTCAATGCTTCTGGTAGTAGTATTAGAATAATTGCTCCTATGATTGCTCCTTTGAGTGTTGCTATTCCTCCTACTACTATCATGGATATTATCAAGACTGATTCTAGTATGCTAAAACTTGTTGGGTCTATGAATGTTATATAGTGTGCGTATAAACTTCCTGCTAGTCCTGCAAAGAATGCTGAGATTAGGAGTGCTTGTGTTTTGTATTTGGTTACATTTTTTCCTAAGCTTTTTGCTACTAGTTCGTCTTCTCTTATTGCTTGTAATATTCTTCCGAATGGTGTTTTGATTAAATATCGTAACAAATAGTAAGTTACTACTCCTACTACTATCACTAATGCTAAGTAAGTTATTCCTGTTAGTGTTATTCCAAATATTGTTGGTTTTGGTATGCCTGGTAATCCTAATGGTCCTCTTGTTAAGCTTGTCCAATTTTTTAATATGTTTTCTACTATTATTGCTAACCCTAATGTTGCTACGGCTAAATAATCTCCTCTGAGTTTGAGTGCTGGTATTGCTACTACTAAACTAAATATTCCTGCTATTATTCCTCCTGCTAAAAAACTTATCAAGAATGGAGTTCCAAAATTCAGTGCTAAGAGTGCTGACGTGTATGCTCCTACTGCATAGAATGCTACGTGTCCTATGTTTAATAATCCTGTATAGCCTATTGCTAAATCTAAGCTTAATGCTAGGATTACATAAATGCCTATGATTATCAGGATATGTATGATGTATGCTTCTAGTGCCATTATCCTGATGTTTCCTCTCTTGTTCTTGTACCTAGTATTCCTTGTGGCCTAAGGAGTAAGAAGAGTATGAGTATCACAAATGCTATGCCATCTTTGTAGCCTGAGGGTAAGTACCATATGCCTACATTTTCTACTATGCCAATTAAGAATCCTCCTAATAATGCTGCTGATACATTACCTATTCCTCCTACTACACTTGCTGTTATACCTTTCAAGATTACTGCGAATCCCATGTTGTGTTCTATGTTTTGTTCTAGTCCAACTAATATTCCTGCTATTCCTGCTAGTATTGCTGAGATGACAAATGTTTTTGTTGTTGTTTTTTCTACGTTAATTCCTAGTGTTGCTGCTACTTGTTTTTCGTCTGCTACTGCTCGCATTGCTTTTCCTAACTTTGTTGTTTTCATAAAGAAGAATAAAACTACAAAGAGTAAGACTGAGATTATTACTAACCAAACTTGTAGTGGTGTGATGATTGCTCCGAATAAGTCATAACCTTTTGCTATGGGTAATCCAAAAGTGTGTATTTCTGCTCCGAAAATAAGTAGAATGATTCCTGTTACTGTTAAGAATACTCCGAATGAAGAAAGTAATAAAGTAAATGGATCTGCTCCTCTTTTTCTTAACGGTTTATACACTAATAAATTGATTAAGAGTGCTGTTATTACTGTTACTACTAATGCTAAAAGTATTGCTAGAATAAATGGTATGCTTAATAGAATATGAAAACTATATGCTGAGAATGCTGCTACTACAAATGTTGCTCCTGGACTTAAGTCCATAAATTTGACTATGTTAAAAATTAATGAGAAGCTTGCTGCAATTAGTGCATAAATACTTCCTGCTATTATGCCATTTAAAAGCAATTGGAGTAATGCCATGAAAATAACCTTAATTACTGATTCTTAAAGGTTGTTAAAAGAAAAAAAGAAAGAGTGAATGCTTTTACACATCCATTGCTTTTCCGTCTTTAATTGTTCTCAAGACATAGGAAAAGCTTGCATCTCCGTTTTCATCTATGGTTAGCATTCCTGCTGTTCCTGCTCTGTCTGTAACTCCGTAGAGGAATTTTTTAATACAATCAGTGTCTTCTCCACATTCCACTAGTGCATCTTTTAAGAGATAAACTGCATCGTATGCTGTTGCAAAGTATACTGGTGGTAATGCTCCTGAGAGCTCTCCGTGTTCTGCTAGTATTTTGTCTAAGAGCTCTTTTGCTTTTGGTGCTTTGTCATCGAATGAGGGTTCTGCATAGATTGCTCCTTCTATCTCTTCTTTATAATCTTTCAAGATGTCTTCTGCTGCTGAAAACTCATTGGAATAAATTTGTTGATTCATTCCTAGTTCACTAATTTGTTTCAACACTAATCCATATTTAGCTGGTGTTTGTGAGAGTACATATAGTCCATCAGGGTTTGTTGCTTTCATTTTTGTTAGTTGTGTTCTAAAGTCACTAGAGTCTGATGCATAAGATTCATCTGTTAATATTTCTCCACCTGCTGCTTCAAAGGTTGTTTTAAACACTTCTTTTACTGCTTGTGCGTATTCTGTTTGTTCTGCAATAATTGCAACTTTCTTATGTCCATTGTCTATTGCTGCTTGTGCGACTTTACCTCCAGATGTTGCATCTGATGGGAAGTTTCTAAAGATGTAGTCTCCTGATTTTGTTATGTCTGGACTTCCTGATCCAGGTGAGAAAAGGATTACTTTATTTTCTTCTGCAACTGGTGCTGCTCCTAATGTTTCTCCACTACATAATCCTCCTAAGATTACTTTAATTTTATCAACATTAATTAATTTTTGTGCTGCAGATGTTGCTTCTTTTCCTGCACATGCACCATTTTCATAAACAACTTTAATCATTCTTCCATCAACACCACCTGCTGCATTAATTTCTTTTATTGCTAAGTCTGTTGCTTGTTGTATGGGAATTCCGTATGCTGCTGCGTCACCACTTAAAGGCATGATTGCTCCTAACTTTATTGGCCTTGTTTCTTTTCCTTCAGGACTTGGTGAGAATGCTACAAAGAGTCCTACTACTATTAATAAAAGTACTACGATTGAAAGTACCCATTTTGCTGATTTATCCATGTATATTGCCTCTTCATATAATGTTATTTTTTTAGCTCTCTTTTTTGTTTATATAAGTATTGGTTTTTTGTTCAGATAAGAAGTAGTGAATTGGTTCTATTCAGTAAATTCGTGCTGTAAACTTCTTTTAGTAATCTCTCCCCTTAAATTCTCTTGCACCATCTCTTTCACTTTATTTTTTGGGTAATTGCTTAATAACCATGCTAGTTTTATGTATGCTGTTTCTGGCAACATATCGCTATAGTTTCCTAGTACTCCTGCTTCTTTTAGTTTTCTGCCGTAGGTGTACACGTTCATGTTTACTCTTCCATAAATAGTTTGTGATGTCATTACTACTGGTAGTTTTTGGCATAATTGTGTAATAGTTTTCAATATTTTGTTATGTTCTTTTGTTGCTTCATCTATGACATCTACTGGTCCATTACCTAATCCTGTTCCTTCGATTATTAGTCCGTCAAAGGTTTTGTAATGTTCTAGTTCCTTCGCATAAAAGTTTGGCCTGAATTTTACCATGCCTATTTTGAGTGTTTCTTTAATAGGTTTTATTTTTACTTTTTTATTTTTGTCTTTCTTAGTATAGTTTTTATTGAAATGGTTTATAGTTCCTTGTTTGCTTACTGTAGCATAAGGATCTGTGCTTATTGCTCTGAAGGTGTCTCTTCTGCTTGTGTGCATTTTTCTTGTTTTTGTTGCTGGTAATATAACACAACTTTCGTCACTACTATCTTCATGCATGCAAATGCCTACTTCTCCAAAGTCACTTTTTGTTATATATTGTGCTGCACATAGTAAGTTTAGGGCTGCATCACTACTACCTCTATCACTACTTCTTTGACTGCCTACTAAGAGAATTGGCATTGACAATCCTTCTAGAATAAAGCTTAACGCTGCTGCTGTATACCCCATAGTATCTGTGCCATGAGTAACTATTATTCCATCTACTCCTTTTGCTAGTTCTTTTTTAATTTCTTTTGCTATGTAATTATGGTGGTAAAATCGCATATCACCACTCCACATATTGCTAAGTAATCTAGAATTGATATTTGCTATTTTTCGTAATTCTGGAAATAGGTCTAGGAGCTCTTCTGGTGTGAATTTTGCGCTTACTCCTCCTGTTGCATAGTCTATTTTGCTTGCTATGGTTCCTCCTGTGTGTAAGATGCTTATTGTTGGTAATTTGTTATTATGTTTCTGTTTTATTTTCTTCAATTTTGGTTCTAAGCTTTTTTCACATGCTTTTGCATTCTTCTTTGTTTTCTTTATTACTTGCATTTTTTTTACATCTTTTTTGAATATTCCTACGTTATATCCTGATTTTAATTTTAATATGATTTTTTTGCTATCACTATTAGGCATTAATAATCCCTTATACTTTTGATCTTTTGTTTCCACTTCTACTTCGTCGCAAGAGTGTAGTAATGTCTTTTTTCCCATTGTTTTGTTTAATTTACAACGCATTAATTAATGATTTATATAGTTTAAACTATATTTTAAAGGAAAAGTATGTTTATATAGTTGTTTAGATAAAAAAGAAATTAGCATTAACTTTTAATTGGCGTTAAAAGTAAAATATTAAGATTGAACTTATTTGGCGTAAGTCCCAGCTTGTAATTGGCGTTACAAACATTTTGTAGTGAAACTCTTTTCTTCCAAGTTAACATCACGAATCAGTAAACTTTACGAATTTCTAAAAGAGTAGTATACTCAATACCATATAAGTTTTATGGTGCTTCAGTATATAACAAAAACCAATCAAAAAAAAACAAAAAACCGTAAAGGGGGAAAATAAAAAATGGAAAGTCTCGTACAAGATGCATTACAAAATCAACCTGCAGATGCAGGGGTAAAAGTTGGAGAAGCAAACATCGCAGTCATGGGGTGTGGTGGTGGAGGAAACAATATGGTTTCTTGGCTCCACAAGAAAGGAATTACAGGAGCAAAAATTTACGCAGTAAACACAGATTTACAACACTTGAATATTACTTCAGCTGATGCAAAGATATTGATTGGTAAAGAATTAACTAGAGGTCTTGGTTGTGGTGGGTATCCACAAAAAGGCGCTGAAGCAGCTAAAGAAAGTATGCATGATATTAAAAATTTATTAAAGGATGCTGACATGGTATTTATTTGTGCTGGCCTTGGTGGCGGTACTGGTACTGGTTGTGGTCCTGAAGTTGCAAAGGTAGCTAGAGAAACTGGCGCTATTGTAATTGGAACAGTGACTATGCCTTTCGATATTGAAAGAGCTCGTGTTGATAAAGCAGAATTTGGTTTACAACAATTACGTGATGTTTGTGATACTGTTATTGTTATTGACAACAATAGGTTAGTGAACATTGCTGGTAACTTACCTATCCAACAAGCTTTTGCTGTAGCTAATGAATTAATTGCTACAATGATTAAAGGTATTGTTGAAACTATTGCTGTACCTTCATTAGTCAACTTAGACTATGCCGATGTTCGAGCTATTATGGCTAATGGTGACGTATCAGTTATTGGTATTGGTGAATCTGATACTGAAAGAAGAGTTGAAGAAGCTACAAGAAGAGCTTTGACTAATCCATTATTAGACGTGAACTACGAAGGTGCTACTGGTGCTTTGATTCACGTTACTGGTGGAGATGATTTAAAATTGGACGAAGTAAGTGCAATTGGTGAAATCATTACTGAATCTTTAGATGTAGATGCTAATGTTATCTGGGGTGCTCGTATTGATCCTAAAATGGCTGGTCGCATCAGAGTAATGACTATTGTTACAGGTGTTAACTCCCCTTATATCTTGGGTAGAACCAATCCTCGGCAAGCTGTTTCTCAGCAAGCTGCAGGTATGGGTGAAGAATTAGGGATTGACATGATGGGTGCTGCTCCAGCACCACAAAAGCCTCAACGCTTCATATAAGCAGAGGTGTCACGTTCATGGGCATGCAAAACCCCCAAAAATTGTTGCCCTGAAGTCTTGCTGGTGCCAAGTTCTGTTTCTAACCCCAGGCATCAGCTTTTTTTCTTTCTTTTTTAATTTAAATTTTTAAATAATTAAAGAAGTATTTGAGAATTTGTATTTACAAAAAAACTGTATTTATCTTTTCTTAAACAATTTCTTAAAAAACCCACCACTTTGGTGTTGTCTTTCTGCTAGTGAGTGTATACTTTTCCCAAAATCTTTTCCGTGTTTGTCTAGTGGGAACATTCCTTCATCTCCTTTTTCTCTTTTGCCGTAAGTGTTAAAGAAGGTTACTGTTTCACAGGGATCTCTTATTAATTCTTTATATGGTGCATCTGAATATCCTAGTGTGATTACCATTTCTGGTATGATGTCTTCTGGTATGGTTAATACTCTTCTTACTCCTTCTTCATTAAATGCTCCGACCCAACAAGTGTGGAGTCCTACGTCTGCTGCTTTTAGCATTATGTTTTGTGCTGCTATGGAGCATGCTTGTGTTGCATAGAGTCTTCCTCTTGTTGGATACACATCTGTTATTTTTTTGATATCATTACAGATTACTATGTGTATGGGTGCTTTGTTCATCCAGTTTTGGTTTAGGCATGCTAGTGAGAGTGCTTCTTTTTTTTCTTCATCATCCACTACTACAAATGACCAGTTTTGTAAATTCCCTGCTGAGGGTGCACAGGTTCCTGCTTCTAATATTTCTCCTAAAATATCTAAGGGTATTTTTCTTGATAAATAGTCTTTACAGCCTCTTTTTTCTAGTAAGCATTTGTCTAATTGCATGGTTTTAGTTAATAGAAGTGACTATAAAAAGGTTATTGTGATTGAGTCATCTTTGATAGAAATCTATTTAAGAAACAAATAAAGTTGTTTATGAATGTTATACTCTAATTTGGTCGTTATCTATCAGTCTTTAGAAAAAACTTCTAAACGTTTAGAAAAAGCTGCTATTCTTGCTGAGTTTTTAAAGAATATTCCTTCTACTGAATTAGCTACTGTTGTAAATCTCTTACAAGGTCGTGTTTTTCCTCAGTGGGATAGTCGTAATATGGGTTTTAGTTCTCGTTTGATGTTGAAGGCTTTGCATAAAGCTACTGGTGCTTCGCTTAAGAGTATTGAGTCTTCTTGGAATAAGCTTGGTGATTTGGGTAAGGTTGCTTCTGAGTTGGTTAAAAATAAAACACAAGTTACTTTTGCTTCTCAAGAATTAAATATTAAGAAGGTTATTATTAATTTGCAAAAATTAGAGTCTGTTGAGGGTTCTGGTTCTGTTGAGAGGAAAGTTAGTTTGGTTGCCGAGTTGATTACTTCTGCTTCTCCTGAAGAGTCTAGGTTTTTAGTGCGTACTGTTTTGGAAGAACTTCGTGTTGGTATTGCTTCAGGCATCATGCGTGATGCTATTGCTTTGGCTTTTGATCAAGAAATTAAAGTTGTTGAGCATGCTTTTGATGTTGTTGGTGATTTTGGTGAGGTTGCTGTTTTTGCTAAGAAGAATGCTTTGTCTTCTTTGGAATTAACTTCTGGTCGTCCTTTGAATTCTATGTTGGCTATTTTGGTGCAAGATATTCCTGAGGCTTTCAAGGCTTTGGGTTCTCCTGCTCAGTTTGAGTTTAAACTTGATGGTTTTCGTTTGCAAGTGCATAAATCTAATGGGAAGATTAAGTTGTTTACTCGTCGTTTGGAGGAGGTGACTAAGCAGTTTCCTGAGGTTGTTGCAGTTATACAATCTTCTGTTTCTGGTGATTCTTTTATTCTTGATGCTGAGGCTGTAGGTATTGATCCTAAATCTGGTAAGCATTTGCCTTTTCAACATATTTCTCAACGTATTAAGCGTAAGCATGATATTGCTTTGTTAGCTAAAAGGTTGCCTGTTGAGTTGAATGTGTTTGATATTGTTTTGTATAATGGAAAGAATGTTATGGATTGTTCTCAGGATGAGAGAAGGAAATTGTTAGAGAAGATTGTTAAGCCTCAAAAGAATAAGCTTAAGTTTACTGAGATGTTGACTACTGGTGATGAAAAGAAGGCTGTTGCTTTTTACAAAAAGTCTTTAGATGACGGCAACGAAGGATTGATGATTAAAAGTTTATCTTCTGTTTATCGTCCTGGTAGGTATGTGAGTGGTTGGTGTAAACTAAAACCTACTTTGGAGCCTTTGGATGTTGTTATTACTTCTGCTTTGTGGGGTGAGGGGAAGCGTTCTGAGTGGCTTGCTTCTTTTACTGTTGCTGTTAAGTCAGGAGAGAAATTTGTTGAGATTGGTAAGGTTGGTACTGGTGTGAAAGAGAAAGTTGAGGAGGGTGTTTCTTTTGAAGAATTAACTAAATTACTCAAACCTTTAATTATTTCTAAAAAAGGTCGTGAGGTTAAAGTGAAACCTCAAATTGTTGTTGAGGTTGCTTATGAAGAGTTGCAAAAGAGTCCTACTTATTCTTCTGGTTTTGCTATGCGTTTTCCGCGTATTCTTCGTCTCCGTTCTAATGAAAAGGTTGTTAATGATGTTAATTCTTTGCGTGATGTTGAACGTATTTATGTTGTGCAGAAAGGTAAAGTGTAAAAAATTTAATTGTTTGTTTTGGTAGTAAAACTACTACATACTTGAGAATAGTTAACTTAAATAACGACTATATGATAATAATCTTTATATAGTGGTTGTTGCTACTATTAACTCATAGTTTAAATTTGGGGTGAAACTATCGGTTATTTACCCTGTATTAAAAAAAGTTAGGTGTGTTTTGCCTTGGGAGGTTGAGAGTTTATGATTGTCAAAGACGATTTTTTGAGTAAGTTGAGAAATCTTTTCGGTCTGAATTTGTATGAAGTGCGTGTTTGGACTGCATTGTTGTCTCGTGGTGTTTCTACAGCTGGTGAATTATCTGATATTGGTAATGTTCCTCGTTCTAGGGCTTATGATGTATTAGAGAGCTTAGAAAAGAAAGGGTTTGTTGTTATGAAGCTTGGTAAGCCTATCAAGTATATCGCTGTTGATCCTAAAGAGGTTGTTGAGCGTGTGAAGAAATATTTCCATATACATGCACAATCTCGTGTTAAACGTTTGGATGCTTTGAAAGGTACTGATATTTTGAATGAATTAAACACTTTGCACACTCAAGGTATTGAGTTTATTGAACCTTCTGATTTAACAGGTGCTATTCGTGGACGACATAATATTTATACACATTTAGAAACTATGATTAAGAGTGCGCAAAAATCTGTTGTCATAGTAACTACATCTAAAGGTGTGTTAAGAAAAGTTGAAGCGTTGAAACCTGAACTTGAAAGGTTAAAAAAGAAAGGTGTCAAAATTAAGATTGCAGCTCCTATAAATAAAGAAAGTGCAGTTGCTGTAAATGAAATTCAAAAGATTGCTGAAGTTCGTGATGCGAAAGGTATGAGTGCGCGTTTTTGTGTTGTTGATGGTAAACAATTAATGTTTATGTTACTCAATGACGAAGAAGTGCATCCGACTTATGATGTTGGTGTTTGGATTGATACTCCTTATTTTGCATCTGCTGTTGAGAGTATGTTTAACACTAATTGGCAATCAATGCAAGATGCTAGTAAAGCTTTGAAATAAAAGCTTTTTTTTCTTTATTTTATTTTACCCATACCTTTAAATAGGAGTATTTTGTTTAAATTAATAAGAGATGTTAGGTTTCTGAGTTAGAGTTTAGGTTGAATTGAGTCAGGTTTTCGGTTGAGTTGAGGCAACTATGCAAAATACTCCAACTCAAAATACAGCTACTACAACAGAGAGAAATGGCTCAAATAGTGTTTCTCTTTATAGAAGATTAGCAAGTGGTATGCAAGGCTTAAGAGATAAAGCTCGTCGTTTTAATTTAGAAGAGTTTGGTACAGTTGAAGCATTTTTAGCTAGGGAATATTTTCTAGAACCTAGAAAAGTAATTGCTTTCAGTAATGAACTAGTTGTTTTAGAAAAACGTACTATTGAAGATAGAGAATTGGTGTGGAGTGAAGATAACAGAAAAAGACTTCTTGAGTATAGACAATTATCTAGAGGAGAAGGTTGGTTTTGTGTTGAAGAAATTGATGTAAGAGACAATTCCTCAGGAATAGCAACTCTTCTTGTACCTTATAGTAGACCTTTAAATGGAACTGGTAAACAAATGACTCCTTTACTACAAGCAAAACTTGGAGATAGATTATCTGTAAGAGAAGCTCGTTTTGCAGGTTGGGAGGAAGGAGGCTTTAGTTTAGGTGAGAGAGTGAAAGGTAGGTGTGTTGTAGATAAAGATAATTTGCGTTATGTTACAAATAATTCTTATAAAAAATAATCTTCAATTTTTGTTAATAGATAGTTTTAAAAAGGGTTTTCTGTCGCTTGTTTTATGGTAAATACACAATCTGCTAAGATTCCTTTTGCTGTTGCTAGCAGGACTCTTGCTGTTCTGGAAGCTTATGGTAGTTCTAAGTTAATAAAAAGTGCTAAGACTACTTTAAAGAGAGATGTTTGGTTGAAAAATCTTGGTTCTCGTGTTAGAGGGATTCATGTGTATGATTCTCTTGATTGCCTCCAAACTGACTCTAATTTAAGGATTGGTGATTTTGTTGGCTTATCTTATGTTGAAGTTACAAAACTAGAAGTTTTTGCTGTTGGTTTAAAAACTGATAGTGGGAGGGTTAGACAAATTCTTAATCTTCCACCAAATAATCCTCGAAAAACTTTAGAAGTAACAATTCAAGATGATACTGGCGAAACAAGTTTACTTTTTCCTTATTATTTGAATGCTCCTGTAGAGGATTTTGGTGTTTCTGAACGCACAATGTTAGATAATCCTTTACTTGGTGCTCAAATTGGAGATCAAGTAACTGTATATTCTGGTATTCTTGCTGAGAGTAATAAAATTGCTATTGTGCAACCTTGGCATGTAAGAAATGATGATCATCATAAACGTTCTAGGGCTATCATTTCAAGTGATCTTGCTAAAGCAGTCTAAAGAATCTTTAAATACTCTTACTCTTCTTCTAATTATATGGATTTTAAGCTTGAAGTAGCTAAACTTGTAAAAAAAGTGGTGAAGACTGATGTTTCTTCTATTTTAGAAATTCCTCCTGATCCTAAGTTAGGTGATTTTGCTTTGCCTTGTTTTCCTTTTGCTAAAAAATTAAAAAAGTCTCCTGTTGTTATTGCTAAAGATCTTGCTTCTAAAGTTTCTGCTCCTTTTTTAGAGAAGGTTGAAGTTAAAGGTCCTTATGTTAATTTTTTTATTAAAGATGCTTTGTTAGCTAAAGAGATATTCACTAACCTAAAAAAGTTTCCTAAAGTTAAAAAAGAGCATGTTGTTATTGAAATGGCTGGTCCTAATACTAACAAACCTTTACACTTAGGGCATTTACGTAATATTTTTCTTGGTCAAAGTGTTGCTTCCATCTTAGAATTTGTTGGGAATAAAGTTACTAAGGTTGATATTGTAAACGATCGCGGTATTCATATTTGTAAGTCTATGTTAGCTTATCAAAAGTGGAGTAAGAAAAAAGTTCCTGATAAAAAGTCTGATCATTTTGTTGGTGATTTATATGTTTTGTACAATCAACATGAGTCTGATGCTACTAAAAAAGAAATTGAAGAGATGTTACTTAAGTGGGAAAAGAATGATAAACCTACTCGTGCTTTGTGGAAGAAATTAAATGCTTGGGCTATCAAAGGTATTCAAGAAACTTACAAAAGAATTGGTTTGAAATTCTCTAAGGTGTATTTTGAAAGTGAACATTATGATAAAGGTAGGAAATTAGTTTTAGATGGCTTCAAAAAGAAGTTATTCAAAAAAGAGGATGGTGCTATTATTGCTGATCTTTCTAAGTTTAAATTGGATAAAAAGGTGCTTCTCCGTGCTAATGGCACTACTGTTTACGTTACTCAAGACATGCACTTAGCCATTTCTCGCTTTAAAGACTTCAAATTTAAGAAGTTGATTTATGTTGTTGCTTCTGAGCAAGATTATCATTTTAAAGTGCTTTTCAATTTACTTAAACTACTCAAACAGCCTTTTGCTGATTCTTGTTTTCATTTAAGTTATGGTATGGTTAATCTTCCTGAGGGTAAAATGAAGTCTAGGGAGGGTACTGTTGTTGATGCTGATGCTTTACTTGATGAAATGGAAGCTTTGGCTTTTGTTGAAGTGAAATCTCGTTATAAGAATTTGACTGATTCTGAAATTCAAAAACGTGCTAAGATGATTGGTCATGCTGCTCTTCGTTTTTTCTTACTAAAAGTTGATGCTGTTCGTGATGTTACTTTTAATCCTAAAGAGTCTTTATCTTTTGAAGGAGAAACTGGTCCTTATGTGCAATATGCTCATGCTCGTATTTGTTCTATTTTAAAAAAAGCTAAGTCTACTGGTAAAGCTAATGTTGAATTATATGATGCTACTGAAATAAATTTAATTAAAAAACTAAATGATTTTTCTTCTGTTACTCTTAATTCTTCTACTCATTTACGTCCTCATATGGTTGCTCATTATGTTTTAGAACTTGCTCAAGAATTTAATACTTATTATAATTCTCACAACATTTTGAAAGCTGACAAAAATACTAAAGAAGCTAGATTGTTTTTAATTAATCAAATAAAATCTGTCCTCAAACAGGGACTAAAGTTATTATTTATTGAAGCACCTGAACAAATGTAATGTTCTTAAGCTATAGATTCTTTATTCTAAATGTTTATATAAACTTTTGAGTGAAAACATTTAGGGTTTTAACTATGCAAAAATACACTACTCTTGATGATGTTCCTGATGATTTAAGAACAAAATTAGATCAATATTTTTCTGATGTTGGTGGTGATACTTTTGTTATAAGAAATTTGCCTCCTGAATTGACTGGTGGTATGTTAGCTCGTTATTCTCGTATAAAAACAGGTATACAATTAACCTTAGTGAATGAATTTTTAGATGAGCATGGTGAGCCTTCTCAAAAACTCGGTGCTGGTCTGATGGATCGTGTGTTGAATGCTTTTGGTGATGAGTCTGTTGGTGAATTAGAAGGTGCTCATGTTGGTGTAGAAAATGTTTCTCAGTTATTAACTAAACATATTGAAGATAGACGTATTGGTGGTTCTCCTATTGAAGAATCAACTAGGTATGTAGTTTATAATCAAAAAGATGGTAAAGGAAGATGGCGGTATTTATGTCCAACAGAAGTTGTGGAAGCTGGTTTACTAACTCCTTTCGAAGCTGCGAATGACTGTGCTTTTGAAGTGTACTCTAAAGGTGTGCAAGCTTTAATACCTCATTTCAAAGAAGTGTTTCCTCCAAGCAAACATAAAATGGAAGTGACACGTAACGATGAAAAAGTTTTGATTGGTGTGACTGGCTTTCAAAATGATGCTGAAAGGCGTGCTTTTGGAAATTCTTATACTTTTACTATTCGTTGTGCTGCTTTAGATGTTGGTAGATGTGTGTTACCTGCACCAACATTAACACATTTAGGATTGTTTGGTAATGGTAGGTTTTATACTAAACTTATTACTCATTTGAAAAGTAGTGGTTTGGTTGAAGGAAAAACTCGTGGTTTTGATCTTGAAGAGCAATTGAATACAGAGATTCCAACATTTATTAAGAGGAATAAAGAAAACCCTCAAGTAAGGCTAATTGATCAAGCAATGAGTAACTTAGCAAGTGAACTATTAACTCCACAAACTCCTTCAGATGATAAAGTAACTCTTGTTTCAACTAGTAGTTTGTTAGATGAAACTGTTGCAGCTTGTTTATTTCCTTATACTAATCTTTCTTTACAACAAATCCAAGATCAAGTTGGTGGCTGGGCTGAAGGATTAAAAGAAGGTGTGTTAGAAACTTATAAAGGAGAAAGAAAAACAAGATTTGATAGGACTGGTAGGGGTTTGGAAGCAGGGTACTCTTACACTTTTGACTTAGTTAGTGGGTTTGCTGAGTATAGAGATTTAGAAAGACATCGTATGCTTACACAACAACGACAACCTTTGTCTACTGAATTAGGGTTTATTATGCCTCCTGAAATGGGTATTGTTGGTTTAGAAAGTGAAGTGGAAGAAGTAGTTGGTATGATTGAATCGCTTAATTCTGACATGCGGCATGCTGGGTTGGATGAAGCTGCACAATATGCTACTTTGTTTAATCACAGAATGAGGTTTACAATGGGTATGAATTTAAGAGAGCTCCAACATTTAGGAGAATTAAGAACTCAACCTGCTGGCCATTTTAGTTATAGGAGTATGGTTATGGAAATGGTGGAAAAAGTACAATCAAGAGATCCATGGACTGAAATAGTTTTAGAGCATGTTAATTTTTCAGATCCTGGTAATAAAATTTCTCGTGCAAAAGAACAATCTAAAATTGCTGGGAAAAATTTAGCTTCTGGTATTGATGGTGGGATAGATTTAGAGTAAAATGACTAATGCTTATGTTTTTTCTTTTGAAGGTTTAGATAATTGTGGTAAAACTACACAAATTGATCTTGCTAGTTCTTATTTAAGAGACAAAGGTGTTGAATTTATTGTTGAGCGTGAGCCTGGTGCTACTGCTTTTGGTGGTGCATTGCGAATGTTGTTAAAACATCCTGAAACCACTTATAGGGCTTTAAATACTATTTTAGGTGGTCATGCTGATTTTAAGAATTTGGATTTAGTTGAAAAGAAAAATTCTTTGAGTGAGTTGTTTGGTTTTCTTGCTGCACGTGCAGAATTTGTAGATAAGATTGTTGCCCCTGCAATTGCTAGTGGGACTACTGTTCTTACTGATAGGCATGTTGATAGTACTACAACTTATCAAGGGTTTGGTTTATTTGAAGGGGATGAAGCAATGCTTAGTTTAATTAACCTTAGTCATAATAGTATATGGGCTGGTAGATCAAATTTAAAGCCTGTAAAAACTTTTGTGTTAGATATTCCTTATGAAGTTATGGTTGCTCGTGCTGGGTCTAATCAAGCTGATTTTATTGAGTCAAGAGGTAAAGGGTTTTTTGATAGGGTACGTGCTGGTTATGCTTTTGTTGAAGAGCAAGATTCTGGTCGTGTAGTTACTATTGATGGAACTTTACAGCCTCGAGAAGTTTTTGGTAAAATAAAGAAACATTTGGATGATTTATTTTAATTCCCACACTGCCTTAATACTATCTCTGCTTCTTGTAATAATGAGTAAACTAAATCATTTAATGGGTATTGTAAGTTATACACTACTTCTGCTACTCCAGCATTAATTATTGCTTTTGCTGCTTCTATTGTCGGACTTGTTGTTGTATACAATGTTGCTCCTTTCAAACTAATGCCATAGTATGCTGCTTGTATAATTGCATTTTCTTCACTTCCTACACAAAGACATACTACTTGTTCTTTATGCACTCCGCTCATGCATGAACTACATCCTCCACTACTACAAGAATTCACTTCTCTTGGTGTGTCTACATAGCCTGTTGTTAAGAATCTTTCTCCTTGTACTACTATTGTTCCTGATGTATTAATTATACAACTGCTTTTCTTTGCCACTGTTTGTGCTATGCTCATGAAGTAGTCATCCCAATTTGTTTCTTTTTTTCCATATTTTTTATGCAAATCCAATACCATTCTATTTAATTTATTATACAACTCTTCTAAGTCTTCATCATTGACTAATACTATGTTTGCTTTTCTTGCTAATGTTTGTATTTGTTCTTTTTGTTCGTCTTCTGTTTCTAATTCTTCTTTTTCAAATGCTAATATTTCTTCATAATTGCTTCCTTCTTTGTGTTGTGCTATCATTCTTTCAAATCTTAATTCTGCTGGTGCATCTACATGCAATAAAATAAAGTCTTCTTTGTTTTCTAAAGTTTCTATTTCTGTTGATGCAGTTATGTTGTCTATGACACAGTGTGTTCCATTACCTAATGCTTTTTCTTCTACTAATTCTGGTACTGTATACGCTTTGAACCCTTTCGTTGCTAAGTGTTCTGTTACTGTTGTCTTTCCTGCTCCATTAAATCCTGTTATGCCTATAATCATACTCTTTTCGATTTTTGAGGGTTTTAAAAGACGTATGCTACTTGAATATACTAACTAGAGAAATAGGTTTTTATGCTACTTCTTCAAGTCTTAATTTTCTAAATTGTTTTGGCAGTTTTATCCCTGTTTGGCTTTGGAAACTTGATGCTAGTGCTTCTGATCCATATGGGTTTGTTGGTTCTTTATTGTGGTAAAATTCAAATCTGCTTAGTGGCATGCCATGTGTTAGTTTTATTGGTGTTGTTTCATCACATCTTACTTCGTAGACTGGTCTTGCTTCAAATCCTGGGTCAAAGAATCCTGCTAAATGTACAGGTCCATCTAGTGATATATGAGTGTTGCTTCTTAATTCTGCACTTGTATCTGTTGGTATACGAACTACTTCTAATCCTGATAAGAGATAACAACATCCTGGTTCTATAATTAATTCTCCTTCATCGTTTGCATGGAGAGGTTCAAAAAAGTCTAAAGGATCATAAACTCTTATTGATTGTAAGTCTATTACTTTCTGGCTTCTTTTTGTTCTTAAACCTATTATTCCATTACTATATTTTCCTGATAAGTCTAAGTGTGCTTGTAGTCCTTGGCATATGAGTGGGTTTTCTACTGGAGTGTTACTTTCTGCTGTTTTTTCATGATAGAGTAAAGGATTTTCTTTGTGTATTGCTAAAATTTCTTGGTCTAATAATGTTGCATCTAATCCATTAAAAAAACGTAATTGGTTGAGTGCTAGGTTTGGGTGTACTCTGAAATTTAGTGATGATGGTTGTACTAAAAGCCATGCGCCTACTTCTTGACCAGGATTATAGTGTGCATGCACTTCATCAATGCAAGGGTTTTGATCTGTTAATAATCTTGTTCTTGGGAAAAGTCTTCCTATGCTACTTTTTGGTGATGCTTTAATTCTTTCATTTCCTTCTAAGACAAATCTCTCTTGTAGTTGTATTAAATAAGTAAATCCTGCTCTAAGATCAAATCCATCTGTGATATCATGTTCTGTTTTTTGACGTTTATTTATAGCATCTATTGCTTCGTCTATTGTTGAAAACTTTCCTGGTCTAAAAAGTTCTCCTGTTTCTGTATTTATACTTACTAATCTTCTACCTAGTGTTGGTTCAAATGATGCTGGTTGCATTTTTAAGCCGTAAGTGTCTGATAGCATAATTTTCCTTGTATCAACTAAGTCTTGTAATTCATGATCTACTAAACATCTTCCTCTTGTTACTTCATTTAATACCATAATTTTAAAGAATTAGTGTCTCTTTAAATAATTGATTCTTTGAAAGGAGTAGTAAATTTATACTGCTTGTATTTTCTCTTGTAATACTTCTTTTGGGTGCATTCCTGTTATGGTGTCTTTTACTTCCCCTTCTTTCAAAAGTACTAGTGTTGGAACACTCCTCACTCCATAGTGTGATGCTAAATTTGCTGCTTCTTCTGCGTTTATTTTTAAGAACTTCACTTCTTTCATTTCTTTGCTTAATTCTTCTAGTATTGGTGCTAGTTGTTTACAGGGTCCGCACCAGTCTGTGTAGAAGTCTACTATAACTACTCCTTTTTGGTCTAATGCTTCTGTTTGAAAGTTTTGTTCTGTTATTTCTTGCATGTCTATTCCCCAATAGTATTAAAAAAAAGTTTTGCTTTATAAGTTTTATTGCAGTTGATTATGAATAAATAAAAAGAAGTGTTTAACTACATTCACTAAATCCACAATCAAAGCATGTTGGTTTGCTACATCCACTTATCATTTCTACGTTTGAACTAAAGCATTGTGGGCAATGGAGTGCTACTCCAAATGTAGAAATTATATTCTCTTCTTCTTTTGTTGGTAGTTTTTCTTTTGTTAATTTTTGTTGTCCATCTAATACTGTTTGTCCGCTTGGATGTTTAAAGTGTCCTGTTTTTATTAAGTGGTTTCTTAATGCTATGGAAATTGCATGTGGTATGCTATCTACTCTTTTTGTACCAAAGCCAAAGGGTTTGTCTCCTTTGATACTATTCAAGTGTTTTAATAACTTCATTGATTCTCCACCATACTTCAAGTATTTACTTATCATTATTGCTAATGCTCCTGTTAGTCCACTAATTTCTGTTCCACAGGGTGACATGTTTGCGAATACTCTTGTTGGTCCTTCTTCATCATAGTTGATATGTAGATGTAATGGTCCATGTCCTGTGTTTATGACTTGGTATTCTGATTTTTCATTGTCACTTTTCACATTTGCTCTTACTTTTTTCTTTTCTTCTGCTTTTTTCTCATTTACATTTAATATTTGGAATTGTTTACTCCCATCTCTGTAAATTGTTACTCCTTTTGCCCCGTTTTCGTATGCTTTCAAATACACTTCTTTTACTTCTTCTGCTGTTGCTTCGTTTCTTAAGTTGACTGTTTTACTTACTGCATTGTCTGTGTGTTTTTGGAATGCACATTGTATTTTTACATGATCGTCCGGTGTTAAATCATGTGATGTTAAGAATAGTTCTTGTATGTTTTCTGGTATTTCTTTTATTCCTTTTACTGATTTATGATTATCACTAATTTTTTTAAATAATTCATCTCTTTTTAATCCAAAGTACTTATTTTCATGTGCTATTTTATCAAATAATGGATTTACTTCATAGAACGTATCTTTTTCTGCTGGTTTTTTGTTTGCTTTTAGTGCATCTATGCCTGCTGCATTGTATCTTATATATGCTATTGCAAAGAATGGTTCTATACCTGCTCCTTGAAGTCCTGCTGTTATTCCTATTGTTCCTGTTGGTGCTATTGTTGTTCTTGCACTATTTCTTAGTAATCTTTCTTCTCCTCTGAAGTATTTGCTTGTTTTGTCGAAGATTGAATCTTTAAATCCTGGGAAGACTCCTCTTTCTGCTGCTAGTTCTTCACTTTTGTTTTTTGATTCTTCGTTTATGAATTGCATTAACTCTTCTGCTTTTGTAAATGCTTCGTCTGAGTTGTAAGGTAATCCTAGTTTTACTAGTGTTTCTCCCCATCCCATCACTCCTAGTCCTATTCTTCTATTTCTTTTTGCTATTTCTTCTATTTCTGGTATTGGGTAATTGTTTACTTCTATTACGTTGTCCAAAAAGTGTATGCTTGCGTGTACACATTCTTTTAATTTATCATAGTCCATGTCTGTGCCGTCTTCTTTTACAAATCTTGCTAGGTTGATACTTCCTAAGTTACATGGTTCGAAAGGTAGAAGTGGTTGTTCTCCACAAGGATTTGTGCTTTCTATTTGTCCTTGTGCTGGTGTTGGGTTACTATTTGTATTGTTAATCCTGTCTATCACTACGAATCCTGGGTCTCCACTTCTCCATGCATTTTCTACCATTGCATCAAAGACTTCTGCTGCATTTAATTGTTTCACTACTTCTCCATCTCTTGGATTAATTAAGTCGTAGTTTGATTTATTTTTTACTGCGTCCATGAATTTTGCATCTAATGCTACTGATATGTTGAAATTTTCTAAAATGCCATTGTCATTTTTACAGTGTATAAACTCCATTATGTCTGGGTGGTCATATCTCATTATGCCCATATTTGCTCCTCTTCTTGTTCCACCTTGTTTTACTACTTCTGTTGATTTGTCAAATATTCCCATGAAGCTTATTGGTCCTGAACTTATTCCTTTTGTACTTTTTACTTGGTCATTTGCTGGTCTTAGTCTACTAAAACTAAATCCTGTTCCTCCTCCACTTTTGTGAATGATTGCCATATTCTTTACTGAAGTATAGATCTCATCTACTGAGTCTCCTACTGGCAAGACGTAGCAGGCTGATAGTTGTTGTAATTCTCTTCCTGCATTCATCAATGTTGGACTATTTGGTAAGAATTCAAGATTTGAAAGCATTTTGTAGAACTTTTCTTTTGTTTTATGGAATACTTCTGCACATTGTGGGTGTGTTCTTGCTAATTTTTGTAAATTTTCTATGTATTTTGGAAAATTTCTATTTCTTTCACCATATTTATCTAGTCCTCTATGGAGTAAGTGCATTTTTGCTATGCTTTTATTCGGTTCCTCTACTACTTCTGTTTTATGTTGTACATCTTTAAAAATTTCTTCATAGACTTCATCTATGTGTAATATGTCTCCTAATGCTATGTTTGCTGCTATGCTATCTAACCATGCTTCGACTGTTGGTGCATCTCTTAAGTATTTGTCTTTGATTACCTTCATTTGGTTTTCTGTTAGTGGTATTTTTTCTCTTTGTTCTGTTGTTATCGTTTGTGTTTTTTCGTCTTGCATAGTTTTTATCCCCTTTTTATTAGTTTATTTACTTCTTCTTGGAAGCTTTCTATGGTGTCAAAGTCTTTGTAGACTGACGCGAATCTGATGTAGGCTACTTTGTCTTTTTTCTTTAATTCTTTGCTTGCTAATTCTCCTATTATTTTGCTTGGTATTTCACTTGTTGTTTTCCCTTTCAAAGTAACTTCAATTTTGCTTATCATTTGTTCTATTGCATCATTTGGTATGGGTCTTTTTTCACAACTTTTAAGAATGCCTTGTTTTAATTTTTCTCTGTCAAATTGTTCTCTTTTCCCATCCTTTTTAATTACTCTTAAATCTGTTTCTATTCTTTCATAAGTTGTGAATCTTTTTGCGCACTTCAAACATTCTCTTCTTCTTCTCGTACTTGCTATGTTTTCAGCGTCTCTTTTATCTACAACTTTGGTTTCTGTTTTTGAGCAATAGGGGCAGAGCATGGTCTAAGTTATTTGGTTATCATTTTATAGTTAATACAATATGTTGTTATCTCTTTCCCTTTCACCACAAAGTATAGTATAGGGAATTAAAATCATATATAAAGAGTATTGTAGTAAATAGGTTGTTTTTGAATCAGAGTAATATGAATCAAGTGTTCTTATTTATGTGTTGTAGTGTCTATTTTTTTAGCGACTGTACTTGCCATTAACAAAGGGAAGACGATTGTTGCATCTGCTACTATTTTTACTCTTTTTGCTTCTGGTTTTATCTTGTTCCAACTTATTGCTTCTTCTTGATTTCCTCCACTGTCTGAGCCGTCAAATTCTGTTGCTGTTGTTACATAGATGCTCTTTTCAAAGCCATCTCTGAAGATTGCTGCGTTTAACAAGAAGTGTTTTGCTATCCCTCCTCCTAAAATAATACTTCCTGCTTCTTCACTATGCATTAATAATTCTGTTAAAACAACATTATCTTTCACACTATCTATGGCAAAGGTTGGATTATTTTTTTTAAAGAAGGTGCTTATGTCTCCTATTGCTCCATCTGTTATTCCTGGACAAAAGATTGGTATGTTGTTTTTGCTTGCCCAATATAAGAAGGATTCTTGACATTTCTCTTTTGTTTGTTCATCTTTTCCTATATGTTCTCCTAATCCTTTACTAAATTCATGTGTACTTAGTACTTCTTTTACATTTAGTGTTTTAAAATAGTTATTCAATACTTTTTCTAAGTACAAATACCTATCATAGAGTGCAAAGATGTTTCCTATTCTTCCTATACATTCTTGTTGTAAAAATTCTCCTTTTACTTCAAAATTTCCTAAATGAAAAGGCTTCATACACTTAATTACATCTTCTTCTAGTGCTGCTGCTGTAGTCGTTATCCCTGCTACTAATTTATTTTTTACTAAATAGGTTATTAGCTCTCTATTACCACTACTTATCATATTTCCTGTAAATGCTAAAAAGAGCTTCATCTCTTTCTTCTCCAACATCTCTTTAAAAATCTTAACTCCTATTCCTAAGTTTGATCCTTGGAATCCCATGTGTAAGTAACTTTCTAAGAATTTGTCAAAATCAAACTCTCCTTCTAAGTTATATCCTTCTATTTTTGGAAAATTCTCTAGTGAAAAGTAGTTCTTTGGCTTATCTTCAATTTTTTTCTTTCCTTTTTCATCCCATATCCACATAATTAGCACAACTCCTAATAATTAATAATTAGAGTGATAGTTTGAGAACTAGATAAATCAACAATTTAGCTTGATTTTCTGACACTATCCATAATTTAGAATAGTCAAAAGCTCTTTAAAAAGGTATCTGTGAAGTTAAAAAAAAAGAAAAAGGGAGCTTATGCTCCTTCTTAAACAAGTTGAGGTATTCCGTTTCTGACTTCATAAGTGATGTAGTTTTTTGTAAATCCTCCATCTCCGTCAGCTACAAGGTTCCCTGAAACTCTTGAGAATCTGTCAAGATCACTAAGGTATTTTTGTATTGTCTCATGATCTGTAGATTCTGTTTCTTCCATTGCCTGAAAGATCATCATTGCAGCGTCGTAAGCTGAGTCAGATGAGATATGGATTTTCTTATTAAACTCTTGTAAGTATCTTTCAGAAAAGTCTTCGTTTGGTGTAAAGGATGATAGATATTTCCACCCATCTATTGTTCCTTTACTTTCATCAATTCTTGTCTGATCAATTGTTACAGAGTATACTAGATAGTCCATTCCTAATTCTTTCAGTTGTATTGCAAAGATAGATGTTAAGGGTGTCGCTCCTGTTGTTGCAACTAATGCGTCAACTTTTGCATCACTCTTAGCTTTCAGTAAATCTGTTCTGACATCTCTTTGTTCCATTGTTGGTTCAAAGACATATTGTACAGTTCCACCTAGATCTTCAAATACTCTCTCAAATTCATCTGCTTGTTCCTTGTTGTAAGGATCATTCACACTTAAGATAGCAACTGTTCTATGCCCTTCACTATAAACAGATTCTGCTAAGTTTTTAGATAAGATATAGTCATGTTGTCTTGTATTGAAGATATACTTATTACCTTCATTAAATCCAACTCCTCCTAAACTTGGTGAGATGACTACTTCATCATCAACTAAAGTTTTTATTGTTAAGCCCATTTTAGTCCATGATGGTCCTATAATGACTTTGACTTCATCCACTTCAGTTAATTTTCTAAAAGCAGTAACTGTTTGTGTTGGATTTGATTGATCATCTTCATAAATGACTACAACCTTCTTCCCCAGAACTCCTCCTTTAGAATTTATATCTTCTACTACTAAACTTATGCCATCTTGTGCAGCTTCACCCCATGAAGCAGCTGCTCCTGATAAGGATAAGATACTTCCAATTTGGATAGTTTCGTCTCCCTTTGGAATTGTTATTGCTAAAGTAACTACAAATATAGCTATAATAACAATACTCAATGTCCAATAAATTTTGCTTTGTTTTTTCATTTTCTACCTCCAGATTATCTATCATACAGTAATAACAGAATTAGTTTATTAATTTTAACATACCACTACTAGTATGCTAGCTAGAAAGTTTTAAATAAGGTAAATAATCCCCACTAGTATGGATCTTTCACCTCTCAAAGAAGCAGGATTAACTAATGGAGAAACAAGAGTCTACTTAGCTTTGTTAGAGCTAGGAACTTCAACAAGTGGCCCTATCATCGAAAAATCCCAAGTAAACAGATCAATCATCTACAGAATTCTCGAAAAATTAATCAAAAAAGGCCTAGTCTCCTATATTACTAAAGAAAAGACCAAATACTACCAATCTGCTCCGCCAAGTAAGCTCTTAGATTATGTTGAATCTAGAGAAAAATTACTTCACCAAAATAAAGCTAAGATCCAAGAAATGATTCCTCACTTAATGCTAAAACAAACATTAGCAAGGAAAAGTGAAGCTAAGATGTATGAAGGTTTTAGAGGTTTAATAACTGCTTACGAAAACCGTTATCAAAAACTAAAGAAAGGAGATGAAATCGTTATGTATGGCCTTCCTTCTAGACAACCAGAATATCATCATGCTTATTGGAAAAAAGCTAATACTAAGCTTGATAAATTAGGAATTAGATCAAGGTTGTTGTACCATCCTGACGTAACTGATAAAGATCTAAAAAGTAGAAACAGTTTCAAACTTTGTGAAGCAAGAAGAATGCCTTTCAACACTGAATCTCCTTCTTGGGTAATGATCTACAAAGATGTAACACTCGTTGCCATTCCTCAAGGAGAGATGCCTTTTGCTTTTGAAATAACAAGCCAACAAGTTGCAGATTCTTTCAAGAAATATTTTGAGTGGTTTTGGAAACAAAGTAAATCGTTTTGTTAATTATAATAATATTTTCCTTTCCCTTTCTGTTCTTTATCCAATTGTGAGTGTGGTTTGTTAATCCTTGCTATCTTACTATCTTTATCTTTCCTATAAGTTATATCTAACATTTTCAACACTCTATTCATTCCTTCTTCTTTACTACAAGGTCCATAGACTTCTCCTCTCTTCCCTGACTCTCCTTCAAAGACTAACATTTGGTCTCCTAAGTAATCTATAAACTGTACATCATGATCTACCACTATTGTACTCACTTCTTTTTTCTCTGTGAATTCTTTTATTACTTCTGCTACTTTCAATCTATCTTCTACATCTATAAACGCACTTGGTTCGTCTAATGCTATTACCTCTGCTTCTGTACTTAGTGCTGCTGCAATATAGACTTTTTGTAATTCTCCTCCACTTATGTGGTTCATATGACTTTCTAAATAGTTTTGAATTCCCAACTTCTCTAGTATATTTTGTTTATACCATCCTAAGTGATAATTCTTTCCTGCTATTCTTTGTAAATAATCTTTTACTTTCTCTTCTCCTGCTTTTGGATATTGTTCTTTATAGGCTATTTTTAATTTCTCTACTTTCCCTTCATCTGGCTTTTCTTCTCCTGCTAATAATTTCAAAAACGTTGTTTTTCCTAGTCCATTTGCTCCCATGATTGCTAGTACTTCTCCTTTTTTCAGTTCTCCTTTGTTGACTTTCAAACTAAAGTTTGGATAACTTTTTGTTATTTCTGGGAATGCTGCCATGGTTTCTGGTAGTACTTTTTTATCTATGTGTGTTTTGTCGAAATTGATTTTATACTCTCTAAATTGCATATTAATACTTTTAATATAGCCATCTATGTATTCATTTAGTCCTACTCTTACTCCTTGTGGTTGACTAAATGCTCCGTATGCTGCTGGTTCTCCGTAGACTATTTGTATTTCGTCTGAGATATAATCTAAGAAGCTTAGGTCGTGTTCTATTACTAACACACTTCTATTTTCACAATATTTTCTTATTAACTTCGCTACTTGTATTCTGGAAGTTATATCTAAAAAGCTTGCTGGTTCGTCTAAATACAGTACATCAAAGTCTTTACTTAGTGCTGCTATGATTGCTACTTTCTGCAACTCTCCACCCGATAACTTTTCTATGTCATGGTCTTGTAAGTTTTCCATGTGTAATGCTTGTAATAATGCTTGTGCTATCTTCCTTTCGTCTGCTTTTTCTAATAATTCTTTTACTGTTCCTTTATATGCTTCTGGTAATAAGTCTATTCTTTGTGGTTTGTAACTTAAGTTGAGTTCTTTTTTAAAGAGTTTTGTAAAGTAGTCTGAGTACAAGGTTCTTTTGTATTTCTCTAACACTGCTTCTTCTTTTTCCCCTTCTTTGTAATTTCCTAAATTCTGTTCCAGTTCTCCTGTTAAGATTTTGAATGCTGTACTTTTTCCTATGCCATTCCTTCCTAATATTCCTACTACTATGTTTTGTTTGATAAAGGGCAGTCCATACAATTCAAAACTATTTGCTCCAAATCTATGGGTTAATGCTTCTTCTCCTAATTTTTCTGGTAATTTTACTATGTTTATTGCACTGAATGGACATTTGTTTGCACTTATTTTGTGCATTTCTGTCACTACTTCTTTTGCTATTTCTGCCTTCCCACTTTCTCCTAGGTGAAATCCTGAGTCTGGCTTCGCCCTATTCAATGGATCAAATTTCATGCATTCATGTTGGCATTTGTTTGGATGACACTTATCTTTTTCTACTATGGCTAATACTTTATTCATTCTTGAATTTCTCTCAATAAACTTTATATACTTTCCTCTCAAAGCTTTTATTGTATGAAATGTGATTTTTGTAAGAAGAAGGTTGAAGAGCTATTTTTGGGCAAGATTAAAGGGACTTTTTTTATGAAGGGAAAGATCAAGAAAGCTGTTTGTGCTGATTGTCAAAAAGGGAGTTCTCTTGAAGACTTAAAGAAAAAGGTTGGGCTTTAGTAGACTAGCAAACGAGTTTGAGTCCTTTGATATGTTCAAAGTGTTTTCTATTGAATGTTGTTAGACTGCATTGGTTAGTAATAATTGTTGCTGCGATAAAAACATCTCTAATATCTGTAATTTTTCCTTTTTTTCTTAAATCTTTAAAGAGATAACTTGCTTTTCGTGAAGCTATTTCATCAAAGGGTAATAATTGTACTCTTTCTCTTAATTGTTCTATTGGCTCCAAGTTGGTTTCTCTAAGTAATAATTCAAATAAAGTAATCGTTGTGATAAATACTTCTGTATCTTCTATCGTATCTAAAACTTTTGCTGCTCTTTCTTCATCATTTAAGATTGCGATAACAACGTCTGTGTCTAGACATACTTTTTGCTCCAACTTTTCCAGCTCCTTTTTAATGTTTTTTCTGTAGCAATAGTTTCCTTATCTTTTTTCAATGTGCCTAGACACTCACGTAATCCTTTTCCTTTTTTCATTGTTTTTGGGTGCAAGAGCTCATGAAGTAGTACACTAAAACTCTTATTTTTTTTTCTTGTTTTTAGTTCGTTATATACTTCGTTTGCTATCATGATTGTTTTTGCCATAGTAAATATTCATATGTATATACATATATATAAATCTTTTGTTTCTGTGTAAAGATGTAAAGCTCATCAAGATATTCTTTTTATTTTAGTCTTTAAAGACCTTATTACTAAAAACCGGAAAAATGCTTTGCAAAAACGAAATTCTTTTCTAATATTTACACTCTAATGCTCAAAAACAAACACTTATATACCCTTCAAACTGCTTTTTTTCTACAATGTCTGTTAAAGTTGGAGATAAGATTAAGGTTGATTATACTGGTACTTTAGATGATGGTTCAGAATTTGATAGTTCTAAAAAGCATGGTAAACCTTTAGAGTTTGAGGTTGGTGCTAAGCAAGTTATCAAAGGGTTTGATGAAGCTGTTGTTGGTATGGAGAAGGATGAAGAAAAGGATGTTACTTTGCCTCCTACTGAAGCGTATGGTGAGCCTAATGCTAAGATGGTTCAGGAAGTGCCTGCTGCTAAATTGCCTCAAGATAAAGAATTGAAAGTTGGCATGATGCTTTTAGTTACTCTTCCTAATGGTGGGAAATTGCCTGCTAAGATTATTGAAGTGAATAAAGAGACTGTTAAATTGGACTTAAATCATCTTATGGCTGGTAAGACTTTGCATTTTAAGATTAAGATTGTTGAAATTACTTCTGCTTAATTTTACTATTTTTGAGTGGTATAAAATAGAAAGATTTATAAATACAAATAAGGCTTTTTCTTTTCTAGAGTAAAGGGGTTTTTGAAGGTTAAAATGGACTACCAGAGAAAAAATCACTTAAAATTAGCTTTATTGATTGGTTTCTTAACTATTGCTTTATTTACTATTTTAGGGTTTATTACTTCTTTTGCTGCTGATGGTAACCAAATTGCTCAATGGGTTTTATTGATTGTTTTTGGACTTATAGCTCTTGTTCTAGCTTCTTATGCTATCGGATATATCATTCTAACTTTAGTTGGTTCTGATGAAGTTCTTGAAGTTCCTGTAACTAAGAAGAAAGTTACTCCAAAAAAACGTTCTGTTAAAAAGAGAAAAAAGGTTACTAAAAAGAGAAAATCTAAGAAAAAGTAAGTTATTGTGAATATGTGTCAAAAAACAGAAAGAATTTTCTGTAGAATAAAAAAATAAAAAAAGAAGGGTAATTACTCTTCTTTATTTTCTTCTGTACTTTCAGTTGCTTCAGCAGGAGCTTCTTCTGTACTTTCTTCAGCAGCAGGTTCTTCAGGAGTGCTTTCTGTAGCAGCTTCTGCAGGTGCTTCTGTGCTTTCTTCTGTTGTTGCTTCAGTACTCTCTTCTGTTACTGCAACCATTGCTGTTTCGCAACATTGTGGAGCTTCTTCAGCTTCCATTTCTTTATTACAAGTATTACATTTAAATTTAGTCATTATACTCGAACCTCCAAAGATTAATTTTTATCTATTAAAAGTCAAATGAGCAGTTTATAAGTGTTTTCTATTGTAAAGGTATTTGTTTATAAATGAACTATAAAAATAGTTATTCTTTCAATATTCTCGAAAACTTTTCACCCTTTCTCGGAAACTTTCCAGAATTTTCTGCTAAACATTTAAAAAGAATAAATACTCACTCTATATTCATGGGTCAAATTATATTATTTGTTGTGTTAATCGGAGGATTCACGATTTTAGGTATATTCTTGTGGAAATCAACACAAACAATGTTTCAACTTAACAAAGAATTTAAAGAACTTAAAGTAATAACTATTCATTCATTTGGTAGCTTAAAAGAAGATATGTATGAAATAAAAAAAACAATTAAAACCATGGATCAAAAATTTGATGATACGTAATCTACTTCTCACACACACCCAGAGTGTTTATAAATCTATTAATCAGAAAAAGTTTATGATCTTGATGCAGAAAGATATTCATGCAAATTATAAAAGTGAAAAGTATGCAGCAAAAGCAATATCTTTTCTTAAAAAGAGAGGTTTATTGCCCTTGAAAGCTTCTTCTGAATTAAGTAGCATTGTTGGGCATTTAATTGGTGATGGGACTTTGAGTAAGGATCTTTATGTGGGTGATTTTAAATTTTTTGGTTCTAAAAATAAACTAGAGAAAATTAAAGTTAAAGTTACAAAACTCTTCAGTATACAACCTGCAGAATTTTTCCAGAGAAAAGGTGGTTTTGTACTCAGATACAACAACTGCATTATTTCAAGAGTTTTAGAGTTAGTTGGTGTGCCGAGAGGTAATAAAGTCCTAAAAGAGTTTACTATTCCAACATGGATCAAATCAGGGAACAAAAAAATAAAAAAGGCTTTTCTTGTAGCTATTTTTGATGATGAATTATCTACACCAAGAAAGAATAAAAGAGGGTATGTTGAATCATTGAGATTAAAATTTAATAAAGCTGAAGATATTCTTTGCTCAGGAGTAGAATTTCTTGAAGATATTAGTAGATTACTCAGTAACTTTGGAGTGGTATATGGTACTATAAAATTAAATAATGACTTGTATATTAATAAGTGTGGAATTACAACAAGAAGTATATACTTCAATATAAGTGTAAAAAGAGAAAATCTGTTAAAATTTAGAGATAATGTAGGCTTTGAAACTGAATTGAAAAAAATTGACAGGCTTAATAGTCTTCTCAAAGACCAGCAGTTTTATAAATGACTTTTCTTCCAATATGCTTAATGAGAGGGTGCCGGAGTCTGGTCAAACCTACATAAAAAGTAGGGGCTTAACGGGCAGGTCTCAGATACATGAGTGCCAAACTTAAGTCCTGAACAGCGGGTAGAAATCCTGTGGCTCAGTGCCTACGAGGGTTCGAATCCCTTCCCTCTCATTACTTCTATTCCCTCAATAGCACCAAAAAGCTCTTTTTTTTCAATTTTCTCAAATGAGAATCTTTATTAATAAGCAATTTTAAGAGAATCTATAGTTTTTGAGGAGGAATCAAGAATGGTACAAGGATATTGTATGAAGTGTAAGGCTAAACAAGAGATTAAAGATGCTAAGCAAGATAAGATGGCTAATGGCAGAGATTGTGTTAAAGGTTCATGTCCTACATGTGGGACTAAGATGTTTAAGATTGGTAAGATGTAATTTTTCTTTTTCTTCTTTTTTTTAAAGCCTCACTTAAGAGGCTAATCTTTATAAAGGCCTAGTTGGGATTAAAAGTCACTATGGTGGAAACAATTCCAGAAAATTTACAAAGAGCAGTTGAACATTTGTATAAAGGTGGTATAGTTCTTTTACTTGATGATCCTGAGCGAGAAAATGAAGGTGATTTAGTTCTTGCAGCTGAATATGCTACTCCTGGAAGAGTGCATGACCTTTTGCGTGATTCTTCTAGGAAAATTTGTGTTTCTATGACTGAACAGCGTTTAAAAAGTTTAGAGTTACCTCCTGTAGTTAGGCAGCCAACAAATCCTAGTGCTTGTAAATTTCATACTCCTGTTGATGCAAGGGATGAAAAGTATACTGGTTTGGGTGCTGAAGATAGGGCTGCAGCTATATTTGCTTTACTTCATGATACTGTTTCAGTATATCATCCAGATTCTAATCTTGATGTTCCTGGACATACTGATACTTTGCGTGCAGATTCTGGAGGTGTTCTTGCAAGACAAGGACATACTGAAGGTTCTTTAGAGTTGATGGCTTTGGCTGGGCTTAAACCAATGGCTGCGATTGTTGAAGTTTGGGATGGAAGTGCAATGTTAAGTGGTCCTATGAAAGGAAAGGCTAAATTAGAAGCTTTTGCGCGAAATCGTGGGTTTCCTAAAGTTTATATTAATGAGTTAGCTGAGTATAGAAGAATGCAAGGTTATTAAGTGCACAATACTTTATAAAGAAATCTTTTTGTTTTTTTATTTTATGCCTCAGTAGTATAGTCTGGTAGTATACGTCCTTGGTAAGGACGAGGTCGTGGGTTCAAATCCCATCTGAGGCTCTTTTTTTTAGTTAATTTTATAAATACAAAGGCAATAATTAATTGTAGAATGAGTAAAGTAATTTATAAAAGACGACATATAAGTGCGACATTGATTCGTAATTCTTTTCGGGTACGACTTTTGCCACTCACTTAT
>DAVM01000016.1 GCA_002505585.1 Candidatus Woesearchaeota archaeon UBA489 | reverse complement strand
AAAGAAAGAAAGAAAAAGACTATAAAAACATTTTTATTGTAAAGAATAATCTCTTTTTCTAATAGAAAGTAACAAACTACCATCATTAAATCTAGTTGAACCACTCTTTTCTAACATTTTTATTTCTCTATTACTAAGACAAATATCAATACGCTGAATATTATCAATACTTGTTGAAGAAGGGAAAAATATGACACTAGACCCTTCTCTCTCTTGAGCATTTAAACTTAGACATAAATTAATACCTGTAAAACCATCACTACTCTCTAACAAACAACTCAGAGAAGTACCAGATAATCTATCTACACCATTAATTAATTCAATACTCAAAAAAGATTCATAATCAGTAGCGTGATTAAGATAAGCTTGCATTATAAATTACTTAACTCTTCTTGAATTGAGCAACAGTATCAATCAAATCGATGTGACCAAGGAATAAACCACGGCAACAATAACGCTTTAAGCCGACATTATCCAAAGCAGTCTTCTTATCAGTACCCTTACTAACTTGTTCTTGGTATTCTTCCCAAAGTTGAGCCACTGGTTTTGAACAACCCATACAACGCACTGGAATAATCATTTTCTTTGTTTACCTCACTACCTATAAGACTTTTGCCTCTTCGCTCTTGGTTTAGAATCATTAGGCTTAGATGGTTCGTTCTGACGAACATCAGCAATCAATAAATGACGATCATACTCTAAAAAATCTTGTTTCAATTGTTTATTCTTAGTAAATTCAACCAAAGCCCTAGCAATAGCCAAACGAGCAGCTTCAGTTTGCCCCATCCAACCACCACCCATAACATTAACATCAATATTAACCTTATTAACAATCTCATCACCAGCCAAAGTTAAAGGTTCCATTAAACGAATACGAGCAAGCTTAGGCTGAATAGTCTTAATCAATTGTTTATTAATACGAATAAATCCTTTACCCTCTTTAATCCTAGCACGAGCAATAGCACGTTTTCTCTTTCCTGAAATTACTAAAGGTTTAGCCATTTTTACGAATTCCTACCCAACAATCTACATAATTCCTTAACTCTCATAAATTTTAAATTAGGCATCTTACTCACATGAGCCATCTTCAAAGACTCAGATTTCTTCTCTTTTAAAGCTTCTGGAACACCAATATGACACTTAATACGTTTAAAAGCAGACAAACCCTTTTCTTGCCTATAAGGAAGCATACCCCGAATAGCACGCTTAACAAAACGATCTTCTTTAGTAGAAATAAAAGGACCAGTAATAGGTTGCCCACGATCTTTCTTATGCTTGTACCGAGCAACAATTTCATTTTTACTACCTGTAATAACAATCTCTTCAACATTAACAATATCAATAGTTTCACCAAGCAAAGCCTTCTTAGCAGCAACAGTACCAACACGACCTAAAATTAAATCTTTAGCATCAATAATCATTGTTTTAGAGTGTATCTCCTATTTTTATGTAGTACTAATCCTGTTCCTTGAACATAGTTTATTCCATTTTGGATATCTTTATTAGGTATATTTCTTCCTATTCTCTCCTTTATTTTATGGGCCAAGAAACCTTCTTGCACACCATTATTTCTTACACTTAATATATCTAAAATAACAGCACCAATATCATTTAAAGTTTTTTCATCTGTTACTTGATGCAAATGATTATCTGTTAATAAATTATAATTTTTCTTTCCCATTTTATCCAATAATCCTCACATCTTTACCCTTAGGATTTTTTTTCATTAATTCTTCGATAGACAAAGCTTCCTTAACTTTTTTCTTAGCACCCTCAGAAAATTGCCAAGCAGCAACAGTAACATTATGCGTTAAATCACCAACACCCAAAACTTTACCAGGAACAATAATACTTTCCTTAGCTTTAGAATGTTTATCAATACTAGAAAGATTAACTTCCCTTCTTTGACGAGAAGGTTTAGCTAAATCATTAGCAACACGTTTCCAAATATTAACCTTCTCTTTAGCACTAGTTTTTCTTAGTTCTCTGATTAAAGTAATTAAAACAGGATTTGTTGGACCGGTTGATTTTGCCATTTTGTAGATAAGAGCGTTATAGATTGAGACTCTGCTGACGCTCAACACTCGCAAAGTACTAAGAAAACTGTGATAAACGGTTTTTAAAGGTTTTGGTTGAAAAAGTATGCGGAGGACAGGATTTGAACCTGCGCAAGCACTAAGCTATTACCCCCTCAAGGTAACCCATTTGACCAGACTCTGGCACCCCCGCGTATAACGAAGATAACCTTAGCAGCATTATTTAAGCTTTTTGACTAATTTAACAAACTCTTCTAATTTAGTATCAAAAACTTTTATAGCCTCAGTAAGAATTTCTTTAAGTTCTAATTGTCCCCAAGATTCAAGAGTACAGATGAACTTTTCATCACTATGCAACACTTCAACATTATTCTTTTCACACATCTCTTCAAGAGCTTCATTCCAAACAACAACATCTTTAATTTCTAAATCACTCCCTTTTTTAACAATCATGCCATTACTTTTAACAACAACTTCTGAAGTATTACTATCCTTAGTAGTTTTCAAAGAAGGAAACCCCCAATAATACATTAAACAAGGACTAAACTTAGCATGTTCTCCACCAGTTCCAAGAACAGCAGTTAAATTCATTTTAACTTCCTGATCTTTTAATAATTTAACAATAGGAATTTTATCAAAAGCTGGTTTACATTTAGGATCTTTAGAAACCATATCTCCAGAATATACAGTGCAAGGACCTTTAGCTTTTAGAGTTAAAACTAATTTACATTGAGCACAACCCTTATTCTTACACTTACAATTAGCAATCTCTTTATAAGATTTTAAATCAGTCTTTAAAGGAATTAAACCAAGACGATGAGCAAGCATTTCATCAAACAAAGCAGAATTATTTTCAGTAAATTCAACCTCTTCAATAGCCAAAGTAGGAACATAATTCATAGCATATCTCCTAATAGTATTTACCATAGCAGGATTAGTTTTATCAATAGAAAAAACTATAACATCCTTTTCCTTCTTCAAAACTTTACATTCCATCTTAAACTCTCCTTCCTCTTCTACCACCTTTCTTTTTACAAGAATCAGTAGGAGTAGCAGTAACATCTTCAATGATACCAATCTTTAAACCAGAACGTGACAAAGCACGAACAGCAGCTTGTGCACCAGGACCAGGACTATTAGGACCTTGATGACCACCAGGAGCACGAATCTTCACATGAATAGCATTAATACCTTTTTCTCTAGCACCCTCAGCAGCTTGACGAGCAGCAGACATAGCAGCAGTAGGAGAACTTTCTAAACGATGAGCTTTAACAACCATACCACCAGAAGCTTTCACAATAGTTTCAGAACCAGTAATATCAGTAATATGAATAATAGTATTATTATAACTAGCATAAATATGAGCTACACCCCACCTTAAAGCTTGTTCTTTAATCATGCTTTAACTTCCTCAACTTTTTCTTCAACAGGAGCTGGAACTTCAGGCTTAGCTTCTACTTTTTCTTCAGTAGGAGTTGCAACTTTAGGTTCTTCAGCTTTTACTTCTTCACCTTTCTCTTCTTTAGGTTTAATAGTAATTTCTTCAAGCTCTTTCTTAGCTTCAGTAACACGTTCAGGATGTTCTTCATCTTGCAAAGGAGAAGTTTCTTTAAAACCAATCAATTCTTCCTCACCTTTCTTAACAATATAAGAAGGCACATCAAGTACTTTATTATTTACAGTAATATGACCATGCACAATAAATTGCCGAGCTTGGTTCATAGAATGAGCCAACCCTTTCTTATACACAACACTTTGTAAACGACGATTAAACAAATCATCCATAGGAATATCTAAAATCTTTTCAACTTCAATCTCTTGCTCAATCAAACCCATTTTTAAAAGTTTAGCCATCAACAACTTTTGTTGGTTTTTAGCATCCTCATCAGAACGCTTAATAAGATCCTTAGCTTGGTTTTTGAAATTACGCAAAATAGCCTGCATCTTCCAAATTTCAGTCTTATTTTTAAAACCAAATTGTTTAGTAATAATTTTTTCTTCTTCAATACGATTTCTTTCCCAAGGATGAGAAGGAGTATTAAACTTTTTTCTTTGTTTTTTTGGATCGCCCATTTTCAATTACTTTTTCTTAGCTCCACCACTAGGTTTTTTAGCTTGTTTTTGTTGAGACTTCTTAACAACACCAACAGCTTTACCTTTCCTGAAATGACCCTTAGTACGTTGACCACGAACAGGTAAACCAACAGCATGACGCATACCTTTGTAACTTTTAGTCTTTTTCATACGACGAATATCAAATTCTTTTTTTAATTTTAATTGAGGACCAACAACATGTTTATCCTCACCAGAATCCATTTCTTTACGAGAGTTTCTTAACCAAGAGGGAACTTTATCAAGATTTTCAATAGACTGTTCAATAGCTTTCACTTCAGCATCCTCAAGCAAACCAACCTTTTTATTTTTATCAATATTATTCACAACACAAAGAGCGTTAGCAAACATATCCGAGACACCAAAAATCCTAGTTAAACCAAAAACAACAGCTTTATGACCTTTAATATCAGCATTAGCTATACGCACTAATTCCTTCATTTTTTGCTCTGACATAGAGTCAAGAATGAGCAAAATGGGTTTAAAAAGCTTTCTGATGAAACTATTCAAACATTACTTACAAAGAGATTGAATTTATCTTCACCTTTGATTTCCATCAAAATACGTTTGTAAATAGCTTTCTCAGGATCAGGCATTAATTTAACCCGTTTCTTCAAATCATTAAAACTCTTAAATTCTTCTTCTTTTCGAGCTTCAATAACTTCCCACATATGCTTCTTTCCCATACCAGGAATTAATTCAATCTGATGACGACGCATATTAATAGGACCAGCTTTATTAAAAAATGCAACAAACTTAGGCTCATTAGCTTTAACAACAGAAGCTATAAAATCCTCAACAGAAGAACGAGCAGTCTGCGTAAGTTTTTCGAACTCAATACGACCAATCACATGATGTACTTGGTCACGTTTTCCTTCACCCATATACACTTCTTCATTAGGTTGGAGAAAAACACCTTTCTTAGGAACAAGTTCAAGAATAACAAAATGCTCTTTACCAATTGCTTGAGCAATAGGAGTCTTCATATGCATCGGACGTTTGTCGAAAGGGTAGCCATTCGGTAGAAAATCTAGCACAACTGCCTTCTCTTCTTTCATTACTGGTTTCCTCTGTTGCATTTTTGCACTCCATTAAATTGTACGGTTTATTTTTTCTTTCAATCACTTTAAACACTCTAAAATCTTATTCAAATCCTCTTGTTTTACTGTAATATTCTCTGAAGCTAAAACCATACGTAAACTATCGCCTTCTGTAGGATGAATATCAATAAGCTTAGTAATACAACGATCATTTAATCTTAACAAATTCAAACCATTTAATTTTTCACGCAAAGCAGAAGCATCTTTAGACTTTATTTTAACAAAATTATTTAAGTACTCAGTCATCTTCTTAGTTCTAAAACCAGGCTCTTCCTTCAGAGGAATCTTCTCCAACTTCTCCTTCAATTCCGCTAAGGAAATAGTGTTCTCTTCTAAAATTTCAATTTCAGCCATTTTTTTAAGCCCTCTTCAAATGAATAGGATGAGTAATAGCAGTCTTTAATTTATTCCCATCCTTAAAAGCAACTTGATAACAATTACCTTGCTTTGCCTTAATAATACCACTCTTACCATGATACCGAGGGAAATACATACCCTTCTGGATAGCAGGTTCAGCAGACAACACTACACGGTCACCTATCTTAAACCCTTGGAAATATTTACGAATACTAATCTTTCCACGAAGCTTAACATTCTTCCTTAATTTTGAACGAGTCTTCCTTCTGAAGCCACCAACTCTAGTTGCCATAGTAAGAACACTAACCTGTTCCTTGCTTTATAAACCTTTGCTCTTTTAATTGCTAAATGGTTCTCCAACGGAACGTTTATAAATCAAAACAAAGTATAATAATCTACTAAAAGAGGTTGTTTATATGGATTTTGAGCTAAAAATACTAGGACCAGTCCTTCTCGTACTCCTTGCAGGCTATTTAGCAAGCACACCAACTACTCTCGACGAATCATCCTCACTCCTAACAGGAGCTTTTGTAACAGAAACAGCAAAATGCCCAGCAGATAAAGTAATTTTGAAGTTATCAGGAATGAACAATGCCCACGCAGCACTCTTTAATTTTAACCATGAAAAATACACCCACGTACTTTGTGCAGAAGATCCCATAAGCTCAACTGAAAGAACTTGTTCACCAAACGACGCAAACATGATAGTAAGATTATCAGGAAAAGACAATGCACATGTACAAACAAAACTTGAAACAGGATATACAGTACCAGTATGTTATGGAAGACTAAGTTGTACTTATGCAGAAAAATGTACAGATATAAGAGCCCAATGTTTAGGATCCTTATCAGGAAAAACAAATGCACACGTAGGAAGATGTGTAGATTATCCAATAAAAATCTGTTGTAAAGAAGGATCACCAATCATAAAAGACACAGACAAAGACGGAGTCTATGACGACGTAGGAACAAAACCTTGTAATCCAAAAGTGCATCATGATTTGAAGACCTGTCAAGACAATTGTCAAAAAACACCAAACGGACCATTAATAGGAACTTGCATAGGTGGAGGAAATAATGGAAAAGTCTGTGATCCAAAACAAGCAGAAAAAGCAGACATACTTCTTTGTCCAGGAGGAGTTTGTGAAGCAGGACAAAAAGATACAGACGGAGACGGAGCAGGAGATGTCTGTGATAAATTCCCAGGAGATGCATGTTCAATAGAAAAAACAGGAGATAATTGTAGAAACTACGACAAATGTACAAAAAGTTTGAAAGCAAAATGGACAACTCTACCATCAATAGTAGAAGGAAACAATGCAGGACTAGAAGTAACAGGAGATGCAAGTTGTGCAAACCTAACTTTTGCTTTTAATGTAATAGACAGTGATAATAAACCAGCACAAAGAGATCCACAAATAGCACGATTTAGTGGAGGAAAAGCAAAAACAACATGGGAAGCAGAATATCATAGTGGAAGAAGTAATAAATATTCCTTCCAAGCAATGAGCTCACAAAACATACAAATAAGTTCAGGATCAAGTGCACCCCTAACAGTAACACCTGACACTTCATCAGGAGAAGAATGTGGAGATGGAAAAACACAAAGAAGCAAAGGAGAAGAATGTGACGAAGGAAGTAATAATTGTCAATATAATAAAACAGAAGTAAGTTCAACAAGAAACTGTGGAACAAAATATAAGTGTTATAAAGATTGTAAATTAATACCAGGAAAAGATGGAGGAAGTTGTAAAACAGATCCAAAATGTAAAGGAAAACCAACAGGACTCTTTGCAATATGTGATAGAAGCAAACTTAATACAGTCCAATACTGTATCAAAGGAGTAGGAGGCTGTTTGAAACTAAGCACAACACAACAATGTGAAAAAATAGGAAGTGTTAAAAAAGTTTGTCAACCAGGAGCACCAAGTTGTATTTCACCAACCTGCAGTGCACAATATCCTATAGGCAGTTGTACTAACAAACAACAAAAACAAACTTGTACATCAACAGGAGGAGCACATTGTAATACTCTTTGTACAAGATACCCAAAAACACTAGCATGTTTTGAAGAACCAAAAGAAGACTTTCCGTTCTTTAGTGGGTTTAATATCTTAGTGACTTTGTTGTTGTTAGTGACGTTCTATGGGTTTAAGAGGAATGTAAGATGGAATTTAAGATAAACATCCAGAAGACGCATTTATGGCTTTTAATTATTCTTATTGTTGCTGTTGGGTTTGTTGTTGCACAAGCAGCTAAACCTAATCCAGGTCATGGAGCAGATGAAGTAACAGTTACTTATAAAGGGCAAGAGAAAAGTTTGCAGGAAACAGTAGATGCTATTGTAAACAGCAGAAGTGCTGCAACATGGATCTCGACAGACAAACGACTGGGAGCACTCCCCTATAGGGGAGATAAAGCATATTCTTTAACTGCTATTCCTGCAACAGCAAAGGAAATACTAGTTTATGCAAGCATTAGAAGAGGAGATTTTGGAAAAGAGAATAAACTTGGACGGTATGACATTTATACACAAGAAGGAAACAAAGTATACAAGAGTTCATTAGGCTTTTATGATTATGGTAACGCTGCATGGGTTCTTAATTCAGATACATTTTGGTTGCCACTAACACCAGAGAAAAAACTACATGTAAAAGTAATAGGAACATTAACAGGAAATGTTAATAGTGATCTTATAATAATAGGTTATAGATAAAGGAATATTCTGCAGGTTTAGGAGAAGGCTATAGTTTTTTACTAACATAAGGTCCGTCTTGTTTGTAATGTAGTTGTTGTTTGAAGTATTCTCTGACACCTATGCCTGCAATGATGCACATCTTTTTTGCATCTAATTCTTCAACAGCAATCTTCTCAGCTTCCTCCATTAATTGCAAACCTAACCCTTTATGTTGCACTTTAGAACTCTCTTTACCAATTTCAACAGCAGCACCATACACATGAATCTCACGAATACCAGCAGTGTTTGGAGTAATTTCTTTTCTATATGGTTGGTAAGGCAAACGCAAACGAGTGAAAGCAAGTAATAAATCATTCTTAGTATCTTCAAAAGACAAAAAAACCTCTTGACCATTAGAAGCCTCAAAATTAAAACGCTTCAATCTAACAGCAGACCAATCGACTTCTCTATTTTTAGGCTCACGACAACGAATACACTTACACTTAATACCTTTTTTAATTAACTCATTATGAATTTCTTGACGCAAATTAGTTTTTTCAACACCAGCTTCAACCATAGAACTAGGAATATCACGCTGGATACGCATCACACGACAATACTCAGGAAAAAAAGGCTTGATAGCAACAATACGATTACGAGCTTCAAGAGCGTCAATAGGAGTGAATTCTCCTTTTTTCCATTGATCAAATAGTTTAGTTCCTTTGAATACCATACAAGGATACACCTTCAAAGCATCAGGCTTGTAAGCAGGATTAGAAAATAATTCTTTATGCATAGCAATATCACGTTCAGCAGAAGAACCAGGCAAACCAATCATCATATGATACCCAATTTTTAGGAAAGCATCACGCAACAATTGTGAAGCCTGAATATTATCAGCATTATCATTACCACGCTCAACCTTTTGTAAAACATCATCATACAAACTTTGCACACCAACCTCAACACGAGTAGCACCAAGCTTCAACATATCATTAGTATGCACTTCCTTAGCACAATCAGCACGAGTCTCAATACAAAAAGTAACACAACGAATATGAGCAATCTCATTACGCTTTTGTTCCACTTCCAAATTTGACTCTCCGCGAAGCTTTAACAACTTTTCATGAATTCTTTTAGTACGATTATCATCAAGCAAATCAGTAGGCAACTCAAAAAATTCTTTAAACTTTTTAATATCAAATTCAGGAGTGAAAAACCAATCAGAAAAATCATTCATAGCCTTAAGAGTAAGAGTAATAAACTCATGACGATACCGTAAAGGATAAGTAGTAAAAGTACCACCCATAATAATCAACTCAATCTTACTACAATCCTGATTCAGTAAACAATAATGTTCTAAACGGTTAAAGACTTGTAAGTAAGGATCATACTTATTTCTTTCAGCTCTTTTATGAGCAGGAGAACCACCAGGATAACTTTTAGGAGTATCGCCATACACAGAACCAGGACCACCAGGACAAAAAGTACACTTAGCCTGCACAGGACAATTAAAAGGCATAGTCATAGTAGCAAGAGGAGCAACACCAGAAATAGTACGAGTAGGCTTAGTAACCATCAACCTTTTAAATTTAGCAACTTGATCCTCTTTAAGATGACAAAGCATCTGAATAATAGTAGGCATATGAGGAAGCTTAAACTTTTTAGACAACTCCTTACGAACCTTCATCAACTCCTCTCTAGTCTTAATATCTTTCAAACGCTTTTCTAACTCTACATAAAATGACATTTTGAGAACGCAGATAGGAGGTTTTAAATAATTAACCATTTTAGTTTAAGTATGGATTACAAAAAACTCCTTAGAAGAAGCACTCCAGCACCACTTTGGAGAAGAGGAATAGCCTACTTGATAGATATAAGTGTAGTAACCTTAGTAGTACTTTATCCGCTACAAAAATTATTAGACAATTACACACAACAAGGAAGCTTTACAGAAACTTTTACTTATATACAACAACACCCACAAGCAGTAACACAATTATTAATTATTTCTTTTGCAATAACACTCTTAACCATATTATACTGGGCAATATTGGATTATAGAATAAGACAAACCTTAGGAAAATACTTAGTAAACATAAGCGTAGTACCAACAACAAAAAAGTATACTTTTGGTCAATGTGTCATGAGAAACATAACAAAATTCTCAACATTCTTACTCTTATTAGATTTAGTTTACTTACTTTTTAGAGGAGGAAACCAAAGATACACAGAAGTACTTTCAAAAACAGAAGTGCTAATTGGAGGAACAAATGGGAAAATTTAAAACAATTATAGTAGTCTTAGCACTCTTATTAGTAACAAGCTATGTATTAGCATACTTTTTAGACACAGAAATAGGAGACAAAATAGCAATAGTACCAATCAAAGGAACCATACTAGGAAGTGACAGTACAAGCTTTTTAACAACTAATGCAGTACTTTCACAAGACATAGTAACCTTACTAAAAGAAGCAGAAAAAAATAACAACGTAAAAGGAATAGTATTAGCGATCAACAGCCCAGGCGGAACAGTATTAGCATCAAAAGAAATAGTAGAAGCAATAAAAGGAACAGAAAAACCAACAGTAGCATGGATAAGAGAAATAGGAACATCAGGAGCCTACTGGGCAGCAAGTGCAAGCGATGCAATAGTAGCAGATGAACTTTCTTTAACAGGAAGCATAGGAGTAATCTCAACATTACTAGAATTCTCAGACCTATTCGAAGAATATGGAGTAACCTACGAAGGATTGAAAACAGGGAAATACAAAGACATAGGAAGCCCATACAAAAAAATGACAGAAGAAGAAAGGGTATTATTATTGAAAAAATTAGACTTAATACATGACTACTTCGTAGAAGACGTGAGTAAAAATAGAAACTTACCTTTAAGAGAAGTAGAAGACTTTTCCAATGGCATCTATTATTTAGGAATAGAAGCAAAAGAATTAGGCTTAGTAGATTACTTAGGAGGGAAGGAGTTAGCCATAAATATAACAAAAGAATTAGCAAATATAACAGAAGCAGATACAATAATTTATGAAAAGAAAAAAGGATGGATTGCCATGTTGTCAGAAATAACTTCAGAAGGATTCTTTTACATGGGAAAAGGAATGGGTAGTGAAATAGGGAAAGTAGATGTAACACAAACTATGCCCCAACTTACTTAACTATGTCATTTTCAAAAAGGATTCGTATTGTAGGTTTAGTAGGAATTTTAGCTTTAGGAGCTTACCATCTTGGACACCAGATAAGTACTAGGCTAGATACTAACATTCCTGTAAGCGGATCTTCTATGGAACCACTCATTTATGATGGAGACAAAGTTACTATCACGCGCTTTACAAACAAACCTCCTTCAATAAACATAGGAGATATTGTCCTTGCACTAGCTCCAAACACAGGAGAACGAATTCTCAAGCAAGTCTATGGACTACCAGGACAAACACTCACTTTTACAACAGGAAAGAAACAAATCTTGCAACCAGGTGAATACTGGCTACAAGGGCAAAACTTAGCACTATCACAAGACAGCAGACACCATGGACCTGTCACACAATTAATAGGTAAAGTAATCCTCATAAACAACCACAAACTACAAAAACAACTCCTATACTTCAAATAACTCCTATATAGTAACCTTTAAAAGAACTCCAACCACTCTATATCCTGACAGGCTAGACTGGCGTGCTAGTTCCACGCTGTTACCACAAGCGAACTTTAGGTGGAGTTGAAGCTGAAGAAGCGGCATAGGTTTTGATTGATGGTCCTCGACCGTACGACGATCTCTCGTCCTGATTGGTTGGTAAGTATGAGAACCTGGTCAGGGTAGGAATACAGCAGCCAATATCATACTTATTGGCGCTTTCAGGGTAACGAGAAGGAGGAAAGCTGAGGGTTAAGCTGTCAGTTGTTATTTGTGTCCACTCTTCGGCGCGTCTGTCGTTTACTTTTAAATTTCTTTTAACACTTTTTCTGCTTCTATAATAATATCACCTAACTGAGAAACAACAAGTTCATACATACGCTGAATGATTAATTCGTATAAACCTTCTTTAAGTTCACCATGACAATATTGCATCAAATTATCTAACTCATCAATCTGAATAGAACTTAACTCTTTTTTAGGAATCTTACACTCCATTTCCTTTCCTTCTAATAACTGTCTAAATTCAGGAGCAGCACCAGCCTCAACACGAAGCAACTTAATATTCACTTCACAAGTATTTCCTAAAGAATTTCCAACCCAATACAGATAAGCATTATTGTTTTTAACAGTAACAACTTGCACAGATTTACACTCTTTTAATTTTTCATCAAAACACTTTTTGTCTTGCTCACAATCTTCACGCAAATACCCAGAATAATAACCAGCTACAAATAAAGCTAGTAAAATACCACCTAAAACAGCAATTTTAGGGATAAGCTTCCACTTATTCCCTTTTGCGTATTCCATACATCACCTCTTTTTATATATTAGTTATACCTTATAAATCTTTGTTAGTTACAAGATGCACACGAGTTCTTTCAGCATTAACTTTTGAACTCATACCAACAATGACACGCACATGTGCTTTCTCAGCAACAGAAACAATATCATCAGTAATTGCACCATCTAATACAATAGCATTTATTCCACTCCTTAAAGAACCAATTGTAGAAGAGAGCTCACTAGCAGGTACTTTTCCTAAAACCTTTTTTTCTACATCTAAGATATAAGCACCCTTAGTGCCAACTAAATCTTCTAACAACTTCTTGAAGTTTTCACTATCTTTAGTAGATAATCTTCTAGCTCTAATAGGAGAAGTCATTCTAGGTCTTCTTTCAGCTCCTTGAAAGCTTTTTCTAGTTGTAGAAGTTGTTTCCCTAGTTCTTCCTCTAGGAGTTCTAGCAGGACTAGCAGTTCTTCCTCTAGTAGCTTGCACTCTAGTAGTAGCTGTTTTAGAAGGAATTGTTCTAGTTGTTGTTTTTCTAACAGGAGCTCTTCTTTTATCAAAAGGAACTTTACTCCGTAAAGCTTTCAAAATTTCTTTTTGCGTAAGCTCTTCAACTTCTTTCCCATCAGGAGCTTGTGTTACAAAATCAATCTTAGTAACTAATCCTAATTCTTTGACAATTAAGTCACCACCACGGTCTCCATCCACAAAAACTGTAGCACTTTTTGTTTTACAAAGGTCAACAATAGTTTGTGGGATAGAAGTACCATTTAACCCAATAGAGTTTTTTATTCCAGCTTTTAATAAAGCTATAACATCAGCACGTCCTTCAACTAAAATGATATCCTTAGATTCTTCAATATCTGGACCAGCAGGTAAACGGTCTTTACCAAATTCGGTAACATCTCCAACTTTTAAAGCATCAGAAACTTTATCTTTAACATCCTTAGTATCTGGAAGCACTCCATGTGTTAATTTATCTAATAACTCTTTAGCACGATCAATAACTTGACCACGCTTAGCAATACGAACATCTTCAACTTGTAAAATCTTCACTTTAGAATTACAAGGACCAATACGTTGAATAGTTTCAAGAGAAGCAGCAATTAAAGCAGTCTCTACCTTATCCAAAGAACTTGGAATAATAATATCTCCAGAGGTCTTTCCACCTTTAGTTTCTAATTCAACTTCAATTCTTCCAATACGACCAGAACGTTGTAATTCACGTAGTTCTAAATCTGTACCTAATAATCCCTCTGTCTGCCCAAAAACTGAGCCAATAACATCAGAGCGATCTACCACTCCTTCTATTTGAATATGCGCGTGAATAATATATTTCGCTGATACAGGGCTTATTTTTCCCATTTTTCTTTCCTCCACATAATGTGATTTTCATCATGATTCTTTCGTTTTTCATTGAGACACTCTTTTGTTTTTATCAGATCAAAGAACAAGGTATGTTAGAAACCTTTTAAAATAGGTTTCTTTCTTTCATATTGAGCCAAAAATGGCTTAAAATCAACAAATATGATTTATTCGGTGAATGTTAATGCAATGCGTTTGATTTTGACCTTGTCCTGTGAATATGAGTTTATTTCGCCCACGACACTAACTCCCAAGATCATAGTCTTGGCCATAGCCGAACTCCGTTGAGTATTCTCATGGTGGGCTTACAAGAAGGGTAGATAAAGTGCTTTATATAGTTATTGGTATACCTAAAAAACAGTCAAAATAGTTTCTTAAGCTACTTTCTGCACACCTAAAAACGCTTTAATTTCAGCTATGAACTTCTGCAATTCGCCTAATAACTCTGCTTCATATTCATCAAACTTACTACCAGTTAAAAATCTATCAGATAACTCACGCATAAACTTAGTCAAAGCATGCTTAGACCACCTATCTTCATAATCCTTCAAAACATATGCATTAAAAAGAAAATCAAACTTCCCCTTATACCATTTTTTAGAAGAACCCTTTCTTTTTACTTCAACCATATCAGAAATCTTTAACTCAATTTCTATAGTATAAGTAACATAATCAGTAATTTTTCTAAAAGCTCTCCATTTTATAAACAAATCCTTACCCTCTTTCTTTTTAACAGTATTATGCTCTAATTCTTTAAGCATATCATACTTATACCTCTTAAGAACCCAATTATTCATAGTTTTATATAAAACATCAAAAGGAACAGTCCCTGAAAAGGAAAGTTTCAATGGATCAGTTACATAATCTTTCTCTCCCATGATTCACTCCAAAGCCTCTTTATTAATAAATATTCCTATACTCTACACCCTCTTATTTAAATCAAGAACATTCTTTAATTCTTCAATCAAAAATTCAGTTTCTCTTCTCAACTTATTTCTTAATCTCCTTAATTCTTGATAAGCAATAAACCTCTCATAAATATGCATAAGGAACTTCTTAAACTTACTATTTTTGAAAGTACCCTTATAATCCTTCTCTAAATGAGCCTTAATCCTAATCTCAAGATCACCTTGTTGTTTCTTAACCTTTTTTCCATCAACTTCAACCATGACATTAACATTACGAGGAACAACAAGCTCAACTTGCATAAAAAACCTCACAAACCAAGAAGCATTACGAAAAGCAACACGATCAATCTTTATATCAGAACCATCAGCATTCACCTTCTCGGAATGCTCTTTATCAATAAGAGTATAATATTTCTTACCCCACTCATTCGTAATAGTCTTAAGAATCAAATCAAAATCATACACCCCAATATACTTAATCAAAGCCCAACCTCTCTCAGAACCAACAACATAATTTTTTGAACTAGATTCAAATCCCATAACAATTAAAAGAAGACATTGCTGCTTAATAAAATTACTGGTTTAACCTTGAGACTTGAAAAAGATAGCCTTTTGATCCTCTTCACGAATCTGGAATTTTTCAGCAAGATAATTAATCAACTGAGGCTCAATCTTTAAAACATCTTTAGCAGTTAAAAGGCCAACAACCTTTCCCCCAAACATAACAGGCAAACGACGAATATTCTCCTCAGCCATCAAAACAATAGCATCATAAAGGTCTTTAGAAGGATCAATACCGATAAGTTTAGAAGACATAATATCTTGGACTAGAGTAGCATCACTATCAAGCTTTTTAGCAACAACCTTAGCAACAATATCTTTCTCAGTTACAATACCAACAGCAACATCTCTATCTTGGACAATCAAACCACCAACTTTCTTATCAATCATTAATTGAGCACACTCTTGAACAGAAACATTAAGCTCAATTTTAACAAGTGATTTAGTCATAGCATCTGCAACAGTAATACCAGTTTTCATTTTAATAACCCTAATAAAACATACTTTTTACTCTATTTAAAGAAATGTGTAAAGGAAAGTATAATTAGCAAAAGAAAGGTTTAAAAGTCCTTTCAGCAATCTTATCTAAATGAAATCAGCATTATTACAACAAATATCTTTGAAACTCCTACAAAATTCTTACACAGTAAAACATCTTAAAGGATGTATAGACTTAGTAGCAAGAAATGAAGAACACATATTACTCCTTAAAATAGTACAAGACGCGAACTCCTTACAACAAGAAACAATAGAACAACTAAAAAGAATAGCACAAGGAATAAATGCAACAACTCTAGTAATAAGTGAAAAAGCAGGACATATCTTACAAGACAATGTAGTCTATATGAGACATGGATTGTATGTCATAACACAAAAAACATTGAATAATGCACTACAACATAAATTACCTTTTGTCTTCTCACAACAATCAGGACTAACAGCACAACTCCTAGCAACACAACTCCAACAAAAATTAGAAGAAAGGAATATGTCATTAGGAACACTCTCCAGAAAACTAGGAGTAAGTACCAGAATGGTAGTGAAATATACACAAGGAGATTCAGAAATAAGCATACAAAGAGCGTTGAAATTACATACAGCATTAGGAGGAGAAGTCTTTGCACCAATAAACATTTTTATTACAAGACATGGAGAGTTAGTAAGTAAGCCAACAGTATTAAGTGAGAAGTATCAAGATTTAGGATTTGAAACCATAACAACAAAAAAAGCACCTTTTGATTTGATAGCGAAGCAAAAACAAGAATTAATACTAACCAAAGTAGGAGATAAAGTTAGTAAACAAATAGGAGAATTATCACACTTAATAGATGCACAAGACTTAGTGATTTTTACTAAGAAAAAGCCTAGAGATGTGCCAGCGCTAACACAAAGAGAGTTCTTAGAGTTTGAAGAAAGTAAAGAGTTGATGAAGTTCTTGAAAGAATTTAATTAAGAAACGTTTAAATAACATTATACATCTTATTCTACTCATGACGGTGTTAGTAGATCCATGGGGATCAAGCCTAATAGAGAATTATGAAAGATTACTCAAAGAGTTTGGACTTCAAACATTCCAACCAAGAATTCTACCAAAACCAAATAAAATAATGAGGAGAAGAATAGTCTTTGGAGGGCAAGGCATGGACTTAATAAGCCAAGCAATCAAAAGAAAGAAGCCTTTCTATGCACTAAGTGGAATCATGCCATCAGGAGACAAAATACACTTAGGTAATAAAATGGTAGTGGAGAACTTAAAATATTTTCAAGAACAAGGGGCACAAACCTACATCTTAATAGCAGATTTAGAATCATCAGTAACAAGAGATGTAACCTTAGAACAAGCAAAAAAAAGAGCACTAGACTTTCACATACCAGCATACATAGCATTAGGATTAAATCCTAAAAAAACAACCTTCTACTTTCAGTCAGATAATATGGAAGTAATCAAAATAGGATTTGATGCATCACAAAAAATAACTCTAAATGAATTTAGAGCAGCATATGGAGTAGCAACACCAGGAAAAATCATGTCTTCAGTAACACAAATAGGAGATGTACTCTTCCCACAACTGAAAAAAAGAATGCCAGGAGTCATACCAGTAGGAATAGACCAAGCACCACACTTAAGACTAGCAAGAGATTATATTAGAAGAAGAAAAATGCATAAGTACTTTATGATTAGTAGTTTATATCACAAATACATGCCTTCTTTGAAAGGAGCATTTAAGATGAGTAAGTCACAACCAGAATCTTGCATAGAATTACCAGAAGATATGGCAAGTGTCAAGAAAAAATTAATGAAAGCAAAAACAGGCGGAAGAGAAACACTAGCAAAACACAGAAAATTAGGCGGTCAACCAGACAAATGTATGATCTTTGAGTTACTAAAACAACACTTAGTAGAAGATGATAAAGAATTAAACAAAATCTACAAAGCATACAAATCAGGAAAAATGACCAGTGCAGAAATTAAAGAACTAGCCATAGACAAAATGACAACATTTATGAAAACATTTGAAAGAGACTTAGTAAAAGCAAAAAAAACAGTCAAAAAACTTACTTTTGCAAGATAGGTAATTATATAAACAATTAAAAACCTTTTTGAAAAGATGTTAAAAAAAATAACCACACTTTTTGTACTCTGTATATTCTTTCTAAGCACACTCTCTGTGGTTTATGCTGAGAAGCAAACTGATGATGGTAAAAGAAAAGATTCCACTATTAAGAATAGAGACTATAAAGCAGTAAGAGCACAAAAAGCTGATGTAGACAGTGTTGTGAAGAAAAAGATGGTAGGGGAAAGGATAAAAAATTTTAAAGAATTTAAAAAACATAGAGCAAAACTTTTAGCAGATGCAAAAGAAAGAGGGAAAAAACTCAAAGACGAAGCAGAAAAAATAAAAAAACATTGCACAGATGAAGCAACAGCAGATTGTAAAAAAGCATTAAGCAAAATTAGAGAACAATTAAAAAAAATAGTTGCAAGAATTACAGATGCATTTACTAAAATCACAGAAAGAATAGAAAGTTCTGATTTACAGAATAAAGATGAGCTTCTAGAAACCTTAGGAGAACACTTAGCTGAACTGGAAATATTATCAGAGAAAATAACAAATGCAGAAACAAGAGCAGAATTGAAAGAAGTAAAAAAAGAATTACGAGAGCTTTGGAAGAAACATAAAACAACAATAAAAAGGCTAAAAAATCATGCATACAAAGGAAGAGTTCAAGGCATAATTAATCATGCAGAAAATGTTAAGAATAAACTTCAAAAACTAGCAGAAAGATTGCAATCAGTAGATGTAGCAAAAGATAAAGTTGCAAAAATAGAAGAATTATTAGGTCAAATAGACAACAAAATAGTTGCAATACAAACAGCAGTAGACCTTGGTGAGAAAGATTCCGTTAAGAAAGCAATAGAAGAATTGCACACTTACTTGAAAAGGATAGTGCATCACTTTAATGAGCTAGGGAGAATGGATGATGTAAAAAAGGAACTAAAAATAAGGCATAAAGCTGAAAAAGTTGCAGTAGTAGGTGTTGCTGCTGAAGATGGTGTTGTAGATGGAGATGTAGGAGTGGCAGGTGTTTTAGATGAATAAATTTTTACTTTTCTTTGTTTTTCTTATAGGATTATTTCTTTTAACTGGTTGTAGTGAAGAGAAGTGGAAAGGAGTTGATGTTGAAGGTTCCAAAAGTGGAGAAATAGAAGATGTAGGTGGTTTAGGTGATGATTTACAAGACCTTGAAGGCCTTGATGATGAATTGAATTTAGATGATTTAGATAGCTTAGATGAAGATTTAGATTTTGACTTCTAGAACTCTTTTATTAATCATTTTTTACTACTATTTGATAACTACTAAACCGAAAGCTTTATATACTGGTTTCCATTTTTGAGTAGTAAATTAAGAGGTTGGTGGTATACAAAGAATGATTGTAAAAGAAGACTTTTTGAAAAAACTCAGACAAGCATTTGACTTAAACATCTACGAAGTAAAAATTTGGACAGCATTACTTTCAAGAGGCATAGCAACAGCAGGTGAATTAAGTGATATATCACAAGTACCAAGAAGCAGAAGCTATGACGTCCTAGAAACATTAGAAAAAAAGAATTTTGTAATAATGAAACTAGGAAAACCAATAAAATATATAGCAGTAAAACCAGAAGAAATAGTAGTAAGAATAAAATCACAAATTACAGAACAAGCAGAAACAAAAGTAAGCTCACTAGAAAACATCAAAAAAGAAACAGTATTTGAAGAAATACAACAACTCTATAGCCAAGGAATCAAAAAAATAGAACCCAACAGTCTAGCAGGATCTGTAAAGGGAAGAGACAATGTTTACTCACACTTAAGAAGTATCTTAGATACAGCAAAAAAATCAGTAACCATAGTAACAAGCGAACAAGGACTCATAAGAAAAGTCAAACGCTACAAAACACTCTTTACAAAATTACATGACAAAGGAGTAAAGATAAGAATTGTAGCTCCAATAACAGAAGGAATGCATAAACAATTAAATGACTTGAAAAAAATAGTCCAATTCAAAAAAACAGATAACAGCATGCAAGGAAGATTCATAATCATAGACGAAGAACAAATACTCTTTATGATTAGCGATGACCAAAACGTACACGAAAATTACGATACAGGAGTCTGGGTAGACACACCATACTTCACAAAAGCATTAGGAACAATGTTTAATGGAACATGGAATAACCTAGAAACTGTAAAATTTAAGAAATAAAGAACTTATTCCTCAACTAGCGTTTCTTCTTAATCCAAACCTTTAAAATATCTAGATTTCTTCTTATCTCTATGCAACAAGAGGTAAAAAAGCTAATAGAGACTTTGCATCCATTAGAGAGAAAAGTATTACCTTATTTGAAAGATCAAGTAACAGTAGGAGAACTAGTTACTCAAAGCAAACTCTTAGAAGTAGAAGTAACAAGAGCACTCCAATGGCTAGGGAACAAAAAAATCCTGCAAATGGAGAAAGAAACACATCATACAGCAGAATTAAGTATGAATGGGAAAATCTATTTAGAAAAAGGACTACCAGAAAGAAGGTTCTTACAAGTACTAGAAGATGAAGAATTAACATTAAAAGAAATACAAGACAAAGCAGCACTAGACAAAAATGAACTAAACATTTCATTAGGACTACTCAAAAAACTAGGAGCCATAACACTAGGAAAAGAACTAGGAATAACAGACTATGGGAGAAAGTTAATAACACAAAAACTACTAGAAGAAACATTCTTGAAAACACTACCAAAAGCACTAGATAAACTAGATGGAACAGAAAGAAAGTTATACGATCTACTAGCAAAAAGAAAACAAATAGTAGAAACAACAATAAAAAAAACCACAACAGTATACTTAACAACACAAGGAAAACAACTAACAAAATCACAATTAAACTTAGAATTAATAGACACAATCAATAGAAAAACACTGAAAGAGCAAACATGGAAAGGAAAAACCTTCAGAAGATATGACGTAGAAATAAATGTACCACACTTACACGGAGGAAAAAGACATTTTGTGAATCAAGCAATAGACTACATTAAAAGAATCTGGCTAGATTTAGGATTCAAAGAAATGAAAGGACCACTCCTAGAAACATCCTTCTGGAACTTTGATGCACTCTTCCAACCACAAGACCACCCAGCAAGAGAAATGCACGACACCTTCTTTGTCAAAGGAACAAAACCAACACCAAACAAAGAACTAATACAAAAAATAAAAAAAACACACGAAACAGGTTGGACAACAGGAAGCACAGGATGGGGCTATCAATGGAGTGAAAAAATAGCCAAACAACTAGTGTTAAGAACACACACAACAGCATTATCAGTAAGAACACTAGCACAACTCAAACAAACAGACATACCAGCGAAGTACTTCAGCGTAGCAAAATGTTTTAGAAATGAAACCATAGACTGGAAGCATAGCTTTGAATTCAACCAAGTAGAAGGAATAGTAGTAGACGAAAACACAACTTTCAGACATTTATTAGGCTACTTAAAAGAATACTATCACAAACTAGGCTTTGATAAAATAAGATTTAGACCAGCATATTTTCCCTACACAGAAATGAGTGTAGAATCAGAATATTATAACCCAACAAAAAAAGAATGGGTAGAATTCGGAGGAGCGGGAATGTTCAGACCAGAAGTAACAAAACCACTATTAGGACATGACACACCAGTACTAGCATGGGGACAAGGAATGGAAAGAGCAATAATGGACTACTACAACATAAAAGACCTAAGAGATCTTTATAATAATGATTTGAAACAATTAAAAGAAATAAAAATGTGGATGAAATAATATGCCAACAATAACACTCAATAAAAAAGACTTGTTAAAACTAGTAGGGAAACAACTCAATGACACACAATTGCTAGACAGAATGGCAATGCTAGGAACAGATGTTGAACATATGAAAGGAAACGAAATATGCGTAGAAATATTTCCCAATAGACCAGACTTATTAAGCGAAGAAGGATTCGCAAGAGCACTAAGCTCATTCATAGGAAAAAAAACAGGACTAAGAAACTACAAAGTACAAAAAAATAATTATAGCTACAAAATAGACTCAAAAGTAAAAAAAATAAGACCCTATGTAGGAGCAGCAGTAGTGAAAAGAGTACAATTTGATAAAGCATTCTATGAATCATTCATGAATTTACAAGAGAAGTTGTGTTTAACACATGGAAGAAACAGAAAAAAAGTAGCAATAGGAGCACATGATTTAGACACTATACAATTTCCCTTAACTTACACAACAAAAGAATTAGACTATACTTTTAAACCATTAGACATGGGAAAAGAATTAACACTAAGGCAAATACTAAACAAACATCCCAAAGGAAAAGAATATGCACACCTCCTAGAAGGACAAAAAAATGCACCCATCTGGATAGACAAACAAAAACAAGTATTATCGATGCCACCAATAATCAACTCAGAAGAAACAAAAATAACCACACAAACAAAAAACATTTTCTTTGACGTAACAGGAACAGACCAACAAGCAGTAAATCAAGCATTAAACATTCTAGTAACAGCATGCGCAGATAGAGGTGGGAAGATATATGCAGTAAACAAACAACCAAACTTACAACCAATTAAAATAGTAGTGAAGTTAGATTATGTAAACAAACTTTTAGGATTAGAATTAAAACAAAAAGAATACGAAAAATTACTAGCAAAAATGGGACTAGGCTATCAACAAGGAAAAGTGTTAGTACCAGCATACAGAGTAGATGTATTACATCCAATGGATATAGTAGAAGACATAGCAATAGCCTATGGATATGAAAATTTTAAACCAGAAATACCAAATATAAGTACAGTAGGAGAAGAACATAGTTTTGAAAAATTTAAAAGAGTAGTGAGCACAACAATGGCAAACTACAGACTCTTAGAAACAAACACACACCACTTAAGCAACCTAACAGAACAAAAAACAAACATGCAAACACAACTAACACCAATACCATTAACAAATGCACTAAATGAAGATTATAGTTGTTTAAGAGTGTGGATGCTACCATCTCTATTACAAGTATTAAGAAATAATAAGCATCACGAATACCCACAGAAGATTTATGAAATAGGAACAATCTTCACAGAAAAAGAAGAATTCCAAAGACTAGCATGTGTATTAAGTGGAGACGTAAGCTACACAGATGCAAGACAAATACTAGAAGGACTACTAAGAAATTTGGGAGTAGAAGCACATTACAAAGAAACAAAACATGGAAGTTTTATACCAGGAAGAGTAGCAAGAATCACTATAAAAGGGAAAAAAGTTGCCTATGTAGGAGAACTACATCCACAAGTATTACAAGCAAACAGTTTAGACATGCCAGTAAGTTGTTTTGAACTTAATCTAAGCGTTTTATATGAACTTCTTAAACATTAGCATTAGCTTGTAATTCTAAAACAGCAAAATTACCACCCTTAGGAGGATCAGTACTAATATATTTAATTAACAAAGAACCAGCAGGCTTAGTTCTACCAACATCAATCTTAAACCTATTTTGTTCATAAAAAATAGTAGCTCTAAACTTATTCATACTATCAATAATAAAAACTTCCTCTTTACCATCAATAGTATACAAAATATGAGTATTTCTCTGCATAAAAACTTTTAGAGGCAAATCATCTTCAGTAATTCTTAACTTACTGCCAGCTCTTAAACGAGGAGGTCCAGTTATCTTTTCTTCTTCTTCTACTTCTTCAACTTCATCTTTATCACAAATATAATTAGAGTTTTCATCCAAACAACAACCATTACCAGCTTTAATTAAAGGAGAATCACAAATTATTTCTTTTTCTTGTGGTTTTTGTGTTGGAGAGCAAGCACTCGAAAAAAGTATGCTTAGCATTAAAACGGCTAATAAACCCCTCATGAAGGTGATAAATGAACAGGATAATATAAATCTTTCTATAAACAAATTTAACGAATAACTTCAGTATCAGGATGATAAGCAATCTTTTAAGAGTAAGTTTTATAAGTTCTTACACCTTTGCATTTCTATGGCAAGAAGAAAGAAAAGAGGTTATCATACCTTCTTTAAAGAACATAATTATGTTGTAATACTCCTTATTCTAGTTGTTTTCTTATTTGCTTTTGCCTTTCTTTCTCCGGTAGGCTTTGGTGGTGATATAACTGGTTTTCAATCACTAGATATTGCCCAATCTAATCCCCAAGTTGCTGCTTTATCTTTTTTTATGTTAGTGTTTGGAGTTTTATTTTTAATTGTGTTCACTTTTAATTTAATGTCACGTGTTTTGTAAAAAGTTACTAAAATACTAAAACGAAACATTTAAATACTAATATATAGTGTGTAACATAGTAATTATAATGTGTATATTACATTGTTGTTACAAACAAAACATGTACAAACAAAACATAAACACAAGTATTGGTCAAAAAAACTAATTTAGTGAGACCGCTGCAACACTTTCTTTTGTATTCTTTTCAAAAGTAAAGTGAATGCTGTACATCATAGTCAACGCAACGGAGGTGTTGTAAAAAATGACAAAACGAAAAACAAGACGAACAGGAAAAGCTACTCGTAAAACACGAGCTAGAACAACTGTCCGTAAAGCAAGAAAAACAGTAAGAAAAGCACCTAAAAGAGGAGCTAAGAAAACTGTTAGAAAAGCAAAAAGAGCAGTAAGAAGTACTCGTAAAACAAGTGCAAGAAAAACTGTTCGAAAAACAAGGAGAACAGTAAGGAAAGCACCAAAAAGAAGTGCAAGAAAAACTGTTCGAAAAGTTAGATCTGGAAGAAAAACTAGATCAGTAAGAAAGAAAAGACGATAACTGAAGCCAAATAGCTTACTTATCAAAGGGGTTCGAAAGAACTCCCTTTTCTTTTTTTCCCATAACCTTTAAATAAATCTAAAACACTTCAAATAGTGAAAGGAGGTCGATATATGAAACTTTTCAGAAAAGGCATGGGCAAAGTTGGCTGGATCATAATCATTATTATAATCATAGCACTTTGGTACTTCATTAAAAACTAATATTTGTAACCAAATTTATTCAAATCAATCTTCTTTTTAGTAATGATAATACTTTCTTTAGTAAAAAACCTTCTTTTTTAAACCAGAGGCAAAACCGCCCAAAGCACCAGAACTATTAACCACTCTATGACAAGGAACTTCAGGAGCAAAAGGATTTTTATTCAAAGCAGAACCAATAGCACGATAAGCCTTACAATTCAAAGCAAGAGCAATATCTTTGTAAGTAGTAACCTTGCCCTTAGGAATCTTTTCCGTTAATTTATATACACGATTAGCGAAAGTCATAAGAGAAAGAACAAAGAACTAGTATATATTTCTATCTTCTCCGCACAACCCTTCTTCTTAACCCACGCTCTTGAGCAATCTTAGACTCTTCAATCAAATTCTTCACTTTCAAATAATGAGGAATCTCTTTAAACAACAATTCCTTACCAGCACTACCACCAACACTCACAGTAACATCACCAAAACCAAGAAACATACCATTAACATTAGCATTCACCTCAACCAAAACACGAGCAGGGCCATGCAAAGCCCAAAACACTAAAGAAAGCAAAGGAAATAAAGCAATCAAACCAATGAGCAAGAAGATATTCTCTTGAGTAACCCCCTGTTCTTGCACAATATTCAACAAAGTAGCTAAAATTAAAGGATCAAGAGCAGCAATAATATTAGCAATAACAAACAATATACTAAAAAGTATAACGCTCTTTCTATTTCCCTTAGAAAATTCCCACATTCTCTTCGTCAAGAAAACAATGGGATTGTTGCCAAAACCCATGGGAATTAAATAGAAAAGCCTACTCTTTAAAAACCTTTACTTTATTTGTTTATAACGAAAACAATCAGTAGTATGATCATTCACTAAACCAGCACCCTGCATGAAAGCATAACAAATAGTAGAACCAACAAAACGAAAACCACGCTTTTTCATATCCTTACTCATAGCATCAGACTCTTTAGAAGTAGAAGGAATTTGTTTCATAGATTTGAACTTGTTTTTGATAGTAGAATGCTTAGTAAACTGCCAAATATACTTATTAAAAGAACCAAATTCTTTAACAATATCAAAAAAAGCTTGAGCATTAGAAATAGTAGACTCAATTTTTAAACGATTACGAATAATAGAAGCATCCAGCATTAAACGTTCAACATCCTTAGAAGTGAATTTAACAATCTTTTTAGGATTAAAATTATGAAAAGCCTTTTTGAAACCCTCCCTCTTCTTCAAAGTGATCTCCCAACTCAAACCAGCTTGAAAAGAATCCAAAACAAGAAATTCAAACAATTTAAGATCATCACGAACAGGAACACCCCACTCAGTATCATGATATTCAACCATTAAAGGAAGAGAACCAACCCAAGAACAACGAACTTTCATAAAAAGAAAGAATAACAAATACCTTTATAAGTCTATTTACCCAACTTGAGAAGATGGTAGCATACAAACAAAGATGTGCCCTCTGTAAAAACAAATGGGCATTAGTAACCTCGCAAAGACAAAAATTTGTAACCTGCATGGACTGTGAGATGAAAGTAGTAGAACAAGAAGTAGAAGACAAAGAATTCAAAAAATTGTTTCAAATACCAATAGAATGGTACAAAGAAAATTCATTCTTAAGAAGTATAAGATATCAATACGGTAGATGGGGAAGCTTAACGGAAAAGCAAATAGAAGCGTTTAAGAAGACTGTGAAGGAAAAGAAAGAGAAGGGAAAAGAGAAGAAGAAAATTAAAAAGAAATAAATTTATTTTTTTTAAATCGGAAAGATTACGATGTATTTTTTTAACAAATCTTTAAATAGAATTGTATTTGTTTAGTTCTCTATGGAAAAGAATTATCCCCTTGTTTTTGATGATATTATACTAAAACAACTTCAACAAGCAGGCAAAAATGCACTCCTGAGAACTCTTTTATCTAAGATCTTTGATAAAATTGAAGAGCTTGGTCCTCAGGCTGGAGACCTAGTTGATTCTCAACTCTTTATTTATGAGATTAAAATGAAACGTCCACCACTAAGAGTGTACTATAAACACAATAAAGCTACTGATGAAATCTATCTTTTTGAGTATGAAATGAAAACTTCTGAAAAAAAGCAAAAACAAACCATCAGAAAGATCAGAAAAAAGGTTTTAGAACCCTAAATCTGCTCTTGTAAACTTTTTCCCTTGAAGAATTCTTTGTTCAAACTGGAGAAGTCTTTGGTATAATCTTGACTTTCTTAATGTTTTTAATTCTACCTGCATTTCTTCAAATTTTATTTTTGGGATAGTGATTGTTTCCATTTTATCTTGATAAAATCACTCTTTCTTTATATACCTTCCTATGTTCTCTTAAAATCAACTAAAATTCTACTTTAGGAACAGTTTCAGAACCTTCATCACTCTCGAAGTAATCTTTCTTTTCGTAACCCATCATACCAGCAATAATATTACTAGGGAAACGCTTAATTTTAACGTTGAATTTTCTAACAATCTCATTATATCTTTTACGTTCAGTAGCAACACGATTCTCAGTACCCTCTAATTGGGATTGGAGAGCTAAGAAATTCTCATTACTCTTCAATTGAGGATAATTTTCAGCAACTAATAATAATTTAGAAATACCAGAATCTAAACCTTTAGCAGCAGCCAATTTTTCATTACGACTACTAGCACCAGCCCATTGAGAACGGAGTTTAGTAACTTCAAGGAAAATGTCTTTTTCCTGAGCAGCAAAACCCTTAACAGTATTAATCAAATTAGGAATTAAATCAGCTCTTCTTTGATATTGGTTTTCAACCTGAGCCCACTTCTCTTCAACACCATTGTCTAAACCTATAAGAGAGTTATAAGTACCAACAGTCCAAAGGACTAAGATAACCAAAATACCAACAATAATCCAAGGAGTCCAATTTCTCTTCTTTGCCATAGTTTTGAGTTTTTTTAAGAGTTTAAAAATGTATCTCTTACAACTTATCAATCAACTTAGCCAAATCTGACAAAAACAAATGCACAGTAGCAATATTCTCATCAGAAGCAATCACTTTAGGCTTATTGAATTGTTTCAAAATAGAAAAGTCCATCTTGTAGAGTTCTTCAAGTTCATCCAAAAGAGCATTCACACTAGCAATCCTAGATTTCCCCTTTAGGAAAAGTAAACCATTGAACAAAGGAAGGAGAGTAACAACAGTATTTTGGAGAACAAGAACAATATCCTTCTTAGATTTTAGCTGTAAAACAATACGTCTGAAAGTCATCAATTTAGAACGAACTTCAAACTCTAATTCATGACGCACATGCTTCTTGTCAACCTTCAAATCTTTGAAAATATTTTCTCCGTGCAAAACAGTGATAGTGTTCTTTAAATTTAAGAAATCCAAAGGGAAAACATCAACACCATTAACGACTTCCTTTTTAGTTAAAAGCAAAGGATATGTCTTAGACCTTTTGAAAAAACTAGCAACTAAAGGTTTGAGAGATTGTAAATTAGCATAAGTTAAAGACTCAACAACAATAACATAATTACGATCCTTTCTACTATACTCACCAATTAAGATTAAATTATCACCTAAAACTTTTTTAATATCTTCAATAAAATTTTTCATTGTGGAAACTAAGACTTTTCTTACTTAAAAAGCTTGTTATAATTCCGAAGAAACCGAAAGCTTTCCGTCTCTTTTTAAAGATTTAGCTAGCCCAAACAATTCTTACTTCTCAAGTACCCCTATAAAGCATATTAAAAGTTTAAAAAATTAAGATTAAATGGTAAGAGTATTTACAGAAGAACATAAGAGAAATATTAGCATTAAGACTAAAGAGGCTATGCAAAGACCAGAAATTAGACGTAAAGTAGAGAAAACCCAATACAAAAAAGGAAACATTCCTTGGACAACAGGAAGAGGGCACCCACCCGAAGTTAGATTAAAAATAAGTCAAAATACAAAAATTGCTATGCAACGTCCTAAGATTAAAGAAAGAGTAGAAAAGACTCAATTCAAAAAAGGTATTATACCTTGGAATAAAGGAAAGACAAATGTATATACAAAAGATGTCATAGAAAAGATAAGAAATGCTAGATTAAAACAAATATTTCCTCCAAGAGACACAAACATAGAAGTAATGATGCAAGATGAATTGCGAAAAAGAGGCATTAAGTTTGAAAAACATTCAGTTGTATTAGCTAGGTTTCAACCTGATTTAATTTTTGCTAAAGAGAAATTAATTGTATTTTGTGATGGGGACTATTGGCATGCAAACCCTGATTGGTTAGTTAAAAACAACCATGAAATAAATGAAGTGCAAGAGAAAAACATAAAGAGAGATAAAATACAAAATGAATTGTTAATAAAAAATGGTTGGAAGTACCTAAGATTTTGGGAAGTAGACATAAAAACTAATGTTCAATTATGTGTAGATAAAATAGAAGAGGTTTTAAAAAGTGACTAAAACGATCCTCCAAATCCTCCTCCAGAAAATGAACCTCCACCAAATCCTCCTCCGAAGCCTGAAGAACCAAAACCACCGCTACTCATGCCACCCTTAGAATTACCACCAATAAAAATAGGGAAAAACCAAAAACCAGATCTACCTAAAATAATAGAAACAAAAAGTATAATAAAAATAATATTCATAATCAAAGAAAATGTAGATCTAGAAGCAACACCAGCAGAACTTCCATACTTAGAAATAACATCTTCCTCACCATTAATTAAACCACCCATAGCAGCAACAGCATCAAAAACACCTTGATCAAAATTACCCTGCTTAAAATGAGTTTCAATAATTCTAGTACCAATACCAACCTTTTGAGCATCAGTAATATAAGGTTCTAAACCATACCCAACTTCAGCACGATAAACACGATCATCACGAGAAATTAAAAGTAATAAACCATTATCTTTATCCTTTTTTCCAAATTTATTCTTTTCAAAAACAGCAGCAGAAAACTCTTCCTTGCTCATACCTTCTAAAGAAGGAACAGTTAAAACAACAATTTCAGCAGTAGTAGCTTGCTCAATGCTTATAATTAAAGCAGTAATCTGTTTCTCAGCCTCAGGAGACAACATCTCTCCAGCATCAGTAACAGGAGAAGAAAGTTTAGGGATTTCCTGAGCTAGAGCAAGAATAGGGAGTAAAAAAAGAAGTAAAAATATGCTTTTTTTCATGAAAAAAGAGAAGAGAGAAGCCTTTATTACAGTTTCGCTATTTAATAACTTAAGGAACAAGCTCTTGAAGTATTACAACATTTTTATCAGTAGCTATATGCTCAGGATGGATAAATCCTTTATTACTATGATTGAGTGTTCTAGAGATTTGCTTGAAACAAAGATCAACGAATTCAGAACACATATATTTACTATCATCTACATGTCTTGCTTTTCCTGTCATAATACGGAAAGCAATTTTCAATACTTCACCACGATCATAATTTAAATTAAGAAAATCAACTGCAAAACGGATCATGCGACTCATTTCAGTTGCAGTAATCTGTTGTTTATACCTTCCAATGAATATTCTTCCTTTATATTTTTTCTTGGTGTTTTCATAATTGTATAATTAGTGAGAAAGAGGCATAATTCTAATGCCATCATCTTCAACACTCTCAAAAACAAGAATTCTGTTATGCCACTCAAAAACAAAAGCAACATGACTAAAGATAGATTTAGAAAATCTTTTTATTAGTTTACTGATAAAATACTCACCGCTACAAAAAAGTAAATCTCCAGGTTTTATACTCTTTCTAGCTTTTTTATAATGAACTTTTTTAATAGACATATTATTTTAGAGGAGTAGTGTTATTTAAGTACTTTGGAGAAAAACACCGCGACTCTTATGAGACCAAAAAACTAAAAGGAAGAGATTATAGGACTAATACACTTTTTTTCTATGATTGAATTTTAATAAAACAATCTCATTTTCTTCTTTTCTATAAGTATAAATGATCCTAAACGGTTTAACATAAAGACTTCTTTCACCTCTCATATACTTTAGTGGTTTTCCTACTTCTGGATTTTTTATAATCTTTAGAATTTGCTTCTTAAATTTCGTTTTTACTGTATTATCAAGACGTTTGATTTGTTTGGTGAATGTACTAGAAAGTATTACTTTTCTTTCCATAAAAAATCACCATGTTTCCATGTCTTTTAAGAATTCTTTTTCTGTAAATGTTTTAGATTTTCCTTCATCAATTTCTTTCCATATCTTTTGTAGCTCTTCAAGTTCTTTAATCTCTTCTTTAGTTAAGTTTTTTACCTTCTTTAATACAAGAAGATCTCCTTTTTTTGATACTATAAAAGCTTCTCCTACTTCTATATCATCTCTTAATTTCTCTGGTATGACAACTTGTCCTTTAGTACTTAATTTAGTAATTTCCACAAAGTAAGAATATCTTACTTCTTTATAAACTTTATGTTTTTATTTTGGAAAAAATACGCCGCGACCCGGATTTGAACCGGGATGCCCAAAGGGCCAAGCTCTCTATCCGATATTCCAGGCCTACACATAAAAATTCGTTAGAATAATTATTTTGTGCAATACCAGATTATGCGATCACGGCATTCTTTTCCAGCTGATTTTGAAGCTTTTTAAGCTTTATTGTATGGTTAAAACCAACTAATTCCAGATACCTTTCCCTATCCTCTTTTCTTCCTATATTGAGGATAAATACTTCACTATGTTTTTTATTCTTAGGAATATGGCTATAAAATTTTGAGTTTATTCTTATGCTTCCAAGCAATTTTTTAACTTCAGTTAGGCCTTTTTCATTTACTGATTGTACTCTAATATATTTTTTATGGACATAACCTTCGCAATCGAAAAATGCGCGTAACCATTCAATTTTCTCTAGATTTGCTAAATTTTTAGGTATATTCCAATCATAAGTTCCAAATTTTGCTAGTGATAACACATCCTTGACTATTGGTTTGGAGTCTACTGTGAGGAAATAGTGGTTTTTCTTCTTTTTTATTTTAACGCTTTTATTGTATGTTTTCGAAATTATTTCTTCAAAAGATTTGATTAAAGAACTGTGATCTGGGAAGAATCTAACTGTATTATGTTTATTTTTCCCTTTCCCTGCAACTAAAACGTTTCCATCTCCGGCTAAAAAACCACATAATCTTGCTCTTAGATGCTTTGTTTTCTTTTTGTTTTCTTTAATGTATTTTTCTTCTTCTTCATGAATTTTCTTCCACCTTGAAATTACATTATTTTTGTTTCTTTTATTAAGATTCATATGTTTCTAAAAATTCTATTCTTTATAAGGTTTCTTATGTTGTGCAATACCACTAATTAAAAAATAATTTATTCTAAAAAAATGCTGTAAGAATATTTAGTCTAACATCTCAATTTCAATATTTACGCCTTCAGGAATAGGAACACGCATAACCAAACGTAAAGCTTTTTCATCAACACCCAAATCAATTAAACGTTTATGAATACGCATCTCAAAATTATCCCAAGTAGCCTTACCATCACCACAAGGAGATTTCCGAGTAGTGTGCTTTAACATCTTAGTAGGCAAAGAAATAGGACCAGACATCTTAGTCTTAGTCTTCTGAGCAATATCAGTAATAGAAGAACAAATCTGATTAATCTTATCAATATCAATACTCGATAAATTGATTCTTGCTTTTGCCATAAGATATCACAGAAAAAAAGGGTTTATAAAAGTTCCCCTGCAGTTAATGCATCTTTATAATCTTGCTTCCAATCATCAGTAGGAGTATTTGATTGCATAGCAACACACTCTAAATCACCCAACACAGGCAATACTTTCAAAACAGGCTCTATCTGTTGTTCACTCTTTTTTCTCTCAAGAACTCCATACCCCTTTCTCTTATCAATCCACCCAAGCTCCTTTGTTAAAGATTCATGTAAATAACTCATAATCCTCTCATTATTCCTTTTTTGTGAAGGAAAACGAAATTCAACTCTATTCCTTTGAAGGCTCTCAGAAATATCAACATTCCCTAAAAACCTTCTTAATGACTTACTTCCTAAAACCTTCTTAACCTTCTTGACAGCATAAACAAAATTCTCATCAAAATCAAACAATCTCTCTCCATGAGGATTAACAGGATCAACAAATGCAAGTTTAGGATTCAACTCAATACCAACTACATACTCTGTTTTAGATTTTCCCATTCTTTTTATTCTCCAATTAGTTACTATAAAAATAAAAGAAAGAAGAAGAAATTTATTTCTTCGTTAATTCAATACACATACCAGCTGCAACAGTACTACCAGCATCACGAATAGCGAAACTTGCCATTTGTGGAATATCGCTTTTCTTTTCAATAACCATAGGTTTAGTAGGTTTAACAGTTACAATAGCTGCATCTCCATTCTTAATAAAGTCAGGATTTTCTTCCAAAGTTTCTCCAGTAGCTGGATCTAACTTCTTATCAATATTCACAATCTGACAAGCAACTTGTGCAGTATGAATATGGAAAACAGGAGTGTATCCTTTAGTTAAGACAGTAGGATGGTTAATAACTACAATTTGTGCCTTAAATTCAGTACAGATAGTTGGAGGATTACTAGAAAGTCCTAAGACATCTCCACGAGCAATATCCTTTTTACCAATACCACGAACGTTGAAACCAATGTTGTCACCAGCAATAGTTTCTTGCACTTGTTCATGATGCATTTCAATACTTTTAACTTCACCCTCAATACCTTTCCCATCACGACCAGGAACGACAATAACTTTGTCCCCAACCTTCATCTTACCAGTCTCAACACGACCGACAGGAACAACACCAATACCAGGAATACTATATACATCCTGAATAGGTAAACGTAAAGGTAATCCAGTAGGTTTTTCAGGTTCATCAAACTTGTCTAACTGTTCTCTAATAGTAGGACCAGTATACCAAGCCATGTTCTCAGATTTCTTAACAACATTGTCACCTTCAAAAGCACTAATTGGAATAAAAGCAACTTTTTCTAAGTTATATCCAGCAGTTTGTACTAATTTACTAACACTTTCCTTAACTTCCTTAAATTTAGCTTCATCATACTTTACAGCATCCATCTTGTTCACAGCAACACAAAGTTGTTGCACACCTAAAGTCTTACAAAGCCAAACATGTTCTTTAGTCTGAGCCATAACACCATCAGAAGCAGCCACAATTAAGAAAGCCACATCAGCTTGTGAACTACCAGTAATCATATTCTTAACAAAATCTTTGTGCCCAGGAGCATCAATAATAGTCATTTCGAACTTATCAGACATAAATTTCTTATAAGAAAGATCAATAGTAACACCACGTTCTCTCTCTTCTTTTAAATTATCCATAACAAAAGCGAATTCAAAACCAGACTTACCTAATTCTTGAGCTTTATCTTTTAATTTTCTCATAGTTTGTTCATCAATATTTCCAGAATCAAACATTAAACGTCCTACAGTAGTAGATTTTCCATGGTCAACGTGACCTACAAAAATTGCATTCATGTGCGGTTTTTCTCTAGCCATTTTACAAAATTATCTCCTTTTTCTGAATTATAATAGTGTATAGAAGCATAAATAAGCGGTTTATAAAGGTTGTGGTTGGGGATTAAGATAGAATCTATTCTTCTCCCTCTTCAGGAGGATCTTCTTGCTTCAAGCCTTTACGATCACGAATTTGTTTAACAACTCTATTTTGTAATTCAGAAGGAAGTTTTTCAAACATCTGATCAACCAAAAAGTGACTACCTCTTCCACTAGTAGCAGAACGAAGATCATTAGTTAACCCAAACATTTCAGCAACAGGGAGTTTAGCTTTAATAGTCATATGCTCACCCTCTTCTTTCATATCCATTAATTGTCCTCTTTTATTTTGTACTAATCTAGAAATTTCACCCATATATTCAGTAGGAGCTTCAATTTGGAGAACTTGCACAGGTTCATAAATAATAGCACCAGCACCACTCATAGCTTGTTTAATAGCAGAACGAATAGCAGGATAAATTTGAGCAGGACCACGATGAATAGCATCTTCGTGAAGTTTAGTATCATCTAAACGAACAACCATCTTAATCCCAGGTTCTCTAGCTAAAGGACCAGCCTTCATAACTTGTTCAAAACCATCATTCACCATTTCTTGCACTTCACCAATATGTACAATACCACGAGTATCATCGATCAAAGCATTTCCTTTAAAAAATTCTCTAAACTTCTTTCCTTCTTTAACAGGAATACCAACTTTTTCTAATTCTTGTTGTATACTTTGATCTTTTTTCTTAATCCTACCTTCAGGAATTTTACCACCACGAATAGCAGCATGTAATTCTTCAGACATAGGTTCAACACTCATCATAAATTTATTATGTTTATTAGGAGATTTTCCTTCAATAACAGCAGACTTTTTAGTAACAGCTTCACGATAAACAACAATAGGAGGAGAAGTTTTAACTTTAACATTTTTTTCAGTCTTAATACGATTTTCAATAACTTCTAAGTGGAGTTCACCCATACCATGCATTAAATTTTCACCAGTCTCTTCATTAATTTCAATTTGAATAGTAGGATCTTCTTTAGCAACTTGACGAAGAACTTCAACTAATTTAGGTAAGTCAGAAGAACTTTCAGCTTCAATAGATTTAGTAACAACAGGTTCAAAAATGTGAGTAATAGCTTCAAAAGGTTCAATCTTTTTAGTAGAAACAGTTTCACCAACAAAAGCACCCTTAATTCCAACTAAACCAATAATATTTCCAGCAACAGCTTTATCAACTTGAATACGTTGAGAACCTTTGTAAATATTCACTTGTTGCACACGAACAGACTTTTTAGCCAAATTCATATACACTTCATCACCTTGTTTAATAGTACCACCATACAAACGACCAGTAGCAACCTCACCAGCATGAGGATCAATAACAATTTTAATACAAATAAAACCAACCTCACCAGTAGCATCACAATTCATGAAAGCCTTACCTTCAGGGGACTCAGCATCACCATTCCAAATCTTAGGAACACGATAAGGTTGAGCAATTTTAGGAGAAGGTAAATGCTTAACAACCATACCTAAAACAACTTCGTGGAGAGGAGCAAGTTTAGTTAATTTTTTGTATTCATCACCTTCTTTTTGGTAATGATCAATGATATCCTTAAAAGAAATTTCTTTTTCTTTCATGTAAGGAAAAGATAAAGCCCAATTATGAAAGGCTGATCCGAAAGCAACAGAACCCTCTTGCACACTCACATTCCACTTGCCTTTAAATTCTTCAGGAGTAATTTTGTCAATGAACTCATTAACAGAACCAATAATTTTGATAAATCTTGCTTGCATTTCTTCAGGAGTTAATTTAACTTCACGAATTAAACGATCAACTTTGTTAATGAATAAAGTAGGCTTCACTCTTTCTTTTAGAGCTTGACGAAGAACAGTTTCAGTTTGTGGCATGATACCTTCAACAGCATCACATAAAACAATACAACCATCAACAGCACGCATAGCACGAGTAACGTCACCACCAAAATCAACGTGACCAGGAGTGTCAATTAAATTAATTAAATAATCCTTACCAGCAACAGCGTGTACCATAGAAACACTAGCAGAATCAATAGTGATACCACGCTCTTGTTCATCAGCATGAAAATCTAACGCTAATTGTTTACCAGCAAGTTCTTCAGAAATCATACCAGCACCAGCTAGTAAATTGTCACTAAATGTGGTTTTCCCATGCACTCGGGTTTTGAGATAGTTCTCTCTAAAACCTATCGATATGAGCACAAATAGCCAAATTACGTATTCTTTCTGGTTGATTCATCAACTCTACAACAAGCTCTGTCTGTGTTTTTGCCATTTAATTCATCAGAGCCCCTTCATTCAATCTAATCATGCATTTGCCGTCGATTTTTTCCCTTAATAAAACTTTCCACTCCACTAGTTTTCCTACATAAGCATATATGACTGAATTCTTTTTCTCAAAGTGTTCCATCAGTTCAACAATACTTACCTTTTCTTTATTTTTTACTACTTTTACTATATCTGTAAATGTTAATGTATTCTTCCGTTTTCTAGGAAATAGCTTATTTAATACTTTAATTACTTTATCAATAGAAGGCTTCTCATTTAACATGCCTAAACTTTCTGACTTTAAACCATCCAAATGTGCTAGTAATCTATACCACTTAATTGTTCTTCCTTCAAAAAAGATAAGACTTCTTTCTAATTTCTCTCGCTTTCGAATATTAACTTTATATCTTCCATACTTATCAGGTTTTTTTGAAATATTGATCACGACCAGAAAAGAAACGATAAGATTTATAACGAACAGGACTTTTTTTGTAAAAATCTTGATGATAGTCCTCGGCAGGATAAAAAGCAACAAATTTACGAATAGGAGTAACAACAGGTTTATCATAACGTCCAGAATTATCTAACTCTTTCTTAGCTTCTTCAGCCAACTTCTTTTGAGCAAGAGAATGATAAAAAATAGCAGAAGTATAAGACTCACCACGATTACCAAAACTTCCACCAGCATCAGTAGGATCAGAACTCCTCCAAAAAACATCTAATAATTCTTTATAAGAAACTTTTTTAGGATCAAAGAAAACTTGTACAGATTCTAAATGGCCAGTGCCACCAGCAGTAACCTCTTCGTAAGAAGGATCTTTAGTAATTCCACCAGAAAAACCAGAAACAACTTCAGAAACACCAGTAACTTTTTCAAAAGCAGCTTCAACACACCAAAAACAACCACCAGCAAAAGTAGCAACTTGATCCTTTGAACTCTTTTTTGTCATATTATTATTCTCACTATCATTTTTTCCAGCTATAAGAATAAGAACAACTATTAAAATTACTATGATCCATGCTTTTTTCTTTTGAGTCATAAGAAAGAATAAGCTTTTCTGGTATAAATAGGTTTAGAATTCCTTAACGAGCAGAATCAGCTTGCTTTTCAGCTTCAAGTTTTCTTTGCACAGCCAAACTCTTACTGTCACATTGATAAGCAAAAATAATTTCGTTAGATAAAGCCTTTTCAATACTAATTTTTTTAGCAAAAGACTTTTGGTAAGCACCTTGTACGAAAAAACGAAGGGTGATATCAACTCTTCTTTGAGGAGAAGCATCAACAGCCTGAGAATATCTAGCACCACCATATTCAATAGAAGTAACTTCTTCACGAGGAGAACCATTCTCAATAGCACGCACTAAAATTTCAACAGGATTCTTTTTAGTTTGTTGTTCAATAATAACTAAAGTTTTTTCCATGATCTTGTTAACAGTAGCACTTTTGCCACCACAATGACCAGAAGTAATATAATGTTTCTTTCCTTTATGACCAGGAACCATTAAACGATTCATTAAACGTTCAACAATAGAATATTTGTTTCTGTAAAAACGTTGAGAAGCAAAACGACCACTACTTCTAGGAACTAAACGAGGTTCCACATTAATGTATCCTTTTAAACCAGGATCTTGCACTTCAATATGTTTAGTATCCCAACGATTAAATAATTTTATGTCAATCATCTTCTACCTTTCTCAATCTTGCCACGAGTCAAAGCATTCAAACTTTGATCATTAACTTTAATAATTTGCCATCTTACACCAGGCATGTCACCTTTAGATCTTCCTCTAGTACCACCAATACATTCAATAATAACTTCATCATGCTCATCAATAATTTTAATAGCACCATCACGAGGAGCGAAAGCAGTAATTTTTTTACCATTCTTAATTAATTGCACCATGCAACACTTACGCATACCTGAGTTAGGTTGTTTAGCTTCTAATTGACGTTTTTCAAGAACAATACCTTTAGCTTGATAACTTCCTTTCAAAGGATCAGATTTTTCTTTTAATTTTAAAACACGACGAACAAAAGTAGGACTCTTCCATCTGAAAGTCCTTCTACGTTTCTTTAATTTTTTACCAGCACCTAAGCCGTTAGATTTACTACCCATGTGATTACAACCTTCGTTTGAACTGTTTATAAAGATTTCTACTCTCCAATAGCCTCAGAAACCTCACTCTACGCTTATTTCAGTATCAAAATACTTTTTGAGTAATTGATTTAATTCTTTTAAATTAGTTTTATCTCTACCAATTATTTGAGCACGAATTTGACGACTCTTAGCCCGCAAAACAACTTTTTTTTCTTCAATTTGGATAGCATCAACCTTTAAAGGAGCAATACAATTTTTGATAAATTCCTTCATATCAGGATTAAACTCAATAACACGAATCTTCTTCTTCAACAAAAAAGACAACTTCTTAATATTCACACCACCCTTACCAATAGCTTTACCAGCCTCACCCTCATTAACAATAAAAACAACTTGATTAACCTTATCTAACAAAACATTTTTTACATGAGATCGAGTTATCTTTTCAAAAGTAGTAATCAAACCAATAGTTTTTAGGTCAAGCTTATTCATTATCTAACAACTCAAAACAATGATTGGGAAATTTTTTTTACAAAGCAACATTAACTCTTCACCAGGATCATCCAACTGAATAATTTCAAAATCATTAACCTTCTTATACTCTTCAAAAGTCTTTTTAGTAGCAGCCGGACAATTACTAGCTAAAAAAACACGTTTTACTTTACCACACTTTATATTTTTAATAGTTTGATTAGTACCAAAAACAACATTTTTACTAGACAAAACTTTTCTTAATTCAACAACACTCATTTTTTAGCCTTCCCTTTAGGGATTCCTTTCTCAGCACCCTTAATCATTTTAGCAACCAAACCAGGCAAACCAGTACCAAGAGGAACAGGCTGATTTAGCATAACATTTTCAATAACAGAATTTAATTGATCTTCCTCACCAACCAAAGAAGCATTAATGATATGCACAATAGGAGTCTCAAAACTAGCACGAGCCAAAACAGAACTCTTACCACTAGTAATACCAGAACGAGTAATACCCTTAACAGTACCAGAAGTAGTCATAATATCAGCAATAAGCATAATATGACGAATATCAACATCTAACCCTTGATTTTCAATAACTTTCTTAGCCTCATTAATAACAGTTCTTCGAGCAGCTTCAATACCCAAAACTGCTAAAACTTCAAACAAACTATTAGTGCTAGTTTTTGTTTCATCAATTTCTTTAATCTCTAAAACTTCTTTTAAATTTGAACCAGCAGTAACAATAAAAAATTCATTATCTTTCTTAACAGGAAGAACCTGACTAATACCTTTAATACCTTTAATAAAGATATCTTTAGATTTTTCTTTTAACTTATAAATTTCCATTAATTCATTCTCAGCATCTTTAGCTTTCAAAGTTATTTTATTAGGAGAACTAGTAACAATAACATTTTTTAATCCCTCACCTAAAGCCTTAGCAATAGTATCAGGAGTTAATTTTAAATCTTTAATTCTATTTTGATGCAAAGTAGCTTCAATTTGTAATTTGCTTAAATTAATAGTAAATTCAGTAACAATATCTGCAAACTTAGTCTCTTTAATAGAAGCAGCAACTTTCTTTACAACATTCATATCTTTGTTAAATTCTTTTTTAATATAAATCTCCATAGAAGGAGTTTTAATCTCTTTACGAGCATCCAAAATTTCGATAAGTCTAGGTAAACCCTGAGTAACAGATACTTCAGCAACACCAGCAAAGTGGAAAACGTTAAGAGTCATCTGTGTAGAAGGTTCACCAAAAGATTCAGCAGTAACAATACCAATACCTTCACCAGCAGTAATCCTAGCATCATCATACTGTTCTTTCAAATATTGAATAATCTTCTTTAACTGATCCTTAGAACAACTTCTCTTTTTAGCCTCAGCAACTGCTTCGTTAATAATCTTCTGAGGCAATTTTCCTTCAAATTCTTTAGCAACAGTTTCCATAGTTATTTACCTAAGATATCATTAAACGCCTTTTTAACGCTAATGATACCTCCTTCACTCTTTGAAACATCTAACCCATCATCACCATACTTAAATTGAATAATAGTATTATTAGCATTTCTTACAGTTTGATCATACTCAACCCTTAAGTCTTGCAAAGCATTAGCTAATCTCCTATACAAATATCCAGACTTAGGAGTACGAAGAGCAGTATCCATTAAAGCATCCCTACCAGTCATAGCGTGGAAAAAGAATTCAACAGGATTTAAACCACGCTTGAAAGAATTTTTAATAAACCCATGAGCTAAAGGACCAAGATCTTTCTTTTGGAACAAAGACAAAGTTCTATTACTATATCCACGCTCAATACGCTTACCACCTAAAGCCTGCTGGCCAACACAACCAGACATCTGAGTAAAATTTAAAATATTTCCTTTAGCACCAGCCTTAGCCATAATAATAGTAGAATTTTTTTCAGAAGGATACTCAGCAACAATAGCACCAACCTTATTTCTCACTTTATTTAATAATTCTAAAGTAAAAGTTTCTAAAGTCTCATTTAAAGTCTTACCAGGAAGTTCCTCTAATTTACCAGCTTCAAACTTAGCAATTAATTCATCAACTTCTTTGTAAGCAACATCAATAGAAGCATGCACTTTTTTAACAATATGCTCAGGAATATCAGTATCAGCAACACCAGTAGTAAATCCACGTTTTAATAAAATCTTAATACCAATACGGAATAAATTAACCATTAATTGTAAAGTCTTTTCTTTACCATACTTCCTGAAAAATTCACGAAGTAACTCACCATTATTTTCACCAATACTATTATTATCAATAATACCAGAAATAATCTTGCCTTTCTTAATAACTAACTTAGTTTCTTTACCATCTTCATCAATTTGCTTCGCAGAACCAAAGAACATAAAATCTTCAGGGAAAAGAGCACTAATAATCTCAGTACCTTTCACAGTAGCACTCTTGAATTTGATAGTGTCGAGACCAACAGAAACCATTAATTCAGAAGCTTCCTCTTTCGTCAAAGTCATCTCTTTAGTTAATAAATAATTACCAGTAATAGAATCTTCAACACAACCAATAACATTATACCCAGATTTAGGAGTCATAATTTGCGTTTCAACCTGCATCAAAATTTCAGCCTCAGCACGAGCCTCTTCAGTTTGAGGAACATGCAAGTTCATCTCATCACCATCAAAATCAGCATTATAAGGATTACAAACACTAGGATTAAGTCTGAAAGACTTACCAGGAAGAACACGAATCCTATGACACATAATACTCATCCTATGTAAACTAGGTTGTCTATTGAAAATAGAAACATCACCATCAATAACATGACGCTCAACAATATACCCTTCTTTAAGATCTTCCAAAATAGACTCTTGCGTTTCATCAGTAATCTTCTTCTTCTTACCATCAGGGAAAATAACATAATTAGCACCAGGATAAATCTTAATACCATTCTTGATTAAACTAAGCAACCATTCTTTATTCCAACTAGTAACTCTTTCAGGAATAGTTAATTCCATAGCAACACTCTTAGGAATACCAACCTCATTAAACAAAATCTTAGGATCAGGACTAATAACAGTACGAGCAGCAAAGTTGACACGCTTACCAGCCAAGTTATGCCTAAACCTACCTTCCTTGCTCTTAATACGCTCACTTAAGGTTCTCAAAACTTGACCAGAACGATGACGAGCAGGAGGAATTTGTAAAACAGTATTATCAAAATAAGTAGTGACATGATATTGTAATAATTCCCATAAATCCTCAACAATAATCTCAGGAGCACCAGCATTAATATTTTCAAATAACCTTTGATTAATACGAACAATATCACCAAGCTTATGAGTTAAGTCATCCTCAGAACGTTCACCAGTTTCTAAAGTAATAGAAGGACGCATAGTAACAGGAGGAATAGACAACACTTTCAGAATCATCCACTCAGGACGAGCAAACTTAGGATCCATACCAAGTAATTCCAAATCTTTATCAGGAATATTTTCTAAACGAGCCTTAGCTTGAATAGGACTAATTTTTTTATCATTCTCCATAAAAGTAGAAGGTTTTTCAATTTTGATAGTGTATTGTTTTTCACTACAATGAGGACACTTCTTAATTAATTTCAATCTATTAGTAATAAGCTTAGCACGCTTTCTTAACAAACCAAACTGTTTAGCACGACGATACTTACTCAATAATTCTTTTTCCTTCTTAATCTTTTCAGGGTTTAATAATACACGAGCACATTCCCTACAAATAGCACGAATAATATCATACACTTTAGTAACATACAAAATATGCATAACAGGACGAGCTAATTCAATATGACCAAAATGACCAATACACTCTTTTAAGCGACCACCACAAGTCTTACAACGTAAACCAGGATCAATAACACCCAAACGAATATCCATTAAACCACCATCAACAGGATACCCTTCTTTATCATACAACTCAGGAGTAACTACCTTAGCTGCGCTAGTTTTTTCCACATCATCAGGACTAATCAGACTGAAAGTGATGTTACTTACTTCTTTGTGTACGTGACCCATCATCATATTTACTCTTCAAATTTAGTTTAGGACCAATGCCTAAAGCTCTTAATTCATCTAATAATAACTTAAATGCATAAGATATTTGGATAGTATTAATAACAATATTACCACCACACCTATGACAAAACTGTGTATTCTTGAAATTATCGTAAACAGCTAACATACCACAAGACTCACAAACTTGAATACGAGTGATATCAGAATCAAAACGTTCCTTTAATAATAAAGAAGCACCATGACCAACTAAACAATCCTTCTCCATCTCTCCCAAACGTAGCCCACCACCCTTAGCACGACCCTCAATAGGCTGACGAGTAAGTAATTGAATCCTACCAGAAGCACGAGCGTGTAATTTATTAGCAACCATATGTTTTAAGCGCAAATAATACATATTTCCAATGAAAATTTTAGCCTTAAGTTTTTCACCAGTTAACCCATTATACAAAGTTTCAGTACCATCCTCTCTAAAACCAAGTTCTAACAAAGTCTTTCTTAAATCATGCTCAGGTTCAGAAGAGAAAGTAGTAGCATCAATAGTTCTCCCATCTAAAGCACCAGTTTTACCAGCAAGAACCTCAAGCAAATGAGAAACAGTCATTCTAGAAGGAATAGAGTGAGGAGAGAAAATTAAATCAGGCTTCACACCAGTAACAGTAAAAGGCATATCAGCCTCAGGAACAATCAAACCAACAACACCCTTCTGACCATGACGACTAGCAAACTTATCACCAATCTCAGGAATACGTTGATGGCGAAGACGAGTTTTAACTAAACGCATACCCTCCTCATTTTCAGTAACCATAACAAAATCAACCTTACCAGGTTCACCATGACGCATAGTAATAGAAGACTCACGACGTTTATTAGCAGCAATACTAAACTCATCAATCTCACCCAAAAAACGAGGAGGAGAAGTCTTACCAATAATAACATCATCTTCTTTAACAATAGACTCAGGGAAAATAATACCATCATCCTCTAATAATTTATAATCTTCTTCACTACGATACCCTTTAACTTCCTTATCAGGAACACAAATTTCATCAATTAAACCACCAGCATACCTTAACTCTTCAGCTTTGTAAGGACGATAATAAGTAGAACGAGCCAAACCAAGATCAATAGAACCCTTATTAAAAACTAAAGCGTCCTGCATGTTATACCCTTCATAACTCATCAAAGCAATAATAATATTTTGACCAGCAGGATGCAAATTTTGTTTAGAAACATCATACATAAAAGACTTTACTAAAGGATTTTGAGGGTAATGCAAAATATTAACATCAGTATCCATACGAACCAAATAATTAGCACTATAAAAACCTAAAGCCTGCTTTTGCGCTTTACTACCCCTATTCAAACGAGAACTCTGACCAAAATTAGCAAAAGGAACTAAAGAAGTAGTTAAACCCAAAATAATAGAAGGACTAATCTCCATATGCGTATGCTCAGCAGTAACATCTTCTTCATTTAAAGCAACATAAGCATTCTCTTCCTCAGCAGCATCAAGATACTCCATAACACCCTGACTAAATAATTCTTTCCAAGTTAACTCATTAGCTTCTAACTTCTTAAGATGCTCCGCAGTTAATTTACTCTTACCCTTTTCAACAACAATAAGAGGTCTACGAACACGACCATTAGCAATCTCGATATGCACCTCTTTCAATTCATCATTATACCAAATATTTAAGGTATTAGGCAACTTACCTTTTTGACGCTCATCCTTAACTTTCTTAAGAAAATCCTCTTGGTTCTCTACTTCTCCAATGAATTTCTCATCCATAAATACATCAATCATTTTTAACACCTAATCCTTCCAAAGCCTTAGTAACTTTAACTTCTTGAACATCATCCTGAGCAACCTCAGCAAGAATAGACAAATTTTTCCTTAAACCAATAGGAGTACCCTCAGGAGTTTCAATACAACATAACCTACCCCAATGCGTAGGGTGGAGAGCACGAGCAGCAAAATTTTCTTGAGTAGCAGACAACAAACTAACAACACGTTGCAAATGCGAAGTAGTATCTAAAAAATTAGTACGTTGAATATTCTGGCTTAAACCCTTACGACCACCAACCCAAACACCAGTAGCCATAGCACTATTAATACGAGAAGTCAACAACTTATCACGAATAATAATCTTAACAGAATGAAATTTACCACGCTTAACTAAACGCTGGAAATTGTAAAGAATATCATTAACTAAAGCACGCAAATTAGTCCTAAAAAGATCAGCAAGTAAATCACCACTAAGCTTTAAACGCTTATTTTTGTAATGATCCTTATCCTGAGTATTCATAAATTCCTTAGAAGTTAATAAAAACCTTTTAATTAATTTACACAAATTAATAGCTTTGTAAACTCTATCTTTAGGATCAGTACCTAAATGAGGCAATAAATATCTATCAAAATTATCATTCACTTTTTCAATCTTAATTTCCTTAAGCTGATTAATACCCATACGACGACCAACTTCTTCAAGAGCATCATCTTGAGATTTGAATTCAGCAGCCTCAACTAAATTAATAAAAACATCATCAAACTCTTTATCCTTAGAAATATGTTCAACAATCTCATTATCTTTAAGCAACCCTAAAGCATGAATCATAATCATAATAGGAATCTTTTTGAAACGAGTAAAAGACAAATGCATTAAGCCATCCTTAGTTTGTTCAATAGCATGAGGAACACGATAAGAACCTTTCTCAGAAAAAACCTTAGCAGTAAAAACACTAGTACCAATCTTATTAGCCTCAACAAACATACGATTAGAAGCCAAATCCTCAACATTAATTAAAACACGTTCATTACCATTCAAAATAAAGTATCCACCAGTATCATGAGGATCTTCACCCTTCTCAACTAACTCTTTTTCGTTTAAACCGTTTAAATGACAAAACTTACTCTTTAACATAACAGGCAAACGCCCAACTTGTGTAGTAAAAGATTCACGCTGCACACCATCAATATGAGCAGAAACCTCTAAATGAATAGGAGCAGCATAAGTAATACTTCTTAACCTAGCTTCAAGAGGATAAATATCACGCTTACTACCATCAGCCTCAATAATTTGAGGCTTAGTAATCCAAATCTTATCCAACTTAATACGAAAATCATCCATATCAGGAGGAATAATAGTCGGAATAACATCACCAATCTCTTTAATGATTTTTTGCATAATCTTTTCAACAAAATTATTATAAGAACGGATATCAGACTCTACAAAAGAGTTCTCCTGAAAATACTTTTTAATAATAATATTTTTATCCATTTTATTCTTTCTTTACAACCCTATAAAAAATTGCTTTAACTTCAGTTTCGCTATCACGAATAATCTTAATGACATCGCCCACCTCAACATTTAATCCTTCAATAGCAGGATCCTTAATAGAAATATGAGGAATTTGTTTATGAGAAATATTGTAACGAGAACACAAAGCATCGCCATCTTCTTTAGATAACAAAATATGTTGAGGTACCAACACGTGATCAACGACTTTTACTTCTTTTGTCATCTTGTTTTGTTCCTTTGTAAAAAAGCGGACCGGAAGGGATTTGAACCCTCGACCCCTTGGTTAAAAGCCAAGTGCTCTAGCCAGGCTGAGCTACCGGTCCATACGCCCTAGGCGAGAATCGAACTCGCGTCACGGCCTGACTGTATGAACCACCAGCCTCTTGTTATAAGCCCATTCGACAGGGCCGTATGATAACCATTACACTACTAGGGCATTATGCTCTTAGAACAGTTTTCTCAAAGAGATATTGCTACCTCTGCCTATTAATTTTGAAGGTTTTTTGAGAAAATATTGTTCCATCTATCAATTTTGATTAAGAACTCCTATATAAAACTTTCTAAAAAGAGAGCTACTCCTAAGTATCTTCAAACCTCTTTCTTTACACAAATCTATAGAGTTTTCATTATTTTTAAAGATTATGGTAGTGAAAAAAAGGTATTAGAAAAATAAAGAAAATCCCTGCGCCCGGATTCGAACCAGGAACCTGTCGGGTTCGGCTAACGAATTTTCATCGTTTCTGAGTAGAACCTCAATCCGTAACTACAGCCGACCGCTCTACCGCTGCTCAACTTAGTCTTATTCATACTAAATCTTTAAGCCACGCAGGGATAGCAGAACAAGAGAAAGCCTAGTTTTTAAAGATTGTTGTTTCTAATCTTTCTAATTTTCTAGGGTAAACATATTTCTGATCTTTGTAACAATATGCATATAACCTTTTTAAATTTTCTATCCTTCCTAAGCTCAAAACATAACAAGTTCTCTCTTTTCTTATATTCCTAGAATCAATACCTAATGAATTTAATAGTATCTTAACATCTTCTAGGAATAATTTTGAGCCAGAACTTATGCCTATCCCAACACTCTTATTAATATGTCCGTCTCCATCTATTATACCTCTTATGAAATTTGCTTTTATCTCTTCTGTGCTATTGAGGATTATATCAGGAATCCTTACTTTTGCTGATTTTTTATCTGTTGGAATATTAAATTTCCTATTAAAATACTCCACTAATTCCTTAGAATTTATGTGGAACTCATGATTTACCCTCTTGTTCCATCCATATTTCTTTGACCTTATAAATGCATTATATTTAAATAAACCCTTAATTAATCTTATCAGCATAACTTTTTCTTCTTCATAACTATTATATAATTGCATACAATATCTAGCTGAACTTTTTTCAGTCTTTCTTTGCCATTGCAAGTGTCCATCCGTAATTAAGATACCCACAAAATAAGCTAAATCTTCAGTTAGTTCATTAGGAATTTCTGGATATTGATTATACTTTACTTTATATCCTGCCGCTTCCATTAATTTATTCCAATAACCAAAATACACTCTACTTTTTTCATAAAGCGAGTTATTATCTCTTTTTGTAGGTCTTCTTCTTAATTTTTGATGCAATTCTTTTACTTGCCTAATCAACTCTTCTTTCATAAGATAAAAAAGCTATGACTCTTTATAATCATTTAGAGGGTCCTTGAGAAATAAGAATTGTTTTTATTATATATTTAGAAGTTTTCCGGAAAACTCGGAAGCTTTCCTACTCTTTTTTGATAACTCTCAACTTTAAAGACTTTAATTCAACAACACTACCTTTCTGATTAATAAATTGCACAGTAGCAGCAGGTAAACGAACTTCACCAAGCAAATTAATTTTAGACTTAACCTTATAAGAAATAACACGTTCTTCTTTAGGATCAAGATCACCAATTTCCCAAACCATACGAACACTCATTTTACCTTTTTGAACAGTAGTAGGTTTCAAAGTACCAAAATCTTGAGTAGCAGAAATAACATGAGGAAGAACATCAAGAACCTTAACATCACGCAAACCAAAACGTTTCCCATTACGAAGATGTAATAAAATTTTGAACTCAGAAATACCATGAGAATCCTCCTTAATACGGAAAATACGTTTCTTTAAAACAACACTTCTTTCAATATAAAACAACATACCAATAACAAACAAAACAATAATAATCAAACCATAAAATAAAGGACGATAATTAGTTTTGATTTGAATCTCAGCCTCTTCACCAGGCTCCAAAGTTAACTCCCAAACATACTTACCAGATTCTTTCTCAGCCTTAGGAGTAGTAGAAGTAAACACTCTCTTAAACAAAGAATACTTTGTTTCCATACGTTGAGTACTCACAATATTTCCATCATTCTTCTTCTTAATAATAGTCAAAGAAGATAAGAATCCTCTGGAAACATCAAGATCTTCAGCAACATCCTCATCAGGAACAACAATAATGTCCTGAGCAAAAGAACCACGCAATTCTTCACCTTGATAAGCTCTTACACTAATAGTATGAATACCAGGAGAAACGTCTTTATTAAAAGTTAAAACCATATCTTCATTAAACTCTTCACGTTCCTTAAAATTTAAGATCTTATTTTCAGCAGTATTAGGAACATCACTAGATAAATAAACCTCAATATTTTCCATAGGAATATAAGCACGATTTTTTAATTTGAGAGGGACGGTAATAGGAACACCAGGTTTTGTTCGTTCAGGAAAATTAGGAATAAGTTCAATAACATCCTTAGCAGAAACAACAAAAGTAACAACCTCAAAAATAGTTTTTTCTTCAGGATTAATCAAAGAACTAACCTTCATCTTAGTAGTATAATATTGATTTACTCTAGCAGTATCCAAAGTCTGAATAGAAATTAAAACTTCAGCACTCTCTTCAGGACTTAACTTTACTTGAGAAGGTTCAGCCTTAATTAAAGCAGCAAAATCAGAAAAAGGATAAATAGCAAAATCATCACCAAAAATTCTAAACACATCACGTTCATCTCTATTATTAGTAATAAGAACCTTAAATTTAGCATCACTACCAGCTTCAACATCCTCAGTAGACTCAATAATCTCGACAGAAACAGGATTAGCAAATACAAAACTACTTGAAAAAAATACTAAAAGTACAACTAAAAATATTTTTGTTCTCATTGAGCATCAGTACACCTTATAGTAGAATACAATTTATAAATATTGCGGTAAACAGCTTAAAATAGTCACTAAAAGCTCTCTTTTGCAAGATAAATATTTATAAACAACTGTTCTTCTTTTATTACCATGGGAAAAATAACAAAAAAACACCTTTTATTCTTAGGAATACTCCTCTTTTTGTGGTTTGCCTATTATGCAGCTACAAGAGGAGTACAACTCTATATAGCAGATAGCTTTGTTTTTATAGGAATCTTAATAGTCTTTTATTATCTCTATGAACACTTAAGAATGACTCCTTTTAGTTATAGCATGTTAATCATAGCTTGTGCACTCCACAACGCAGGAGTCTTTGGCTGGTACTATAAATCACCACTCCCCTACATAGACCCATTCTGGCAACAACACATAAGTGCACACATCTTTCAATGGGATCACATAACACACTTAGTAGGAATCTTCACCATAACATACATTTTATTCCAATATTTAAGCCAATACTTTAAGGGAAAGAATGTGTTGACTTTGAGTGTGTTAATAGTCTTAGCAGGGATGGGAGTAGGAGTAGTAATAGAACACTACGAATTCTTAGGATCACTAACAGTAGGAGAAGGAGAAGGAGGACTAGGCAAAGGAGGAGCAGGAGACTACACTCTAAATGATTGGGCAAGTAGTGATTGGCTAAATGTAATGTGGGACTTAGTTTATAATTCAATAGGAGCAATATTAGCAGTAGGAGTAGGGTTAGTTAATTATAAACGACGGAACTAGTATGCTCACTTTTTTCTAATTTAATAACATTATCAACAAAACTCTCAATCTTGTTTTCATGAGAGACAATAATAACTTGTTTAGCATCAAGCTCTTCCAAAACACCACGCAAACGATCCAATTGCTCAGCAGAAAATCCATCAGTAGGTTCATCAAGAATTAAAACATCCTTAGTTCGAATAGTACTAACAATAGTGTTAATCACTTGATTTAAGGCTAGTCTGTAAGCTAAAGCAGCAGCAGTCTTTTCACCACCACTCAAAAAACTAAACTCAATAGTATGACCATTTTGCTCAATAACAGGAGAAAATTCTTCATCAATCTTTACTTTAATTAATTCAGCATCAACCAACATCTCAAACCACTTTTGGAACAAAGCATTAAAATCATTATGCACCTTTAACATAATCTTTTTTTCCATAGTCAAAGTAATATTAATAAATTGTTTTTCTAACCAATGTTGTAAACTTTTAAAATAATTAATTTTATCCTTAATCTTTAATTTATGTTCAATTTCATTTTGAACCCTATTCTTATTACTAGAAATATGTTCTTTTTCTTTTTCAGTAGTAGCTTTTTTAATTTCTAACTCTTTTTCTTCATGCAACAATAATTCAACTTTCTTTTTTAATTCAGCATATTGTTGGTCTAAAGATACATCATCAATAACAGAAGCAACTAACTCAACTTTTTTAGTGTTTAAAGAACCAATCTCTTTTTTAATTGTAGTTAATTGTTCTTGAAGATTTAAAAGTTCTTTTTTCTTCTCTTCAACACCCTCTTTTTTTATTAGTAATAATGACGCTTTTTGTTGTTGACTTTTTAATTCTTCAATTTCCTTCCTTACACCAATCAAAAACTCCTCTTTCTTTTTTTCCTCTTCCATACTCTTAACAATCTCAGCAGAATACAAAGCAATCTTTTTATTTTCTTCATTCCTAATAGCATTAGTATGAGACTCCTGCACTTGTTGCTTACAAACAGGACAAACATCTAAAGCAGCAATGTCCTCAATAATCTTCTCAGAGTGTTTTAAGCTAGTTTTAAGCTCTTGAACCTTATTAGCCAAATTCCTTCTTTGTAGTTCATACTCATTACTAACCACTTCTTTTTGTTGGAGTAAAACAGGATCAATGCTTTTTACTTCCTCCTTTTCTAATTCTTCACCAACACGTTGTATAGCTTCTTCCAAAAGAGTACACCTTTCTTTACATCTAGTACTCTCTTCTAACTTATGAACAATTTGTGCTTCACAAACCTCCACACTCTTTTTAGATTCTTGAACTTCCTTAATCTTTTTTTCAAACACTTCCAAATTTTCTCTGTTTTTTACTACTTCAGTTTTTAAAGAAACTATTTTAGGAGAAAGTTCTTGCAAAGAAACATCCAAAGCCTTAATTTTCTCATCAAAACTTTTAACCTCATCCATTTGTTTTTCAACATCAGCACAAGCAATAGCCAACTCCCTATTTTTAGTTTTTATTTTAGAAATAAACAAATCAGCATTCTCTTTAATAATTTTATATTTATCAATACCAAAAACTCTACGTAAAGTATTTAATCTATCCTCTTTACTACCTAATAAAATACTCTTCATTTCTTCTTGAGGAGTATAAAC
>DAVM01000001.1 GCA_002505585.1 Candidatus Woesearchaeota archaeon UBA489 | reverse complement strand
ACATCTAAAAACTCAGGCTTTCCACTTTTTCCCTTCTTTTTTAAATATAAACGCATGAAAAAGAAATACTTTTTTACACTAATAAAGCTTTCTAATAGTCTAAAAACAATCAAACGATACATTTATAAGAACTATTCTTTAACATATAGATTAGAATGGAAGACAAAAAACCAAAAAGAACATTAAATATATTTAACTTAAGTGATAGAGTAAATGGAATTAAAAGAATCAAAACCCCAAAAGAAAGAGATACAGAAGCTCTTTATGCACTAGCAACCCAAATGTTCAAAAATGAAGAACCAGAACAAGCCGCATTACTCCAAGAAAAATACGTTACAGTAAGAAACCTTGCAACAATAGCACAATTACACGGATGGACAGTTGAAGCAACAAAAATATATGTTCATCAAGCTCAAAGAGCACTAGAAGAAAAAGTGAACTTTTATAAAAAAGCATTACTTGCACACTCTCATGGGATTTTTTGATTTCTTTAAGAAAAAACAACCAAAAACAGTTGTAGAAGGACTAAATTTAGAACAACTAGAAAAGAAACTAGTAAAAAAGAAAGAAGAACAAACAACCTACCTACAAACAACCTTAGAACAACTCCAAGAACAACTAGAAGAAGAAAAAAAAGAGTTAGTAAAACATACAGATATTCTCTTACAAGCACAACTACAAAACAAAAATTACCCAGAAAGAGCAATACAAATAATGGAAGGAAACAGAAAAACCTACGTACAAAAAGCACAAAAATTCAATGAAAAAATAAACCTACCAAAAGAACCAGAAGCAATACAAGCATACTACAAAAAATTTAATGAACAACTAAACACCTTCGGAGAAGGAACAATCAAAAATTACAAAGTATTACAACAATTCTTTAGTCACGAAACAACAGCAATACTAACTACCTTAAAAAAAATAGAAGACTACATGAAAAAAGCAGAAGAAGCAACAACAAAAGCACAAATAACAACACTAGAAGACATTAAAAAACAAATACAAAAAGCACAAGAACAAAAAAAAGAAAAAGAAGAACTAAAAAACATAATAACAGAAAAGAAAAAAGAACTACAACAACAAGCAAGCAAAGTACAAGAAGAAGAAGAAAAACTCAAAAAACTACAAACAGGAGAAGCATACAAAACTTACGAACAACTCCAAACTAAAGAAAAACAAAGAAAAGAAGAACTAGAAGAACAAACAACACAATTCACCAGAAATATAGGAAGTATAAACACAGCACTCAAAAAATACGAAAGACTCATAGAAGAAAAAACAACCATACAAAACTATCTAACAAATCCAGAAGAAGCACTACAAAAAGACAAAGAATTAAGCATAGTACGACTACTCAAAAGCCTAAGAGAAACAATCATAAAAGGAGACTTAGAATTAAAACAAGGGAAAAAAGAAAAAATAATAAAAGAACTAGACACCTTTACTCACAGCTACTTCACCAATTATCAACAACAAAAACAAACACTACAAGAACAAATAACAAAACTACAAAAAGAACAAAAAGAAATGAGCATAATTATATCACTACAAAAACAAGAACAACAAATACAAGAAGAAAAAGAAAAAGAAGAAAAAGAAGTAGAATTATTAAGAGAACAAATGGAAAAATATGAACAAATACAACTACCAACCTTAAAAAAAGAACTAGAAGAACAAATAAAAGAACATTTACAAGAAGAAATAACACTAACTATTTAGGTAAAACAGCTTCTAAATCTTCAACACTTACAGTACTAGTACCCTTATTGCCAACAACAATACCAGCAGCAGCATTAGCAATCTTAGTAGCCTCATGAATATTCAAATCTCCACTCTTATACTTTGCAGCAAAAGACAAAGCCAAAGTAGCAATCACAGTATCACCAGCACCAGTAACATCAAACAATTGTTCAGCCCTAGTATGAGAAAAATCAAATTGAGCATTAGGATCCATACTAATAATACCATCACCACCACAAGTCACAACAACATACTTACTTTTAGCTCTTCTTTTAACAGCTTTACACAACCTCTGCAAATTTCCATTCTCAGCTAACCTACCTCCTTCATACTTTACCTCTAAACCAGTAATGCCTTTTGCTTCACCTAAATTAGGAGAAACTAAAGTGCACCTTTGAAAAGCTTGAAGATTAATAGGTTTTAAATCAACCAAAACAGGAATACCTCTTCTATTACAATAAGTAATCACTTCTGACCCTAAAGTATTTATGTCACCCTTAGCACCAAAAACACCTTTAGCATAATCAGACAAAATAACAACATCAGCATCTCTTATGTCAGCAGAAACAACAGTAATCATATTTTCTAATTCATCTCCAACCAAAAGCTTAGTTTCCTCAAGGTCATAACGAAGAATTTGAGTAGGATGTAAAGAAGTTTCAACAAACCTAATCTTTGTAGTAGTTTTTCTACCATCTGCATAAGCATAAAAATCTAAATCATTTCCTATACAATGATCTCTCAACAACCCTCCATCAATATCCTCTCCTATAATTCCATGAATAGAAGCTTTGCCACCAAGAGCTTTAACATTCAAAGCGACATTAGCAGCACCACCAACACAATCATAAATATTAGTTCCGAACAATAGATGAGCAGCAGGAGCTTCAGGATTTTTACGAGAGCTCACTCCTTCTGCAAAACGATCCAACATGATATCTCCGACTACAACAACTTTCTTGCCTTTCCAAGCACTAATGTAGTCACGCATTTTTCAAATACCAAAGAATCACCTACTTTTACACCAAAAAATCCACTATTTAAAGCTTTCTCAGAAGAACTTAGTTAATCCAACCTCAGGAGTCTCTTGAAAACATTCAGTCTTATAATTACAATACCTACACATCCATTTCTTATCTTCAAGTAACCTAGACTCAGGATCAGGAGTAGAAGAACTTTTAAGATGTTCATGCAATTTTTTAAAACGATTAATAATAACTTCATAAATAGAAGGATTATAAGTTACTGGGAAAGTTTTACTTTTTAAAGTGTTTTTTTCCACATACACAAGAACACCCTCTTGCATTTTACGAGCATGCAAATACAACTGAAGTTGCATAATATGACTCTCTTGAGGACCATCTAAATAATCAACAGATTTAGTAGACTTTACCTCCACTAACACCTTTTTCTCTTCCCCTTTAAAGAGAACTAAATTATCAATACGGCCAGAGATGACAAAATCATCAACAGGAATCTCAAAAGAAGTCTCAGATTCAAGTACTTCAACATCAGGATTTTTGTCACTTTTGAAAACTTTAGAAACAAAATCATGCACAATATTCCCAGCTTCAAAAATTTTGGTTAATTCTAAATCAATCTCTTTAGGGTTAATGAAAGAGTAATAAGATTTCCTTAAACATTGCCCAGCTTCAGAAGGGTAATACCTACCAATAACCTTAACCCTCATTTCCTTTTTAAAATAATTCTCAGTTAATGAGTCAAAATCCATAGTAAGGGAAAGGTAGTATTTCCTCCTTAAAAACTTTTAGTGGCTAAGAGAGAAGCTTTTAAATACTGCAAGAAATTTTGAAGAAAGTGTATGAAACATACATGGAAAATCACTACAGCACTCTTAGGCTTATTTCTTCTAGCACAATTAATAGGATTAGTGATCATAAATAATTATGTTACTTATGATATTACTATAAAAGAAGGAGAGAAAGTAGTAAAAAAGAATTGGGAAGCATTACCTTATGAAATTGAAAGGCCAGAGTTTGAAGAAGAAACATCTTACATACCAATTATTATCTTAATCTTAGTTGCAACAGGCATAATCTTGCTATTAGTGAAATTAAAAGCATTTTTGTTTTGGAAAGCATGGTTTTTCCTATCAGTATGGTTTTGTTTAATCATAGCATTCGGAGCATTTTTACAAGAACTCTATGCAGTAGTATTAGCCTTTATTTTAGCTATTCTAAAAATCTTTAAAAGAAATATGGTATTACATAACTTAACAGAATTATTTATTTATGGAGGAATAGCAGCAATCTTTGTACCAATCTTAAATTTGTTAGGAGTAAGCATATTATTAATCTTAATATCAATCTATGACTTTATAGCAGTACATAAAACAAAACACATGGTGAGCTTAGCGAAATTCCAAACTAAATCAAAATTGTTTGCAGGATTATACATACCTTATGGCAAGAAAAAAACAGCAATACTAGGAGGAGGAGACATAGCATTTCCACTAATGTTCACAGCAGTAGTACTAGGAATTCATGGAATAAGTGCATTAATCATAACACTAACAAGTACACTAGGACTAGCTTACTTATTTTGGAAAAGCGAAAAAGGAAAATATTATCCAGCAATGCCATTCATAACAGCAGGATGTTTCGTAGGATATTTTGTCATTCGCTTAATACTATAGAAAGAATTCTTATAGGAAAAAGTTACAAGAACTTTTTTTAACTTAAATTATTAAGCAACTTGAGCGATTTCAAAATTCTTACCTTGACACACACATTCAACACATTCAGGAACTTGTGGAACATCAAGAGTAAAAACAGCACCGCAATCGTTACATTCAGCTTCATACATTTTTTTGTTTAATCCTCAACCAATAGTTATATACACCATATATGGTATATATATAAGAGATTTTTCAATAGTCTAAGAAGTATATAAAGGTTCTGGTTAGGAGAGAAAATTAAGTATTCTGAGAGTAAATTAGCCCCATTAATCCAACTGAACCTGCAACTAAACCAGTAGCAATAGCTTTTTTAGTAATAGGGGACTGATTCTTAATAAATCTAGGATAAATGCTTCTTTCACACTCCTTTAACCCAGTAAGATCTCTATACATATCCATGAATGGCCCTAAGGCTAGTCCATTTGTAGCTGCAACTGCCACTCCTGTTCCAGATGCAATAGCAAGGGTTTCTAAATCTCTTTCTCCTGAAGCATAATAAAAAGGTGGCAAAAATACTGAATTAAATGCAACCTGATATAAGAAATCATGTGCAGCTTGCACTTTTTCTTTTGTACTATCAACAATGTTAAAAGACCTCCTCCAAAGATCTCTTCCTTTTCCCATAGCCCAACCACTACCACCAAATACCAAACCAGTAGCTACCATTTTTGCATTAATAGAAACATCATTTGACATCCCTACAACACCAACTTCCCAAGCAGCAAAAACAGGGAAAGTTTCAGTTAATAATGCAGTAGAATCAACAACATAGTATTTCAAATTATCAATTATTTTAGTTAACTTACTCATCTTTTAAACCACCTTAAACATTCACCAAAAAGACCTCTATAGGTCCATCACCCACAAGAATACTCTTTACAACACTAATACCCTCAACATCAAGAACAGAAACATAATCATCACGAGCATTAGCCACATAAGCCTTCCTTCCATCACTAGAAATAACAATATTAGAAGGAGCAATACCCACTTCAACACTATCAACAACCCTATCCTGATTTAAACTAACAAAAGAAACAGTATTACTACCCTCATTAGCCACTAAAACAAGCTGATCACGAGGAGTAAAAGCAACACCAGAAGGAGCAGTTTCAACACCCACAGCACGAGTACGCTTAGGAAACTTCAAAGGAACAATAGTAATCTTACTCTCAACACTATTAGTAACAGCCAAATACCTACCAGTACGACTCAAACCAAGAGCAAAAGGACGAGAATTAATCTTAATAGAAGAACTAACAGCCTGCACATTAGGATTAATAACTCCAACAGTATCAGAACGGAAATTAGAAACAAACAACTGAGAAGCATCATTAGAAGCAATAATACGTTGAGGCTCTTTACCAACAGGAATCTCTTTATCAACAACCTCAGTTAAAGGATCAACAACAAACACTTTCTCTTTATCAGGAATAACAATATAAACCAAACCATCAGCAACAACCAAATCCCCAGGCTTCTCAGATAATTCAATATTTCTAATCAAAAGCCTATTCTTAACATTAATAACAGAAATAACATATTCATCAGAATGAGCAATATACAAACGTCCCTGAGTTTTATCAAAAAAAGCAAAATCAGACTCATAAGACAAAGCAATACGCTCAACAATCTTATCAGTAGAGGTATCAATGAAAACAACCTCTTTAGCCAAAGAACTCACAACAACCAATAATTCCTCAGGATCAGTATTAAGAATAATATCAGGAGCAGAAGGAGTAAGATTAAGAGATTTATTAGTAACAGAATCATTACTTTCCTCAACAATAACAAGAGGAGTGAAGAGAGTGAAAACATAAAAAGTCAAACCAACAAACAACAACATTACCAAAAGTAACCCAAAAATACCAAACTTCCTTTGTAATCCAAACTTTAAGTCATCATCCATAAGAAGACAATCAAGAATAAACCTATAAAAGCCTTTTGTAAAGGTTATGTTAGAGAATATATGCCAAGGATGGGGTAAGACAGGGGAAAAGAGGTGTTAGGGAAAAGACATAGCAGAAAACCCCATCCTACCCGTTCCTATGACTATGAAATAGCAGATTTTATCCAACGAAACCAAATACATCAAAAGATACATTGGTAACATGACCTAAAACCCCACTAAATACATACAAAGCAAAACTGATATAAATACTTATCGCTTACATATGAAAAATGCCTAAAAATAGGTTAAAAGAGTGTTTAAAGGCGTTTTTAAGCTTCTCTTTCTCAAAGAGAAAATTTACTCTTTCAACTTTTTCAATCCCTTTCTAACCTCTTTAGTAATCTTCAAACTCTTCACTTTCTTAGCAATCTTAGACTTCTTCATCTTCTCTTTCAAATGTAATCTTTTAATTCTTTTAACAACTGCAAAAGCAATACAATAAGCAATAATAGCAACAACAAACCCAACAACCACTGAACCAATCATCAAAGGTTTAAAATTTTCTAATAAAGTATTAATAGACAACAAATTACCTGAAGAAGTAAGAGGAGCACCAACAATAAACTTCCCAACAATATAATTAAAAGCAAAAATAGGAGGGATAGTAATAGGATTAGTAACAAAAACACCCAACAAAGTAGTAATTTTATTAATACGAAAAAGGAAAATAGCAACCAAACCAATCAAAAACTGAAAACCAAGAAAAGGGAGAAAACCAATAAAAATACCAACAGCCATACCAAGAGCAATCTCATGAGAAGAAGTTTTAGAACGAGCAGCCTTATGAAACTGTTCGTGGAATTTACTTAATGAGTTTCTGATAATGCCTTTAACCATATTCTTGATAAAATAAAGAGTGTAGGAGTATTTAAATTCACTACTTTATTAGAATAGATACTTATAAAAATACTCTTTTTCTTGAAAAAAGCATGCAAAAAAACCTCTTATTAATAAGTAATTCTAGTGATCCAAATAATAAATATTTAGGAAGCCACTGTGAAGGTTTACTAAAAACTACTTTAGCTGACGTTGAACATGTACTCTTTATACCTTGGGCACAACCACAAGGCATACCTTATAATGCATATACTGCACTAGTTAGAGAAAGATTTCAAGAATTAGGAAAAGACTTAACATCAATTCATGAAACAAATGAAATACTAGTTGCATTAGGAAAAGCACAATCTATTTTTATTGGAGGAGGAAATACCTTTTCCTTACAATCAAAACTCTTAAACACCTTTGGTGCTATACCAGCTATAAGAAAAAGAGTTTTACAAGATGGTATTCCTTACATAGGATCAAGTGCAGGAATAAACGTAGTATGTCCAACAATCAAAACAACAAACGATATGCCAATAGTTTTACCACATTCTTTTGAATCACTAAACTTTGTTCCCTTTCAAATAAATCCTCATTATGTAGAACCAGAAGAAGGATCAAAACACAAAGGTGAAACAAGAGCGGACAGGATAAATGAATTTCATGCAACAGAAGATAATGAACACAGAGATTTACTAGTAATAGGATTATATGAAATGAGCTCATTAGTTGTAAAAGGTAAAGCTATGGAAGTAAAAGGGCCTTTAAATTCTCAAGGTGTCGTTGTTTTTGAACAAGGAAAAAAACCTTCAAGATTTCCTGTAGATACAGATTTAAGTTTTCTTCTAAGAACATAACTTAAGAAAAACTATATAAATACAAACTCATAGTTTATTCATAAGAAAAGAGGTGAACATATGCCACATATTTCTGAAAGATACACAGATTTACCAGAAGCAACAATTGGGAAACTCTTAAAATTAGCAGCAGAAGACAAAACAGTACTCTCTCTAGGACCAGGAGAACCAGACTTCTCAGCACCAAAACCTATAGTAGCATTAACAAAAAAATTTGCAGATACATGCAATCATTATAGTCCAACAGGAGGAAGAACAGAATTAAAAGAAGCACTAGTGAAGAAATTAAAGAAAGATAACAACATAAAAACAAATCCTGATAACATCATAGTAACTTGTGGTAGCCAAGAAGCACTTCTCTTAGCAACAGCATGTGTTTGTGACGTTTCAGAACAAGTATTAGTACCAAACCCAAGCTTCTTAGGATACTTACCAACATTTGAATTATTCAACGCATTTCCAGTACCCATACAACTAAAAGCAAATAATAATTGGGATATAAATCCAAGTGAATTGAAATATTACATAGACAAAAAAACAAAAGCAATTATGATTAACACACCAGCAAATCCAACAGGCAATGTTTTGAGCAAAAAAATATTAGAAGAATTAGCAGACGTAGCAAGAGATAACAATTTATATATTTTTAGTGATGAGGCCTACGAAAAATTAGTCTACGACAAAAAACATGTAAGTGTAGGGAGTTTAAATGGCATGGAAGACTATGTAGTGACCTTTCAAACTTTTAGCAAAACTTATGCAATGTGTGGGTACAGAGTAGGCTATGCAGTAGGACCTAGTTTGTTAATAGAAGCAATGAGAAAAAGTCACATTTATACAACTTTATCAGCACCAACAATAAGTCAAATGGTAGCAACAAAAGCATTAACAATTGATAATAAATATATAGAAGTAATGAGAAAAGAATATGACAAAAGAAGGAAATATTTAGTTAAAAGATTAAATGCAATAGGATTACCAACAATAACACCAAATGGAGCATTTTACACCTTTTCAGATATAAGCGCAGTGCATGATCAAAGTTTTAAATTCGCTTCAGACTTATTACATGAACAAAAAGTAGCAGTAGTGCCAGGAAAAGAATTTGGTAGTTATGGAGAAGGATATATAAGGTGTAGTTATGCAACAGATTTAGGCATTATTAAAAAAGCAATGGATAAAATGGAAAAGTTTGTGAAGAAACATCAAAGATGAAATGTCCAAAGTGTCGATCAACAAATGTAGAAGAAAAAGAAGAAGGTGGAACAACTTATTTTATTTGTAAAAACTGTCATTATAATGAGTTAGAAGACTGGGATGAAGCTTATCCAGAAGACAGAAATAGGCAACAAGGGAAAACAAAACACACTCCTTATAAAAGAGGTGGAGGGTATAGAACGAGGGAAAACAAATAAAGAATGGTTACAACTTGGACACTCTTCAAACTCTTCCTTTTTCTCATAGCATTCATACTCTTTTACTCCCTTCTCCAATTCTTAGTAAGTACTCACCCGCCACGCTATACAGATCCTACTACACCAGAAACTTTAGGTTTATCTTACAAACCAGTTTCTTTTACAACTACAGATAACATTCTCATAAAAGGTTGGTTAATACACTCACCAAAAGCAAAAGGAACAATCATCATAGGTCATGGTTATCCTTTCGACAAAGGAAACATCTTACAAGTTGTTACTTTTCTTTACCCAGCTTACAACTTACTTTTGTATGACCATCGTTACTTTGGCGAAAGTGAAGGCAAAATAACCACAGTAGGTATTAGAGAAACAAAAGATGTCCAAGCAGCAGTCCAGTTTGTTCAAGAACAATATGGCAAAAAACATGCTATATCATTATATGGTTTCTCCCTTAGTGCAGCAGCAATGCTCATGAGTGAAACACAAGTCAAAGCTATTATAGCAGACTCACCTTACGCAAACTTAGACTATATGATTAATCACATTTATTTTTATTTTGGTCCATTTAAATACCCTTTTGTTAAACTAACAGAATTTTATACAAAACTTTTTTTAGGCACCAACATTAACAAACAATCACCAGTAGTAGCAGTGCAAAACACTACAATTCCTATTTTACTCATTCATGGAGAACAAGATACACAAATACCTGTAGAAAATGCTTATGCCTTGAAAAAAAGTAACCCTGCTATAGAACTTTGGATAGTGCCAAAAGCAGACCATGGTCAAGCATACGCCTTACACAAAAAACAATATGAACAACGAATTACAGACTTCTTAAAAAAACATATGTAAACAATACTTATTTAAACAATATACTCTTCTAATTTATTATGTCTAAACCCTGGAAAAAAGAGTTTGCAAGAGATGTTATAGCATTAGGAGGCATACCCTTTTACTTCATAGTTATAATTAGGGCAATCATTGGAGAATTTCAACCATTCGTCTCACATCTTGTTTTAGGATTAGTAATCTATTACTTCTTATCTAGATTTATTAAACCATCAGATCCACATATTGCAAGAGGTCTTATTTTACTTATTTTTATTTCCTTTTATTACCAAGTATTCTTGTTCACCCTCTTTGCAACTCTCTTATGGCTAGTTATGATTTGGGCACAAAGTACTAGAAAGATTAAGTGGAATGCACTCTTAGGAGGAGCTTTATTAGGCATTATAAGTTCTGCATTGAGCTATTATATCACTCTACAAATCCTCTAAATAGTCACTTTAGGGTAGTGAATAATAGAAAGGTTTAAATACTCATTTTCCTACCTAGAACATATCTTTAGACAAATACACAATCCTTTAAATAGAAGCATAAAAAACGAAAAACAATGGTAACAGAAGTAAGAATCAAAGAAGAAGACAACTTAGAACAAGTAGTCAAAGAAACAGCACCACAAACAGCAACGCAACAAATATTACATTCAAGCGCATGGAACAATAAAGAAAATCACAATAAAGGATGTGTCAATCCACAACTAGCAGAAGTAAAAAACCAAGAAGAAGAACAAACAAGAACAAAAGTAGAACCAACACCAATGCTCCAAGAAGTACTACAAGAAGAAACAAAACCAATAGAAGAAGTAGAAGAAAAGAAAACAACACAAGAACAATTTGCAGCAACACAAGGGAAAAGTGGAGACTACTTAAGTGCAGGAACACCAATGGGATCAACACATAAAGGATCAAATGATTACATGGGAAATGAATTCTTCGAAGCAGGATGTACCTGTGGAGCAGAAATACATGTGAACCCAGCAGAACAACACATGGCATCAGGAGATTTAGTAACAGATAGTAATACTTATGATAAAAATGTACAATCAGAAGGAACACAAACAAACTATGGAACAAATACATCAGACCAAAGTGGAGAACAAACCAAAATGAAATCAGGAAGCATGATGTATGAAGATAAAAATAAAACAGGCGGCTATGTTCCTTAAATAAAATCAACTTTAAATACTTAAACTCCTTTTATACGTTATATTTATACAGCAGAGAGTTATGGAAAAGATTAAATAGGAGCATCACCTGAAAAACTCTATATGGGAAGAGGTGAAAATCAAAAAGGATTCTTAGTAGCTATTGTCTTAGTAGTTGGAGCTATGGTGTTTGCTTCTTATGTAACTCCTACTGAAACTGGAAAAGCAATGCTGGATATTTTTGAGTCAGATGAAGATTACTCTATTTTAAGTGAACCTATAATAGTAAATCCTTCAATACAAGAGATAGATTAATCACAGGAAAACTATTTTCAGGAAGACAAACAGATTATCAAGGGAAAAAGTTCTTATTTTGATGAAAATTATATACAAAACCTAAATCTCTTAAGTGATCATGGAATGCCTCCTGAGTATATTCCTTATTTAACTGAGAGGGAAGGATTTTTAGACCGTCCTGAGAAATATGGTTGTTACCCTTTCCATGGCACTTGCTTTGGGTTTTCTCTTGAATCAAGTATTAAAAGAGGTTCAGGTAAAGATGAAAAAGAGGCTATGGCTAAAGCAGTAAATGCTTGTACAGCTTATTCGGAAAATAAAAGAGAACTGTATAATTTATGTTTCAAGCTAGCTAAAGAACACTGTCGAGAGCTATGTGTTTACACACCAAAAAAAGGCAAAGTTCAGATTATGGCTTGTGCACTATTAAGATGCAAGCATTTTACTAATACTAAAATATGTGTATATGAATATGAACTAAAAGATGGAAAATGGGTAAGAAAAGAACCTCCAGTAGAATGTTTTGATCATAACATTGGAGACGAGATTCCTAATTTTCCTCCACCTGAATTAACATGGATTTGTGATGCAGGTGACGGAATGATAGAAGAAGGAACTTACACTTGTGAAGTATAGCAATATACTAAATGAGAGCTGGTAACAGCACCAAACAATATCGCTAAAATAAACAACTCCAAATAAATTGCTACTTTGTGTTCTTGTTTACATTCTTAAACACTTAAAACTCCTTTATACGTTATATTTATAAACTAGTGAACTACCACACTTTTATGCCAGAAAAAATAAGAGATATAATCATAATAGGTGGTGGAATAGCTTCTCATACAGCAGCATTATACACCGCACGTGCAGAATTACAACCTTTAGTGATAGCAGGAGTGGAACCAGATCAATTAAGTACAACATCACTAGTAGAAAATTACCCAGGATTCCCAGAAGGGATACTAGGGCCAGAATTAATAAACAATTGTAAAAAACAAGCAGAAAAATTTGGAGCAAAATATATAGAAAAAAAAGCAGATGCAATAAAAAAAGAAGGAAACAACTTTCAAATAATAGCAGGAGAAGAAAACTATTTAACAAGAACAGTCATAATCAACACAGGAGCATCACCAAGAACTCTAGGAATAGAAGGAGAAAAAAAATATTGGGGAAAAGGAGTAAGCACCTGTGCAACCTGTGACGCGACATTCTACAAAAACAAAACAGCAGCAGTAATAGGTGGAGGAGACTCAGCAATGGAAGAAACTATTGCACTAAGTAAATTTTGCACAAAAGTAGTAGTGATTCATAGAAGAGATGAATTTAGAGCAAGTAAAATAATGCAAAAAAGAATATTATCCTTACAAAAAGAAGGAAAAGTAGACATTATGTATGACACAGTACCAACAGAAGTATTAGGAGACGACAAATTTGTAACAGGGGTAAAAGTAAAAAATGTTAAAACAGAAGAAGAAAAAGAACTTCAAGCAGATGGATTTTTTTTAGCAATAGGACACACACCAAACACCAAATTTTTAGGAAACTTGATAGACTTAGATGACCATGGTTACATCAAAACAAACAGAAACCAACACACAAACGTAGAAGGAATCTACTCAGCAGGAGACGTACAAGACCACATCTACAAACAAGCAATCACCAGCGCAGGAACAGGTTGCCAATGTGCACTAGAAGTAGAAAAGTATATTGAAAATTTAAAGAATCAAGGCAAGTATTAAATACTCAAACTTCATAAAATAACAAAAGAGACTTAAAAAATGGTGAACTACGACGAATTTGGACCTCAAAAAATTCTAGAAGTATATAATCCAAGAGTAGGAATGAGAGGGTTTGTAGTAATAGATTCCCTAGCACTAGGACCAGCAAAAGGTGGTATAAGAATGACACCAACAGTAACAAGAGAAGAAGTAGCAAGATTAGCAAGAGCAATGACCTGGAAAAATGCCTTAGCAGATCTACCCTTTGGAGGAGGAAAATCAGGCATAATAGCAAACCCAAAAGAAATAACAAAAGAAAAAAAATTTGAAATTATTAAAGCATTCTCAAAAGCAATCAAAAGCATTTGTCCAGAAGAATACATAGCAGCACCAGACATGAACATGGCAGAAGAAGAAGTAAAAGCTTTTGTAGAAGCAAACGGTGAACACCACAGTGCAACAGGAAAACCAACAACCATGTGCTTAAAACCAGGAAAACATTGTGGTATACCACATGAATTTGGAAGCACAGGATTCGGAGTGTTCCACGCAGGAAGAGTAGCAGCAGAACACATGAACTTAGATATACAAGGAGCAACAATAGCAATAGAAGGATTTGGGAATGTAGGAGAATTTGCAGCAAAATATTTTACAGAAGCAGGAGCAAAACTCGTTGCAGTATCAGACAGTAGAGGAGTACTTTATAACGAAGAAGGTATAGACTTTGAAAAAATGAAAGAAACAAAACATAAAGAAAAAACAGTAACCAACTACAAACCAGGAAAAGTATTACCAAGCAAAGAAATCATAGGAATAAAAGTAGACATTCTAGTAACAGCAGCAATACCAGACTTAATAAAAATGAGCGACATAAACAAAATTAAAGCAGAACTCATAGTAGAAGGAAGCAATATACCCATGACAGCAGAAATAGAAGAAAAACTCTACAAAAAAGGCATTCTCATAGTACCAGACTTCGTAGCAAACGCAGGAGGAGTAATCTCCAGCTACGCAGAACACTTAGGACAAACACCAGAAGAAATGTTTAAATTAGTAGAAAAGAAAATAACAAAAAACACACAAGTAATATTAAACCACGCAAAAGAGAAAAAAATAAAACCAAGAGATGCAGGAATGGAAATAGCAATAGAAAGAGTAAGAAGCAAATGCAAAGTTTGTAAAATACCAGAAAATTAATCACTCTAAATAATACTTACTTAAAACTTTAATTGCACGAGCAGCATTATGAGGATAAGTAAAACAAGGAATACCCTTTTCTTCCAAAATATTCTTATACTTACGAGTAAAATCACCACCCATAGAAATAACAACCAAAGGCTTCTTTCTTAATTTATTAAACTTAATTAAATCATCAACAATAGAAGTATCAATCTGAGGAGTCTGATACAACAAAATAATCAACAACAAGTGAATAGACTTATCCTGCAAACAAATCTTAATAGCCTTACGATAATCATCAGAAAAAGCACTACCAGTCAAATCAATAGGATTACCAACAGTATAAGTAGCAGGAAAAGATTTCTTTAATCTAGTAATAGTGCTCTTAGAAGGCTCAGCAATAGTAAAACCAGACAAAATCAAAAAATCAGTAGCCAAAATACCAAAACCACCACCATTAGTAATAATTTGCACACGCTTTCCCTTAGGTTTCAAAGACTTCTCAATAATCTTAGCATAGTTAAATAAATCCTCTAAAGTATCAGCCTGAATAATACCAGCCTGCTTAAAAGCACCAGCATAAATTTCAAAAGAACCAGCCAAAGAAGCAGTATGAGACATAGTAGCCTTAGCACCAGCATCAGTAATACCACCCTTTAAGACGATAATAGGCTTTTTCTTAGAGACCTTTTTAGCAACATCTAAAAAACGCTTTCCATCACGAATAGACTCAATATATATACAAATAACCTTAGTATCCTTATCCCTACCTAAAAATTCAATTAGATCAGTCTCAGAAACATCAGCAGCATTACCATAACTAATAAACTTAGCAAAACCAAACTGTTCCTCAGCCATCAAATCCAAAACAGTAGAACCAGTAGCACCAGACTGCGTAATAAAAGAAATATTACCCTTCTTAGGGCGAACCAAACGAGAAGCAGGCAAAAACAAAGTATCAAACTTATTATTCACATCCAAAACACCTAAACAATTAGGACCAATCAAACGCATCTTAAATTGTTTTGTAACTTTTACAATCTCTTTTTCTAACTGCACATTACCAACCTCACTAAACCCAGCAGTAATCATAATAATATGTTTAATACCTTTCTTTCCACACTCACGTAAAACTTTCAAAACTAACTTAGCAGGAACAGCAATCAAAGCAACATCAATCTTCTCAGGAACTTTTAACACAGAAGCATAACATTTCCTTTTCAAAATAAAAGAAGCATTAGGATTAATAGGAAAAATCTTTCCCTCAAAACCAGCAAGAATCAAATTTTTAAGTGTAACAAAACCAACCTTGTGAATATCTCTAGATGCACCAACAATAGCAATAGACTTAGGATTGAAAAACTTTTCCACTAGATCACCTCTTGAGTAAAACCACTTCCTGACTAATATAAACCTTTCTTTTACTACAAATCAACGTTCACTCAAATATTTTTCTCCTTCATCAGCAAAAACAGTAACCACATGCTTAAACTTCTTCCTAAGCTTCTTAGCAGCTAAGAAATTAGCACCTGAAGAAGGGCCAACAAATAAGCCATGAGCTTTAGCAATACGACTAGACTCTTTAATAGCCTCTTTACTTTTAATTTCAACAACACCATCAATCATCTTTTTATTACGTTTAATAATCTCAGGAATAATACCATCACCAATACCTTCAATATCATGATGCTTACAAACTAATTTCTTTAAACTTTTTTTACCAAGAACAGAACCAATACCAGCATGAACTAACGCAGAACATTCATCAGGTTCAACAGCAAACAATTTAACTTTAGGAAACTTTTTCTTTAAAGCACGACCAACACCAATCAAAGTACCACCAGTACCAACACCAGCAACAAAAGCATCAACTTTCTTAACTTGTTTAATAATTTCTTTCCCTAAAAACAATTCATGATCTTTAATGTTCCATTCATTTGTAAATTGATGAGGTAAGTAAGTTTTAGGTTTCTTTCCTAAACTCTCAGCTTTTTTAATAGCACAAGAAAAACAATCTTTTTTAACATAAATAATATTAGCACCATACGCCTTCATAATCTTAGAACGTTCAATAGATAAACCTTTAGGCATAACAACAACAACTTTATACCCCTTAACACTTCCAACTAAAGAAAGAGCATTACCAGTATTACCAGAAGTAGCTTCGATAATAGTATAACCTTTTTTTAATTTTCCACTCTTTTCAGCTTTGTTAACAATGAATTTAGCAATACGATCTTTAATAGAACCAGAAGGATTAAGATGCTCTAATTTGACGTTAATGCCTTCAATAGTGAGTAAAGGAGTGTTTCCAATAGCATCTAAAATAGTCTTCATTTTCTTATGCTTCTAGTTGTGCGGCAATAGCACCAGCGAAATCTAAATTTGCAACAGGAAAAGTTTGTAGTACTTTAGGATCTTGTAATACTTCACATGCAACTTCAACTTCTTGTCCAATAAGATTCTTTTTTCCTAATCCAAACCAAGCAAGGAATTGGTTCCACCAATCTTCAGATAAATCTTCACCATCAAAACCTTTGAGAATTACCATATGATATTGGTTAAAAGATTCTTCATCAGTAAATTCTTGTTTTAGTAATACACCAAAAATATTGATTACTGTATCTATTTGTAAACCATGACGTTCGATCGAAAGTAAAGCACTCTTGAAAGAGACAGTAGGATCAAAAGTAACATGTATTTTACCAGCTTCCATCTTCACTAAAGTATCCTCTCTTGCAAAATAAGGTTTCCATTGTTTAACACATTCATCAAGAGAAGCTTTTTCAATGACTTCTTCTTCTGGAGGTTCTTCATCAAAAATAGGAAGACTATCACTAAAAATACCACCCTCTTCAGCACCAGCAATAGGAACGTACTCCATAACTTCTTTATTAAAAGCTGCAGAAACTTGGAAAACTATTAATAAACTAATAAACAATCCTAACATAACTTTTTTCATACATTTCACCTCAGGTACCATCCTCTGAACAAGCAGTATACTGACAAATTTTTCCAGTGTGCTTGAACTTAGGTTTACAGCATTCTTTAATGGTTTTTTCTAAAATATCTATAGCTTCAATGATTTCCTCTCTTTTAATAATTAACGGTGGCACTAAACGAACACCTTTATCACCACAACCCAAAAGAACTAACCCATTCTTCAAAGCACCAATAATAACATCTTCACGAGCTTTCTTAGAAGGAAGGTCAAAAGCACGCATTAAACCTAAACCACGAATATTACTAACTTGAGGACAAATAGCACTTAAAGCTTGCAATTCTTTTTCTAAAAATACACCCATACGTTGCACATTACTTAAAATTCTCTTTCTTTTCATAGTCTTAATAGTTTGCACACCAACAGCCAAATCAATAATTTGACCACCACCCCAAGTACTACAAATACTTCCAGGTTCTTTAGGGAAAAATTTCTTATTAGCAATAGTAGCACCAATACCTAAAGCTTTAGCAGAAGAAAAAGTATCAGGTTGGATTTTGAAATGTTGAAAAGCCCACCACTCACCAGTACGTCCCATACCAGCTTGTACTTCATCAGCAATATAAGGAATATTATGTTGTTTAGCAATAACTCTTATATCCTTAACCATTTTTTTAGAAGGAACACGATATCCACCTTCACCTTGGAGATGTTCAAGAATAATAAAAGCAACACCTTCAGGAGCAACATCATGTTTTAACATTTGTTGTAACACATCACCAGCAGACTCATCAAAAGGTAAACGCTTCATAGGAATAGAAAAGAAATTCTTTTTTTGGATAGTTTTAGAATTAGTACAAGATAAAGCACCAAGAGTCCTACCATGGAAAGCAGATTCAAAAGAAATACCAACCTTGGCTTTTTTACGATTACGCATAGAAATCTTTAAACAATTCTCAACAGCTTCAGCACCAGAATTAACAAAAAAAGCAGCATTCAAATGATGAGGAGTGATAGACAATAATTCTTCTAAGAGTAAAGCATGTTCTTTGACTAAAAAATCTTGACCAGCAAATTTAACAGGAGCACGAGAAGAGTACTGTTTAATGGTTGATTTAATATCAGGATGATTGTATCCTAAAGGATTAGAAGCAATTTGAGAAGCAAAATCTAAGAAAGTGTTTTCATCAATATCCTTGAAATAACAACCCTTTCCATCCTTAGAATGAACAAAAGGATAAGAAACACCCCAACCACCATTTAATTTTCTAACAGTATGAATAACTTTTTCAGATTTAGTACCAGGAATTTTAGTAATTATTTTAGCTTTCATGAGAATTCTTTCTTTATTTCTTTCTTTGATAAATAGACTATAATTCCTAGATATACAATGACTTTTGCTATATCCTCAGCTGTTGAGGTAAAGACAGCTATAGTTCCAAGGAGGTTTAAGGTAACAATAACTAGAACTGCTCTCCTAGCCCAATTCTTTCTATTCCATAAACTCCTTCCTATATAAAGAATAACTAATCCTATAGCAATTAAAACTACACCAAAACCACTGAAATAACTAGCGAAGAATCCTTCCATAGCATCTTGAAGAAATCCAATTCCCAGAATAAACCACAAACCAGCAAGAATATGTATTCCTCCAATTATATAAGCGAGAACACTAATAACCTTAACACCAGCAGACATAGTTTTCTTTTTCATAGTAACCTCTTTTTAGTATTAAAGCATAGTTAGACACTATATAAATATTGTGCTTAATAGATATCTTAAACTATAATCCATTTCCCTGGCCATTAACCAAATTTATTGATAAAACCCTCTAGCTGCTCTAGTAAAGAAATATTTAAAAATAGACGGAAAGTTTCAGAAAATCAGGTTTTCACTTAACCCCTTGAGCTTTTTGTAAAGTACCGCTGTAATCAATGTAAACAGTTTTTGTATTACTAAATTCGAATATGCCTTCGATTCCGGCTTCTCTTGTATGACCAGTATTTTTAGTTCCACCAAAAGGCAAATGCACTTCAGCACCAATAGTACTAGAGTTAACGTAAACAATGCCAGTTTCTAAAACTTCAACAGCTTTCATAGCAAGATTAACATTATTTGTGTAAATAGCAGAAGATAAACCATACTCAATGTTGTTACAGATAGTAATGGCATCAGTAAAATCTTTAGCAGTTATGATTGAAAGAGAAGGACCAAAAATTTCTTCTTGAGCAATCTTCATAGAAGGTTTAACATTAGTGAACAAAGTAGGAGAGTAAAAAAATCCTTTACCTTTAATAATCTCTCCACCACATAATAATTTAGCATGTTCTTTCTTACCAATTTGTGTATACTTATGAGTTTTTTCAACAGCTTTTTGATTGATTAAAGGACCAACATCAACAGAAGATTTTAGACCATTCCCTAAACGTAATTTCTTAACTCTTCTGAGTAACTTAGTTTCTAATAAAGATTTAACCTTACGATGCACAATAACACGAGAAGTAGCAGTACAACGTTGACCAGTAGTGCCAAAAGCACCAAAAAGAATACCTTCAACAGCAGAATCTAAATCAGCATCATCTAGAACAATAATAGCATTTTTACCACCAAGTTCCAAACCAACTTTCTTTAAACCAGCATTAGCAGTAATAAATTCACCAGTAGCTTTAGAACCAGTAAAAGAAATACCAGCAACTTTAGGATGTTTTACTAAAGGAGTGCCAACTTCAGAGCCAGAACCAGTAACAACATTCACAACACCTTTAGGCAAACCAGCTTCAATTAATAATTTAACAACTTCAAGAGCACAAAGAGGAGTATCAGAAGAAGGTTTGAACACAATAGTGTTACCACAAATTAAAGCAGGAGCAATCTTCCAAGCAGGAATAGCAGTAGGAAAGTTCCAAGGAGTAATTAAACCAACAACACCTAAAGGTTGACGAACAGTAAAACAAGCTTTGTTGGGTAATTCAGAAGGAGTAGTATGACCAAATAATCTCCGTCCTTCACCAGCCATGTATTCAAAAACATCAATAGCCTCTTGCACATCACCAAGACCTTCAGTTAAGACTTTGCCCATTTCTTCAGTAACTAATTTTCCTAACCGTTGTTTATGTTTTTTTAGTAAAGAAGCAATCTCTAATAAGATCTCTCCTCTCTTAGGAGCAGGAGTAGCTTTCCATTTAGGTAAAGCAAGAGTAGCAGCACGAACAGCTTTATTTATGTCATTTTTAGTGCCAGCTTGAAAACGAGCTATAGGTTTACCCGAAGCAGGATTTAAAGAAGGAAAAGTTTTGTGAGAATCAGAAGCAACCCACTTACCGTTGATGAATTGTTTGAAAGACTTCATGAATACACCTCTTTAAAAAGGAAATATCTCTCTTTTTAAATACTTTCTGTTTAAGATTGAGAATGCTTATAAACCCACAAATTCATTTACTTACTATGACTCTTACAACACTAGTAGATTATCTTACAACAAAAAAACCAAGAATAAAACTTCCAGACTATTCAATTCCTGCTCCAAATACTGATCCAGTTAGACAAGCTTTTTCACGAGTAGCAGTAAAAGGAGTAGAATACTTATTAAAAAAACATGGAGGGTTTTGGCGATATGGAGAAGGACTATTACTAGAACTCTATTTTGAAGAACGAGGAAAAAAGCCGCCAACTATGCACCATTTCTTTTCAGACAAAAATTTAGCTATTGAAGCATTATTTAAAAAACCAAAACATCAACGCCCAGAAAAAGTAAACGAAATTTATATAATCGATGATGTGTTTACTGGAAGATTAGAAGGAAGAACAGCAGTCTATGTTTATGATGCACCAAACCCTTGTAACATACGAACTACATTACTCAAAATAATTGATAAATTAACAGGAAAACCATTGTATAATCTGAAATACTATCCAGACATAATCAGATAAATTATTTCCACAATAATTCAAAAAGAAGGATGATCCAAAGAAAGATTGCAAATATAGTTAGAGTAATAGTTTATTAGTTAATAAGCTATCCTTTCAACAACCACAACAAAATAGCTTTTTCTGTATGCAAACGATTCTCAGCTTGATCAAACACAACAGATTGAGGAGAATCAATAACATCAGCAGAAACTTCTAATCCACGTTTAGCTGGAAGACAATGCATGAAAATAGCATTCTTCTTAGCATAACTCATAACTTTTTTAGTAACTTGAAAAGGTTTCAAAACCTTAATACGTTTCGCTTTTTGTGCTTTAGGAATTCTGTATGACATCCACGAGTCAGTGTAGATAATATCTGCGTTCTTTACGGCTTTTTTTACGTCATTGTATATGTTTACAGAAGATCTCTCTTTTTTTGCAAATGTTCTAGCTTCTTTTACAATGCTCATAACAGGAGAGAACTCTTTTCTTTTCGGACAAGCAATGTTAATGTTTATACCAACTTTAGCACAACCATACAATAAAGAATTAGTAACATTGTTGTTACTGTCACCAACATAAGTTAATGTTAATCCTTTTAACTTTTTTTTCTTTTCAGTAATAGTTAATAGATCTCCTAAGGTCTGACAAGGATGTTCAAAGTTAGTCATAGCATTAATAATAGGGACAGAAGCAGATGCAGCAAATTTTACTAATTCCTCATGAGAGTAAATGCGAGCCATAGCAATATCCACATACCGAGAAATAGTTTTAGCAGAATCTTCAATAGATTCTTTTCCGTGCCCCCAAGGGGAATGCTCCATATGATAATTAATAGAATCACCGCCCATTTGTACCATTGCAGTCTCGAAAGAAATGCGAGTACGTAAAGAAGGCGCTTCAAACATCATGAGTAAATTCTTTTCAAAAGCACTAGTAGCATATTTTTTAGGAGATTTTTTAATACCTTGTGCAAAATTGGTTAAATCAAGTATCTCTTGTTTCACCAAATCCTTGATAGATAATAAATGCTTCATAAAACTACCTCTTTTCACTTATTATTTGATCATTTAGCTATAAAAGACTTTTGATTTTTCCGGAAAACTTCTAAATATATATTAAAAACAATTCTTACATCTCAAGGACCCTCCTTAAGTTTATAAGTAACTTTCCTGACTATTCTTTATGACACGAATAACCTCCATCAAAGAAGTTCAACAACGTTTAAGTACACTTTATTTTTATAAAAAATTAATAAAATCACCACACTATCCACTTCACTTAAAACGATGTAAAAAGCATTTCTCTTCTAAGAAATCAAAAAAGCACAAACCTTACTTGCTATGGCTTGCACTATGTGTACCTCCCAAAAAATTGAAAAAAGGCTATAAATTTCTGCCACTTAGGGGAAGGAAAGGAGGTCGTATTTATACAAACTTTATTGAAGTACCAATGAAAATTACTTCTTATTCCTATATTATCCAAATCCTGGAGCAGTTAAAGAGTCTTAGTAATAAACAATGTTCTCTAAAAGAGAAAGAAAAATCTTTTGCTTATATTCTTGGCATGATGTTGAGTGATACGAGCAAACCAGAAGGATATAGATTTTCGAATCAATGTTTAGTTTCTCTTACTCGAAAATATGATTGGAGTCTTGCTATAGGAAATGAAGTTAGCTCTTGTTTTAATAAAATAGGTATAAAAGCACATAGAATTAAAGATAACACTAAACTTAGGCCAAGAGCACCTAATGGGGAATATCGTTGGATAAGTGAAAAATCACCCTTTATTACGTACCTCTTAGAAACTTGTATGGGTTTAAAACCAAAGCAAAGAACTACTTATGATAAAGTTTCTATGGACTGGTTACTTTCTTCTCCCTCTCATTTTTTAATTTCTTTCTTCCAAGGTCTCTCTGATGGAGATGGGTGTGCTCATAACTTCTGGCGAGTAGAGTTGTCTTGCGACCCTAATCAACAAATTATTGTTAAATTATTAAAAAAATTAAGTATTCGCTCTTATATTGACACTGATTCAGTTAATATATCTCATTATGAGAGCATTTGCAAGGCATATTCTTTGCCCATCTTTCTTAATGCGGAAAGTCGATTAAAAAAACTTGAGAAAGTAACTTGTATGATTAAAAGTAGGAAATTTTTAAAAGAACTTTCTCTTGATTTGAAAAACAAAATTATTTTATTGAAAGATGAAGGATTATCTGCTGGACAAATAAGTGAACAACTTTATGATGAAATGCAGATAGGAGTACATCCAAATGCTATTAATTCTTTTTATTCAAACTATTCTTCAAATAAATCTTAATTTTTTTAATTCTTTTTCTAATGTTCTAACAGCTTTATCTCCTAGTTCATAACCAACTTCTACTAATGGTTTCTTGATAGTAATAATTCTCTTTAAATTGGCAGGTGTTCCGTCAACAACAATATCACATTTTGTTCTATTCACTGTTTGTTCCAGTTCTTTTATTTGTTTTTTACTATATCCCATAGCAGGAAGTTCTTTACCTAAGTGTGTATATTTTTTATATGTTTCTTTAATAGAGCCAATAGCATATTTTCTAGGATCAGCTAGTTTTCCACCATATTTCTTAACTGCTAGTGTTCCTGCACCAAATTTCATCCCTCCATGTGATAAGGTTGGACCATCACCTATTGTTGCACAAATGCTATTTTTAATAAGCTGTGGTTTATCCACTATTAATTCTGAACGAGCCAAGATAACTTTTGCTTTGGAATTGTATTTTTTAATATTGTTTTGAATAGTCTTTATATCTTCTTTTTTGGCACTATCTACTTTATTAATGATAATAATATCTGCTAGGAGGAAATTAACAAATCCAGGGTAATGTGTTAGTTCATGTCCAGCACGGTGAGGGTCAGTAACACAAATATATAAATCTGCTTTAACCATGCTGGTATCGTTGTTTCCTCCATCAAACACAATAACATCTGATTCTTTTTCAGCTTGCTTTACAATCTCTTTGTAATCAAAACCAGCATAAACTACAAAACCATGATCAATCCAAGGTTGGTATTCTTCCTCTTCCTCAATAGTTGTTTTATGTTTCCTAAAATCTTTCACCGTTGCGAATCGTTTACATGTTTGTTTTATTAAATCCTTGCCATAAGGCATACTATGACGGATGCCTACAACTTTTTTGTTATGTTTTCTTAAAATTTCTCCAATTGCTCTTGATGTTTGTGATTTTCCAGCACCAGTTCTTACTGCTGTAATTGCGATTACTGGTTTTTTTGATTTAACATATATGTCTTTTATACCTACTAATGTGAAATTAGCACCAGCTCTCAACACCTTAGATGCTTTTTCCATTACTTTTTGATGCGAAAGATCAGAATATGCAAGCACTACTTCATCCACTCTTAGCTTTTTAATGAGACTCTTTAACTTGCTTTCTGGATAAAATGGGATATCTTTTTTATACAACTTTCCTGCTAATTTTTTAGGAAATGATCGCTTTTCAATGCCTGGGATTTGTGCTTGTGTGAATGCTACAACTTCAAAATTATGATTATCTTTGAAATACCTTAAGAACACATGATAATCTCTGCCCGCAGCTCCCATAATTATAACTTTAACACGTTCAGTAATCTTCAAACACCTCTTTAAATACACTAAATCTATAGAAA
>DAVM01000019.1 GCA_002505585.1 Candidatus Woesearchaeota archaeon UBA489 | reverse complement strand
GGAGCAGGACTCTTTCTAGACCTAGGCTTTGGAAGTGTGACAGGGAAGCAAACGTATATAGCAGATATTAACATAGACGAGCTCTTACCAACAACTTATACAACTACATTTGAAGCAGTTAATACCTATGATCCTATCATAGACAACATAGAAGAAAACCTAGTAATATTAGCAGAAGATCCAGCGAGCTTTCCCATACTTGCAGAAGAAGAAGCAATTTTGGTAGCACTTGATAAGGAAATAGAAGAACCATTTATACCACCTACAGAGCAATCATCTATACCGATAACAAAACAAGAAACCAAACCTAAATCATGGATAGATGACTTATTAACCTTCTTTTTTCAAGAAAAATAATCAAAACTTCGTGACTAATTACTTTTTTACATTTCTATACATTACTCCTTACTGTCTAATGACTTATCTTTGTTCCAGCCTTACCAACAAGCGCTTTAGATACAGAGTGTGTATTAGTAATCGTAACTTTCTTCCCCCCTTTTTGTAAAAAATTCAAAGCAGCACGAATCTTAGGACGCATACTTCCAGGAAGAAAATGACCCTCTCTAAGATACTTTTTAGCTTGTCTTACTTTCATACTTTTAATTTTTCTCTGCTTCTTCTTTTTGTAGTCCAAATACACAAAAGGAACAGTAGTAATGATAAACAACTCACTAGCCTTGATAGAAGACGCAAGCAAAGCAGAAGCAAGATCCTTATCAATTACAGCTTCTACACCCTTTAATTTACCTCTTTGTTTAATCACAGGAATACCACCACCTCCAGCAGCAATAACCACATTTTGTTTAACCAAACGCTTGATAACCTTAACATCATCAATCGCTAAAGGCAAAGGCGAAGGAACAACCTTACGCCAACCACGACCAGCATCCTGCATAACAGGGATACCTTTCCTCTTCAATTGCATAGCTTTTTTCTTAGTCAAAAAAGAGCCAACAGGTTTAGAAGGATGAGCAAACATAGGATCATGCTTATCAACAATCACTTGTGTAAGCAAAGAAACAACACGCCTCTTAACACGATGTTTTTGTAACGCATTCTGCAAAGCCTGCTCTAACAAGTAACCAAGCTCACCCTGCACTTCAGCATCTAGAACATCTAAAGGCATAGGCTTTACTTTTTTCTTAGCAAGTTCGTTTTGCAACAACAAAGCACCCACTTGCGGACCAGAACCAAAAACAACAACCAAATTATACTTTTTTTTAACGAACAACACTAATAATGCAGCAACCTGTTCTATACTCTTCACTAATTTCTTATAAGTTACTTTGCCACTACTAGACAAAGCATTGCCACCTAAAGAAACAACAACAGTCTTAGTCATCTATTACACCTTTTAAAACGCTCACCACGTTCAATAATCAAAACACAACCACTAGGAAGCTTCCACTCCTTACTACACATTCCAGAACTAGTAGAAGCATTAGAACCCTCACAAAAACCTTCACAATCAATAGACTTAGTACACCTCTTACCAGCATCAGGAGTAACTTCAACACAAGAAGCTTCTTTAGTATTAGCATTATAAAAGAAAATCATTCCCTTAGTTTCACACTGCACTTTTAAAGAATTCAACCTTTCTTTCTCAGATTTAATTAAAGATTTAGAAGAACAACTAGAAAGTATTAAAGTACTAACAAAAAATGTAATAATAAGCCACCTCATAGAAGAGAAAAAGAACTAAATTGTATATAAACCTTTTCTTACAACAAATTTAATATCTGCCCCAAGAAATAGTGTGCCTATTATAATCATAATACCTAGGACGAGAATAATGATGGTTAGACTTAAACCCATAAGGGTGAGGAGTATAATGCCTATAATGAGTTCTAGGATACTGTTTGTAATGATATTTATCATGATGTCTGTAGCGAGACCTAGGATAATAAGCATTAGTATTCACATGCACATTAACTCTAGTATCAACATTTAATTTAGACCCTTCATCCAAACCATACTTAGGACTAACAACTTCTTTAGTCTCTTCAAATTTATAAATATTTACAGTACTTTGAGGAGTAGTAGCTTTATAATCATTAGCATTAGCACTAACAGAGAAAGCAGTAAATAAACCAGTAACAGCAAGAATAATTAATAAAATACCAATAATCCACAATAATGCGTTTTTGAAAAACCTAAAAGCTGAATCATCCATAGACTCCATACTCTATTTTCTAGTTTATAAATCTTTTTCTTAAAAGTAATCAAGAAAGAGTAATGAAATTAAGCAGGATACTTACGATCACAAAACTCTTTCCTATCAACCCAACGCTCTTCAATAGAAGAAACTTCACGCTCAGCCTTACTACTCTTAGCCTTAGCATTATCTAAAGGAACTTTAAATTCATTTTCAAGCTCTTGCAACTTCTTTTTATATTCTTCTTCTAATTCCTGAGCACGATTAGCAAACTCTGTAACTTGATTATTTATATCATCTAAGTCATCTTGACGTTGTTTCATGTCACGAGCACACTCCTCTTTATACTCATAAAACTCACGCTCTTTCACTGGCTTTTCTTCTTGCTTTTCAACTACTTGCTCTTGTTCTTCTTGATTCTGTTGTTCAACAACAGCAGCACCAGTTAAAGAATCTTGAGGAACTAATTGAACATTTTCGTTAGTTGAAGAATCACTAGAAAGAAGAGACCAACCAAAAACACCAACAAAAAGAATAAGAAGGATACCAATACTATGGAATTTATTTATCCTAAAACGAGAGCTACTAAAACGACTACCAAAAATCTTACGCATGCGCCAATTCATAAAAAAAAGAAAGAACTTAAGCTTATAAGCTTTTCTTCACTACAGAGGAAGTATGTAAAACACAACCTATAAAAACATAGAAACATAAATAAAAGAAAATGCAATTAACAAGCCCAGCATTCGAACACAAAGGGAAGATACCAAGCAAGTATACTTGTGACGGAGAAAATATTTCACCAGAGCTCAATATAAAAGAAATACCAGAAGGAACAGAAACATTAGTATTATTAATGGACGATCCAGACGTACCAAAAACAATAAGAGAAGATGGCATGTGGGATCATTGGGTAATATTTAATATACCAAAAGACACAACAGTATTAACAGAAGGAATGAAACCACTAGGAATAGAAGGAAAAAATACAAGAGGGGACAATAAATATGGAGGACCTTGTCCGCCAGACAAAGAACACAGATACTTCTTCAAACTTTATGCACTAAATATAACCTTAAACTTAACAGAAGAAAGCACAAAAACACAAATAGAACAAGCAATGCAAGGACACATACTAGAAGAAACAACCTTAATGGGAACATATAATAGGAAACAGAACTTAAAAACAGAACCTATTTAGGAAAACACAAATCCTTAGTAGCACGTTTTAACAAAGCAGTTAAAATCTTGATAGCACCATTAATATCCTGTACACTAGCAATACTAGCAGCAGTATGAATATTACGAACAGCAACACCAAGAACAGAAGTAGGAATACCACCCTTAGCAACAGAAATATTTAAAGCATCAGTAGTACCAAGCTCACTCACCTCTAATTGCAAAGGAACACCTAATTTTTTAGCAGTTTTTTTAATCCACTCATTAACACAAGGACTAGTAATAGTATCAGCATCCTTAATGGTCAAACAAGGACCTTTACCCATACAATTAACAGGATTATCATTTAAATCTTCAGCAGCAGTAACATCAATAGCAACAGCCCAATCAGGATTAATACCATGGAGAGAAGTCTTAGCACCATACAACCCAACCTCTTCTTGGACAGTGAAAACATACAAAATATTTTTAGTAGTATTCTTTAATTTTTTAGCAACCTCTAATAAGATAAAACAACCAATACGGTCATCTAAAGCCTTACCACTAATAATATTCTTATTTCCTAAACAATTAGATTCAGAAGTGAAATACACATAAGAACCAATTTGTACACCCTTCTTTGTTAATTCTTTTTTACTTAACCCAGTATCAATAACTAAATCAAATATAGAAGGCACTTTAGTAATTTCTTGAGCATCACTAATATCTTTAGTAGTAACAATACCATAAACAGGCTCTTTACTCTTTGACTGAATTAAAACTCTCTCACCCAACATAGTAAGAGGCTCAACACCACCAATCTCAGCAACATAAACTAACCCTTTAGTATCAATACTTTGCACCATTAAACCAATCTCATCCATATGAGCAGTAATCATAATGGTCGGACCAACACCTTTAGTAGAAGCAATTAAATTACCAAACTTATCAACTTGTACTTTATCAACAAAAGGACGAATCTCTTTTCGAATAAAATTTCGAATTAAACTTTCATCACCACTAGGACCTTTAATATCAACCAGCTTTCTTAATAAATCCATACAGTCACCTCATTTATTAGGATGAGAAATCATCATGTTCTTTTTGCCACAACAAATAGGAATCTCTTTATTACTATTGCACAAAACACATTTTAAAGTACCATCAGAAATTTTCATTCCTTCTTCACAACATAAAGGTACTTCAATAGAAGTGTCACAAATAGTGCATTTTAATTGATTCCCTGAACTCATCTTGTTAATTCACCTACTTTTAAAGTTTAAAAACCTTTTGTCGAACTATTTAATTTTTAATAACTTCTTTAATTTTTCTTCATCAAAACCAACAACAATTTCGCCATCAATATCAATAATAGGCACACCACGTTGTCCAGACTTCTCAACAGCTTCCTTAGCAGCACCTTCATCTCCAGCGACATCTTTTTCAGAAAAAGCAATCTTATTCTTTTTTAAGAACTCTTTCACCTTAATACACCAAGGACAAGTTGCAGTTGTATAAACAAGTACGTTACTCATAGTTTTTAGTGATTCTTTTGTTTTTATAAATCTTCTGTTTAATACGAATAATGATCAAGAGTAGCAAAGCAGAAAGTAAAGTATTCCTTCCAATAAGAAAAAAGGTGTCATAAAAGAATGCTTGAGGAAAGAGATTGATTAAATTATCCTTTTCAGGGTTTAAAAGCCATAAATCATTAGGAAAAGAAACTTCGTGGAATTTAGTGAAGATAGTGGAGAAATTAATACTTACTAAAAACAAAATAAGTAAAAGAACACCAATAGTAACCATGCAAGCATAAACAAAAGCATTTCTATCTTTTCTGGTTAAAAAAATCAAAAAAAGAGTTATCCCAATTAAAATGAAAGTAGAAACCTTGTAATCTTTGAGTAATGATCTTACATCATGTAAATGTTGTTTTTCTTTGTTATTAAAAAAATCAGAAGAAAGCTCTCCTTTACCTTTAAGAAATAAAATGGTAGAAGTAACTTCACTGTCAATTTCTTCTTTAGATAATTCTTCAAAATGAATATAAACATCATGTTTTATAAATTCTTTTTCATAAAAAGACTGATTTAATACTAAGAATTGCGCATTTATTAATAATAAAGTAAGAGGAAGAAAAATAAAAAGAAGAATACGTCTGAACATTATTCCTCAACAATTAAAGTAGCCTTCATGTCATCATGGCCAGAACCACAAAAGACCTCACAAACCATATCAAAAGTCCCAGCTTTTGAAGCAACAAATTTAGCACTATTTTTCTTATCAGGAACAGCATCAATATTTACACCAAAAGCAGGAATAGAAAGACTATGCTTTACATCAATACTTTTGATAATAATTTCAACTTCATCACCTTTCTTTACAGTAATAGTGCTAGGAGTGAACTTAAACTTCTCAGCAATCATGGTAATAACCTTAGTGTTTGTCTTCTTTACTTCACCTTCATTAGTCTTTGTAGGTGTTTTAACCTCATCTTTAGAAGGGTCAGGAGTCACTTTTTTTTCTTCTCCTTGAGCTTTTTCACCAGAAGAACAACCCCCAATAATACTTATTAAAAAAATACTAATCAAAATCAAAACTTTCTTATTCATTTTCAACCTCCTCTAACAACCTATCAATGATTGCACGAAACTCAGCAGCTTCAGCAGCAAGATCATTTTGTTGTTCGAAAGCATTACCAATACGAACATATTTACAACCAAAAACAAAAGTAGGAATAGAACTTTTAGGATTAAATTTTTGGTGAATTCCTTTTTCAAATGATGGAACAACTAACTCTTTTTTGACTGTAAGAGCATCATCACCAATATCAAAATTCCATAAGTAAGCGACAATTTTATCTTGAGCAACATACTCATTAATAACATCAGTATAAGTTTGCTTTATCCATTTACAATGAGGGCACCAAGTAGTTGCAAATTTTCTAATAATAGGTTTACCATCTTTAGTACAAATTTCTGCGTTGTCTAAAACTTTAAAAGAATCACCAACAACAGTGTTTTCTATAGGTTTCTTAATAGTAACAACACCTTTGTCCGGATCCTTAGAAGTACAACCAGTAATTAAAAAAAGAAGAAGAAAAAAGAACAAAAAAATCTTTTTGTTCATTCTTATTTGCTTAACTCAGCGTCAATAACTGTTTTGAAAGCAGACCAAGGTTGTGCACCAACTAATAATTGGCCATTAATCAAGAACGATGGAGTTCCTGAAACACCAGCACCACTACCTTCACTGACATCACCCTCAACTTCTTTTCTTTGAGCCGGGTCATCAAAACATTTAGAGAAGTCATCTTCATCTAAGCCAAGATCTTTAGCATAGCCAACGAAAACAGGTTTTATGTCTGCATTACCAGACCATGTTTCCATTGTTTCAAATAATTTGTCATGCATTTCTTCATACTTATCTTGTTCACCTGCACAATTAGCAGCTATAGAAGCTTCATCAGCTTGCTCGTGGAAAGGTAGAGGATAATCTTTTACACAAAAACGAACATCTCCTTTATCTACTAATTTTTTAATTTCAGGATAAGTATTTTGGTATGCACGTTGACAAAATGGACATTGGTAATCTGTAAATTCTACAACAAGTACTTCAGCATTTTTGTCACCGAAACAAGGTTCTCCTTTAATACTAACATCGGCTTTAATTAAAGGTTGTTGACCTGGATCTTGAGTAGGTGGAACAACTACTTTTCCATCAGCAGAACCAGAACTAGAACCACTAAATCCTCCGGTAAAAATAGATATAATAAATAGAACTGCGAAAATAATTGTACCAGCTTTCCATAAAGTCACTTGGTCAAATTCAATTTTAACTTTTTTAGAGTTACTCATAATATTTATCCCCCTTATTATTTTTGTAAATAAACCAATCTTAGAACTCCTATATAAAGGTTCTCTTTCAAAATAACCTCAATTACGTAATGAATTTCCTTTTAAAACTCAATAAACAATAAACCAACCATAACAGCAATACCTAAAATAAAGAATAATAAAGAGAGTAAAGAATTTTTAGTTTTTACTTCTTTATGAATTTCTGGAATTAAATCAGAACCAGCAATGTAAATAAAACCACCAGCAGCAAAAGGAATTAAAAACATATTAAAATTTTCAACACTCTTTTGTAAAAAGAATACAACAACCAAACCGAATAAAGCAGTTAAGGCAGTGAAAAAATTAAACAACAAAGCTTTTTCACGTGAAAGCCCACCTTTAAGTAAAACACCAAAATCACCAATCTCTTGAGGGATTTCGTGAAGAGCAACAGCAATAGTAGTTGCAATACCAACAGGAATAGAAACTAAATAACTAGCACCAATAATTAAACCATCAATAAAATTATGCACAGCATCACCGAAAAGATTCATCCAAGCAAAAAGATGGATATGTTTTTTATTAGTAATATGATGATGGTGATGTTGATGACAATGACGCCAATGAATTACTTTTTCAACAATAAAAAATATAACAAGACCAGTTAAAATAGATAAAGAAACTTGTAAACCAAAACCATGCTCTTTAACAATTTCTGGGAGTAAATGAATAAAAGCATCACCAAATAAACCACCAGCTGCGAAAGAAACCAAAAAAATTAACCCTTTCTTTAACTTCTTTTGATTTATAGATAGAGTGAATAAACCAACTAAAGAAATTACACTAATAATAATAACACTTGCAAAAGCGTAAAGCCAAACCTCTTCCATGAAAGTATAAGGAAAAAAGGATTATTTAAGCGTTTTGTTCATCAACACCAACTAATAAAGTAGCATCAGTAGGGTTAAGAGAAAGATTACACTCTTTAATCAAAAAATCATGTACTCTTTTAGAAGGAGAAGACATAATAGCTTGATCATTAAACTCAGGGAAAGGTTGTGGAGCAAAAACAAAAGAACCATCTTTATTAAAAATTAAAGGATCTCTAAAAGAAGTAGAGTGAGAAATAATAAACACTTGTTTCTTTTGTAAACACTCAAAAACTCCACTATTTTGATCATCCTCTAAAATCTTAATTTCTTCTTTTTGACTAGGAGAAAGTACACTAAGAAACTTCAATCCTTTAATCTTGTTAATACCTTTCACATGTTCTTACTGAAAAGAAGCGTTTTTAAATCTATGCTTAACCATGCATTGTTAAGTTAACGGG
>DAVM01000006.1 GCA_002505585.1 Candidatus Woesearchaeota archaeon UBA489 | reverse complement strand
CCAGCATTCCATAAAGGAATCATAGCAACAACAGTAGTAATGTAAGCAGTGAAAATAATAAAGAAAGCACGCTTAAGCTTTTCTTTCCAATTCAAATATTGTTGACCCTTAACAACTTCATCCAAAATAACAATCTGATCATCAATACCAGTACCAACAGCAGCAATAATACCAGCAATAGCAGCCAAATCTAAATTCCAACGAATGAAAGCAGCAACACCCATAATAATAACAACTTCACTTACAGTAGTAATCAACATAGGAAGAACAATCTTAATCTTACGATAACGGACAAAAATAACCAAAACAACAGCAAGAATAGCAACAAAACCAACCAAAAAAGAATTCTTAATAAACTTCTGACCAAGAACAGGAGAAATAGAATCCATACGCTCAACTTCCAATTTTAAAGGAAGACTACCAGTAATCAAAATAGTTTGCAGTTTATTCATTTGCGTAATAGCACTCTCATAAGCAGCCTGCTCATTAGCACCGAAACCAGGACCAGAAATAGCAATCTGCGTAGTTTCTCTACCTTTCAAATCAGAACCAATTTGTAAACTATCAACTTGTTGATTATCTAAATAAAAATCAATAGTCTTACTTAAGTAATCACCAGAAGCACTTAAATTAATATCTAACTTACCAGTAATATCAGCATGTCTTTTAGCAGCCTCTCCAGTCAAAGTAATAGCAAACTGGAAAGTACAAGTCCATTGATTACCACTAGACTGCGTACAAGGAGGACGAATACCCGAACAAGAACCATCATTACGACAAACAAAAGGAATATCACCCTTACCACCACGGAAAACAACATCATCACCAATCTTAGCTTCAAACTTTCCTTGCTTCCCAATAAGTTCTTTTACTTCATCACGAGAAGCACCAGCAATCTCAACAACAACAAATTTGTTATTAGCCAAATCACTAGCAGAACGAATTTTAACATCAGCTAAACCATACACATTTAAACGATTATTAAGAACATCAATTAAATCAGTAATTTGTTGATTAGTAACAACACTACCATCTTCAGCAATAGGACGAAGCAAAACACGAGTACCACCCTGCAAATCCAAACCCTTTTGTAAATTAGATTTAGCAGCAGAACGAACTTCAATTTGAGCAGGCTGAGAAAGCAAAACAGCATACTCACCTTTATTAGTCTCTAAAATAAACTTCTTCTTTTTAATCAAATCCTTTAAAACACCTTGAATTTCTTTATCAGAACTAACAGGAACATTATTAATATTCTCAATAATCATACCAACTTTCAAATCACTTTTTTCTTGCACAACACTAATAGTTAAATTCTCATCATACACAAAACCAAGATCACCTAAAAAAGAATACTTAACATTTCCTTGATTAGTACCAATAGTCAGATTAACAGGAACAAAAGCTAAAACATCAACTGCAGATTTAAAATCAGACAAAGAAACAACAGGATCTCGATTAACAGATTGCACTAATTCACCAGGACTTAAACCAGCCTCAGCAAGAGGAGAACCTTCCTTAATACTACGCACTTCAATACCCTCAGCCCAAGGAGCAGGATTAATAGCAAGAATAGCAAAGAATATAGCAATAACCAAAATCCAAACACGAGCTGAAAATAGTTTAGCCATATTATTGAGACTCCTTTTTCTTAGTATAAAGCACCAACAAAGGAGCATTCATAGCATAAGTCATAATAACATCCAAAATCAAACCAAGAATAATAATCAAAAACATCTCTTTAAGAATAAGAGAAGAAGAAACAAAAAAACCAGCACCCAAAGCAACAACAGTAGTAATAGTCATAGTTAACCCAGTCTTCATAGCACCAACAACACGATCCATAATCTTACCCTCTTTACGTTTCAAAACACGAGTAGTAAGCAAAATATCTGTATCAATACTATACCCAATCAACAAAAGAATAGCAGCAATACCAGCAGTAGAAATTTTAATACCAAACAAATTTATTAAAGCAAGAGTGCAAATAATATCAAATAAAGCAGCCAAAACAACAGCAAGAGAAGGAACAAAACTACGGAAAGTAATAAACACAACAACACCCATAAAAAGGAAAGCAAAAAGAATAGCAACCAATAATTGTTGGTAAAAAGCTTCACCAAGAGAAGAACCAACAACCTCAGTAGAATAATTATCAATACCTAACTCTAAGTTTAATTCACTTTCTAAAATAGAACGTAACTCTTCCTCTTTAGTCTCACTAATCTCAACAATAATACCAATCTGCTTATCAGTACCAAACTCAGCCAAACTACGAACATCAGCATCACCAAAAGTAGCAGCTAAAATACTCTCTAACTTATTACTATCAACAACTTGATCAGTTTCAATAGTAGCAGAAACACCACCTTTAAGAGAAACATCACGATCAACAATATCACCAGTAGCATTAAAATGAGAAAAAATAAACACTAAAGAAAGAACAACCAAAATAGCAGGAATCCACAAAAATTTCTTAAGATTCTTCTCATACCCATCAATAAAATTTACCATTAGAAAAGTTACTCAAACAAACCTTTAAAAAGCTTTTTACACAAAATAAAGCAACCATAATGTTTAAATAATCTAATTCAAGTGGTAAAACTAACAAAAAGAGGTGTATTCATGAGTCATACCAGTTCAACTACTAAAAATAACCCTGATTTCTCAGTTTACGCAATAACCCTCCTTGTACTCGCTATTTCTTTCAGTGTATTTTTTCTTGGAACACCAACAATAACAGGATACGCAACCTTAACTGCGAAATCACCGGATGAAGTAGAACTCTCCTTAGACAAAACAATCCTAGTAGAAGATGCAACAATAACAGGAGAATTAGAAGTCTTTGTAAGTGGACCATTAAGCGAACAAAGTAGTTATTATGCAAGAGTAGGAGACCAAAGCGAATCAATGAATATCCTAACAGCATTTAATTATTCAGACATAGATTTTAAGTTATCAGAAAGAAAAATAAAAGTAAAAGGAGGATCAGATAGCAAACTATTGATTTACCCAGAAAAAGATAAACATTTAGTTTTCTTTAGACTACCAGAAGATGCAAAAGTTAAAAATATAGAAATGGACATTGTAGGAAGAGGATTAAATGGAAGTTTTCCAACAGCAGTAAAAATAGATATAGGACTAAATGAAGAATACGAATGGGAATACTTAGGAGACATAATTAATTACACAGATTTTATTCTACCAAAAGGATTAAATGAAAAAGGAACAAGTAAAACAATAATAAAAAACAAAGACGTTTCTTATTGTGAAATAATAAACTTACCAAGAGCAAAAGATTACAAACTCTATGCAAAATATGGAGCAGTAGCAGAAAACAAAAACCATCCAAAAAGAGACATAGAAGCAATGCTTCTTTCCAAAAGTGGTAGTGGAACAACAATAACAGGAGAAGGAGGAACAGATGATTGTGATTTAGAAGATACAAAAGAAGAAAATCCAGCATACTATAATTGCCCTCTCTCTATAGCCTATAAAATTGGGAATGATACTGTAAGTTATGCAATAGAAGGAGATCATCTAATTTGTGTACATTATGCAGACAAAGATGGAGATGGAAAACAAGATATTTATAACATTATCAGAGATAGTACAAAAGGAGTAGGCTATAACTGCGGAGCAATAAGTAAAACAACCGGAAAAACAACTTGTACTCATTATACTGCAGGAGACTACCTCATCAAAGCACAAGCAGCACAGTACGACGGAAAACTCAACAAAAAAATATCACTTAAAGAAGGATATACAGAAGCACTCTTTGAAGGCGAACTCACTAATTACATAGAAAACAATTGCGCAATACAAGAAGGTTATTGTATAATTCCACTAGCAGTCACTAGTGACAGTGCAGGAATGCTAAGCCTAGAAAAATTAGAAATAAGATATACAGTTGGAACAACAGAATCAATAGAAACTGACTTTACTGATGTAACCTATGAACCAGCAGTAATCAAAGAAATAGAAGGAACAGACTTAACAAAAGAAAATACAACATTCATACTTACCATAGACAATTTTGACTTATTCGCACCAATAGTTACCAAAGAAAAAAACTACACAGTAACAGCAGGAATAAACCCAGGACCAACAGACAAACAAACAATCTTAGTTAAAAATAAAATAACTAATGCAACACAAATACCAACAGACTTGAAAGAACTCATAAAATTCTACAAAGGAATACTCAATGGACTCCTACAAAACTATGACCCAATTTTAACAACTTTAGACTACAAAGACGACATGAAAAGTGCAGTAACACAACTAAACATCTACGCAAACAAACTAGGAACAGGGAATCAAACAAATGGAACAAACGCAAATGAAGCAAAAATAGAAAGAGACATAACCAAACTCGTTAAAAAACTACCTCGATACCTAAACATACCACAAGAAACAACAGTAGACTTAACAATGCTCTACAGTGATATTACAAATGAACTAGTCTTCCCAGACCAAACAAGTGAAGAAAACAAAAAGAAAATTTATGTTCTACAACAAAGCACAACAATAACAGCAAAAACAGAACAATTTGACTTAGTTACATTTGACAAAACAAAAGAAAAAGGAACATTCGTAAAACAAACAGCAACAGCAAACTTTGGAGAAGCCTATCTAGTAACAATCATACCATCAAGTGTAACAACAAGCACAAGTGACATAACCTTTGACATACAACCAGAAATAGTAAAAGCAAGCAACCCAATGATCTTAAAATGGCAACTTTCACAAATAACACAAGGAGTAACACTCTACTTCAAAAAAGATGTGATAAACAAAGTAAACCACTTCAAAGCACTAATAGTGCCAAAAACAATACCGAAAGCAACACCACAAGAACGAGCAAGATGTGGAGACGGAGTTTGTAGCATCGTAGAAGTTAGAGGCAGACAAATACCGCTAGAAGACAAATACACTTGTCCAGCAGACTGTAAAACAAAAATACCATGGACACCACTCATAGTATTAGCAATAGTCTTCGTACTCTTACTCTTCTACTTTGTATTCTACAAAGGACCAGGAAGTTTTGCATCATTAACACATAAAGGAAACCAACTAGGAATAAAAAGAAAACAAAGCCTCTTTAATTCACCAAAAGACGAAGCAAGTTTAAGAAACTACATACAAGCATCACTAAGAAAAGGAGTTACTAAACAAGCTATTGGCAAAAACTTACTTTCTAAAGGATGGAACAAACAACAAATAGACCATATTATGAAAACAATCAGAAAATGAAAAAACTCTTACTGTTTTTTTTACCCTTATTATTATTAACAACACTAGCCTACGCAGAACTCTGTGAAGAAAACGAAAGAAGAGACTGTGGCTATAGTAGTAAAGGAGAATGTAGACTAGGAACACAAATATGCACCTTCGGACAATGGAGTATATGTCTAGGAAGCAAAGGACCAATAGATGAAATATGTGGCAACGAAAAAGACGATGACTGCGACGGACAAACAGACGAACAATGCGAATGCGAAGACGGAGAAAAAAGAACCTGCGGAGCAACAAACAAAGGAATATGCTCCTATGGAAAAGAAACTTGTGTGAATGGTACATGGAGTGGCAATTGTGAAGGAGAAATAAAAGCAAAAGCAACAGAAATATGCAACAACAAACTAGACGACGACTGTGATGGACTAATAGATGAAGGATGCGGACAACCAAAAAATGATAGTCAACCAAAAAGCACCTGCTTTAACAAAGTGCAAGATGGAGATGAAACAGGAGTAGATTGTGGAGGAGGATGTAAAACCTGTGCAACTTGTACAGATGGAATACTCAACCAAGGAGAAACAAGAACAAAATTAGACTTAGGCAACGGAACAATATCTGATTGTGGAGGACCAAAATGTCCAAAATGCCCAACCTGCTTTGATGGAATATTAAACCAAAAAGAAACAAAAATAGACTGTGGAGGACCCTGTAAAAGTTGTACATCACAACAACAAAAAGATCAAGATACAGACGGAGATGGATTAACAGACAAAATAGAACTACAAAGAGGAACAAATGTCAATAACCCAGATACAGACGGAGATGGACTAAACGACAAAATAGACAGAAACCCACTCTGTCCAAATAACTTTTGTGACGAAATATACGGAGAAACAGCAGAAACTTGCCCAGCAGACTGTGGGAAAGAAAATAAAGGATCAATAGTACTCATTTTAGGAATACTCTTCATACTCTTACTAGGAGTAGGAGGCTATTTCTATTACCAATTTAAAAAAGGAACAAGCAAAATAAATTCACGACAGAACACAAACCAACCACAAAGAAAAATAACCTTTGATTCTTCAGTGTATAAAACAACAAGAAAAATACCAACAAAGAAAACAACAGTAGAAAAAAACCTAGAAAAATCGTTACAGAAAGCAGACAAGTACTTTAAAAAGTAATTATTCTTTTGATAAGCCAGATAATTAGAAGAATGATTAAGACTTTCATAAGAACAGTTAACCAGTCAACTTCTTTTTTTATCATAAGCTATTCTAAGAATGCTTTCTTTATTAATTTTTTTACTTAAAACCGAAAACTTTCCGGATATTGTCTACTTCTGTTTTATTATACATATACAATAAGACTAATCTTTAAATAATAAATAATTCTTGTTCTTAATATGAGAGTAGTTGGATTTGATTCGAAATTGATTAGGAGAGAAAAGCCATCATTTAAAGCATTATTAGGGATTGGTGTGACCATAAATGATTATGATAAACTTGTAAAGATTTATAATGAGACTGTTGATAAAATCTTTAAAGAATGTGGGATCCAAAGAAAGAAAGGCATATATAAAGGAACTGAACTAACAGAAATTTTTTATGGAAGTGGAGTTGAAATATTACCTTTAATTGTTGAAAAAATTATACCTTCTTTAGACTATGTAGATATTTACTATACTTATTTTGAACCAAATTCTACAGATGATCGGACTGGTAAGCCTCTTACAATGGGAGTGTTTTTTGAAGAAGAAATAAAACGAATGAATCCAGTAGAATTTATAGATTTGCTAAGGGGTCCTTATCCTGCTATATGTTGTTATGCTTACTTAAAACAATTAAAAACTGAAGTAAATTCTGTCTATTATATTGATGATTGTTCTAAGTTAAATCCTTCTAAAGCAACTACTGGTGTAATTACCCACTCTAAAACAAAGTTTTTATTTAAAGGGGATAAAGTAAATTTTGCAATTAGTTGTGCTGATATAATTTGTAGATATGTTGATGATGTTTGTTTAAAAACAGGCTTACATCTTAATAAAAATCTTATTGAGAACCTTAATTTAAATCCAAAATATTCACAAACTACATGTATTGGTCAAAAATGGCTATCTGAAATTAAACCTTCTAGAAATATATCTTTGAATATTAATCATAAATATCCTCATCCTATCTTTTGTTTTTTTGTTGATTCATATGTTTTTAATAAAGAATCTAAATCAGTTATGGAAAAATCTAACTTATTTAGGTACGCTCTCGATAAAGCAAGCCAGTTAGGAGGCTCAGTTAAATTTTTTGAACCTTCTGATCAAGAATTATTCACTGAAGAAGACTTTTTAGTAACTCATAATGAACATAGTAAACTCAAAACTACTGAACTAAAAAATTTAGGTTGCGAAGCAAAAATAGTTGATATATCTTATTTTTAAAATGACTTCTTTAAGTATGTTAACTCTTGGTCTAGAATTAACACAAGCACGTTATAGTGTGATCTGCTATTTAAATATTTCTATTTAAGAAATATTTAGAAAGTAAGAAGATTTATAAATCCATTCTAAAGAAGAATAACTTATGCACCGGTCGTCTAATGGCTAGACTACTTAAAAGGTAGGGCTAAGATAAGAGCCTTCCAAATTTCGAGGCGGAAGTCTTTAGATGCAGTCAGCTCTTGATCTGGGTTCGAGTCCCAGCCGGTGCATATTCATTTCCATGGGGCAAAATGCACTTCAAACACAAAACACACAACCATTTTGGCTATGTAGCTGGCTACTTTCTTAGTTACTTCATCTTTACAACAATACTCTACTTTATTTTATTACTTTTGAACAAACTTCCATGGAACGGGAATTACTTTCATGTGATGCTAATAACTTTAGTTATAGTCTTAGTAGGAGTCTTATTACAGGAGTACTTACAAAAATGATAAACTTTGTTAGTTCATTCAAAAAAGGTATGCAAGGATTTGGTCAAACCATAACAATAGTAGTGAACAGCATACTTTTGAGTGTAGTCTATTTAGTAGGAGTAGGAATAACATCAATTATAGCTAAAATTTTTAGAAAAAAGTTTTTAGAATTGCAATTAAAAAATCAAGAAAGTTACTGGGTGACAATCAAAAAAACAAAAAATAAGGAAGACTATTATAGACAATTCTAAAAAATGACTTACATACTAGGAATTTCGTGTTTTTATCACGACTCAGCAGCAGCATTGTTGAAAGATGGAAAAATTGTAGCAGCAGCTGAAGAAGAAAGATTTAGTAGAAAAAAACATGATAGTAGTTTTCCAGAACAAGCAATAAAGTATTGTTTAGAAAGTCAAGGCATAACAATCAATGAACTAAGTCATGTAGGATTCTATGAAAAACCCTTATTAAAATTTGAAAGAGTCTTGTCACAACATTTACAGAGTTTTCCTAAAAGTTGGAAAACTTTCTTGAGCTCAATGCCTTCATGGTTAACAGAAAAATTAAGGATAATGAAGATAATAAAGAAGAAGTTGCAATACAAAGGAGATGTGCACTTTATAGAACACCACCTAGCACATGCAGCAGCAGCGTATTTAGTAAGTCCTTACAAAAAAGCAGCAATAGTAACAGTAGATGGAGTAGGAGAATGGACAACAAGTTCTTATGGAATTGGAGAAGGGAATGAAATACATTTAGAAAAAGAAATACAATTTCCAAGCTCATTAGGACTCTTATATTCAACAGTAACAGCATACTTAGGATTTAGTGTGAACAATTCAGAATACAAAGTCATGGGAATGGCAGCATATGGAAATATGAATAAAAAAACAAATCCTTATTATGAAAAATTAAAAAAAGTATTAGAAGTGAAGGAAGATGGTAGTTACAGATTTGATATGAGTTACTTTATTTTTCATTATGCAAATAAAATGCCCTCAAAAAAGTTTTGTACATTATTAGGAGGAAAAATAAGAAAAGGAGAAACAGAAATAACACAAAGACACAAAGACATAGCAGCAGGCTTACAACTGTTGTTGGAAGATGTCATGACAAAGATCTTGAAGCATGTGTATAAAAAAACAAAATGTGATAATTTAGTCTTTGCAGGAGGAGTAGGGCTGAATAGTGTTTATAATGGGAAGATCTTGAAAGAAACCCCTTTTAAAAATATCTGGGGACAACCGAACGCAACAGACGGAGGAAGTAGCATAGGAGTAGCTAGTTATATTTATCATTCAATTTTAGGAAATGCAAGGAACTATGTGCAAGAGACAGCGTACTTAGGACCTGGTTATACAACAGGAGAAGTAAGAGAGTTTTTGGATAAACAAAAAGTAAAGTATACTGAGTTTAGAGATGGCAAAGAACTGATAGAGAAAACAGCAAAGTTGTTAGAAGAAAATAATGTAGTGGGATGGTTCCAAGGAAGAATGGAATGGGGACCAAGAGCACTAGGAAGCAGAAGTATACTCTCCAATGCAACCAATAAACACATGCAACTTATCTTAAATACAAAAGTAAAGCACAGAGAAAAATTCAGGCCGTTTGCACCAGTAGTATGCGAAGATGATGCGTTAAAATATTTTGATTGTGACAAACCAATACCAGAACCAACAGATTATATGTTGATGGTGTACCCAATAAAAGAGAAATGGCGGAAGAAAATACCAGCAGTAACACATGTAGATGGCAGTGGAAGATTACAAACAATAAGAAGAAAGCAAAATCCATTGTACTATGATTTACTAAAACACTTTGGGAAACTAACAGGAATACCAATTTTGATAAATACAAGTTTTAACATAAGAGGAGAACCAATAGTTTGTACACCAGAAGATGCCTATAGATGCATGATGGGAACAGGCATAGACTATTTAGTAATAGATAAGTTTTTAGTGAAGAGAGAAGATAATTTCCAAGACAAATGGGACAGTGAGCAATACGCACTAGACTAAACTTTTATAAATAGTATAACATTAGGAAGAGTATGGGCAACAAAACATTCTTAGGAGAATTATGGGCATTTTTGAAAGTCAGAAAAGCCTGGTGGTTAGCACCAATAATAATCATGTTGATTTTAGTGGGAGTGTTAATAATTTTTAGTCAAAGTAGTGCGATAAGTCCCTTTATTTATGCGTTATTCTAAAAGCGGGCCCGACAGGATTTGAACCTGCGACCTCATCCTTAGGAGGGATGCGCTGAGGACGTAAACATACAATGCCTTACTCTATCCAGGCTGAGCTACGGGCCCACTAAAAGAAAATAAGAATTGTTCTTTTTAAAGTTTTAGCTCATTGAAATTTAGAAAATTCTTCTTCCTTAATTTTTCCAAGTTTAAGAACACTTTTTAAAGTAGGGATTTTGATTTCTTTATGATTAGGTACAACAGTACCAATTGTTCCTTTTGAGGAATCTTTCTTTAAAACTATATGACTGCCTTTTTGTCTAATAATAGAAAAACCAAATTTGTTACAAAGAATTTTTACACAATCTTTGCCAGAAATCTTCTTAAGCTGAGACAACATCTGCAACCTCAAAAGTAGTTAGAAGAGGATGACCATTTTTTTTAAGAGGAAATTCTTCTAGGTAGAGTTCTGTAGCTTCTTTGAGATTAGCGATAGCTTCTTCTAAAGTAGTTCCTTGACTTGCTGTGCCAATTTCAGGACATGTTGCTACATATAACTCTTCTTCTTTTTGAATAACTGCAGTGAATGTTTTCATGTGTATAGTCTTATTTTTGAGAATTTATATATCTTTCTATCTTTTTTCTAGAAGATCTCTGGAGTAAATAGGAATTCTTTTATATTTGAAAGGTTTTATGATAAAGATGAAAGAAACACAAGAAAAAATCAAACAATTTAATGATGCAAGAGACTGGAGTGGGCATTCTCAAATAAAAGATTTGCTTCTGAATATGAGCGAAGAAATAGGGGAAATGTGGCATGTCATAAAATGGGTAGATGTAGAAACACAACAACGCATGATAAAAGAGAATAAAAAAGAAGTAGAAAACTTTATAGGAGATATGTTATATTTAATCTTAAAAATATCTTACATCTGTGAAGTTGATCCTAAAAAAAGCATAAATGATGTTTGTGCAGAATATGAGAAAAGATTCCCACTAGAACAATCAAAAGGCAATCATGGGAATGTGAAAGCAGGAGGGATAGATTTAAAGTAATCTACCCTCGTAACTCAATCTTTGACTTCTTCTGAATAGCTTTCAACAATCTTCTACCAAGCTCACTCTTTTTGTGCACTTTAATTTCTCCTTTCTTAGAAGTAATTGCAGTAACAGCAAACTCATTGTCAATATAAACATCAACAGTTTGTCCAGCCTCAGCAAAGAAACGAATGTTTTTAGCATCCTCATCTAGATCAAAATCAATATCTTCATCTTTTTTCAATTCACGAACATCGAGAGAGATACCTAAGTTCTTTTCAATACCCTCAATGTTTCTTCCTTGCTGGCCAATAATACGAGCAATATCACGTTCAGGAACGTAAACAATAGCACGATTATTACTAACCATTTCAGCTTCAACAGAAGAAGTGTACTTTCTCAATTCAGTTTCAATAGTTTCTTCAGCAAGCTTGTTAATACCAGAGCTTTCTTTATTTTCAGATACAGGAATAACAACAGTTTCTTCACCATAACTATAGATTTCAAACTCTAATTTTCCAGATTCAAAGTCAAGAACTTCAACAACAGGACGAGCTAAATCAGATTCAGTCATACCAGAAGGAACTTTCACTAACATCTTTAAACAAAGAATCTTTTCAATCTTACCAGCACGCATGTAAATGATAGTATCTAAGACACTAGGAATCATACCAGTATCTAAACGCCTAATGAAACGTTGCACAGAATCAATAGGAGTAGCTGCGTGTAAGACACCAATCATTTCACTTCCGCCAAGACGTAAATCAGTGTAGAGTTGGAAATCTGGATTGTCACGAAGTTCATCAAAAATGATGTTATCAGGACGCACTAAGAATAAAATGTCATGGAGTTCACCAGGAGCACTAAAGTTCTTAGAGTACTGAGTAATCTCAGGAGAAACTTGCAAGTCACGAGGACTTTCAATAGTCTTAGTAACTCTTCCCATAGTAACATACATTTCTCCAATAGCTTGAGCTAAAGTAGATTTACCTGAACCAGGTTCACCTGCAACAATAACACCACGCGCTTGGTTTTTCAAACGATCTAACAACTTCTCAGAAAGTTTGTAATCCTTTAAAGTTAGTTTTGTTAAAGGACGTACAACAGTAATTTCCCAAGCCTCAGAAATAGGAGGTTTGACAATAACAATCCTCAAATTTTGGTGTTGAATGACAGTAGAAGATTTACGAGTGATTTCAACAAAACTCTCAATGTCAACTCTAGATTTTTCTAAAATTTCTTTTTCAATAGTTTTAATATCATCTTGCTTCAAAATCTTTTTTCCAATCTTTTCTAACTTCCAATTACCAGGGCCACCACGCTTACCCATAGGATAACAATTTTCCTTTAAGTGAATACTCATAGTTTTATTGTCAAAAAACTTCTCAATTTGGAGTTTATCAACAGGTTTCCTAGTTCTAAAGTACATAACTTTTAATCCAAAAGCTTTACCAGATTCAGCCTGAACGAAATCAGCAGTGATTAAAGTAGCTTTTTCTTGAAAAGCAATCTCTCTAATGTACGCATCAATTTCACCAGCTTTAGCAAACTTGATTTGTGTCTCAGTAGGACGATCACCCATGAACTCAATATCAGCATCTTTGATTTTACGAATATTTTGAATTTCTTCTAAACCGAGTAAACCAATATCTTGACCACGATTCGCTTGAGCTTCTAGCTCTGCCACAACGGCATTAGGGATAATGATAGTTCCCTTGATTTTTTTCTCTTTCAATAATTTAGAGATTAATCTCTCTATGACGACAGATGTGTCGACTACATATTTATTTTTCATATTTTACCTCCGAAAGCTTTAAATAGCCTTCAGTCTATTATTTTATAGTACTAGATATCTTAGAAATCGCTAAAAAACTTTGATATCTAGTATAAAACGATTATTCTTTATAAATGTTTCTAAACTGCTTTTTGCATTGAGAATAGTAATCTTCTTGGTTTTTTATCCCATTCAGCAGTCTTCTGTTTTTTAATTCTAAGAATTTGAAATCCTGCTTTTCTTACCATTCTTTTAACTTCTTCCTTAGAGTAAGCTCTTTCAGAAATCTTGCTTTTTATATTCCTTTTTTTAAGCCATAGAAAAGACTCTGGAGACATCATATCAAAAATAAATAATCCTTTATTATTTAATATCTTGTGAACGTTGTGGAATACCTTTTGTAAATCTGTTTTCTTTAAGATATGGTTAAGGACATCAAAATGACAAGTAACAATATCTGCTTTTTCTTTTATGTTTAATTTAATAATATCTTGCTGTATCCATTTTACTTTAGAAGACTTCTTTTTTGCTTCCTTAAGCATGAGCTTAGATAGTTCAACACCAATTACTTTATACTTTTTCTTAAGCCAAGGAATCGTAGTTATGCCAGTACCACAACCTAAATCAATTAAAGTCTTTACTTTTATTTTCTGTTCTTTAATTACTGATTCAGCTTCTTTTCTCCATTCAGTATACATAGCTTTAGTTAGTTTATCCTTAAGTTGAGAATCATAAGATTTTGCTAAAGATTTGTATTCGTCTTTCATTTTAAATTAAAGCTTCCTAAAAATACTAATAAAACCAGTATGCAATAAACCTGTGTTCTGTGGTCTTAATCGTAATCCTTCAACAATCCATTCACGCTCAATAACTTCAACAGTTTTTACATGAAAGAAGTCTTTTCTAGCTTCGTCAATGACTTTACTTACTTGCCCAATATTAGGAAGAAAAGTAACTAAAAAGCCACCCTTTTTCAAACTTTTATGGGCATGCATTAACACTTTTTCAGGAAATTGTAAGTCTAAAGTGATTACATCAAGATTCTTTTCAGAGATACCAGAATAAATGTCACTAGTCTTAGCTTTAACTTTAACACCTAATAACTTCCAATTTTTAGCAGCAATAGAAGCATGCTTTTTGTGATTTTCATAAGAAGTAACATTATCAGAGATGTTAGCTAAAAAAGCAGCCAAAACACCACAACCAGAACCAGCATCAACAACCTTAGACTTCTTAGTTAAAGGAACGTTGGAAAGAATAATACCAATGTCTTTCTTAGTCATAACAGCAGGACCACGAGTAATCTTTTCTAATTTATCAACAAAAGAAGCAGGCAAACAAACAAGCTCATTACCCAAATGTGTTGTAACAACACCATCTTTCTTATCTTTTTCTTTTAGAACACCCCAATTAGTATGCAAATCACCAGACTTCCACAAAAAAAGATTTCCTTTAGAATCAAAAACAACTTTATCTCCCATCTTCAATAAAACCCTCAATGCGTTTATAAACTTTCTTTTTATGCAAAGGATCAAGTAAAACTAAATGAATAGAATTAGGAACCCACAACAACTTTTTTTTCTTAGATGGAGTAGTATGATAAATAAATTCAGCACTAGAAATATCCATAATATCATCAGGATTAGCCTGACAAACCATTAAAGGTTTTTTAATAAAAAGTACAGTCTTTTTAGACTCTTTAACAACACGAATTAAATGCACTAAACCACGAAGAGGAATCATATTATAGGAATCATCACGCTTAGTCTTACCAAAACGCTTAACAAAACGCTTACTATACTTCTTTTTCTGAAAAAACTTAATACGCTTCATTAAAGGCAATACTAATCTAACAAGATTTTGCTTAGTATTAAATACAAGAGGAGTACTCACAGTAATAACACCCTTTACTTTCTTTCTATGATTAGCAGTAATTAAAGCAAGATTACCACCCATAGAATTACCAACAATCCAAACTTCACTACAATCATCGAGTAACCTATCAACAGCTTCTTCAGTAGCAGAAACCCATTGTTGCCATTTAGTCATAGCAAGCATAGCAGGAGTAGTACCATGACCTGGAAGAAGAGGGGCATGAACAGTAAAACTTTTACTATGTAAAAACTTAGCCAAACTTTTTAGTTCACCAGGAGAACTAGAAAAACCATGAAGTAAAAGCACACCACACTTCTTTTTTCCACGCAAAAAAATAGGTTCACAACCTTTCTGAATTTTAACACGACCTTTAACACGACGTTTAATTAAGAAAAAATTAATATGATCATAGATAGTAACCAATGCAATAAATGCTAAGATGTATTCTATCATTTTTTTTGTGTATGCGGGAACTAGGATTCGAACCTAGGTAAGCACTAAGCTAGTGGCTCTTGAGGCCACCCCGTTTGACCGCTCCGGCATTCCCGCAAGTAAAACTTTTTTTGTGTTGTTTGTTTATAAATTCTTGCATACAGACCATCCAAAAGGTTTATAAATAAAAGAGGAGTAATAAAACATTATGATAGATAGGGAAAAGAGGTTGCCTATTACGAACAAACAAACATTTACTGTTCTTGGGCTTTGGATTATATTTCTTTTAAGCATAGGCTTTGCTACAGCAGCAACAGTTACTATACATTTTCCTTTATCTAAAAGTGTTCAAAATGCAGCAGTAACAGGAGCAACTGTTGATGGTGGTAATCTTACTATTAATGCTAGTGTAGAGATTGATGGTGGTGATTTGAATATTACTATGGTTAATTTCTCTTATAGAACAGGTCCTTCTGCTGATTGGATTTTAATTAGTTATGATTCTTTATCTGGTAATGATACTGATATGATTAATGGTGGTAATGCAACTAACTTAACTTCCAATGCGGGTAATCACACATATTCCTTCCCTTGGAATATTACTGGTTTAGCTGATGGATCAACTTATCAATTAAACGCTTCAGCATACAATGACACAGTATTAGTGGGAAGCACAGTAAACACTTTCATAGTAATAGATCAAACTAATCCTACAACTAAGTTGGATGTCTTAGATCCAGCAACTAAAAAAACTAAAACAAAAGTCTTCTTTAGTGACTCAGTTATTTTAAGATGTACAAGAACAGATGCTACAATAGGTTATAATGATACAAACATGTCTATAAAAACTCCAATAGATACACAAGTAGAACATCTTGAAAAATCAACAAGAGATCAAACAGTTAGTGAAGATTTTGATGTAACTTTTAAAAGAACCAAAAACTTAGGAGACTATTTAGTCCTTTGTTCAACAACAGACAAAGCTGGAAATATTAATTCAACAACAAACTATACTTTTGAAGTAGTTACAAAACCGCCAACAGGAGGGAGTCCTTATTTAAATGAAGACTTTAAATCACCAGTAGCAACAGTAATAATAGGTGCAGGATCAAGTAGTGCAATAGGTCCCTTAACTGAAAGTGGCATTAGTAGATTAGTTGCAAAAACAGCAACAGCAATCTTTACAGTCTATGAAAAAGAACATAGTTTCACAGTAAAAGAACTTAGCAAAGAAAGCGTAACATACACAATAGATAAATCCTTTGATTTAGTCATTAAAGGTGAAGAAACAAAAACTGTAGATATAGATGCAGATGGGAAAGATGATGTATCCATAGAATTCCACAAAATATTCAGTAAAAAAGCAGACACAACTTTTAAATTAATAGGATTACAAGCAGCCCAAAAAACAGAACCAAAACAAAAAGATGGAGACAAAGTCATAACAACACCAAAAGTAACAGGCAAAAAAGCACCATGGGTAACCATAGTACTAGGAATAATAGTCTTAGCACTTTTAATCTTTGCAGTACTCCATTTTATGGCAGGAAGAGACAGACGTGGACCAATAGGAAAACAACCAGTATCATTTAACAAGAAAGACTTAGGTGCATACAGGCAACATGGCAATACAGGCTATGACACACGTGGAAGATATTAGAAACTATTTTATACCACAAAAATTCTAAGTAGATTATGCCAACAAATGTAACCCCATTCTACCAAAAAGCAGAAGAAGAATATTATGCTGCACAAACTAATCTTGAAAAATTAACAGCATTAAAAAAAATGCTGCAATTAGCTCCCAAACACAAAGGAGCAGAGAGACTACTAAAACAAATAAAAGAAAGAATAGCAAGACTAAAAGAGAAGCAGCAAAAAGAAAAACAAAACAAAAAAACAGGACACTCGTTAAGCATCAAAAGAGAAGGAGCAGCACAAATAGTCTTAGTAGGAACAACAAACACAGGGAAAAGTACCTTATTACAAGAACTAACAGGAGCAAGAGTAAAAATAGCAGAATATGAGTTTACAACAAAAAAACCAGAAATAGGAGTAATGGACTACAAAGGAATAAAATTACAACTAATAGAAATACCAGCATTAACAATAGACTACGAAGAAACAGACATGGGACCAACA
>DAVM01000015.1 GCA_002505585.1 Candidatus Woesearchaeota archaeon UBA489 | reverse complement strand
AAAGAATGGGAAAAAGAATTTGATACACAATTAGTGTACAAGGCTCAAGATCTAGACACTTCTCGTGCTCAAAATCTTCCTTTGGTGTTTAAAGAAGGAGAAAGAGTACATGCTAAGATTGTTGCTCCTGGTTGGATTGAAGAGCAAATGATTGCTGCTGCTAAGAATAGGTGTATTACTATCAAGGATTGTCATAAGAATATTGGTGATGCTGTAAATATAAAAATTACTGAAGCTAAAAATAATATTTATCTTGCTGAGATGGCTTAAATGGAATATCTTGCTATTACTCTTCCTGGAATTGAGGATGTTTGTGCTACTGAAGTTAAAGGTACTGTTGTTGCTAAAGGTAGAGTTCTTTTTTCTGAGCTTAAAGAGAGTAAAAGTGCTAATACTATTCTTGAATTAGTAGTACAGTGCAAATTTGAAAGTTTAAATGATATTGTTAAAGCTGTGGATAAGATCTCTAAAACTTGTGATGGTTCTTTTAAAGTTAAGTGTGTTCGTTCTGGTTCTCATTTGTTCAAAAGTGTTGATGTTGAACGTGTTATTGGTGAATTGCTATTCAATAAGGGTTGGAAGGTTGATTTAAAGAGTCCTGAGAAAATTTTCTATGTGGATATCTTTGATAATGATTGTTTTATGGGTTTTCTCATTAAAGAGAATTTATGTAGGCGCGAATATCGTGTTAAGAGAAATAATCGTAGTATTGATGCTTGTTTGGCTTTTGCTGTTCTGCAATTAGTTAATTACAAGCCTTCTGAGTTGTTGATTAATCCTTTTTGTAAGGATGCTATTTTTGCTGTTGAGGCTGCTTTGATTGGTGGAAAAAATATTGTTGTTGCTGATTCTTTAGAGAATAATGTGAGGAATGCTTTAATTAATTGTAAAATGGCTAAGGTTTCTGTTGAGCCTAAGTGTCAAGAGAGTGATGAATTTTTTAATTCTTTTAAAGAAGGTGAGGTTGATAAGGTTGTTACTACATTTATTTGTGGTAAGTGGGATAAGAATGGTATGCAAAAAGTTGTTAATTTTTTAGAGCTTGCAGAAAAAGTTGTTAAAGGGAAGGTTGGTTTGGTTTCTAATAGATCTAATCTTAATGAGTGTCTTTCTAAAAATTTAAGTCTTGTTGAAAAAAGAGAAGTACATTGTGGTGGCTTCACCTTATTCATTTACATCTGGAAGAATTAATTTGCTAGATATTCTTCTAGGACGTCTAAGTCTTTTTGGTCTGTTATTCCATCTAAGTTAATATCTGTATGGTCATAATGGCTTTCCCATCCTTCTAATACTTTTTTCACTGCGTTTATATCTGTTCTATCAATTATTCCGTCTCTGGTCACATCATATCTTGCAGGTAAGATGGTTTCTTCTCTAAGTATTTCTGTATTGGAGTATTGTCCTACTACTGTTGGATTATAAGAAAGAAATGATACTAGTAAGATTAATGTTGTTGCAATGATGATCCTTCTGTCTTGCATATAGTGGCACCTCTATAGTCTTTACTCTACATTCTTTGTTTATATAGTTTATGTTAGAGAAAAAAAGCTTTTTAATTTATTTAGGCTATTTTAGCTTTTTCTGGGATTAAAGTAAATGCTTTGATTTCGCAGATAGAAATAGGATAAATCTTTTTTAGTGTATTTTTTGTTTCCATTTGTAGTTTGTGTGTAATGATTTGTGCATAGACGTCTTCGCTGTTCAATCCTGCTATATATTGTGTTATCAGTTCTTCTGTTTTTTTTCTTAGTGCTGTTAGTATAGAATTGTTTGCTTTGTATCTTGTTAGGATTATGGGTTTTATTCTGTAAGTTAAGTTGTCTTTTGTTTTTACAACAAATGAGCCTTCTAGTTTTTTGCTTGCTTTTCTGACTAGTCTTTTTATGTGTGCGTTATTGATAGAGTAGTTAATTAAGGTAGTTACTCCTGTATTGTTGGAGATTTCTTGAACTCTAAAACTAAGTGTTATGGATTGTTTTTTTGGGTCGTTTGTTAAGGTCATTAAGTTTGATTTGATTACTTTTCCTACTAGTTCTTCTGCAGTGTAGGCCCTTGTTTCTCCTAGTTTAGTATTTTGGAATTGTTTTGGTGCTACTATAGGATACCAGTATTTTTTCTTCTTTTTCTTATCTGATGGTGATATTGCCATTGTGTAGTTTGATTCTCGAAAATAGGCTTAATAAAGGTTTCGTCTAACTTATACGGTCTCTTCTATCAGTGCTTTCTCTAATAACATTGTACATGTTTCTACAAACTCTTTCCCTTTCCCTGCTGGTAGTATGGCCCCTGCTGCTAGTCTATGGCCTCCTCCTTGACCTCTTGTTTTTTTGAGTGCTAACTTCACTATTTTTCTTAAGTCCATTGTTGTTTCTTTAAATCCACATATTCTCATGCTCACTTTAATTTCATCACTTAGCATTGTTGCTAGTCCTATCAATACTGTTCCTTCTGGATATAGGTGGCTTTTTGAGATCATGGATACTAAGGTTCCTATGAGTCCGTCTCTTATTGAATTTTCTGCATTTATGATTATATAATTTTCTGTTTCTTTGATATGTTCTGTTCCTTTGTTCTTATGGTACCAGCTCATGCAAGTTATAATTTCGTTGTGATACTGTTGTAATAATAAGAGTGCTTTTTCTTTTAATTTTTCATCTCCTAAACAAACTCCTATGCCTAGTGTTGGTTGTCCCATTTTTCCGCATGCGTTGATGAGTGTGGAGTATTCTGCTGCGTCGTAGGTTGGTGATGTGTGTTTTTCTTGTGGTAGAAAGTAGAGTGGTCCTTTTGGCAGTGGTTCTTTTTGATGATAGGGTTGTTTTGCCATTATCGCATTATATAAATTTTCTAAGTCTTTTTCTGGTAGTTCTGATGCCCATTTGAATTTGCTTCCTATTTTTGGGTTTATGCCTATGTTTTGTAAGAAGTGTAGTGATCCTTTTTCGTTTCCTGTGACTGTTGGTATGTAGGGGTTGGTTGTGTTCATTAAGAATTTATATAAAGGTTTTGTGTGTATGCCAAATAGCCTTAGTCCTTTTGTTACTGTTATGGTTTTTGCTTTTTCTGCATCTTGTAAAATATCTGCATTAAATCCTGTGAATCCTATGTCTTCTTGCATGTCTCCTATAGATCCTATTATTGCTAAGTGTGCTAGTTTTGTATTTTTTTCATTTAGTGCTTTTGCGAAGAAGTAAGTTACTCCTGATGCTGAGATGTTTTTTGTTCCATCTATATCATGTAAGTGAGGGTTTAAATGCATTATTTTTGTTCCTGTTGCTACAAAAGTGTCTGGGTAATGGTGATCTAAAACAAAAATGTTTTTTTCTGGTAGTTTTTTTGAGATAATATCTAAGTAGCTTGCTCCCATGTCTATGAAGAAGTAGGTGGTGTATTGTTCTTGTTTTAATGTATCTAGGTAGTCTTCTGTTAGTTGTTTGATTAATGTTACTACGTTTGGTTTTTGTTCTTTTTGTAGTGCTGCTATTAAGATTGCTGCTGCTGTTATGCCATCTGTATCTTTGTTAGAAATTATCCTAATGGGTTGAGTGCTTGGAAGTTCTTTAAAGTGTTTTGCTGCTTCTTGGATGCTTTTAAGAAAACTCATAGTTAAAAACTATAATCCCCCTTTGTTAAATAAGTTGTGATTTTAATCTATGAATGTTTTTGCTTTTGTTTTGTCGTATGCCCAGTCTTTTGAGAGTTGTCCGTTTTTTTTGTAGTATTTCACTAATCTTCCTATTTTGCTTTCTGTTAATTGGAGTCCTCTTTTTGCTGTTTTGTCTTGTTTGTGTGTTTCTCTGTGTTTCATTATTTGTACATCTCTTTTGATTAGTGCTCTCAAGTCTTCTGGTAATTTTTGTTGTAAATTATTCTCTTTAAGGATTAAGGTTATACTTTTTTTAGTTATTGCTTTTACGTCTGGGACATTGTAGGAGTCTCTTAAAAGCAACCCAATGTGTGCTGGTGTTTTTCCTGTTTTCGCTAACTTCACTATTAATTGTTCTACTGTTTTAGTATCTTGGTTTACCCAGCTAGGTTTGACTCTTTTTAGTGGTCTTGTGCTTCCACTTTGTCCTTTCTTTTTTGAGTACATTCGTGCCATTTTTGTTTAGATTAGAGAGCTTCTAGAACTATTTTTGTTCCAGTATAAGCGAGTTTTTCAACCTGCTCATCTCTCACATTTCTTTGTGTTTGAAAGTGGGTTTATAAAGATTGTGGAAAGTAGCCCCGGGCAGATTCGAAGTCGACAATGTAGAGTTTTCCTCATGCATTTCTGCCGTTGACGCCTCCAAAGGGAGCCGTGATAGACCGCTACACTACGGGGCTATTGTAAGTGGACAACAAAAGCTAGTTTTTAAACGTTTTGTTAAGCTTTTTTCCCTTTATATCTTCCTCTACTTTCGACTTTCTGTAATTGTTTCAACACTTCTTTATATTTTTTATAACTCTTGTAGCCTTCCATAATCCATGTAAACGCTTTTTTGTGAATTAAGTGATGTTTGCTTTCTAGTGCTTGTTTCAATAAATGCAAATCTACTGCTTTGTGTTCTATTTTGTTTGTTACAAATCCCAATCCAAAATCTATCAAGTATGGCTTTCCTTTTTTCACTATCACATTTGTTGTCGTTAAATCTCCATGCACTATATTTTTTTCATGGATAATCGCTATGTGCTTCCCTAAGTGTTTTAATACTTCTTCAGCTTCTTTTTTCCCCATTTTTTCTACTACTTCTTTCAACAAATCTCCTTCTAAGTATTCCATTTGTATAGTCATTGTTTTGTCATTTACTTCTAATAATTTTGGCACTATTCCTGCACATTTTTCTAATAGTTTTGCTTCTTTTCTTGTTCTTTGTTTTCTTAGTGCATTATCTATTTCTTTTATTCTATAATTTTTCTTTATTCTTTCTTTATGTATTACTTTATTTTTTAGAAAGAGTTTTGCTTCTGCTCCTTGTGCTATTAGTTTCATTATTCACTCCTACATCTTTCGCAGTAATAATCACTGTGTAAGATTTCTTTTTCTTGGTACATTCTATAGTGTTGTCCGCAGTTTTCACACATAACTAACATAGTTACACCTCTTTATAGGTTAGTAAGTTATGTTGTTTATAAGTTTTGTAGAAGGTTAATATATAGGCTAAATCAATATCATTTCATCTTCATTTTGCCCATTTTTTGCATCAATTTTTCAGGATTTTTCCCTTTCATCATTTTCATCATTTTTTTGCTTTGTCTGTATTGTTTTAATAACTCTCTCACATCTTTCACTTGTACTCCTGCTCCTTTTGCTATTCTCTCAATCCTTGTTCTTGTTAATAATTCTGGGTCTTCTAGTTCTTTTTTTGTACAACTATCCATGATGAATTTCCATACTTTTAATTTATCTTCTTGCACATTTAGCATGTCTTTTGGTATGTTCATTTTTCCAAATCCTGGTATCATGTCCATTATTTTATTCAATGGTCCCATTTTGTTCATGCTTTGGAGTTGTTCATATAAGTCTATAAAATTAAAGTCTCCTTTGAGCATTCGTTTACTCAAATCTTCTGCTTTTCCAACATCTAGTGATGCTTTTGCTTTTTCTAAGAGTGCTTCTATATCTCCCATTCCTAATAATCTTCCTACAAATCCTGTTGGATTAAATGCTTCTAAGTCTTCTAATTTTTCTCCTACTCCTATAAATTTGATTGGTGCTTTTGTTGCTGCACAAGCACTTATGCTTCCTCCTCCTTTTGCTGTTCCATCTAATTTTGTTACTATTACTCCTGTTATGCCGCAACTTTTGTGGAATTGTTCTGCTTGTGTCATTGCTGCTTGTCCTATGTCTGCACTTATGACTAACAAATTTTCATCTGCTTTTACTGCTTGATGTATGGTTTCTATTTCTTCTATTAAGTCTTCACTTAGTGCGTCTCTTCCTGCTGTGTCTATTATCAGTAAATCGTATTGTTTGAATTCTTTTTCGTGCTTCTTCCATATTTTTAACGCATTTTTTTCTTTTGGTTCTACATATGCTGGTATTTTTAGTGTGTTTGCTAGTTGTTGTAGTTGTTTTGCTGCTGCTGGTCTATGCACATCTAATCCTACTAAAGCTACTTTTTTTCCTCTTTGTGTATAATATTTTGCTAACTTTCCTGTTGTTGTTGTTTTTCCGTTTCCAAAGAGTCCTACCATCATTATTTTAAACGGCTTCTTCTTTGTTAGTTCTATTCCTTTTTTTTCTTCTCCGAAGAATTTTATGAGTTCTTCGTAGACTATGGTTACTAGGTGTTCTCTTTGACTTACTCCTTGTGGTGGTTTTTCGTTGAGTGCTCTTTCTCTTATGAGTTTGCTCAGGTCAAAGACTAATTGTACATTAACATCTGCTTGTAAGAGTGCTCTTTGTATGTCTTTTATTAGCTCTTCTATCAATCTCTCATTAACAAATACTGCATTTGCTATCTTCTTCAGTGTATTCTTTAATGAGGTTCCTAAGTTGTCTAGCATGGTTTAAAGTACTTAAAAGGAGTTTATAAAGCTTTTTAAGGCTAATATAAGCTGTTTTAGAGCTTTATTCTTAGTTTTCCCATCCAATTAATATAAACTCTGTTAGAAAAATAGTTCAATATCTTTTTGATTGGTGTTTTAATACTCAATATAAGCCCCTAAATGATGTTTTATCTCTTCAAATATTTAAATGTTTAGTTTTAAGTTAAATGGTCCATCCGCTTAAGTAGTCTATATCTGCTTTTGTTGTTATTTGTATATCCCATGTTTTACTTGCTGGTCCTGGTGTTGTGATGTATAGTTTGATTGTTTCCCAAGTGTTTGCTGTACAGCTTGCTGTTCCTACTATGGTTGTTGTTCCTTCTCTGAGGAGATTAAGTGTTCCTGTTGCATGACATCTTATTGCTATTAATGTATAGTCTCCTTGTTTTTGTGTGTTTGTTAATTCTAAATGTAAGAGTTCATTTGTTGGTAGAGTATAATAGTGTCCATCGTCTTCTGAGAGTTGATCTGTTAAGTCTTCTATTGATGTATGACTATTGTCTCTTGATTCTATTAATAGTGTAGGATTTAATGTTCCACAAAGGTTTTGTGTTGGATAAACATAAAGTTTTTTTGTTTCTGTTACTTCTGCTCCATTTTGTACACTTAAGAGGTATGGTTCAAAGTTTGTTTTTGGTGGAAGTTCTGATTGTAGTGCTGTGAATTGTAATGTTGCTAGGTCTATTATAGTATATTGATTTGTTGCATAAGGAATTCCGTCTTTCAAGAGTGTGCTTGTAGTTTTAAATTCGTCTCCTAGGAGTTCTATTGTTTGTGGCATTCCTGTTGTACTCGCACAGTTCGGGGTTATTGCAAAGAGTTCTAGTCCTTCTCCTATTCTAACAAGATCATTTTTTATGGATTTTACTTTGATATGGTAAGATCCTTTTTCATAAGGTAATGTTCCTACAATTTTTGGTGTTGTTTGTTTTACTAAAGCTACTGGTTGTTTGCTTGCTACATCTATTGAAAGAATATTTCCTTTTACTACTGATCCTGTTATACCATTGGGAACTTTTACGTAGACTGTTTTTTGGTTTCCTGGTCCTAGTTCATAAACACTTCCTGTTGCGCTTTCTACATCATTGAGTACGTTGTCAGCACTAAGTATTTGGTGACTTTTGTGTGCTGCTTGTAATGCATTGTAAACAAAAGGTAAAAGAAATGCTAGTAGGAGTAGTGTAAGAAAAAAGTATTCTAAATTAGTTTGTGCTTTTTTAATGGAAATCATGAATAGTAAAAAAGAAGTTATTTGTAAAATGGAAGTATTGGTTTAGTGCCACTATAGCGTGCTGGCAAATCATCTCGTGGAGGGAGACAATTTGTATAGGCTAAGTCTACATCTTTTGGAAGGTCTTGTCTTACCCAATTTAAAAAGCCACTTTCTGGGTCTGGCATACAATAATGTACTCTATTAAGTTTACATGTTGAATCTCCTTCTTGTAAACAGTCCCATCGTTGTACTTGGTTTTCTCTTTCTGAATCTTGATTCCTTCCAAGACTAGCTCTGCATCCAAGTACATCTGCGTAGGTTAAGACTCCATCTTGATTTATGTCCATACTTGTTGGAAAAGTTGCTTGTGGTTTATTAAATCTGTTTTTAATAAATACTCTAACACTATATTTTTGTAATGTAGCAAATTTAAGTTCTAAATCTCTACAAAAGCCTACATCTGGTTTAAGTCTACCATCCCAAAATCCAGGAGTGTTCATAATATCTCTTTTCCTAGATTCTGATGCTATTCCAAAAGAAGGAAATTTTGTTAATTGTCCTCCTGCTTTAGCACGATAAATGTCTGGGTTTTCTATACCTCCAATATGTCTTGAAGTTATACTTTCTCTTAAGAATGCTCCTGTGTATGTTGTTGATGCAAAGAATCCTACTAAAAGAAGTAAGAATGTTAACATTAAGGTTAAATTTTGTTTCATTGTTTTCTTTTCCCTTTAAGTGGTTTGTATGCTTATTTATGTACTTATAAAGGTTTTGTCATGTTTAGGACTTAATTAAAGTACAATCAAGGTTTATTGTTATGGAAACTTGTGGTCTTGTTTCATCGTCAAAGTATTCCCAATTAAATGTGAGTTCTTTTGTTCCAAATCCTTCAATTGTTCCTCTGAAATAATATTTTTGTTCTGTGTAATAATTAGTGTTACAAGTGTTCATATAAAAGGCATAATTTGGATAGTCTTTAGGTAAGGGGTTTACTTTTGGTTTACTTTCTCCTTCCCAAGGAAAGTATGTTGGGTCATTAGTAACGTATTGATTTTCTGCATCTGCATAACCAACAAAGGTTCCTTTTGCTTCATGACAATAGCGTCTTTGTCTTCCTAAATGGTCATTGTCTGTAACCCATGTTCCTGTAATTGTGCAGGATTGTACTGAATCTGGAAATGTTTCTATATAGTATCCTTGTGCGTAAGATCTTCTTGATACTGTAATTTTTTGGTTTGGTTTTTTGTTTAGTTTAGCATACCATGGATCTGTGTTTCTTATGTTAGTTGAATCAAGTGTTGCAATAAATTGCAAGGAATCTTTATAGTTATAAGTTCTTTTTGTGTTTGTTTTTTGTGTTGTTATTTTTTTAGCTTCACAAGAAACTCCTTTTCCCATATCTTTTAAGAGTCCTTGTTTGTCATAGAGCATTGCTCGTACTATTCTGTAGCCACTTTCTGTTCCGACATGTTGACAGTAATTGAATTGTTTACTATATTGTTTTTGGACTTCATCTAATAGTTCTCCTCCTGGTATATAGGGTTTCACATAAGATCCTGCTTCTGCATTCCATGAGATAGATTCACAAATTTTGTATTGTGTTTCATCCCATTCACAAGTTGCTGAGTCAATTGTTAGTGTTGCTTGTGTTTCTAAGTTTTTTGTTGGTACTTTATTGATTGATTGGTTGTTTAGTACTATTGCTAGTATGATTATTGCTAATAATATGGTTATGATATAGAGAAGTTTATGTGTATGGCGATGATGATGTAATGGATAGTTGTGAACTGTGGTATTTTGTCTTTTCCCTGCTTTTTTCATAGGTTGTTAGTAATGTTATGGAGTATATAAAAGTTTTCTATGAGGTGGTAGTGGTTTTTTACTGTCTAAAATCTAGTTTATTCCAATATAAATAAATAAATCCTTGTTCAGTTCCTTGTAAGTGTTCTCCTCCATATTTTCCTGAGAGTAAAAGGTATGCTTGTACGCCTGTGCTCTTTGAGCGTTTTAGGAGTTTATGATTTTCATCTCGTATATTTAGGGTTATCATAAAGTGAGTGAAAGTATCTTCTGCTAGTAAAATATCATTTTTGTAAAGGTCTGATTTTCCCCAGAGTGTTACGTATGCTGTTGATGAGGGTAAGTATGGTGTGCCTATGTTTGTATTTCCATTGATTAGGACATTTGTTCCTATTCCTCCATAAAAGGTGTGGTCTACTCCTTCTGTTATGAGTTCTTTTAATACAATCCTATAAGTGTCTTTTGTAAATTGTTGTGGTCTTTTGAGTGTGTATGTTACTTCAAGTGTTGCTTTGTCTTGTGAGGTAGCACTATCTTCTTTTGTAAGATCTTCTGCTGTGAAAGTAAATGTTGCGTCTAAGAAGTCTATTTTATTTGAATAAGGGCTTATAGTAACTGTTGGGTCGAGTGCTGCTTCTCCTTCTAGGATTAAGTAGGTTTTTCCTATGGATTTTGCTGAAAGTTTGGTTCCTCTTATTTGTTTGAGTTGTTCATAAAGTACTTCTTCAAATACTTTTTCGAATGTTGTGTAGGTCTTAAATCCTGCTATTCTTTGGTTGTCTAAAAAGAATGTTGGTGTTATAATGACTCCTGATCTTAGCCCTTCTTTTCTGTTTTCTAGTATTTCTTCTTTGTATCTTTGTTGTGAGAGGCATACGGCAAATTGTTCTTTATCTAATTTTGCTTGTTTTGCATAGTCATGTAGTGCAGATTCAGTTAAACTATAAGGATTTTCTATTAAAAGTTCGTGGTAATCCCAAAATTTGTTTTGTTCTTTTGCACATTCACTTGCTTCTGCTGCTTGAAGTGATTGTTTGTTTGTTTGGCTTGGATAGTTTCTAAAAGTATATTTTATGTAGTCTCCATAATTTTCTAAGAGTTTGGGTAATATTTCTTTGTGAAATCTTTGTGTGTTTGTGTTTGTGTAGTCTGCGAATTCAATGAATAGTGTTTCTGCTTCTGGATTTCCTATGAATGGGTCATCAGTTGGAAGTACTTTTCTTATTACTCCATCTTTTGTTTTTGGTTTTGGTTTTTGGGGTGTTTTTTCTTCTATTTTGATTTTTTGTTTTGTTTCTGGAACATAAGTTTTTTCTTCAATCATTTTTCCTTCATCACATTTTCCATCTTTGTCTTTGTCTGGACAGCATTTTCCTTTATGTAGAATGTCTGGTGTGCTACAGTAGATTGGTGTGCATGCACTAATAACTAAGAGTACAAAAAGTGTTCCAAGGAGAAAGAAAGAAATTTTTTTTACCATTATTGAAAAGTAATAGTTGGTTTGATATAAAAATCTTTCTAGAATTAAAGGAGGTCTACGCACTAAGTCTTTGTTGTGCTTTATCTAGCTCTTCATTCAAGAAAGCTATTTCTTCAAAGAGTCGTCCAGTAAAAATTTTTGGTTCTTTTCCTTTACTCGCTAATACTTCTCCCATAAGCCAAGCGTCTATGGATGCTCTACTAGCTGCTAACTTGCCTTCATAGAGAATGTCTCTCCCTAGTGAATTCGGTTTAGACTCTTTTTGTGATTGTAAGTGATGATATGCTGAGACACTATTTATTGCTAAAGTATGGTTTGTTTGATAAGCCAATAGGTGAGCATGTGGGCTGGTAATATCTTTTCTTTCTAAATAGTATGCTTGTCTATCTGTTTTAAGGGAGTTTGGCATAGTGTTTTAGTTTCCTTTAGATAGTTTGCTCTAGAATTAGTTTACTTTGAAATGACGTTTTTAATTGATACATTGGATTGTTTGTAGAAAAATAGCTGTTTATAAAGTTTTGGTTTATAGTCCTAAGGTAGTAATGATTTTTTCTGGGTCAAAAGGCTCTAAATCTCCCAATTCTTGCCCTGTTCCTATATAGAGTATTGGTTTTCCTGTTACATAAGATACTGATATGGTTGCTCCACCTTTTTCGTCTACATCTGCTTTGGTTAAGATTATGCCATCTATACCTACTGATTGATCAAATGCTTTTGCTTGTGTTACTACATCATTGCCTGTTATGCTTTCTCCTACAAAGATTTTTTTGTCTGGTTTTGCTATTCTCATTATTTTTTCCATTTGTTTGATTAAATTCACATTGCTGTGTTGTCTTCCTGCAGTATCTATTAACACTACATCTGCTTTTTGTTTTTTTCCATATTCTATGCCATCATAACAGACTGCTGCTGGGTCTGCTCCATAGTCATGTGCTATTACGTTTACTTTCAATTTTGTTGCCCATTCTTTCAGTTGTTCTTTTGCTCCTGCTCTAAAGGTATCTGCTGCTACTAGAACACAAGTTAACTTTTTTTGTTGTAATAAGTGTGTCATTCTTGCTATTGTTGTTGTCTTTCCTGACCCATTAACTCCTATGAAGGCTATTACATAGGGTTTTTCTTTTTTCTTTTTTATTTCTTCTACTAAATCTTCTGTTGGTGTTTTTAATAGTGCTTCAACACTTTTCTTTAAGCTTTTGTGCAATATTGTTGAGACTTCTGCTCTGTTTATTGGTTTGTCTACTAAGTCTTCTTTCAAGTCTGTTTTTATTTTTTCTACTACTTCTACTGCTACATTGTTTTCTAGTAGTGCTAGCTCTAATTCCCAAAAGAGTTTGTCAAATTTTTCTGTGCTTATTTTTTTTGTTACTACTTTTTCTTTTAGTTTTGCAAAGAATCCTTTTTTCTCTTCTTCTACTTCTTCAGGTTGTTCTTCTTCTTTTTTCTTAAAAATCTTTGAAAGAAATCCTTTCTTTTCTTCTTGTTTTTCTTCTTTCTCTTCTACTTCTTCTTTTATTTCTGGTTCTTTTTTTTCTTTCTTTGGTTTCTTTTTTGGTGCTGGTTTTTTCTTTACTTCTTGCTTTTCTTCTTTTGGTGTTTCAACTACTTCATCTGGAATTTCTTCCTCTACATCTTTACTAATTTTTGTTAGTGCGCCTTTGAGTTTTTCTTTTAAAAATTTGAACATTGTTAGAATTAGATTAGAATAAGCAATTTATAAAGGTTCCTCAAAAAGCTGTTTTACTACCATTGTAGCATAGGCTCCTGGTGGTAAAGTAAAGGTTAAAGTTACTTTTTTTCTCATTTTATGAAGTTCATCTTCTTCCCATTTTGCTGTAAAATCTTTCACTTCTACTTGCACTTTTCTTTCTGTTCCTTCACTTGCTAGTTCTGGTAGTGATTTTATTAAAAAGTCTTGTTGATTCACTCCATCTTCTTCCAACAACTTTTCATATTTTTCTTTTACTTCTCCTTCTAATTCTGTTAAGTATCCTACTATTGGAACTTTTTCTGGTAATTCTTTTAATTCTCTAACTACTCTATTCCATAAGTCTGATTGATAACTATGCACATAAAACCTTAAATTTCTCAGATCTAATTTTCTTAATGCTCCTGCAAAATCATTTTCTTGTACTTCTAGTCTTAATAATTTACACACTTCTTTAAAATTTCCTTGTACTAACTTTTTCCCTACTTCTTGATTATTTTTACCTTTACCAAATCTTTGTTCACCAAAGTAGTTTTTGAGTTGTAATATTTTTAATTTTTTTTCTACTAGATTTCTAACCACTATTACAAAGGAATTGCTTGCTAAATCTCCTATGGTTATTCTTTCTTTTGCTTGTGTCACATAAATTAGTTCTATGTCTTCAATTGCAAGCTTTTCAACTTTTTCTCTAGTAACTTTAGTAAGTGATATGTGTTGTTCTGTTATTGCTTTTTTGTCTTTATTCCCAGCATACCCTATATGTTTCTTTGAAATATGTAGTCTTTCTGCTAATTTCTTCACTGCTTCAGTTGTAGTTAAATTCCTCTTTTTCAATAGCCAATAACTATAGTCTCCATCTTTACTCTTCACTATAACTTTATTTTCTTTGACTACAAAGTCTTCTGGTTGTGCTTTAATTTGCATATTTCCTTTTCAAGTGTTATAATTTATAAGAGTATAGTTTGAATAACAATAATGTTTAAGTAGCTTGTCGGCTAAAATGGTAGCTTATGGCTATTGAGAGTATTATGACTTATGAGAAATTGTATGATCTTTTAAGGAAAGAAAAGTATAGTCAAGAATTGCAAAAGGTTGATGAAAATTTCTTCAGAAGCATCATTAAATATTTAGAAGAAAAATCTGCTATTATTGATGCTCAAAAAAGTAAGGATTCTATTTTTGCTGGTGAGATTGAAAAGACTGAAAAGCAATTAGTTAACGTTAAAAAGATTGTTAAAGAATTGTATGAAAAGAGAGAAAATAAGATTATGCAATTAGCTCTTTTTTCTTCTCGTATTAAAGAGCGTGATATTCCTCCTGTTCTTTTGCCTGAAGAAAGAAAATTATTTCTAGAAATCTTAGAAGTATTAAATAGGTTCAGAGGTAGTGTTTTAGAGTCTGTTATTGAAAAGAAAGTTCCTTCTGTTCCTGAGAGTAAACCAAAAGACATAAAAAGGACTGAAGAGGATTCTGAGAAAGCAAGTGAACTGAAAGTTGTTCGATTGCTACATCCTGTTCCGCAGTTTGTAGCTAATGATTTGAACATTTATGGTCCTTTTGAAGAAGAGGACACTTCGGTGTTGCCGAAAAAAACTGCGAATGTGTTGATTAAAAAAAAGCGTGCTGAAGAGATAAAAAGTGAAACTTCCTAAAAAATCAAAAAAATATTGTAATAAGTGTAAGAAGCATTCTGAGCATACTGTTAGTATTGCTAAGAAGCGTGATCGTGGTACTTTAAAGAAGGGTTCTATTGCTCGTCGTACTAAGCGTGGTATTGAGAGTGGTTATGGTAATAAAGGTAAGACTTCTAAGGGCGCTATTTCTTCTTTTAAACGTACTGGTGCTAAAACTTCTAAAAAGCAAGATTTGAGATATAAATGTGGTGCTTGTAATAAGATGAGTGTGCAAGCTAAGGGTTTACGTGCTAAAAAATTAGAATTAGTTTAGCGTTTTCTTTTTCCTTTGTAAGCAAAGTAAAGTACTGCCATGCCTAATGCTGCAAAGCCTAGTAATGAATAATAACCACTTAGTGATGTTCCTGTTGATGTTGATACTGCATAGCCTGTTATGCTTGTTTTGTCAAAAAAGACTATTGCTGTGAATAAGAATAATACTGCTGCTACTTTTCTTAGTCTTCTTTCAACTTCTGGGTCTCCATGTCCTAAAGTATAATCTCTTGCAACAAGGTGATCTAATGAATCTTGCATTAATCCTACAGGAATTTGTACTCCTTTTCCTTTTCTCATATATTTTCTTAATTTTGCTGCTTGTTCTGTTGGTTCTAATTCCATTAAATCATGAAGTTCTTTTTTTGATAAGTATACTGATTCTCCTTCTGCTTTTGTTGCTGCTCTGTCAGTAATTCTTCTAACTAATCCGCTTGATCCTCTTACTACATCTCCGGTTCCTTGTGCTAAGTAGCCTGCTCCTTTTGCTACGCTTCCAACTCCTTTTGAAACTTTTCCAATTCCTCTAAATGCATCTCCTACTGTGTAAGCTACATCATCAAGCATTCGAAAAAATCCACCAAGAATATTTACTACACCGCTACCTGGACCTTCCCCTCTTTGAAGTCCTCTTGACTTTCGCCTAGCATTCTCTTTTTTACTATATGTCTTATCACCGTCTGCCATGTCTACTTTTAAACTAGGTTTTTAGTATTTAAAGGTTTTCTTCTAAGAATTAACGTTTATTTAGTCTTACATATAAGAATATGATTACTGCTAACAATAAGATTATAATGAATGGTGATGCAGCTCCGTAGGTGTTACTAAAGACTGAGTATCCTGTTACGCTTGGGTTGTTGTAAGAAATTAAGATGATAAATCCTGTTAATGTTGCTAAAGCTACTGTTAAATAATCTGTTAACTTTGCCATCAAATCTTTTCTTTTCCCGTTAACTATCTTCACCCGACTCATTAGCTTGAACTAGAGCACTTTTCCTATATAAACCTTCCGAATACTCTTCTAAAGGCAAGGAGAACCTTACAGATAAGTTTATAAACGTAGTTTTGGGGTTGTTTTCTAAGATGAATCCTACTGAACCTAAGAGTAAGTTTGTAAAAGTTCGTTGTCAAAAATGTAAGAACGAACAGATTATTTTTGGTAAGCCTGCTTCTCTTGTTGAGTGTTTAGTTTGTAGTAAAGTGCTTGCTGATCCTACTGGTGGTAAGGGCAAGATTCGTGCTAGAATTTTAGAGGTATTATAACCATGTTCTACAAGAAGAAGGGTTTTCCTTCGGATGGAGAAATTGTTGTTTGTATTGTTAAAAAGATTCTTCCTACTACTGTGTTTGTTATTCTAGATGAATTCCAAAATAAGGAAGGTATTGTTCATATTTCTGAGATTTCTCCTGGTCGTATTCGTTCTATTCGTGATTATGTTAAAGAAAATAAGAAAATTTTGTGTAAGGTTCTTCGTGTTAATCCTGAGCGTGGGAGTATTGATTTGTCTTTAAGACGTGCTACTAAATCTTCTCAGATTGCTAAGAATCAAGAGATTAAAAATGAGCAAAAGGCTGAAAAGGTTCTTGAAGTTTTGGCCCATCAATTAAAAAAGTCTTTGGAAGATGTTTACAAATTGTTTGGTTTTAAAGTTGTTGAGGAATTTGGTTCTTTGTTCAATTGTTTTGAAGAAGTGCTTCTAGAGGGTGATCAAGTCTTAACTAAGATTGGTGTTGATAAAGCTACTGCTAAGACTCTCACTGAATTAATTGCTATTCGTATGAAGCCTCCTGAAGTTAAGGTTGCTCAAAAGATTGTTTTAAAGTGTAAGTCTCCTACTGGTATTGAGGTTATCAAAAGTGCTATCAATAAGGCTTTAGCTTTTGCTAAGACTAAAAAGTATGATTTTACTATTGGGTATGTTGGTGCTCCTAAGTATGATGTTTCTCTTAAAGCTGGTGATTTTAAGACTGCTGAAAAAGAGTTGGGTGAAGTTTTAGATACTTTAATTTCTACTCTAAAGAAAGATGGTGGTGAAGGTGAGGTTGTGCAAAAATGAAAGTTGAAATTTTAAAATGTACTTCTTGTAGTGCTTATGGATTAAAAGATAGTTGTGTTTCTTGTAAGGGGAAGTGTGTTTCTCCTAAGCCTGCTAAGTATAGTGTTGAAGATAAATGGGGTAATTATAGAAGAATAGCTAAGGAGCAACAAGAGATTGCGTAATGTTTATAAGGTATGGAGCTACTACAATAAAAGATGACTTGGCAGATTAAAAAAATTTCTAAAACTAAAGTAAAGAATCCTGTTCTTATTGAAGGTCTTCCTGGTATTGGAAATGTTGGCAAGATTGCTGTTGATTTTTTGATTGATTCTCTTAAAGCTGAAAAAATGTTTGAGTTAACTTCTAATGATTTACCTCATTGTGTTTTTGTAAATGAGCAAAACATTGTTGAGTTGCCTTCTATTGATATTTATGGAAAGCAAGTGAATGGTAAGACTTTATTGATGTTGGCTGGTGATGTTCAGCCTATGAGTGAGGTTTCTTGTTATGAGTTTTGTAATAATCTTTTAGATACTTTCCAGAAAGATAAGTTGCAAGAGATTGTTACTCTTGGTGGTATTGCTCTTCCTAAGATTCCTTCTAAGCCTAAAGTACATTGTACTGGTAATTCTAAAAAGATTGTTTCTAAGTATCAAAATCATGGTTTGCAGAAGAATACGCAAAATTTTGTTGGACCTATTATTGGTGTTTCTGGTTTATTGCCTGGTTTAGCTGGTAAAAGAAAGATTCCTTCTGCTGCTTTGTTGGCTGAGACTTTTGGTCATCCTAATTATTTGGGTGTTCGTGGTGCTAAAGAGCTTTTACGTGTGTTAAATAAGGAATTAAAGCTTAAATTAAAGGTTAATGTTTTGAATGATGAAATGGATACTGTTGAAAAAGAGTTAATGAATGTTAAAAAGATTAAAAAGTCTATTGCTTTGAATACTGGTGCTGAAACTACTGGTAAATTAAGTACTGATTATATTGGTTAGAATTAATTAAATAGTATTCTAAAGCCACTACCAAAGTCGCTTTGTTTTAAACTATATCTATTCTTAACTGTATTCTTATCTTTTTGTGTTAAGTCTGTATTTCTTGTTAATGTGTTGTCTGTTAATGCTGTGTTTGCATTGATGTTGTTTGTAAATCTGTTGTTGTTAAATCCTATTGTATTTGTGTTTCTAGTATCAAAGTCTCTATTATAATTTATTTGTTCCCCGCCAAATATTGTTTCTGTGATTGTGAAATCGTTTCTTTTTCCTCTAAAGTTTCCTGTTAGTTCTCTTCTATAGGTTGGTTGATTACCATCTCCTAATGAATAACTTATGCTTCCTGTATCAAAATTACTTTGTGTACTTCTACCATCTTGGTTTAAATTTAAAATATCTTGGTTAAATTGGAAGTTTGCTCCTAAATTTCTATTTCTGACATTTTCTCCAAATACTAGATTTCTGTCATAGAATGTGTTTTGTGTGTTGAATTGATTTACATCTAAGCTATTCTTATTTTGTATTTGTTCAAAGTTTCCTGAGTATGTTGGGAAGGAAAAATAGCCTCCAGTGTCTCTTCCACCATATCTGTCTGTGTAGTAGCTTGCTTCTGCTGTTGTTCCTGCTATGAAAAGGAATGCTATTGCTAATACGCTTAGAATGATTGATCTTGAGAGAGTACTTACCATTTTATTCACTACTCGAGAATAATAACTGATATATAAAGCTTTGGGTATACTTCAAAAGAATTTATGTAGTGTTTGGCCTTCTGGTTGCTCTTTCTCTTCACTTAACCCTACTTCTCCATACACACCATCATAGCCTGGTTTTATAGTTAAACTAGCAGTTCTATTCTGCACTATCAAATCAGCTAATTGCTTTGGAATTACTTTTTGTAGTGCTTCTGCTGGTGCTTCTAACAGTATAGAGTATTCTGTTTGGAATTGTTTAATCAATCGATAATAGGTTTCATTAATTTTCTTCGAAGAGAGTGTTTTTATGCCATAGACTTTTGAGATTAATTCTGTTAAGGGAATCAAGGAATGGTAAGGGTTTGCATTTTTTGGTTTATACCCTACTGCTCTATCTGCTAATTCTTCTACTCTATATTCTACTCCTATAGTCATTTCTTTTTGACATTTTGGACATTGTTTATTCGCTTTCTTTGAATCTGCAGGTTTCATTACTACTCCACAACTTCTATGCCCATCATAATGATATTTTCCATATTCTGGTGGTGTTTCTATTGTCCCTTTTAATCCATCACCAGCTCTAATTACTTGTAAAATGTTTTTATAAGTTAATTCCTTAACTTCAAATCTTGTTGCTTCTCTTCCTAATCTCCATGGATATGAAGAGTGTGGGTCTGAAAAACTTACTAAATTGTATTTATCTAATCCAGATATTCTCCAGTTCATTGCTGGGTCTGAACTCATGCCTGTTTCCAATGCATGTATATGTTTTGCTCTTTCTTGAAAACATTCTTCTACTGAGTCAAATCCTGATTTGCTTCCAAAGATTGCAAACCAGCTTGTCCATACGTGTGCAGGTATTACTTCTATGTCATGACTTATGTCTCTTAACATGTCTATAAATTCTATACTACTCATGCCAAAGATTGGTCTTCCATCATAGTCTATTCTTCCTCTTTTCAATAGTGCTTCTATAAATTGGTCTACTACTAATTTATTAGGAAATAAAACTACATGGTGTATTCTTCTCCCTTTTCCTCCTTGTGTATAAATTAAGCTTATTTCTGTTTGCCAGATAAAGGGAAATTTTGTTTTAGTCCATAATATGCCATTATCATCTTCTGTTAGTTTAGAAGTTATTTCTTCATACCATTTTGGGTGTTGTGCATCTCCTGTTCCTAAGACATGCATTCCTTTAATTCTTGCAGTTCTTTCTAAGTCTTCTATGGTTGTTTTTTTACTGCATGCTTGTGCATATCGTCCATGTATGTGAAAGTCCCCAATAAGTTGCATACTAGAAAAAAAATTCTTAGAAGTTTATAAGGATATAGTTAGAGGAAGAGAACAATTATTGTTTGGTGATTTTTAGTGTTGTAATCTTATCATTGCTTAATTTAGTAATTTCTATTTGTACGTTTTTTAATTGAATTTTTCTTCCTTTTCTTGGTTTTCCTTTCAATCTCTTTTCAATAAATCCTGCTAAGGTTTCAAAGTGTTTGAAGGGTATTCCTAAGTGTAGGACTGCGTTAATTTCTTCTAGTGTTACATGTGAATCTGCTTTTAGTGTTTTTTTGCTTAGTCTTCTCAAACAGAGGTGTTTTTGTTTGCTTCTTTCAAAAATATCTCCTACTATTTCTTCTAAGATATCTTCAAGTGTTACTAAACCAAGTACTCTTCCTGTCTCTCCTAAAACTATTGCCATAGGAACGTGTTTTCCTTCTAATTCTATTAAAAGACTATCCACATGTTTTATTGCTGAAATATAAGGAACTTTTCTCACTAGTTTTTTTATTTTTATGCGAAGTTTTTGTTCTTTCACATATTTCAAGAGTGATTCTATGTCTAAGATCCCTATAACGTTATTTTTGTTCTTTTGATAAACTGGGTAGCGAGTGTAATGTGTTTTGATTAAAGAGGGAAGGATTTGTTTTATTGTTTTATTTCCATCTAACATATGTATTTCTCTTTTTGGTGTCATGATTTCTGCTACTGTTGTTCCTTCAAACACTAAGATTTTGTGCATCATGCTTTCTGCTTCTTTGCTCAAGATTCCTTCTTCTCTTCCCATGCTTACTATTGTTCTTATTTCTTCTTCAGAGAGGTGTTTTTCTTTTTTTGAGCCTAATAATTTAGACATTAAATTTGAGATGAGATCTAGAAAAAGTACTATTGGTTTTAAGAAGGTGATTAAAATTTCTATTGGTCTTGCTACAATTAAAGAAACTCTTTTAGCATTTTGTATAGCAAAGGTTTTTGGCGTTATTTCTCCAAAAATTAAAATCAGTAGTGTCATTGTTCCTGTTGCCACACCTATTCCTGCTGATCCGAAGAGGTCTGTAAAAACTACTGTTGCTAATGATGCTGCTCCAATATTAACTAGGTTGTTACCTATAAGTATGGTAATTAAAAGGTGATGAGGTTTTCTTTTTATTCTATAGAGTGCTTCTGCTCCTTTCTTTTTTTGTTTAACTAATACATTTACTTTAACTAAGTCTAAAGACATTAGTGCTATTTCTATGCCTGAAAAGAATGCTGAAAAAAGTAAGAGTATTATTAAAATACCAATAGATGTCATTAAGAACATTTAGCCACCCCTATAAAATGCCACAATTATACTGCGTTTTCTACTGTTAATTGTGTTACAACAGCATTTCTATACATGTAATCCATTTCTACTATAAGTAAGTCTTGGAAGGTTACTTCTTGTAAACTTGTTGTATCTATGGAGCAAGTGATATCTTTTTCTCCATTGACTAATCTGATTATTCCTTCGTTCTTTCCTCCAAATTGACTACATTCTAATTTGAAGTTGTTTTCTGGCGAGGTTAAGGTTATTTGTACTCTGTCTTTATTTGATTCTTGTCCTGCGCAAATATTTGTGAAAGTTTTTGGTTCGTAGATTGCTCCGTTGCCTATGTTTTTTACTTTAAAGTTTAGTTTTATTCTATTTTTTCCTACTGTGTCTTGTCTCATACTTATTACTTGGAATGGGCCTCCGGAGTTTTGTGCTTTTAAGTTTGCTACTTTTACTGCACAGACATCATCTATGTCTTTTCTTAATACGTCTTTCTTCAAGCATAAGTTTGCTATTGCTTTTGTTTGGTAATCATAGCATATGTCTGCTCTGAGGTTTGTTTGGAAATCTGCTGGTATATCATTGGTGTATTTTGCTTCACCAAATTCTAGTAGTTCTTCTCCTCCTGGTGTTGAGCCACCTATGTCTTTTTGTGCTCCTGCTATTGGGAAAGTGTTTTTTATGTTTAATGTTGTTAATCCAAAGGATTTTTTTGATACTCCACTTAAGGATGCTATTAATCCTCCTACTGGTACTGTAAATTCTCCTTGATTTTTTAAGAGTAAGGTTACAAAGAATTCTTGTTGATTGTTATCTAATACTTTTTTTGGAGGTTCATCTTCTGCAAAGGCTACTTGTATACCTTGTGTCCCTCCTATAAATGCTCCTCCTGTATCTGTCCTACCTTTGTTTGGATTGAGACCTTCACAAGATGTAAGAAAGACTACTGTTAGGAGAATGAATATAATACCTCTTTTCATAAGGTGTTTACAGTGTTTTCTTATATTTAAAGGTAACTCTTTGTTTTTCTAGAAAGTTATGAGAGGTATGGTGTTGGGAGAATCTTTATTGGTGGTGTTTTTATTTTTTGATAATAGGGATAACGAAGAGAAATTTGGTATGGGTAATCTAAACGTTCGTCTTTGAGCACGCTTGCTCCTCTACATCTGATTGTTGATTTTCCTTTTACTAGTTTAACGTCAAGTGAAGTGTCTGTTCCTTCAATTTTGTTTTGGCTTGTACAACTAAATCCTGCGTTTACTTGTCCTAATGGTTCTAAGTCAAAAGAGACTACTCTTTGTTGCATATTATTTCCTAAATCTTTTAAGAGTACAACTCCAAAATCATTTACTTCTTGTTTAGAGTTATCTTGAATGGTTATGTCTAAAATTATTTTTGTTGTTGATTGATCATCTGTTAAAAGTGATTTTTTAATACTTGAAATAATTACTGGATCTTGTGTCACTCCAAATCCTAATCTTGCTGCTCCGCTTATTGTGTCTTTCACTGGACAGCCTGTTGGAAACTTAAGGCTACTTTGTAAGTCAAATGCACAGAATTGGAAAGGAAATTCTGATTCGTATTCCATATCCATTTCTACAAAGAATTGTGTTGTTAGTCCTGTTCCTAGGTTACCAAAAGTAAATGGCCCATAATGTATTGTTCTATCTCGAAGTTGTATTCCTGCTCCATTGTAGGTTGTTGCTTCTCCTGGTTTTACAAATTGTATGGTTCCTTGTTCTGTTTTTTTTGTGTGTGCTTTTTCTACTAATATTGATTCTCTATCTAATGTTGGAAAGTTAAAATTTGGGTGATCAAGTGTGCTTCCTAGGATAAAATTGTCTATGAGGACATCATGAGTGTTATAGTTCAAAAACTGGAGTCCTACTGTATAATCCATATCTAGTTCATTTAATGGTGGTTTACTTGGTAAGAATACTACTACTAGTCCTTTTCCTCCTATGGTTGCTGTGTGTGTTCTTTCTTTTTGTAAACTTCCTTCAAAAGGATTAGAGGGAAGAGTTGCACAACTGTTAAGAAAAAATAACATGCTAACAAACAAGGTTGGAATTAAGAATTTTGATTGCATTGTTTTATGTTGAGTCTCCTGAGTTTGACAATTCTAATTCTTTGTAAAGGTTTAAGTCTGTTCTATGTCTTATTATTACATCATAGATTGCTCTTGCTTCTAATAGTTTAAATCTCATTTGTTGTTCTGGATTTGGTATTTTGTAGTGGCATTTAAAGTTTATGAGAGGTATGGTTATTTCTTGGTCTATTCTTTGTTGTTTTATTGTTTTTTCAAGTTTTTCATTTATATCTTCAAGTTTTTTTGCATTTGCATTTCCTCCTTCAAATTCACAAGGTAGTGGTTCATTTACTAATTCTACTCCATTTGGTATGGTTAATTGTAAAGAGTCTATTTTTGCTAAGATACCAAATATGTTTGGTTGTTTGCGAAGTTCGACTGTTAATCTTGGTTTTTTTAGTTCTGTTATTGGTTGTACTCCTGTTATTACTGAGAGTGCATAGGGGCTTCCACATCCTGAAGTACAACTTGGTATTACTCCAAATCTGACTCCTAGTGGTTGTGTTGGTTTTCGTTGTCCTGGTAGTTGCGTTTCTGGTTCAATGTCTTCTCCTTGTGGCAATGTTGTTCTTTTCAAGTGTTCATGTTCTACATTAAAAAGTTTGAGTGAGGTTATTTGTGAAAATTTTGTTTGTGCTTCTATGACTATTCTTTTTTTGGTGTATTTTTTGTTTCCTATTATTTGTCCTTCATCTAAAAAACTTTCTCCTGCTTTTCCTGTTGTTAGTCCTTTGGGAAATAAGCAAGAGATTTCATGAGTGCTGGTTTCTTCTTCTTGTAGTTGTATGGTTAAGACATTTTGTGGTTTATCACTGTAGTCTACATAAATAACTCCTTCTGTTATTACATCTCCATCTACTGATTGTTCATAACAGAAAAATGCTACTTGTGTTGTTTGTAAATCTTTAAAGCCTTCTATAGTTACTGTTGCTGTTAAACTTGCTGGTTCTCCTTCTTGGAATTGATCATCTGCTTTAAATCTTTCAAAGACTATTCCTTTTTTCTTTATTTCTTCTGTTACTCTGGGGTTTTTAAAAGAGCCATAGGATGCATAGAATTTTTCTTGAAGTCCTCCAAAAGGATTTTCAAGAGATATGCCGGAGTTTTCCATATAAATGTCAGCTGCTGAATAAAGGTTTAAGAAAAGTCCATAATTAAAGAGTATGAAAAATATGGTTAATAAAATTAAGAATCCTTTTCGTCCACTGAAAGCATATATGAGTGCTGTCCAAAAGAGTATGCCCCATACATACCATAAAATTGATAATTGTGGAAGTAGAGGAAAGGGCCATATGGAAAAGAATGTGTAAACTATTGCAAATAAAATTGGTGTTCCCCAAGGATGTGCTCCTGCAAGTTGTGCTACTCGTAGTCTTCCTAGAGATTCACCATAGCCTTTTGCGTAAGGGTCTAGTTGTTTAGGTGCTCTAGATCTTGATACTTTTACTTGTTGGCGTTGTCCTTGTATTTGTGCTTGTTGTTGTGTTTGTGCTTGGGATGCTCTAGCTGCACTAAAGATTCTTACAGGAGTTTTTCTTCGTGGTAATCTTGATGCTTGTCTAGTTGGTTTTGGATGTTTTGACATTAGATGTGCCTTGTACGATCCTTCCGCAAAAGCTCTATTAGGTGCAATCCATTTTTTGCCGCAAAGTTTACATGTAATAGGAACTTGTGCCATAAAATTATTTACCTTCTTTTTTTAGAGATGTCTTATTTACCCAATAAAGACTGCTAAGTCTATTATATCTAATTCTGTTCTTGGGATTATTTTGAGTACATTTTGTCCTTCTGTTACATAAGGTGTTATGTCAAAGTATGCTCCATTTGATCTTGTGTCTATGTAGTATTCAAATCCGTTTATGAGTAAGCTTCCTACTTTTCTATCTCTAGTGTCATAAAATTTCATGTCTACTCCTATTGGTTGTCTTGTTGCTACATCTGCTATTTGTAAAGTAAAAAAGTAAGTTGGTACTCTTCCTGTTCCTGTATTCCCTTCTATTCCTACTTGTTCTAGGATGTATTTTCCTTTATCTATGACAAATTCTAAGATATTTCTTCCTTCTATTAACTGACTAAGTGGTATGTCTTGGCTTATTTCTCCTGCGTCACAAACTATAAGTTGTTGACTTAATAAATTACCATTCAAATAAATTCTTAGTGTTCCTTTTTCTCTTAAGGTGAAACAGTTGACAAAGTAGTAGAGTGCTAAGTTGTCTAAGTCTTGTAGTTGGCTTCTTGAAAGTACTAAGTCTCTAAATTCTTGTGTGTGTACATTTTGTCCTGTTATAAAGAGTGATATGTCTTTTAGTTGATAAGTGTTTTTTCCCATTGCTCCTGATGGTACTGCGAAACTTATGGTGTTTGTTTTTTGTAAATATCCTCTTGGAATAAGTAATGGTAGTTCACTTGTTGTTAGTCTTCCTTTAAACACTTCTTTGTTATTTACTTTTACAATAATTTCTCCTTTATTTACTTGTATTAATCCTAGGAGTTGTATTTTTGTTATTGATTTTGGGTCTTCTAATCTAAAAGTAAATTTTGTTGTTTCGCTTCCTGCAAAGAGGTTGCTTTTTAATGATACACTGTTTGTTATTCTTTCTTCTCTTTTATTTTCTTCTGCAAAGAGGTTTATTGATGCTAATGATTTGACAAAAAGGCTTTGTCCGTAGGGTAAAAGTTTTCCTGGTGTTTCGCTTAAGAGTAATGTTTCTTGTGTTGGTTTTAAGCTTGGTCTTGTAGAAGTTCCTCTAGTTCCATAGGTAGTTTCATAATCTACTTCATTTCCTAAGTCTCCTGGATCATTGACTAGTTTTTCTTTTTCTCCTTCTGGTAGAAGTATTACATATCCTAAGAGAAATAGTGCTATTATAGCTATTAACCAATAAACTGTAAAACCTGTGTCTTGTCCTTTTTTCATTATCCCCTCTTTTCTAGCAAAAACATAGCTTTTTATTAGTTATAAATCTTACGACAAGTAAATTTATGCAAAATGAAGATAATTAAAGATGATAGAAAGCATGGTTCTGTTACTATTAGTGTGTCTTCTTTGGATGATTTGTGGTTTCTTAGTCAGGTGATTGATCTTGGTGATCATGTTTCTGGTAAAACTTTAAGGAAGATGAAGTTGGGTTCTTCTGATGAAAGGAAGGCTAATGTTGTGAAGCGTTGGGTGAAGGTTACTGTTCTTGTTGATAAAGTTGAGTTTCATAAATATAATAATAGTTTGCGTGTTGCTGGGAAAATTACTGAGGGTCCTGATGATGTCCAACTTGGTTCTTTTCACACTATTAATGTTGAAGAGAATGCTGTTATTACTATTGAAAAAAAGAAGTGGTTAAAACATCAGTTTAATCGTTTGAAGGAAGCTAGTGTTGAAAAGTTTCCTAAAGTTTTATTATGTGTTCTTGATCGTAAGGAAGTTTCTTTTGCTTTGCTTAAGAGGTTTGGATACCAATTAATGAGTGAGCTTGAAGGTGAGGTGCAAGAAAAGCGTTTTCCTTCTGTAAAAAAGTCTTCTTCTTTTTATAATGATGTTGTCAAAGCTTTACAAGAGTATGTTGTTCGTTTGAATATTGAGCATGTTGTTATTGCTTCTCCTGCTTTTTGGAAAGAGGAATTACTGAAGGTTATTGATAAGTCTGCTCCTGAATTAAAGAAAAAAATTACTTTGGCTACTTGTAATGCTCAAGGAAAGAATGCTTTAAATGAAGTCTTAAAGCGTGATGAAGTAAAGAAAGTTTTGAAGAATGCTCGTATTATTCAGGAGATTGCTTTGGTTGATGAGTTGTTTGAAGAGATTGGCAAGGATGGGTGTGCTACTTATGGTGTTGCTGAGGTTGGCAAGGTTGCTTTTGCTGGTGCTGTTAAGGTTTTGTTGGTTACTGATGAGTTGATTCATTCTTTGCGTCAGGAGAATAAGTTTGCTTCTGTTGAGAAAATTTTGCAGGTTGTTGATTCCACTCAGGGTGAAATTCATATTATTGCTGTTGATCATGAGGCTGGGCAACGGTTGCAAGGTTTGGGTGGTATTGCTGCTATCACTAGGTATAAATGTTATGAATAAAAAAAGTGGTTGTAAGTTTTCTTAGGACTTACAAAAGTTTGTTTCCTAACTAACTCTAAGGTGTTGTTGGAGTTGGTCCAGGTGTAGGTGTTGGAGTAGGTGTAGTTGTATGCTTTCTCATACCTAAGTATGCTCCGCCTAAAAGTGTTGCGCCTATAATTATAGCGTCTAACTTTAAGTCACCAGCTAATTCTGGTAAATCATAACCTGTTCCAGGTGCTGTAGTGAAAAACTTAGTAAGATCATCTGCAACTATTGCTGCTGTTCCACATAAAGTTCCTGCAGTTGGCTTGTTTAAGAGTTTACCGTTTGCTTTTGATGCATTGTAGTTTGATCTTAAAATCATACCACCACCAAGTCCTTCAGCTAGATCTGTAAGGCCTAAGCCTAATCTTTCTGAAAAGTAAGTTGTAAGGTTCCCAGCGCTTGCTAATACATGATTAACTGCTGCTTTAGCTCCTAAAACTGCACCGCCTGCAAGGCCTACTAAGCCTACTTCTTTTGCGTCTATTGCCATTGTTTAGTTTCCTCCCTTTATTTTTTTATGAATCGGGATAAGTTTTTTACTTACTATTAGAGTATATAAACCTTTCTATTTGTAATAACTATAGAGTAGTATCAGAATAAGAATTTAGTATATTGTAAAAACCTTGGTTCTCTTAAAAGCAGCTTTAAGAGCAGTTTACTAGGGAATTCCCTATCATGCTCTGTTATGGCATTCTTCACTCTTTCTTGCTTTACAAGTTGAATAAGCCTATCATAGTCTTTATTCTTAAATTTCTGCATCAAACTATGAATCAATAAATGAGTTTTCAACTCTTTCCCAATCCCTTTTTTCCAGAGTTTTTGGTAGCTTTTCCCTTCACTTATTGCTTTCCCTAGTGACTGAGCTGCTAGCATTCCTGGTATTATGCCACCTAAAGTTGTTGCTTTTACTTGTGTTGCTGCATCTCCTATCAAATAGATATTATCCTTTTCTGCCTGTAATTTTGGGTTATACAAAGGTATTATGCCACTTTGCCATTCTAGTATCTTTCCTTTCCTTTTCTTCATTAAACTATCAAAGTATTTTTTTGGAGTACTTAGACTACAAATACCTATTCTTGCTATTTTTTCTGTTTCTGGTACTAACCATCCAAAGTATCCTTCTCCTAAGAAAAAGTCTACTAAATCTTTTTCACAATCAATTTTTACTCTTGCTTGGTGTCCTATAATAAAAGTCCTTTTTCCATACAAATCATTACTCTTCGCAACTGCACTTAATGGCCCATCTGCTCCAATTAAATAATCACTCTCTACTTTCTTTCCATTCGTAAAGTGTGCTGTTATTTTTTCTTTTTGCACACAATGTGTATATTTATGTCCTACTGCATATTCTACCCCTTCACTTTTTGCTTCTTCTGCTAAAGATTGATCAAATAATGTTCTATCTACTACAAAATTTTTCTTTAGAGGTATTTCTACTGCTTCTTGATTTGGTGAGTAGACTTTTGTTCGGGTAATGGTATTCACCATAAATTCTTTCTTGATTTTTATTAAATCTTGTAAAAAAGCTGTTGTTATTCCTGTACATTGTATGGGTTTTCCTACTTCTTTATGATCTTCAAAAACTTTCACTTTGTGGCCTTGTTTTGCTAGAAGCTTTGCTGTGTAGTTTCCTATTGGCCCTGCTCCTATGATTGTAATCATGGTGTGGGTTTGTTCTTAACAAAATTTATAAACGTATCTTTTTGTTGTTTTACTATGGTTCTTGTAGCAGATGGAGTATTAATCAGTGTTGCTTTAATTGCTACTATCATTGCTGGTTGGAATGATTTAAAAACCAGAGAAGTTCCTGATTGGATTAGTTATGGATTAATTATTACTGCTTTTACTATCCGTTTAATGGAATCTCTTTTGTCTGGTGTTTGGTCTTATTTCTATTATGCTATTTTTGGTTTTTTAGCGATGTATGTTTTTGGCATGATTATGTTTCGCACTAGACAATGGGGGGGTGGTGATGCTAAGTTGATTATGGGTTTAGGTGTTATTTTTGCAACTCGTCCTTATTTTGTTCCTGAATCTCAGATGCCTTTTTTAGTTATTTTAGTTATTAATATTTTGTTAGTTGGTGCTGTTTATGGTGTGCTTTTTGGTGTTTGGTTAGCTTGGAGAGATCGAGTTAAGTTCAGGTTAGCTATGAGTAAATTACTTAAACAAAAAACAATTTTTCAACTAAGAATTATTACTCTTTTTGTTGCAATTCCTCTATTCATTGTTTCTTTTTTCTTTCAAACTATGATGTTAAGGTTAAGTTCTATGATTGTTGCTTTATTATTACTTATTTATCCTTATTTGTGGACTTTCATTAAGGCTGTTGAAAATGCTTGTTTATTAAAGCAACTCTCTCCTTCTAAGTTAACTGAGGGTGATTGGGTTGAAGGAAATGTTGTTGTAAAGAATAAAGTTATTTACAAGCCTAAAAATATTGGTATTGAAAGTGCAGATATTAAAAAATTAATTAAAGCTAAAGTAAAAAGTGTATTAGTTAAAGATGGCATTCCTTTCACTCCTACTTTCTTATTAGGAATTCTCTTATCTTTATGGAATGGCGGAATTATTGTGTTATTTTAGAAATCTGGAAATCTTTCTTCTGCTTTTTCTTCTTTTTCTTCTATTACAGGAGCTTCTTCTACTACTTGTTCTTTTACTCCTATTTTTCCAGATAATTTATTTTTCAAATCTTCTAGTTTCGCGTCTTCTACTTCTTGTCCTGTCCAAGTAAGTTGTAATCCATCATCTTTAAACCTTGGAATTACATGTACTAATACATGATCTACTGTTTGTCCTGCTGTTTGACCATTTGCTACAAAGATATTTGTTCCTTCTGCTTGTAGTGTTTCAAAAAGTAAGCTTGCTAGTTTGTTTGCTATCATAAAAATATGTGCTACTTCTTCATCATTCATTTGTCCCATGACTGAACAATGTTTTTTTGGTAAAACTAAGACATGTCCTGCTGTTGCTGGTCTAATGTCTAGGACTGCCAGTACTTTATCATCTTGGTAAATAGTTTTACTTTGTAATTTTCCTTCTACTATTAAACAAAAAGGGCATCCTCCTTGTCCTTGTTGTTTTTTTAAGAATTCTAGTTGTTCTGGAGATAAGGTTTTTAGGAATGCTGGGAGTTTTTCTTGTTGTTGTTCTTGTGGTAACGATGCTATTTCATTTAATTGTTTTACCTGTTCTTCTGTTAATGGATTATCACTCATTTTTTAACCAAATGCTCTTCTAACATCTACTACTTCTACATTCATTATGTCTTCTTCTTTCTTTAAATCTTCTTCTAAATTATCTGTTGATCCTTTTGCTTCATCCATTGAAAAGATTATTTTTAAGGCTACTAAACCAAATGCTATTGGTTCTTTTTCTATTTTTAAAACATCTCCACCAAAGGCTATTATCTTCTCTTTAGTTTTTGTTTCTAAGGCGTCTAAGGATACATCAACACTTTCTGGCATTATTTTGAAGGTTAGAAGTATTTGTGCCATTTTAATTTGGTCCTGTAAATTCACATGATGGACAAGTATATTTTGAGGATATTTTTCTGCAATGATTACATCTTGCTATTTGATGTTTATCACAATTTGGGCAAGAAAAGATTGTACTTCCTTTTTGGTTGGTTAAAACGCTATTGCAGCTATTACATTTAACTTGTTTTTCTTCCATAGGTGAATTTGCTCAACAAACGTTTATAAAGCTTTCCTACTGCACTTGTAATCTGCTCCCATGGTGTAATCTGGATAGCACATGACCTTGCGGTTTTTAAGTAAAAAGGTCAAAATCGGGGTTCAAATCCTCGTGGGGGCGCTTTTCAAAATAAAATAAAGAAGTATTTAAACTTCTTCTATTCCTTTGTTTGTTACCCTAAATCCGCATTCTGCATCTGGTAAATAAGGACTGTCTATTAGTTTTCCGACTCTTGTTCCTTTTTTCCCTTTCCTCAAATAAATTCTTACTTGAGAATTATGCCCTACTATATTTCCGCCTATTGCTGCAGTTGGATCTCCGAAGAAGGTGTCTGGTTTTGCCATGACTTGGTTTGTTACATACACACAAATATTATATTGACTTGCTAACTTCATCAACACATGCATGTGTTTGTTCAATTTTTGTTGTCTGTCTGCTAGTTGTCCTCTTCCACTAAAGTCTGCTCTAAAGTGTGCTGTTAATGAGTCTACTACTATTAATCTCACTGGTTTGTCTGTTGCTAAGTGTTCTTTTATTATATCCTCTGTTTTTTCTGCTATCAACATTTGATGATCTGAATTAAAAGCTCTTGCTACTTTTATATGTTTTAATGCTTCATCTCCATCTACTCCCATTCCTTCTGCCATTTGTTTTATTCTTTCTGGCCTAAAAGTACTTTCTCCATCTATGAAGATTACTGTGCCATTTGCACCGCCTTGTTCTTTTGGAAATTGTGTTCTGACTGCTAACACATGCGCTATTTGACTTTTGCTTGATCCAAATTCTCCGAAACATTCACTTATGCTTCCTGTTTCAAAGCCTCCTGCTAGCATGTCATCAAAGGGTTTACATCCTGTTGTTAGTCTCATAACTTGTTCTCTTTTCTTTAAGACATCTAGTCCGCTTTCGAATCCCATGTCTAATTTGCTTCTTGCTACTGCAATTATTCTTTTTGCTGCACTTTCTCCTACTGCTGCTATTTCAAACAACTCTCCAGCACTTGCTACTGCTATACTCATTAAGGTATCATATCCTGCTTCTCTTAATTTTTCTGCTGTTGCTGCACCTACTCCAGGTAAGTCTTCTAATGTTTGTTCTTTTTTCTCTTCCTTCACTTCTACCACTTCTTTTTTTGTTGTCTTTTCTTGCATAATTACATCTTCTGGTAGAGCTACCTCTTCTTGTTTTGTTGTTTGTTTATTCATTGTTTCCTCCTTCTTGTTCTGTTGCATTTAAATACATATCCTGTTGTAATTGTTGTAATATAACTGCTATTTTTGCTAAGTCTGTTCTTCTTACATTTATTTTTTCTTCTCTCCAAATGTTTTGATCTTTATCTTTCCAGCTTCTTCTGAGTGTTGCTGTTTTAAATTCTACTTCTCCTCCTGTGTCTAATTTTCTTTTATTGCTCCAAATTACTCCTTCTATAGAACCAGCTCTGTATTTTTTTATGGGTAAGTTGCTTACCATTTCTTTCACCGCCTTGTTTTGCTTATCGCATTTTTTTCATTATGCTTTTTTATCGGCACAAGAAGTAATATAGCTTAAAGTTTTTATAAAGATAAGGAGAGTAGGTGAGATATAAGAATTGTTTTGAATATATAGTTTAGAGTATATTTAACAGAATTGTTGATAGAGTGTGTTAAATTCTGTTTTTTGTTCTGGAGTGCAAGATTGGAATTCTACTGTATAAATAAAACCACCTGCATTAAATGGTTGATTAAGTGCAATTTCTTTTCCACCTTTACAATTTGTTGTTCTAGCAAGTTCATCTACTAAGTCAGGTATTGATGAGTCGCAAGAAAGAATTAAGGTTTCTGCATAAGTTTCTAAAGAAAATTCTCCTGATGGCGTTTGTTGATTGTTAATACTCACAAAAGTTAAAAGAATTAA
>DAVM01000014.1:33033-72254 GCA_002505585.1 Candidatus Woesearchaeota archaeon UBA489 | reverse complement strand
ACTGTGTATAATTCACCGAGACGAGCTTTTACTAATCCTTTCATTTCAGGATTCATGTCTTCGTGGATGTCTAATAGTGCTTCAAAAGATGCAATTTCTTCTTGATATCTTTCCATGTCTGATTTATACATTCCTGATGCAGCTTCTTCCATTATGCTTTGTTCAATAATTTTTATGCTAAGTGCATCACGTTCTTTAATTAGTGCACGAACATCTTCTCCTCGTGTTCTTTTTTCTTTAATTTGGTCATCTAAAGTAAACACTTCGTCTTCTAAATCAATTTCTTTCGTCTGTTCTTGTGTAGTTTGTTGTTGCTTTGCAATTCTTTCTTCCATTTCTTCTAAGGAAGTTAACACGACTTTCTGCACCTTGCCTTTTTTTATGGAAGAGACTGTTAGTTTTCTGTCAATTGGATTAAATTGTGCGTAGTAAGGATTTTTTCCTTTTTTTTCTGTGTACTTAAAAGAGAATGGTGTTCCTGTAGTTTCTTCTGCTAGATTGCGGTTCCTTAATTGGATTTTTCCTTCTTCAAATAGTACGTAGTGTTTATTGTTGTCTATAAGAGCATCGCCGTTTTGTATGTCGAAGACGTTGTCCCAGGTTCGAAACTTTGTTAATGTTTTGAAGCTTTTTCCTTCGTAAGTGAGTGCATCTTTTTCGTCAACGATTTTTACTTTTCCTTTTGCGTTTACTTGTGTTCCTTGGGGTCCTTGTAAGATAGCAAGGGCGTGTGTTTCTTGGGTGATGTCTCTGCCATCTAAGTAGATTCGAAATCCTTCTTCAGAGGAGTAGGTGAGTTGGTTATTTTGGCTATAGTAAGTTCCTCCTCCACTTAATTTTATTTCTTTAAATCCTCTTTCGTCTAATTTTATGTGTAGTTCTTCTGCTTGTATGTCTTGTTCTTTGTAGACAATTTGTCCGATATCTTCAGCGTATACTTCTTTTGCACGTGGATCAAAATCTATCAAACTACCTTTTTTGCTTTTGAAGGTAAAGTGTTCTTCTTGGTAAATAAATTTGTATTCTTCTGCTGTTGTTGTAGTAAATACTGCTCTTGCAATTTCTTCATTTTTGTCGAGTTCTATTTCTGCGTCAGCTATATTGGTTAGTTGTGTTCCTCCAACATCGACATTGCCTTTTCCTTTTAGTTGAAGGGTTGAGCCTGTTTTGCTTTCTGAAAATGTTACTTTTGCTCCTCTTCCTGCAGTAATTTCATAACTTTTAATTTTAAGTACAGCGCCTTCTTTTGCTTTTTTGTTTTCAATGATAAATCCTTTTTCGTTTTCTATTGCTTCATATCCTTTTGGAACAATTGCGAAAACATTTCCTTCTCCATCTTTTAGTATAGTGTTTTTATTATCATCAATTTCTATTCTTCCTTTTGTTTCTTCTTTTGGTGCTTTTGGGTTTTCTGTAAATGCTTGTTCTACGTATGGTTTGTATTTTTCTATGTTGCTGAGTATTTCTTGTTCTTCTGGGTCGAGTTGCATGTATACTTGTTTCATGACTTCTCCTTTGACTGCTGATCCTGGATTCATGCCAACATTGATGGCTTTTGCTAGTCCAGAGTCATATTGGCCTATGAATCCTATTACTTCTCCTGTTGCTGCGCTTTGTGGGTTTAGTGCGAAGCTTATTGTTTTTCCTAGTGCTGGGTTTTGTGAGCTAAGATAGCCTAAAGACATGTCTTTTGCAAAGCCAAAAGCAGATCCTTCTAGTGTTGCTTGTACTAGTCCTATGTTTAAGAGCAGCACTAGTATTATGGTTGTTATTTTTTTCATTTTGCAAAGTATGCTAGTATGAATGTGTATTCTTTCCCTTTCAGTTTGTTTTTTGTGTCTGTTATGCTGTATACTATGTGGTTGTCGTCTTTTGGTAGTATTGCTACATCATAATCTAAATCTAATAAGTGGCTCATGTCTATTGATCCTGGTTTTTTTATTTCATTTTCTATTATGTTTTTTGTTGTTGCATGTATGTTTCCTAGTGGTATGTTTATTTTTGTTTTGTATTTTTTATTTAATTCATACTTTGCTTTTTCTTTTGTTGCTGTTATTGAGTATGTTATTGTTGTTGTTACTTGTTCTTTGTTTATTGTTGTTTTTGCTGTTGGTTCTTTTGTTGTTATTTGGAATTGTGGGAATTGTTTTTTATTAAAACAGAATTGCATGTTGAAGTCTAAGTAGTTGTTGAGTTGTTTTTCTATTGTTTTTTTTGTTGGTATGTGTTTTTTTCCGTTGTAGTACCAGTATGCTATTTTTGAGTGTTTTGTTTTTAGTGATAGTTTTGGTGGTGTTACATACCCTCCTTGTAGCCCTATTAGTATTAGTCCTTCTTCTAGTGTTGTTGTTGCGCATTTTTCTAGAATTGCATCTAGTGGTTTGAGTTGTGTTGGTACTGCTAGTTCTTTTGCTCCTATTTTTAGAGCTCCTTGTTGGTAGAAAAATCTGAAATAAATTAAGAGTGTTGCTAGTATGAAGATGACTAGTCCTATGAGGATTATTGCTGTTAATTGTCCTCTTTTCCCTTTAACAAATAATGGTTTCACTATGTTTTTTAGTCTTTTTGAGAATTAATAAAGGTTGTTAAACTGTTTTTTAGTTAGTTTAGAGTATAATTAGAATCTACGATATCTTTCAGTTAATGGTACTTCTGTAATTACACGTATTATACATGCTGGATCTAGTTCTCTCATTGGTTCTGGTTTGTATAGTTGTGATGTTCTGTGTAGTTCTTTTAATGGTAGTAAGAGTTCTTGAACGTGTGGTAATCTCGCATAAGGAGTAAATTCTTCTATCAATTTTTCTGCTTCTGCTGCAGCTAATTTGCGATCTATAACTCTAGTTGCTTTGGTAACTAATCTAGCTAATGCATCAGCTTCTTTCATATCAAATCTTTCTTCTTGTGTTGATGTCATTTTTTCTTTGCTATTCTTCGAGTTATTTTTCTTTTTTTTGTTACTGTTTTTTTATCCCAGTTGTATCTTCTTAGTTTTGTTGTTTTCCCATAACTACAAGAACTACAGATACTTTGAATTTTATGATACGCTGTCTTTCCGCATCTTCTGCATCTTATATGGACTCTTCCTTTATTTTTCTTTTGTCCTTTTGATGCTGTTCCTTTGGTCATTGTTTCTAAGAATTTTTTATTCTGGTGATATTAGTAATATTGCATCTCCTCTGATAAAGACTGTGCCTACTTTTCTTTTTAATTCTCCATTTTCTCTTTCTTCTGCTTCATCTAAGACTGTGTTTATATGTATATCAAATGATTTTAGTTTCCCTATGTATTGTCTGTTATTTTTTAATTCTACTATTACTCTTTTATTTCTTGCTGCATTTAATGCATCTAATGGTCTGTCACTTTCTGTCATGGTATTTTTGTCCCCCTTGGAATGATTTGTATTTTTATTTTTGTGTATATTTAAGGTTTGTGGCTAATAAGCCTCTATTTTAATAATATAGCGTTGATGGTTCCTTCTTGTCCTGGTCTTGAGGTTATTTTTGCTTGTCCTTTGTCTGTTTTTATGATTGTTCCTTTTGTCATGATACTTCTTCTTGCGAAGTGTCTGTTTGCTGGGTTTTCTATTAGGCTTTCTATTTTTGCTTTGGTGTATTTTTTTGTTTTTGGACCAAATAAGTTTGCTGTTTGTGTGTTTAGGAGTATTGTTTTCTTCCCTCCTCCTGCTGTTCTCAAAGTTTTTGTTTTTCCTTTTCCGAGTTTTGTTAGTGTTGCTAATCTTCCTACTGTTCTTAACTTTTTTTTGTAGCCAGATTGATATCTGCCACCTGTTGCTTTTCTTTTGGATTTATGCTGATTTATTGCCATTTTGTGGTTGTTTTGCTTTTTAGTGGGTTTTTAAAGGTTTTGCTATCGTCTTCTGCTTCTTTGTCTTGGTACATATCTGCCGCCTTGACTTCTATTTCCTTGTCCTCTATTGCCAAATCTTCTTGGTCCTTGACTTCTTCCTTGAAATCTTCTTGGTCTTTCATTAAAACTTTGAACTCTTGGGGTGAATTTGGTTATTGGAACGCTTGGTGTTTGTAACTTCTCTATTTTTAATGTTCTATCTTGCAGGACTCTTCTAAAATTATCATAATCTTTTTCTGATACTAAAGTTATTGCTATTCCTTCTTCTCCTGCTCTTGCTGTTCTTCCTATTCTGTGTGTGTATTCTTCTGGTGTTTTTGGTACGTCAAAGTTGTAGACATGGGTGAGTAATTTTATGTCTAGTCCTCTTGCTGCTATGTCGCTTGCTACTAGGATGTGTGCTTTTTTTCCATGAAATGAGTCCATGACTTGTTTTCTTTTTGCTTGCGTTAACCCTCCGTGTATTGCTCTTGCGTCTATGCCGTTTTGGTTTAAATTATAAGTGATCAAGTCTACTGCTCTTCTTGTTCCGCAAAAGACTATTGCATAAGGAGCTTTTTCTTTTTGTAATAAGTGTACTAACAAATGGAATCTGTCTCTTATTGGTACATCATAATAGTATTGTTTTAATAAGTTTTTGTCTACTTGTTCTTTTGTTTTCAAGACTTTTGGGTCTTTCATGTGTCTTCTGGTTATGTGTTGTATGCCTTTTGGTAGTGTTGCACTAAACATTAAGGTTTGTCTTTTGTTTGGTGTTGCTCTGATGAGTATTTCCACGTCTTTTATGAATCCCATGTCTAGCATTCTGTCTGCTTCATCTAATACTAGTGTTTTTACTCTGTCTAATCTTAATACTCTTCTGTTTAACAAATCACAAGCTCTTCCTGGTGTTGCTACTATCACATGTGCTTTTGGTAATTTTCTTATTTGGTTTTCTATGGATACTCCTCCGTAGACTTCTAGTATGTTGATTTGTTTGTATTTCACTACTTTTCTGAACTCTTCTGTTACTTGTTCGCATAATTCTCTTGTTGGTACTAGGACTATTGCTTGTATGCTTTCTTGGATATTGATCTTTTCTGCTAGTGGAATGGCAAATGCTAGTGTTTTTCCTGATCCTGTGCTTGCTTGGCAGATGACATCATGATTTCCTTCTAGGAGTGGTAGTGCCTTTTCTTGTATGGGTGTTGGCTCTACTATGCGCATGTCTTTGAGTGCTTTTTTGAGACTTTCATCCTTCAAAAGCGTTGTAAAGGTTATTGTCATGTTCGTGTTCCCTTTTTTCGCTTTATAAAGGTGTGTATATTGGTAGAATAGATAGTAGGAGCCTTAAAAAACATATATGCTTGAGAATAACTGTTTATTTTTCTTTTGTTTTGGGGTTAAAACAATTTAGTATATATTCTTCTATTTTTTTTCTTCCTCTATAAATTTCCATTTTTAAGTTTGCTAATTTAATGTTTAGTTGGTTTGCAATGGCTTTGTAACTTTTTCCTTTTATTTCGTAGAGTGTTATTGCTTGCCATGTTCTTGGTTTTTTTTCTTTGAGTTTTTGCATTGCTCCACTAAGTACTTGTAAATAAGTAATATGTGCTGTTCTGCATAATTGTTTTTCTTCTTCTGTTAACATTCTTTCAAGTGGGTTTTCTTTTGGGCTTCTCAATAATGCTTCGCTCATTTGTTGTGTGTCTTGTAGTATTTCTCTTCTACTTTTTTTCCACCGATGTATTTTATCGCATTCATGACGAAATACTGTATGGATGTAGTGGTCACTTGTTTTAGTTAGAATACTTTTGCGTCCATATTTTGCTTTGTCAGAAATTTTTGTGCAGGTTTCTTGGAATGCATCCTCTGTATCAGCTCTATTAAGATATTCATATCTTCTTGCAAAATTAAATAATTGTGTGCGTAAAGCAATGACTCTATCTAAGGCTTCATCTTCTTCCAAGAATTTTTTTAGATCAAGAGTGGCTTTTATCATGTTTTTGTATTCCACTAATAAATCTATATACTCCAGAATATGCTTTAAAAAGGTTTCTCTTTTACTTTTTTAAAATTTCTGTAAAGAATTAAACATTTTTTCTAATTGCTTCTAGAATTGGTAAGTTTGCTTCTGTTGGTACATAAATTACTTCGCTTGATCCATCGTGTAGTCCTTCAACCCATCTCCATTTAATGTATTCAGAGGTTAAAGATGTTGCAATAATTCTATTTGCTTCAGCTACTCCTTCTGCTCGAATAATGTCTGCGTCTTTTTTTAGTGATGCTGATGCTTTTTCTGCTTCTGCTTCTTTGATGGCAATTTGTCGATTCCATTCTGCTTGTTTTAATTGTGCTTTACCTTCTAATTCTAGTTTATAGACTTTATATTGAGGTAGGCCCCACATTGCTAAGGCTACTATAAAAACAAATACTAGAAGACCAAAAATTAGGAATCCTACAGGAATACGTTCTTCTCTTGCCATACTAAGAGCTTATGTTTAAAAATATATAAATTCTTCTATTTTTTTTGATAACCTTTAAATAACCCTCCTCCTTCTTTAAAATTATGAAAGCTTATGATTTGGTTATAACTAGTGGCTATTTTAATCCTTTGCATAAAGGGCATGTTGAATTCTTAACGAAAGCTAAAGCTTTGGGTGAACAATTATTGGTTATTGTGAATAGTGATGCGCAAGTGAAGATTAAGGGTAGTAAACCTTTTATGAAGGAAGAGGAAAGATTGATTATTATTGAAGCTTTAAAGGTTGTTGATAAGGCTTTAGTGAGTTTGGACAAAGATGGTTCGCAATGTGCAACTTTGCAAGTGTTATTAGAACAACAGAAGGGGAAGAAGTTGTGTTTTGCTAATGGTGGTGATAGGCATATTGGGGATATTCCTGAGGCTAAAATTTGTGAAGAGTATGGTGTGGAGTTAGTTGATGGATTAGGTGAAAAAATTCAGTCTAGTAGTAGTTTGTTAAAACAATGACTCTCAAACAATATGATTACGAAACCATAGCTTCATTCTATGATGTTTTAGAACTTAATGCTTCTAATAATTATGAAAAAATTAATGATTTTTTAGATGTTCTTTTCAAAAAAAGGAATGTTTCTTCAGTTTTGGATGTTACTTGTGGTACTGGTGCTCAAGCTATTGGTTTAGCTAAAAGAGGGTATAAAGTTACTGCTTCTGATTTAAGTGAGAACATGCTTGCTATTGCTAAAAAGAAAGCAGTTGATTTGCCTATTCCTTTTCATAAAGAAGATATTAAGACTGTGCAGTTAGGAACTTTTGATGCTGTTATTTCTATTTTTAATGCTATTGCTCATTTTTCTAAGGAGGAGTTTGAAGAGATTTTGGATAATCTTGGTAAGAACTTGAAGAGTGGTGGGTTGTATGTTTTTGATATTTTTAATGTAACTTTCTTTTCTGGTGGTGGGTTTGTTGAGCATGAATTTATTGATAGATCTATTGAGCATGAAGGGACTAAGTATGTTCGTTTTAACAAGAATACTTTGGATAAAGCTAAAGGTGTTATGACTGTGCACCAAAAATCTTACATTCAGAAAGGATTGGAAAAAGCTCTTGTATTGAAAGAAGATTGGGATATGCAATTGTATACTGCTGCTGAATTGAAAATGTTATTGGAGAAGCATGGTTTTAAAGTGCTTGAAACTTTTGGTGGTCCTGGAGTTGCTTTTGAAGAAGAAAAAAGTGTTTCGGTTTGGATAGTTGCTGAAAAGGTTTAAGGATTGTTTTTATTTAAGTATTCTAACAATGTTTTCCAGTTTGTAAAGACTATTGCTTGCATTCCTTCTTGTTGTGCTACTTCTACGTTTTTTGGTTTGTCGTCTATAAAGAGTATGTTTTTTGCTGGTACGCCTATTAATGATTTAAAGAGAGAAGAGGAATTGAAGAAAAAGCTATCTGGAAGGAAATAAGTCTTTAAAGTAGTTTTTATGAAGTTTCTTTTCTTTTCTATATTCTTTGACTAATTGTAAAGTTTTAGTTTCTGTTTTTTCAGATACTCTTGCGTTGTAGATCATTTGAAACTTAAACGTACTGAGTAGTGATTTTGTCATCTCAGTTATTTCTTGCATAATTTTACTTTCTGCTTTATTAAATAAAGAACGGTCTAGAATTGCAGTAACCTCTTTTTGCATACTTGTAGTTTGTGGCATTTTGATATTTAAGCTTTCTTATGATATAAGAGTTGTTTATAAACTTTTCAGTAAAACCAAAACCTTTATATACCACCTCTTCTCTTCCTTTATAAATATTGTCATACTTTAACCTATACTTGCTTAAAACATCTTTGGGGGACCTAAAACATGTCATCTTATGTAAAAAAGTGTTCTGAATGCGGTAGCATTAATTTGATGATTAATAAGGATAAAGGGGAAGTTATTTGTCGTGATTGTGGCTTAGTTATTGAAGAGCGTATGATTGATTTTGGCCAAGAGTGGTCTGAGTTTGATTCTGAGCAGTCTGAAAAGAGAAGAAGAACTGGTGCTCCTATGACCTACACTAGGTACGATCGTGGTTTAGGTACTGATATTGGTCAAAAAGGTGACATTTTCAAGCTCCAAGGTAAGGGTATGTCTAAATTCTTCCGTTTAAGAAAATGGCAATATCGTATTTCTACTGCTATTGAACGTAATCTTAAATTAGCTTTAGCTGAATTAAAAAGAGTTGCTTCTTACTTAAAACTCCCTAAATCTGTTGAAGAAGAAGCTTCTAGAATTTACACTATGGCTGTTCAAAGAGGTTTAGTTCGTGGTCGTTCTATGGAGTCTGTTGTTGCTGGTGCTTTGTATGCTGCTTGTCGTCGTCATGAAGTTCCTAGAACTTTGGATGAGTTGTCAGAGGCTTCTAGTATTGACAAAAAAGAAGTTGGTCGTACTTATCGTTTCGTTACAAGAGAGCTTGGTATTAGAATTCTTCCATCTAATCCTGTTGACTACATCCCTCGTTTTGCTTCTGCTTTAAAACTTAATCCAGAAACACAATCTAAGGCTGTTGAAATTTTGGAAATGGCTGAAAATTCTGAATTAACTTCTGGTAGAGGTCCTACTGGTATTGCTGCTGCTTCTTTATATGTTGCTGCTTTATTGAATAACGAAAAACGTACACAAAGAGAAGTCGCAGACGTTGCTGGTGTTACTGAAGTTACTATCCGAAACCGTTATAAAGAGTTGTTCAAGAAGCTTAACTTAAAAGATCAAATGAAAGAGAAGGAAGAACAAGAAGAAAAACAAAAATAATTGGTGATGCACTATTTTTAAAAAAGTATTTTCAAAAAGTTGGAGGGGTGTTTTCAAGAACCCTGTTCTCTTTGTTCCTGATGTTGTTTTAGTTGTTTTGAATGTTTTTGTAGTTTATACTTCTTTGGTTAAGACTGGTCTGTTTGATTTATTAACTCAGGCTAATACTTTGAAGTCTGAGGCTGCTGTTGCTGAGTTTTTGCGTACTACTGTTTTTCAGTTCTTAAAAGATAATGTAAATACTCTTTTACTTTATGGTATTATAGCTGTTCTTCTCTCTTTCATCTTCCTCTCTTGGGCTCGGTCTGTGCGTTTTGGTTTGATGAAAGATCTCCTCTTGAAGAAAAAGGTTTCTTTAGGTAATTCTTTCAAGTATATTAAGCTCTACTTTTGGCGTTTTGTTAAACTGCAACTTATTGCTATGGCTTTGTGGTTTGTTTTAGCTTTTGTTGGATTGTTCTTTGCTGGTTTGTTAGTTAAGGTTATGCCTGCTTTAGTTGTTCTCATGATTCTTTTCTTCCTTTTAGGTCTTGCACTTTACTTTGGGTTATTCTTCAGTAAACAAATTCTTGTTCTTGACAATAAATCTGCTTGGGATGCTATCAAGCTTTCTGTTCAATTATTTAAGAAAAAGAAGTGGTTTGTTCTTAAGACTTTTCTTGTTATTTTTGTTTCTATAGTTGTTTTAAATATCTTGACTAATGTTATTCAAGCAGCTCGTTTGTCTTTTGTTGGTGACTTAGTTGCAATTGTAATTCTTATTGCTCTTGGTTTGTGGATGAGTTTGTTCACTTTGGATATTTATAAACAAAAAGCTAAAGTATGATAAAGTAAACTCCTGATAACATGATTAAACATGCTATGCTCTTCACTAATAATCTTGATTCATGAAAGATTTCTCCTCCTATGATTGTTGTGAATAAACTGCCTAGTCTTCTTAATGCTATGATTAGTGCTAAGTAGGTTGTTGGCATTGCTAGTACTGTGAAGTATGTTATGTTTGAAATTAAAGTAGTTATTACTACTAGTATTACTAGCCACCCGTTTGTTTTAAGGACATAAATGATGTCTTGCATGCCTTGGTATTTCACGAATTGTAATAGCAAAGTATTTATGCTTGCAAAAAAGAAGAGAAAAAAGAGTACTGTCCAAGAGTCTGTTTTGTTGATGGCTATTCTGGTGACTAAGTGTACTATGCCTCCTATGAGTAAAGAGAAGACTATGAAGTGCATATATTTTCCTTTGAAAAAGGAGAATGGTCTTAAGAGGTTTGCGTGGTTGATTGCTGCTTCTAAAAAATAGCCTCCTCCTACTATGAGTGCTATGCCTAGTCCGTTAATCCAACTAATTTTTTCTCCTAAGAAAAAGAAGGCTAGGATTAATACTACTAATGGACTTATGTTTCTGAAGGGTTCTACTATGGATACTTCCATGTGTTTATAGGCTTTTATAAGTAATAGCCAGGAGGTTACTGCGATTAAGCTTAGAACATAAATGAGTAAGAGTGTTCCTCCGCTAAGGGTAAAAGTTACTTTTGATGTGAAGGGAAGTAAGAGTATGACTGTTAATAAACAAAAGACTGTTAAGTATTCGCTTGAGTGTTCTTTAAACAAAACTTTTTTTTGTACTATATGTGTTACTGTCATAAATGCTGCTGATAGTAGTATTAAGACGTACCATTCAATGATTGATCACCTCCTTTATAGTTTGTGTACGTAAAAGTCTTTAGCGCAGATAGTATTTTTAAAGTATTTTTTTGCTTCTTTTAATAATGGTGTTGTGCTGTTGTATCTTTGGCTAAAATGCATTAGGATTAATTTTTTTACTTGTGCTTTTTTTGCTAGTTGTCCTGCTTGTTTTGCTGTTAAATGTTTCCATGCTTTGCTTTTTTCTCTTAGTTCATCTAAGAGTGTTGCTTCACAAATGAGTACATCTGCGTTTTTTGCTAGTTTTATTATGTTTGTGCATACTCCTGTGTCGGTTACTAAAGTTATCTTTTTCCCTTTGATTACTTTGGTTGCTTCTTTTGCTTTGATTGTTTTCCCTTTCCACTTAATGTTTTTCCCTTCTTGTAATTTTTTTAATATTGGGTTTTTTTGTAATCCATATTTTTTTAAGTAGGTCATGTTCATTTTTCTTTTGTCTTTTTCTATGAATGAGTATCCTACTACTGGTGTTGTGTGGTCTAGTGGTAGTACTTCTATTTTGAAGTCTTTTGTTTCATAAATTACTCCTTTGCTTACTTCTTTGACTTGTATGTCTATGCTTGTTTGTTTGACATAAAGGTCTCGCATTTTTTTGTAATAGGTTTTCGTGTTTTTTGGTCCATAGATTTGTAATTTTTTTGTTATTTGGTTTTTGTAGTTTGCATGTCCCATGGTGAGGAGGAGTCCTGGTAGGCCAAAAACATGATCTCCGTGTAAGTGGCTTAAGAGTATGGTGGTTATTTTTGCCGGGCTTAATCCTGCTAGTTTCATTTGTCTTTGCGTTCCTTCTCCACAGTCAAACAGGAAGTGTTCACTCTTGTAATCAAATGCTATCCCTATGGGGTTTCTGTCTTTGGTTGGGAGCATGGATCCTGTCCCTAAAAATGTTATTTGCATGATGAATAACAAACACAAAGCTTTTTAAGTATTTTCCGATTGGTTAAAGTATGGTAAAAACAACTAAGAAAGTGAAGAAAGAGAAACCTAGTAAGACTCCTCTTAAAAAAGTAAAAGGTGTTTTGGCTAAAGAATTTGTTTTTGCTGAGGATAATAATGAGTCTCGTGCTCTCTACAATCAAAGTCGTTTTGGTGAGCCTAAGGATGGGAAGTTTACTTATTCTCTTTGTGAAGGCTTATTTTTATTAGAGAAGAAAAAAATGACTTTAACTGACTCTAAAAAGGCTAAGGTTTCTGTTGACTTATTTATCAAACGTGCTAAAAAGGTTGAGCCGAATTTTTGGATTCGTTATTGTGCTTTTCGTGACATGCGTTCCCGCGGTTATATCGTTAAAACTGCTTTGAAGTTTGGTGCTGATTTTCGTGTGTATGATCGTGGTGTCAAACCTGGTGAAGATCATGCTAAGTGGATTCTTTACCCAGTACATGAAGGTGAAGTTATGACTCTGTACGAATTTAGTGCTAAGAATCGTGTTGCTCACTCTACGAGAAAAAATTTGTTGTTAGCTATTGTTGATGGCGAGGGTGATGTTACGTATTATTCTATTGCTTGGACCAGGCCTTAATTGTTTCTAGGTTTTCTTTTGCTTGTAATCTTTCTACTGTTCTTTCTAATTGTGCTATTCTTCTTAGTAACATTTTATGTTCTTGTTCTAATATGCTTATGTCGCTTCTCACAAAATGAAAGGAATTTTTCACGTTTTGTTCTACTATTTTTGCTTGATTCATAGTATCTCTTTTTCTCTCTTTTCTCTTTATAAATCTTCCTATTATTTACTACTTTATAGTTACATAGAATAGAGTGGTTCTTCTTTTCTTAAGAGTTTTAGTAGAGCAAAACCAACCACATATAAGTTTAAAAACGTCCTCATCTTTTTCCCTGTATGTCTTCCTTAAAAGAGCAAGTATTATCTTTTGTTCAAGCAAAAGGACCAGTATTACCAGTACAAATCAATAAAGAAATTGGTCGTGATTCTTTTTTTTCAGGAGCTATTTTGTCTGAGTTAGCTGGAAGTAAAGAGCTCAAAATAAGCAAGGCAAAAATTGGAGGAAGCCCAGTCTATTTCATAAAAGGTCAAGAAGCAAAACTAAGCATGTTATATGATGGTCTTGCTATGAGAGAAAAAGAAGCTTATAATTTGTTAAAAGAAAAAAAAGTAATAAAAGATCGTGAAGTAAATCCTGGTATTAGAGTTGCTCTAAGAGAAATTAAAGATTTTGCTATTCCTCTTAAAATTATGAGAGGTGATCATCAAGAAATTATTTGGAAGTGGCATTTACTCTCTGACCAAGAAGCACAAACACTCTTTAAACCAACTCCAATTCCTGAAGTAAAACCTCAAAAAGTCATAACACCGCAACCACAAAAAGTGCCCCAACAAACTCTTGCTATAAAAGAACAACTAAAAAAACCAAAAGCAACTCCTCAAAAGATTAATTTCTTACAAGATATTGCTCAATATGTTAAGCAAAACAACTTACGTATTATTGAAGAGACTATGGTTAGAAAAAACAGAGAGTTTGACTTAATAGTCTCCATCTCTTCAAATATTGGCAATGTAGAGTACTTAATTAATGCTAAAAATAAAAAAACCTTAAATGAGGCTGATTTAACTCTTGCTTACCAAAAAGGGCAATCAAAAAAACTCCCAGTTATCTTATTAACGAATGGTGAATTAACAAAAAAGGCACGTTTGTACAGGGAAAAGAATTTAAAAGGGTACGTGCTTCTAAAAAAGTTATGAAAAGAAATATAATGTTCTTAGCATTCTTCTTACTCACTATAAGTAGTGTAAGTGCAACAGCAGAGTCTATTTATGACTATCTCCAAGAAGTAGACCAACAATATTTCTTAGTGCTTGGCCTCAATGGTAAAGGTGGTGATAGTCTTGCTGCTATTGATGTTGCTGTAAGTATTAAGAAATTTAATCGTTTTAGTTTAGATATAGAAACTGTTATTGAAGGTGAAATCAACAAAGAATTCAATAAAATCTTAGTAGGACACCCTTGTGATAATAGTTTAATTGACTTAAGTTGTGAAGAGTGGCCTTACAAAAAGGGTGAAGCTGTTATTATGGTACAAGGTAATGATTTAATTATTGCTGGAACTACTGTTGATGATACTAGAAAAGCTGCAAAAATAATTGCTAATTATCCAAAACATAGTATTCTCAAAAAAGAGCTTAAAGTTGTGGTTACAGGAAAAGGAACTAAGCCTGAAGGATTACAAAAAGCTAAGTCTAAGGAAGAGTTTGTTTGTGGTGATTTAGTTTGTGATCCTGGAGAAAGTCAGTCTTGTTTTATTGATTGTGCTGAATTAACTTGTTTTGATATTTGTAAGCAAGAAGGGTTTAGTAATGCTGCTTGTAGAGATAAGAAATCTCATCCTAAAGTTCCTTCTTGTCTTGAGAATGAAATAGATAGGGGTCAAGGGTATTGTGCAAAGACTAAGGTGTGTTGTTGTGAAAAAAATCAACGTAAAAAACCTGTGCAAAAGGAAACAACTGAATTACCAAATGAGTTGTCTATTCGCCAAGAATTAAAAGGTTCTTTCAGTGCAGCTTTCATTTTTATTATCGTAATTGCTACACTTGGTATTAGTGCTATTCTTCTCTTAAAAAAACGAATACATTAAACTAAGAATGCTGTAAATAATTAGACTCAAAAACAAAATTTCTATTCCTGTAAATGTTGGAAAAGTTTGTTGTGTAACTACTGTTGTGGTATTTTTACAGTCAGCTGCAAAAGTATTTTTTGCTACTTGAAGGATAAATGCATAAGCTTCTTGTGCTGCTTTTTCTGGAATTTCTTCATCTCTGGTTTCTAACCATTTTTCCCATGTTTTTCCTTGTTCTGTCGCTTCTAAAAACTTTTGATGCAATACATATGTTTCACTAAGTGTTGCACAGTTGCTGTATAAATAATGTTGATCTGCTTGTTTTTCATAGGCTGCGTGGTCTTTTGAAGATTCTTTTTTGATATTGTGTGGTGCTGCAAAGGAATCACTTATGTAATGACTTGCTACACCAAATGCATAGCTTGCATTACTATACTTTTTTCCTTCTAATGCTTTCTTTGTTTCTGTTAACCAATAGAGTGTTTTGTTGTAGCTTGGTGGATAATGGTGTAATCTGTTATCATGAAAATCTCTGTCCGGTGCTAAAGACCCATTCATTAATGCCGCTACATCAAGAAATGGTATAAATCCTCCTTCTAAAGAGTAATAGGCACTTTCTACAAGTTTTGAATGTGTTTGCCAGTTCCACCCCACAAGTAAGGGGAAAAAAAGAATTACTACAATGATTTTCTTCATACACTAAGAGTTTTTTTCTTTTTTAAAGAGGTTTGTAACTTTTTTCAGTTTTTCTCCTGTTTTTTCCGCAAGATGTCCGACTTCTTTTTTGATGTGTTCTTCAATATTTTTTACTTGTTTGTATTTTGCTAATCTTTTTTCTTGTTTTTCTTCTTCTTTCTTTTCTTCTTGTTTTTCCAAAAACTTTTCAGCTTCTATTGTTGCTGGAATAAGCCATTTAAAGATTTTAAAGAATAACTTTACTATTAAAAATATACAGAATGCTGTGACTAAGGTTATTCTATCTAAAGGTACGTTTGAATAAACAAGAACTATGCTGACAAAAGAGACTACATTTACTGTTATTGATGAACTCAAAAAAAAAGCGAACTTTTTTGGTAAAGAATGTCTAAAGTCTACTAAAAGTAAAACAAAAGCATACAAAAATACTCCTAAAACTAAGAGTGATTTATAAAAGGGAGTTCCGGAAAAGAGTCGTAATTCAGCGTAAGTAAATGTTTGGTAAATATAATGCAACAAAGTTACGGAAACAAAAATAAGTACTATAGAATTTCCATAAGCAGTATTCCATCCTAATTCTTCATCTTTATGTCTGCCAAAATAAGTTTGTACTAAAAAGAGGGTAATCAACAAAGGAGCTACTAGCCAAAGCATTTCAAGGTTATCTGTTGGTGCTTTTATGATGTCTAAAAAACGGGGATAAATAGAGTCTCTGAAGTAGGGATAAATAATGTCTACGATATACAAATGAATAATATCATACCAAGTTACTGCTGCTATTGCTCTTCACCTCTAGAGGATAAAGGTTTAAGAATTTATATAAGCTTTTTGTAAAGAAACCTTTTTAAAGCAACTCTTGTCTTACTTCTTTTATGTCTCGGTAGCTTAGCCTGGTTTGAGCGCATGGCTGTTAAAGTTATATAGAAACCATGAGGTCGGAGGTTCAAATCCTCCCCGGGATTAGACGCAGGAAAACCTGCTCTAACGGGAAACGTACCTCAAGCTCTACCGAGCTTTTTTCTTTTTTTTCTTTTTTTACAGATTCTTTCTAATGCAGTTAATTCTAATTCTCCTTCTAAAACTGCTTGTCTTTCAGGAGTTGTTGAAAAAGGGATATATTTACCAAATTGTTTATATAACTCATATTTAGATAAGTGTTTGATATTGTTTAACTTCCATTCTTCTATAATTTTTACTGCTCCTTTTTTTGGAATAAGTATTCTGCCATAAGTAGGGAATAATTTAAACTTATGATGAATGTTGTGTTTATCTAAAATATAGTGAATTTGTTTCATCAACTTGATTGAAGACATAGAACCACTTAAGCGATATTTTTGCAAAGAAAAGTCTGTATCAAATATTCCAACTAGACAATTTTTTTGTAAATTAAAATTGTTCATAATTTTTTGTGGAATAGTAATATCTGTTTTCTTTCCTATAGGCAAGCCAAGGGTTTTGTTTTTAAACAGTACCAATGCTTTTGATTTACAAAGTGTTGCTATTGAATTTTTCTTTTCTCTCCGAGCAAAATTAGGGATGATATTATACAGTTCTTTTACTAAACTTGTTACATGTTCTTCGTGGTATTGAACCTCATTAATCAGGTCTCCGTGAAAGCTACAATGATATGATAAACCACTACCATCTTTATGTGTTTCTACAAATAGATTTCCATCTCCTATATGAATTCCAGTTTCTTCAGCTAATTTCTCATCAATTTCAGAAGGTAATTTAATATTTCTTTTGATATCCATCCAAGAAGGAGTTATATCTTGATAGTTCTGGGCTGGAAAAAATTTATCTCGTAATTTCTTTGAACTACCAAAATTATATCTAACTGTCGAATCACTACAATATCCAGCAATCCATGCTGTTACATCTGTATGAATATCTTTAAATAATTCATATTGAATCTTTGCAGCTTCCATTAATCTTTGCTTTGAATCTTTTATTTTTCTGATTCTTTTTATTTCACTTTCATCTATCTTGAGGTAGTTTATAGGGATGTTAAATCTGTCTTCTTTAAGTAATTTTTTCCATTTACGTTTTATCTTCTTCATTAAATTTAAACAAAAAATAATCTTTATAAACAAATGGAGGGTCTTTGAGAAGTAAGAATTGTTTACAGCGCCTAAATGCTTAAAAATGGCTGAAAAGTTTACGAATAAATTGAAATCTTTCCGGCTTTTTTATTATTTTATAGAACCAAGCTAGCAGAGACTCTTCAATCCAAACTGGAAACATTTATATATTCATTCTAGAGAATTTAAAGTCTACGGGCCCGTGGCTTAGTCTGGTAGAGTACATGAGCTTATTATATGAGTTCAGCTCAGTCGACTGATAACCAAACTTCGTCAGATATCGAGTGTGTTCAAAAAGCACCGATAAAGGTCGGCGGTTCAAATCCGCTCGGGCCCATCATCTTTATATATCACCTCTTTTAGAATTTATCTACAACATGAGAAGAAAATTGCGTCGTTTGAAAAGGAAAGTTCAAGAGCATGCTACTCCTAAGAAGATTGGAATTACTTTTGGTGTTATTGTTCTTGTTGTTCTTGCTGTTTTTTTGATTAATACTCCTTCTTCTAAGTCTTTTGAAGTTACTGAGGTTGACGTGATAAGTTTGTCTAACGTGCATGCTTCTAAGATTAGTGTTAAGGGTGTTATGTTGGGTGATTCTTTAGAAACTGTTATTGCAAAGATTGGACATCCTGATCAACAACGTTTATTTCCTCCTAATATTATTAATATTGAGTATGGTAAACAACTTGGATTAAAAGAAACTGGTATTATTATTCATTTTGTTGATGATGCAGTTAAAAGAATTACTTTGAAAAAACCTTTTAATGAGTTTTTGGTTGGAAAGACTAAGATTGCTAATTCTAAGACTGAAATTTTGAATGCTTTGGGTGTTCCTGATAGTATAGAAAAAGTTCCTGTTTCTCAAGGTTCTGCTTTATTGATGAATCTCTACTCTTTTGAAGATCGTGGTATTGAAATTCTTGTAAGAAAACAAGAACAGAATGCTGTATCTTTTGTTGCTTAAGTGATTTCAGCACCGTTTTCTATGTCTTGTTCTGGTTGTAATAAGACGCATGTATTTTTTTCTTCTATTCCTGCTGCTAAGAGCATGCCTTTTGATTCTATTCCTCTCAATTCTTTTGCTGCTAGGTTTGTGAGTACTATGATTTTTCTTCCAAGTAAATCTTCTGCTTTATAATGGTCTTTTAATCCTGATACTATTTTCCTTTCTTCTGTTCCTATGTCTACTGTTATTAAGTAGAGTTTGTCTGCATTAGGATGATCTTCTACTTTTTTTATTTCTCCTACTCTTAAATCCAGTTTTTGCCATTCATCAAAGCTTACTTCTGTCATTCTATTTTTTCAAAAAGGTGTTCTCCTTTTTTAATTTTTCCCCCGCTTTGGAGTAAGTCTACTTTTGCTTCTTTCAGTGTTCCTTTATGTCTTCCTAGTTGTTGATTGATTTTTTCTGTTGTTTCTGGGATAAATGGTTCTAAGACTACTGCTATGATCCTTAATGAGTCTACTATTGTGTACAAAATATTTTCTTTCTTTTCTGCTTCCCAGGGTTTTTTGTCATTGATGTATTTATTTACTTCATTTACATATTTCCAAATTTCTGAGAGTGCATTATGTAATTCATACTTTTCCATATATTTTTCTATTTTATTTAACTCAAATGGTAATTCATTTTTTCCTTTTGGCACTTTCCCTTTACAATACTTTTCTACTAAGGTTAAACTTCTGCTTAACAAATTTCCTAAGTCATTTGCTAGTTCATTATTTAGTCTATTTTTTAGTGCTTCTTCTGAGAAATCTCCATCTTCTCCAAAAGGAATCTCTCTGATTAGGAAGTAACGGAGTGCGTCTGCTGGATACCTCTTTATTATTTCTAGTGGGTCTACTACATTCCCTAAACTTTTACTCATTTTTTTCCCTTCTTTGTCATTGATGAATCCATGTATGAGTACTTTTGGCTGCTCGATATTATTTGCGTAAAGTAAAGAACTCCACAGGAGCGTGTGATGCCAACTTATATCATACCCAATTACATGCTCTGCTGGCCAAAATGTTTTATACTTCTCTCCTGGATAATCAACTGTTGTTAGATAGTTCATGAGTGCTTCCGCCCAAATTGAAACAATAAATTTTTTATCTAGAGGATAGGGGACCCCCCATGTAACTTTTTTTCTTGTTAAACAAAAATCTCTAAGTGGTTCTTTTAATCTATTAAGTATATCATTCTTTCTTTTTGCTGGCACTATTGAATTTTTAGTGTTTGTAAAGTGTGCTAAGAGCTGTTCTTGGTATTTACTCATTTTGAAGAAATATGCTTCTTCTTCAAGAAATTCTGTCTTTTTTGTTGTATGTGTTGGGCAATATTTTCCGTTAAGTAATTCTTGTTCTGTAAGATAAGTTTCACAATCAGAGCAGTAGTATCCTGAGTATTTGTCCTTGTAAATATCTCCTTTTTCTTCTAATTTTTCAATAAGTTGGTATACTACTTTTTTGTGTCTTTCTTCTGTTGTTTTAATGAAATCATCATAAGATATATTGTAGCTTTTACATAATTGTAAAAATAATTTTTCCATTTCTTTAACATATTCTTCAGGAGATTTCCCTGCTTGTTCTGCACACTTTGCTATTTTACTTCCATAACAATCTAATCCTGTTGAAAAATGTACTTTTTCCCCTTTAAGGCGATGCCATCTGGCAAGAACATCACAGAGTATTTTCTCATACATATGTCCCGCGTGCGGCGGACCCGAAGGATAGTCCACAGCACTTGATATGAAAAATGTTTCTTCTGTCATGAACAGAGAATGAAGGAGTAAGTTATTTAAGCCTTACCATTCGTGGTGCTTCAACAGGTTTCTCGCATAGAACACATTCTTGCCTTTCTTCGCTTCGCTTATTGTATACCTTCCTAACAATAGTTCTTTTTCTGGTTTTGTTAAGGTCCTTCTCCTTATTTGTCTTAATCCTTTCTTTGTTTTTCTTTCTTCTTCTACAAAGATTCTTTCTCTGAGTTTTTTATAGAATCCTACTGCTTGTGCTGAGGGTAAGGCGAATGGTTGGAGTATTACTCTTCCTTGTCTTTTATGTTCTTTTTGTGTTATTGCCATGTATGCTGCTATTTCGTGTGGGCAAAAATGGTCTATGAGTTCTGCTCTGCCAAAGGTTACTTCTCCCCAGAATTTTTGTTCGCATCCAGTATGCCTATTCCCTTTCTTCACACCACCTGTATGTCCTTCTGTTTCTATGTTTCTCCATGCACTTAATTGGTGCTCATTATTTTCTGTTGGTACTCCTACAAATTTAAAAATATACTTTTCGTCTGTTGTTCTTGAGGGTATTTCTACTGCAAATGTTCTGCCGTGTTGTGGTGATTCTTTTTTACTCCAGTATCCTTTGCTTACTTTGATTCCTTCTCTAATTTCGTTTGCAAAATAAAATATTCTTGCTGCTTCTAAACAGTCTACTAACAATACTTTTTTTCTTTTTTGGTTGTCTGTTGTTCTCCATTCATAACCACTTACATAATCATCTATTGTTGCATCTTGGTAAACTTTGTTTCTTATTCTTGTTGGTCCTGTTTGTGGATTTCTTAGGTGTCTTGGTAATTGTACACTTTTTCCTCTTTTCATCCAGTTTTGTTGACTGTAAAATCCTGGTGGTAATGCTAGTGTTCTTTCTGGTATTATGAGTACTTTGTCTTCTGGTAAATTGTCTACTCTATGTACTAAGTTTTGTTTGTGTGTTTCGTAGACTGCTGTTCTGTCTTCTAGTGCTGCTGTTAATGTTTGGTTTCCAAAAAATGTTTTTCTTTTCATGGTGATTTTTTTGTAGTAATTTAATAAAGAACGTATTAAAAGAAAGCTTCGTATGTGCCCTAAGCAGCAAGTCCAAGATAAATTATACCTCCAGCTGCTTCTATGCTTAATGCACTTAAGTCATAGAGTGTTCTTCCTATTGGGTCATAAGAATCGTGTTCTATTCTTCTTGAAACATGTCTAGTGATTGATGTAGGAACAAGAAGTAAGTCTAATGTTTTGAGTACTTTGTTTTGAGGTTGTCCAGTTATTTTTTTTACAATTCTTCGTATTTCTCTTTTACTAAGTGGATTCTCTCCTCCTTCTTTCATTCTTCTCCCAGCTTCTTCCATGCTAATTGGTTCTCTTTTGGCTTTTTCAGCACGAAGTTTATCCCAAAAATCATCTAAATTTGGATCATCTTTTGTCATTAGTATTCCTCATAATATGTTATAACATATAGTTTCTAAGAGTTATTTATAAGTTTTCCTATTTGATAAAGCGCTGCCACCGGGATTCGAACCCGGGTCTTCAGATCGAGAACCTGAAATGCTAGACCGGACTACACTATGGCAGCGTATCGAACTGGTAGCCCCACCAGGATTTGAACCTGGGTTTCGAGGCCCAGAACCTCGCGTCATCGACCGCTAAACCATGGGGCTAAGGAATTGTTTTAATCTTTTCTTGTGTTTTTCATTGGAAAATCCCACTTCTTTTAAATACTTTGTTATTTCCTTTTGTCTAGAGAGATAAAAAACGTTACAATTTGTTATTCGCGAAGGGTTGAATCCTAATTTTATAAACCCTTCTCTTGTTGAATAAAGTAATTTTTGGTTGAAATTTTTAAAATTTATTCTTAATAAGTGGGGATCTCTTTTTGACATCTGATGAATACAACCATCTGTATCTATTAATCCTCTTAAGCAGGCTCTCAGGTAATCTTTATTTTCATTTATCCACCTTGGAATTGTAACTTGTGTAGCTAATTTATTTCCATTTTTAAGGCCGGCATTTTCCAAGAAGCCTACCAATTCCTTGCTGTGTATATTTAATACCAAAGCTTTTTTATTTTTTGGCATATAGTTTTTAACTTTTAAACTAAAGAGTTTTTCAAATAATGGTTTAACATAATTAATCAAATGGTCTCTGTCATCTTGGGAGTGGCCAACTATTCTAACACTATATCCTTTTATTTTATTTTTATACTTTGCAATGTTTAAATTGCCATCTCCAAGTATTACTCCTATTAGTTCTGCAAGTTTAGTTGATTTTTTTGGTTTAGTTATTGTTTTTGTAGATCCATAAGAATTTTTTCCGCCTTTAGATTTTCCCCAATTGTCTTCGTATTTTTGAGTAATCTCTTTGGAATATTGTCTTTTTTTGTCTAATTTTATATAAATATGCTCTGGGAGGAGTAATTCTTCTCGATACCATGGGAGAAGTGCACCTCGTTTTACGTTAAGATAGGCTGCTAGTTCATCCCAAGTAAATTTTTTCTTTTGTTTAAAAGTTAAAATAAGTTCTTTTTGCTTTGATTTCTTAAATTTGAGCCTCATATCTTTTCATAAGATTTTGGACTTTATAAATTTATTGCTAGACCACTACACTACAGGACTATAACTTCTTGCTTTTCCACGAATATTTATAAAGGTTGACTTTCTTTCTTTTCCTATGGGATTAAGACAACCAAAATCTATGGATGAGTGTGTTTACTTTACTTTGCGCACTGATAAATCTAAATCTAAAACTAAAACTTGGGTGTTTAAAGAACAATGTACTAAGTGTAAGGATGGTTTGATGGGGAAGCCTCGTGATCCTAAAACTGGGAAACCTAAAATTCGTGCTTTGGAATATACTTGTTCTAAATGTGATTATATTGTTGAAAAGAAAGAATATGAAGCTACTTTAACTGCTAATATTGAGTATACTTGTGCTTGTGGTTTTTCTGGTGAAGTTCAAATGCCTTTCAAAAGAAAAAAGATTAAGATTTTTGATGAAGAAGATCAAAAAGAAAAGTCTGCTGATGCTTTACAATTTGTTTGCGAAAAATGTAACAAAAAAATTAATGTTACTAAAAAGATGAAGTAGTGTTTATTATGTCCTCTGCTAAATTTGAAACATTAAAGAACGGTGAACTTCTACATTTTTCTGTTGGTGCTTTAATTGAAAAAGATGGAAAATTCTTATTGATTGATCGTAATCTCCATCCTTTTGGGTTTGCTTGTGTTGCGGGTCATGTTGATGAAGGAGAATCTCCTGAAGTTGCTTTAGAGCGTGAAGTAAGAGAAGAGTGTGGTTTAATTGTTGAAAGCGCTAAATTAGTAGTTGAAGAGGAAGTTACACAAAAAAATAAGTGTACATATGGTGTTGAACAACATAAATGGTTTGTCTTTTCTTGTACTGTTTCTGGTGACTTAAAAACTAATGAGCGAGAAGTAAAGTCTAGTGGTTGGTACACTCCTACTGAAATTAAAGAATTAAAAGTAGAACCTGTTTGGAAGTATTGGTTGCAAAAGTTGGCAATAATTTGAGTTTTAGAAAGCTTTTTAAATAGTAGTTTTAAGTTTCTTTTTACAATGACTTTAATTGAAAATCCTGTTCCATCTACAAATAACAATCTTGTTGAAAAACTCTATACTTTTGGAGGGTTTGTTATAAGAAAAAATCATACTGTTGGTACTCGTATTAGAAATACTGCTATTGCTTTATTGAATTATGAGGGTCCTATAGAAAGCACTCCTCTTGAAGATCTTGGAAAAGTTCAAGGTGTTACAAAAACACATCTTCCTTATCTTGCTCGTATAATTGCTGGAGAAGAATTTGAAGTGATAGCAAAATCTATCTTAAGAACAAATTTTGATAGTAAAAGAAGATTTTAGCTCATTTACTTGCTAATTTTATGTCTGCTCTTTTAATTGTTTTTCTTCCTGAGTGATTTGCAAATTTCAGTGCTTGCATGCCTATTTCTGCTGCTTTATCTTCTAATACTTCCCTTAGTGCTTCTTTTGCTTCTTCTGATACTCTTGGTGCTCCTGCTTTCTTCAATAACTTTTCCATTGCTGCTACAGGTAATATATTGCTTCTGGCCATGGTTGTTGCCTCCTTGATAAAGTGGGTAAAAAATTCTTTATATATAAATTTATGCTTTTTTTTAGAACTTTTTCTTGTTTTAAGTATAAAATAGCTTTTTTTCCTTATTTCAAGCTTTTTTAGTTCTATATGCTTAAGTTGCAAAAGCTTTATAAACCCTTTACTGCTCAAAATTCTATTCACTAGATGAATCTAGTAATAGGAGTAAATCACACCATTACCTTTGTTTCAAAGGTTTTGATGGTTTCAGTCGCTTTACATTGTTTGGCGTTTTGCATCGAAAGTCATGAGATGCTCTGATTCTAGATATGGTTGATTAATATTTCAAAATATGGGTGGAGCAAACAGATTACACAAACCGCGTAGGGGGAGCATGCAGTTCTGGCCCCGTAAACGTTCAGCGAAAGCTGTACCTACTATTGGTAGTTGGGCTCCTTTGGACACTTCTAAACTTGCTGGCTTTGTCGGATATAAAGCTGGAATGACTCATGTTGTTCTTCGCGACAACAATCCTAAATCTTTAACGAAAGGACAATCAGTAACAATTCCTGTTACAGTGATTGAATGTCCAACTTTAAAACCTCTTTCTCTTCGTTTTTATTCTCGTTCTCTTGGTGTTTTATCTTTAACTTCTGAAGTGTTTGCTGAAAAATTAGATAAAATGTTTAAGAAACCTAAAAAAGAAGGAAAAGTTCCTGAATCTTTTGATGAAGTAAGATTAGTTATTTACACTCAACCTAAAACTACTGGATTAAGTAAGAAAAAACCTGATTTATTAGAATTACAAGTTGCTGGAAAAACAAAAGAAGAGAAATTAAAAACTGCTCAAGAATTATTACAAAAAGATACAAAGATTTCTGAAGTGTTTAAAGAAGGTCAATACCTTGACGTACATGGTGTTACTAAAGGGAAAGGTTTTCAAGGTACTGTTAAAAGATTTGGTGTTAAAATTAGACAACATAAATCTGAAAAAGTAAAACGTGGTGTTGGTAACTTAGGTTCCTGGACTCCTAAAAAGGTTTCTTTTCGTGTTCCTCAGCCTGGAAAGATGGGCTATCATAAACGTACTGAATACAACAAATGGTTAATTAAAGTTGGTGATAAACCTGAAGATGTTAATCCTAAAGGTGGATTCATGCAATATGGATTAGTAAAAAATGAATATGTATTAATCAAAGGTTCTATTCCTGGTCCTGCAAAACGGGCTATTGTTTTAACTGAACCTCTTCGCACTTTAAAGAAACAAGAAACTCCTGAAGTAACTTACATTAGCACGGAGAGTAAACAATAAAATGGTAAAAGCTACTTTATTCTCTATTGATGGAAAAAAAGGAAAGGCTGTTGATTTACCTAAACAATTTAGTGAAGAACATCGTCCTGACTTAATTAAACGTGCTCATTTAGCTTTACAGACTAAACTTATGCAAGCTTATGGTGCTTTCCCTGAAGCTGGAAAGCGTGCTTCTGCAGATTTACCTCGTAGAAGAAGAAAGTATAGAACTTCTTATGGTCATGGTATTTCTCGTGTTCCTAGAAAAGCTACTTGGAAGCGTGGTACTCAATTTGGTTGGTCTGGTGCTGTTGCTCCTGGTACTGTTTCAGGTAGAAGAGCTCATCCTCCTAAGGCTGAAAAAAATATTATTAAGAGTTTAAATATTAAAGAGAGAAGAAAAGCTCTTCGTGCTGCTTTAACTTTAAGTATTAATGCTAATGCTGTTAAGGCTCGTGGTCATTCTTTTACTGATTTACCTTCTGTTGTTGAAAATAAGTTTGAATCTTTAACTAAGACTAAGGATGTTGAAAAGGCTATGAAGGCTCTTGGTTTAACTAAAGAACTTTCTCGTGTTGAAGGAAGAAAAATTCGTGCTGGTAAGGGTAAGATGAGAGGGAGAAAGTATAAGACTAAGAAAGGTCCTTTGTTAGTTGTTGCTGAAGATTGTAAATTATTACAAGCTGGTATTAATATTGCTGGTGTTGAAGTGTGTATGGTAAATAAATTGAATGTTAATTTGCTTGCTCCTGGTGGTATTCCTGGACGTTTAACTTTATATTCTGAAAAAGCTATTGAAAAGATTAAGGCTGATGAATTATTTATGCCTTTAATCAGAAAAAAAGTTTCAACTAAACAAAAAAAAGAAGCTAAAGTAACTCCTTTGAAAGCTAAAAAATTAAAGAAAATTGCTAAAACAAAAACTAAACCTAAAAAAGTAAAAAAAGAAGCTCCGCAAAAAGAAGCAAAGAAGGTTAAAGAATGAGAAATGCTTACAACATAATCAGTAACCCAATTTCTACAGAAAAGGCTGTAAAATTAATGGAGTCTGAAAACAAATTAACTTTTATTGTTACTAAAGATGCTACTAAACCTGAAATTAAGACTGCTTTAGAAAAAATGTTTAAAGTGAAAGTCTTAAAAGTAAGAACTATGATCACACCGCAAGGTAAGAAAAAAGCTTATGTACAATTGTCAATGGAAACTCCTGCTTTGGATGTTGCTACACAATTAGGATTGATTTAAAATGGGTAAAAGAATTATTACACAAAGACGTGGACGCGGAACGTCTACTTACAAGGCTCATTCTCATAGATGGAAGTTCTCAATCAAACACCGTCAATATGATACTACTGAACAAACTGGTGTGGTGCATGGGAAGGTTGTTGATTTAATTCACGCTACTGGTTTTAATGCTCCTGTTGCTAAAGTTACTTTTGAAAATGGAGAAACTCTGTTGATGTTTGCTCCTATGGGTATTAGTGTTAATGATTCCATTTCTTCAGGCTCTAAGGCTGAAGCTAAACTAGGTAATACTCTTCCTCTAAAAAGTATTCCTGAGGGTACTGAAGTGTTTAACATTGAAAGTCATCCTGCTGATGGTGGCTCTTTTGTTCGTTGTTCTGGTGCTTCTGCTAAAGTAATGGGTGTTATGAAAGGAAAAATTAAGGTTGTTTTTCCGTCTAAAAAAGTAAAGATGTTTGATCCTTCTTGTCGTGCAACTATTGGTGCTGTTGCTGGTAGTGGAAAGAAAGATAAGCCTTTAATGAAGGCTGGTAATGCTCATTTGAGAATGCGTGCAAAAGGTAAATTATATCCTAGAACTTCTGGTGTTGCGATGAATGCTGTTGATCATCCATTCGGTTCTGGTAGAGGTAGACATGCTGGGAAACATAAAACTGCTCCGAGGTTTGCAGCTCCTGGAAGAAATGTTGGTTTAATTAAAGCAAGAAGGACTGGTAAGAAAAACTAAAATGGCAATTGACGAATTTAAATTTTATGGAAAGACTGAAACTGAATTACAAAATTTAAGTATTGAAGAGTTCATCAAGTTAATTCCTGCTAGAAGGAGAAGAACTTTGAAGCGTGGTGTTATGGAACGCCATAAACCTTTGTTAACAAAAATTAAGTTAGCTAAAGAAGGAAAAAGAAAAAAACCTATTAAAACTCACTCTCGTGATATGTTAGTTATTCCTGATATGCTTGGCATGACTATTCATGTGCATACTGGGAAACAATTTAATCCTATTATTATTCAACCTGAAATGTTAGGTCATTTTTTGGGAGAATTTGCATTAACTAGAAACAGGGTTGCTCACTCAGCTCCTGGTGTTGGTGCTACAAAGTCTAGTACTGCTGCTGCTAGTAAGGCGAAGTAAACAATGAAAACAAATAATGAACACACTGCAAGAGTCATCGGACGTGACTTAGCTATTTCTACTAAGCAGGCTATTGAGATTTCTAAGTCTATTCGTGGTAAGACTTTGCACAAGTCTAAGGCTTTCTTAAACCGTGTACTTAAGAAAACTGATGCAATTCCTTTTACTCGTTTCAATCGTGATATGGGGCATAAGCCTGGTCCTATTGCTGCTGGTAGATATCCTGAAAATTCAACTAAAGCTATTCTTGCTTTACTTGACTCTGTCGAATCTAATGCGCAAAATAAAGGTTTAGATACTGAAAATTTAGTTATATCTTCAATCATTCCTAACAAAGCTTCTCGTCCTTCTCGTTTTGGAAGAAAGAGAAGAATTCGTGCAAAAAGAACTCATGTTGAAATTGTTGTTGAAGAACAAGAACAAAAAATTTCTCAAAAGAAGGATGCAACAAAACCTGTAAAGCAAGAAGAAAAAGTTGCACAACCTACTCCTAAGAAAGAAGAAAAACCTGTTGAAAAGAAAATTGAAGAAAAAGTTGAAAAAAAGGAAGTTAAAACTGAAAAATCTAAGGAAGAAAAGAAAGAGGAAACTAAAAAATGATTGAAAGACAATTTGTTTCACAAAAATTGAAAGAATTCCAAATTCAGGAATATTTAGCTAGTAAGTTACTCAAAGCTGGGTATACTCATACTGAAATTAAGCGTACTCCTTTGGGAGAAAAAGTTATTGTGTACACTACTCGTCCTGGTTTGGTTGTTGGAAGGAAAGGAGATAACATCAAAAAATTAACTGCTGAATTAAAGTCTCGTTTTAAATTAGAAAATCCTCAAATAGAAATTGGTGAAGTAATTGATGCTATGTTAGACGCTCGGTATGTTGCTGATAAAGTTGCTTTCCATTTAGAACGTTTTGGTCCTAAGAGATTTAAGTCTATCGGATATAGAGTGTTACAAGAAATTTTAGATGCTGGTGCTCTAGGTGCTGAAGTTATTCTTTCTGGAAGAATTCCTAGTTCTAGAGCTAAGTCTTGGAGGTTCTCTGCTGGATACTTAAAGAAATCTGGAGATATTGCTCAAAATCAAGTAAAGAAGGCTATTATTCAGGTGCATATGAAGATTGGAGCTATTGGTATTAAAGTGAATATTATGACTCCTGATATTGTTTTGCCTGATCAACAATTGATCTTAAAGGCTGAAGATAAAGAAGTTTCTTTGGAGGATATTACTCCTAAAGCTGAAGGAACTCCTGAAACTCCTGAAGTTGTTGAAGAACCTAAAGAAGAAGTAGCTAAACCTAAAGAAAAGAAAGTAACTAAGAAGAAAGAAGATAAACCTAAAGAAAAAAAAGCTCCTAAAAAAGTAACTAAGATTAAAACAAAACCTGAAGCTAAAAAAGAAAAAACTAAACAAAAAATAGAAGCTAAACTTAAGAAGGAGTCTAAGAAATAAAATGGCTATTATCAAAAAAAGCGAGTTCAAACAAATGAATGAAACGCAATTAAAGAGTAAGTTAACTGAACTACAAACAGAAATGATTAAGTTACGTGCTCAAATTTCTACTCATACAACTTTAGAAAATCCTGGTAGAGTAAAAGCAGTTAGAAAAACTATTGCTCGTATTTATACTCGTTTAACAGAAAAAAAGAAAGAAGACAAAAAAGAAACAGAAAAACCAAAAGAAGTGAAGAAAGAAGAAAAACCTAAATCACAATCACAACTTGTGAAAAAGACTAAGGAGGCAACAAAGGCAAATAAATGACTGAAGTATGTCCAAAATGCGGACTTGTCCAAGAGCTCTGTGTCTGTGAGACAATAGCTAAAGAAGGCCAAAGAATTCAGCTAAGTATTGCGAAGCGAAAGTTTGGAAAGCTTACCACGATTATCTCTGGTATTGATGCGAAAGATATCGATATTAAAGATGTGGCAAAGAAGATCAAATCAAAGCTTGCATGCGGCGGTACTGTGAAAAATGGTACTATTGAATTACAAGGCGATCACAGAAGAAAAGTAAGAGAAGAGCTTATAAAGATGGGTTTCGCGGCAGAAACAATCGATATGCAATAAACGATGCGTACAAAGGATCTATTGAGATGTGAGCTTATCGGGCTCATCATAGAGGTAGTAGACTCTAAAAATAAGAGTTTACTTGGACTAAAAGGACAAGTCGTGGATGAAACAAAGCATACATTGGTCATCGAAGTTGATGGCAAAAATAAAAGGTTGCTCAAAAGTCAAATCACAATCAAATGCAAAATGAAACAAAAATTAGTTCGAATCAAAGGCTCTTTGTTAGCTGGTAGGCCTGAGGATAGATTAAAAAAATAAAATGGTAACAAAACAAACTGAGAAAAAGGAAGCTTGGATTACTAAGCCTAAGGACTCTTGTTCTGATAAACAATGTCCTTTCCATGGAACTTTGAGTGTTCATGGGAGAGAGTTTGTTGGTGAAGTAATTAGTGATGTATTTCACAAAACTGTTACTATTGAATTTGCAAGACAATTTTATTTACCTAAATATGAAAGATATGAAAAAAGAAGAACTCGGATTAAGGCACATGTTCCTCCTTGTCTTTCTGTAAAGAAAGGTGTTTCTTTGCGTATTGTTGAAACACGTCCTATTTCAAAAACGAAAAATTTCGTTGCTGTTGAGGTTGTAACTAAATGAAAGCAATTAAAGCAAAAGTAGTAAAGGTGTTGCCTCATAGGGCAACTTTGGTAGCTTGCGATAACTCTGGTGCTAAAATGTTGCGTATTATTTCAGTTAAGGGTGCTAAGACTGTTAAGAAAAGAAATCCTGTTGCTGGTGTTGGTAGTTTAATTTCTGCTTCTGTTATTAAGGGAACTCCTGCGATGAGAAAACAAGTGGTATTAGCAGTTATTGTGCGTCAGAAGAAAGAGTATAGGCGTCCTGATGGCTCACGTATTGTCTTTGAAGATAATGCTGCTGTAGTGTTAAAGGATGATAAAGGTAATCCTAAAGGGACAATTTTCAAAGGGCCTGTGGCAAAAGAAGCTGCTGAACGTTGGCCTGGTATATCAAAAGTAGCGAGTATTGTGGCTTAAAATGAAAACAGATTTTGCAACAAGTTGGAAAGCGAGTACGCAAAGGCGTAAGCAACGAAAGTATGTGCATAATGCGCCGTTGCACACGAGGCGGAAGATGTTGTCCGCTCCTTTAGCGAAGCCATTAAAAACTAAGTATAAAATTTCTAATATTCCTGTTCGCTCTGGTGATAAAGTAAAAGTAGTGCGTGGTCAATTTAAAGGCCAAAGAGGTAAGGTTGATATTGTTAAACTTGCTCAATTAAAAATTTGTATTGAAGGTTTACAACAAGTGAAGAAGGATGGTTCTAAGGCTTATTTTCCTATTCACCCTTCTAATGTGTTAGTTGAAGAATTAAATTTGGATGATAAAAAACGAAGAATGAAACTTGAAGGAGTTAAACAATGAGTCACTTAAAGCGTCTTAATGCACCGAAAGCTTGGCCTATTAAACGTAAAGTGCAAACTTTTACAACTAGACCTAAACCTGGTCCTCATAAGTTAACTGAGGCTGTTTCTTTGAACTTTTTGTTGCGTGATATGTTGCAATTAACAAAGACTACTAAAGAAACTAAAAAAGCTTTAACTAGCGGTAATATTGTAATTAATGGTATTCCTCGTAAAGATCATAAATTTACTGTTGGTATTTTGGACACTGTTTCTGTTGTGCCTACTAAAGAACAGTTTTTGATTGTGTTTTCTCCTTCTGGAAGATTACAAGCGAAGAAGATGAAGTCTGCTATGGAGGGACATTTTGCAAAGATTGTGAACAAAACTATTGTGAAAAAGAAAAAAGTGCAATTGAATTTGCATAATGGTGCTAATCTTTTGGTTGATAAGGATGCTTACTCTACTGGTGATACTCTTATTATGGAAAAAAGTAAAGTGAAGAAGCACTTAAAATTCGAGAAAGGTGCGACTATTTATTTGATTGGTGGTAAACACAAAGGAGTTTCTGCTTCTTTGGATGATGTACACTTAATGAATAATATGCAAAAGCATAGAATTACTTTCAAATTTGGTAAAGATACTTTTGAAACATTGAAGGAGTTTGCGTTTGTAATTGACAAACCGCTTGATAACTAAAATGGCTGATAATATAATGCGATCTATAAAATTGGAAAAGATTAATCTAAACTTGGGAGTTGGTTCTCCTGGAGATAAATTAGAGAATGCTGTTAAATTATTAAAGACTATTACTGGTGAAAAGCCTGTAAAAACTGTTGGTAAAAAAAGAATTCCTACTTGGGGTGTTCGTCCTAATTTAGAAATTGCTTGTAGAGTTACTGTTCGTGGAAAAAAGGCTGAAGAGGTTTTAAAACGTTTATTTACTTCTGTTAAGAATACTATTGCTGCTTCTAAGTTTGATGATCAAGGAAATTTTGCTTTTGGTATTCCTGAGTATTTGAGTATTCCTGGCATGGAGTATGATACTAAGATTGGTATTATTGGTTTAGAAGTTGCTGTTACTTTACAACGTCCTGGTTTTAGAATTAAAAGAAGAAAATTGAAAAAAACTAAAGTGCCTCAGAAGCACAATATCACTAAGGAGGAAGCTATTGAGTTTGTTAAACAAAAGTTTAGTGCAACAATAGCTGCGTGAATATGACTGCAAGTAATTATAACAAAGTGTTCAAACAATTGAAGAATAAGGCTGTAAAGTTAGTGAAGTATAAGAAACACAATACTCCTAAGAAGAGAAGTTGTAGTGTATTTTCTAAACGTTGCAGACGATGTGGTTGTTTGCGCGCACATATTCGTAAGTATGGTCTGCATTTATGTAGGCGATGTTTCAGAGACACAGCATTAAGTTTGGGGTTCAAAAAATATAGGTAGGTAAAAAATGTTAAATGATCCGTTAGCAAATGTATTAAACAACATTGTAAATGCACAAAAAGTCGGTAGGAAGACTTGTTCTGCTAAGCCTGCGTCTAAGGTTATCAAAAAAGTATTGGAGATTATGCAAGATCATAAGTATTTGGGTGCTACTGAGTTTGTTGAAGATAAAAAGGGCTGTATTGTCTTATTAAATCTTATTGGAAGTATCAATAAGTGTGGTGTTATTAAACCACGTTTCGCTGTTAAGAAGGATGGTTTTGAAAAGTTTGAGAAGAGATATTTACCTGCTAAAGATTTTGGTTTATTAATTATTTCAACTTCTCAGGGTGTAATGACTCATATGGAAGCTAAGGAGAAAGGCATTGGTGGAAGATTATTGTCTTATGTATATTAACAATGGATAAAACTAAGAAATCTCAGGATAGTATAAAGTATGAGTTACCTATACCTGAGGGTGTAGAGGTTACTCTTGAGGGTAATAGAATTACTTTGAAAGGAGAGAAAGGTTCTTTTTCTAGGAATTTGGCTCATCCTTTGGTTTCTTTAGCTAAGAAAGAGAACAAGATAGTTTTGTCTACTAAGAGTGCTACTAAAAAGAATAAGCGTATGATTAATACTTTTAGAGCTCATTTCTTGAATATGTTTTTTGGTGTGCAGTCTAGTTATGTGTATACTCTTAAAATTTGTTCTGGTCATTTTCCTATGACTGTTAAATTAGAAGGTGATCAAGTTGTGGTTACTAATTTTTTGGGTGAGAAAGTGCCTCGTGTTTCTAAAGTGCTTGAGGGTGTTAAGGTTGAAGTTGGTAAGGATTCTATTACTATTGAGAGTGTTGATTTGGAAGCTGCTGGTCAGACTGCTGTTAATTTAGAGGTTGCAACTAAAATAAAAAATCGTGATCGTAGAGTATTTCAGGATGGTATTTACATAGTGCAAAAGCCTAAGAGGGTGGCTCAATGAAAGAATTATTAAAAGTTAGGAATGCTGCAAAGGCAAGGAAGCCTCGTTTTTTGAAGCAGGATGCTCATGCTATTCCTTCTTTAAAGAAAAATTGGCGTGCTCCTCGTGGTACTCATTCTCGTATTCGAAGAAGATTCAAGAGTTATAGATTGCAGCCTAGTCCTGGATTTGGTTCACCAAAGGAAGTTAGAGGTTTGTCCCGTGACGGGTTTGAACAAGTAGTTGTGCATAACTTAAATGATTTATCTACTGTAAAGGATGCTTGTATTATTAGTGGTACTGTTGGTATGAGAAACAAAATTGTTTTACTAAAGAAAGCTAAAGAATTGAAATTAGTTGTTCTAAATGTTAAAGATATTGATGCTGCTCTTACTAGTGCTGAAGCTATTTTGAAGAAGCGTAAAGAGCAAGTGAAGTCTCGTGAAGCAAAGAAGAAGAAGTCTAAGGAAGAATCTTTGAAGTTGGCTAAGGAGAAGGAAGCTAAGGAGAAGAAGGAAGCTTCTGAAGAAAAGTCTACTGAAGATAAAGAGAAGGAAGCTAAAGAAGAAAAAAGGAAGGTTCTTGAAACTCAAAAATGAATGTTGGCGGTAGAAAACGGATTGCGGCACAATTGTTGAAGTGTGGAGAAAATCGTGTTTGGTTTGATCCTAAGCGATTGTCTGAAGTTAAGGAAGCTATAACTAAATCAGATATTCGTGCTTTAATTAGAGATCTTGCTGTGCAAAAGAAACCTGAGTTAGGTTCTTCTCGTGTTCGTGCTAGAAAACGTTTGATGCAAAAGAGAAAGGGTAGACAACAAGGTGCTGGTTCACGTAAAGGTAAACGTACTGCTAGATTACCTAGAAAGCGTGCTTGGATTAATAGAATTCGTCCACAACGTGATGTATTGAAAAAATTAAATGATAGTGGATTAATTTCACCTGCTACTTATCGTTTATTGTATAAAAAAGCAAAAGGTGGCTTTTTCAGAAGTCGCAGACACATTAAATTATATTTGGAGGAACATAAGTTAATTAAACAAAATGAGAAGAAAACAAAAAAACCTTCCGTTCAGAAGAAAAAAGGAAGGTAAAACTGATTACTTAAGTCGAAGGAGGCTTTTACAAGCTGGTAAGCCGAGATTGGTAGTGAGAAAATCTTCAAAGAATGTGTTAGTACAAATTGTTGAATTTCAAGAGAATGGAGATAAAGTGATTTTGACTGCGACAACTAAAGAATTGCAAACGAAGTTTGGTTGGGATTGTGCTAGAAGGAATATTCCTGCTGCTTATCTTACTGGTTTCCTTGCTGGAGTTAAGGCTAAGGAGAAAAAGTTGCATGAAGTTGTTGTTGATATTGGTTTACAAAAGGCTAGAAAAGGTTCAGTACTTTTTGCTGCTGTTAAAGGTGTTCTTGATGCTGGCTTAAATACTCCTCATGATGCTGGAATGTTTCCTTCTGAGGATCGTTTGGTTGGTAAACACATTAAATTTAAAAATACTTCCTTTGATAAAGTTAAGGAGGCAATTACTAAACAAGTAAAGTAAGAAAATGGTTGAAGAAACAAAAACAAATACTGCTGAGGCAAAAGAAGCAAGAAAGGATACTAGCAAGGCTCCTCCTAGGGGTGTGAGGATGGCCAAGGTCTTTGATAAGGATGCTTGGAAGCCTAAGACTAAATTAGGGCAGCTTGTGAAGGATGGAGAAATTAAGACTATTAGTGAAATCTTGGATAAGGGTATTCCTATTTTAGAACAAGAAATTGTTGATGTTTTATTGCCTAATATTGAGTCTGATTTGCTTATGATTGGTCAGTCTAAGGGTAAGTTTGGTGGTGGAAAACGTAGTATTTGGCGTCAAGTGCAGAAGAAAACTTCTGAGGGTAATAAGGCTAGTTTTGGTGCTCTTGCTGTTGTTGGTAACAAAAACGGTTTTGTTGGTATTGGGTATGGTAAGGCTCGTGAGACTGTTCCTGCTCGTGAAAAGGCTGTTCGTGCTGCTAAATTAAATCTTATTAAGATTCGTCGTGGTAGTGGTTCTTGGGAATCTGCTGCTCCTGAAGCAAATTCTATTCCTTTTGCTGTTGAAGGGAAGTGTGGTTCTGTTCGTGTTAAGTTAATGCCTGCTCCTAAGGGTGCTGGTTTGGTTGTTGAGAAAGAATGTCAAAAGATTTTGCAGTTTGCTGGTGTTAAGGATATTTATTCTAAGACTTATGGGCAGACTAAGACTAAGTTGAATCATGTTCGTGCGTTTTTTTTAGCTCTTAAAAATTTGTCTGTTATGAAGTTACAGCCTGATCAATATAAGAAGTTTGGTATTCTTGAAGGTGGTGCTCTTGAGAGTGCTCCGAAGGATGAGAAGTCTGATGAATAAACATAGAATTGTTATTGTTAGGATTAAGGGCAAGGGTGGTTTGACTAAACAGTTAGTTAAGACTTTAGAATTGTTGCGTTTGTATAAAAAGAATAATTGTGTTGTTGTTCCTAATACTCTTGAGTTTGTTGGTATGTTGACTAAGGTTAAAGAGGTTGTTACTTGGGGTGAATTGGATGAAAAAACTTGTAAGCAGTTATTAGAGAAGCGTGGTAAGTTGCCTGGTAAGATGCGCTTGGATGCTAATTATTTAAAAGATAAGTGCAAGACTGATTTTGATGCTTTCACTAAGGATTTTATGTCTTTCAAAAAAGAGTTGAAGGATATTCCTGGTTTAAAATTATTTTTTAAGTTAAGTCCTCCTGTTAAAGGTTTTGAACGGAAGGGTGTTAAAGTTCCTTATTCTCTTGGTGGTGTTTTAGGCTACCGTAAAGATAAAATTAATGAATTAGTTTTGAGGATGGTTTAAGCATGGTTGTTACTAAGAAGAAGAAAGGTCCTAAGTTTAGGGGTTCTAGGTATCATGGTGGCGGTACTAAGAAGCATCGTGGTGCTGGTAATCGTGGTGGTCGTGGTATGGCTGGTTCTGGTAAGCGTGCTGATCACAAGAAACCTTCTATTTTGAAGGAGTATGGTCCTAAGTATTTTGGTGCTTTTGGGTTTAATCGTCCTGCTCGTAAAGTTAAGGTAGTGAAGGCTATTAATATTGCTGATTTACCTCAAAAATCTGCTATTAATTTAAAAGAGTTAGGGTTTACTAAATTGTTAGGGAAGGGTTCTCCTACTATGAAGCATGATATTGTTGTTGCTTCTTGTTCTAAGAGAGCTAAAGAAAAGATTGAGAAAGCTGGGGGATCTGTAAAAGAGTTGTAATATGGGTTTTTTTGATGTATTTATGAAGTTTTTCCCTGAAGTGAAGGGTCCTACTGAGAAACGTTTGTCTTTTAAGATTAAGTTAAAGTGGACTTTGATTATTTTGGTTGCTTTTTTTGTCTTGTCTGTTATTCCTTTGTATGGTTTGGGTGCGAATGAGCTTGCTCAATTTGAGTCTTTGTCTATTATTTTGGGTGCGAGTTTTGGTTCTTTGATGTCTTTAGGTATTGGTCCTATTGTTACTGCTTCTATTGTTTTACAATTACTAACTGGTTCTGGTCTTTTGAAAATTAAAACTGATACTCCTGAGGGTAAAACTTTTTTTCAAGGGTTACAAAAAGTGTTAGCTCTTTTTTTCATCATTTTTGAAGCTTTGATTTATGTATTTATGGGTGGTTTAGCTCCTCCTGAACAGTTTGTTGGCACTAGTACGTTTTTTGGTTTGCAGTTATTGTTAGTGTTCCAGTTATTCCTTGGTGGTTTGATGGTTTTGTTCATGGATGAAGTCATTAACAAGTGGGGTTTTGGTTCTGGTATTAGTTTGTTTATTGCTGCTGGTGTTTCTAGTTCTATTTTTGTTCGTGCATTTTCTCCTTTGACTAGTGCTGGTACTTTTGCTCTTGGTTCTGGTCAGGCTCCTATTGGTCAAGTGTGGGTTTTCTTTGTTTCTTTGATGGGTGGTAATCCTCAGGGTGCTTTGCTTGCTTTGGCTGCTATTGTTGCTACAATTTTGGTTTTTGTTATTGCTGTGTATGCTCAGGCTATGAAGGTTGAGATTCCTTTATCTTTTGGTCGTGTTCGTGGTCATGGTATGCGTTGGCCTTTACAATTTATTTATACTTCTAATATTCCTGTTATTTTGATTGCTGCTTTACTTGCTAATGTGCAGTTGATGGCTCGTTTATTACAAAATTGGGGGCATCCTTTGTTAGGTACTTTTATTGGTAATACTCCTGCTTCTGGTTTTGTATTGTGGATTTTTCCTCCTAATTTATTGAATGGTGTTATTACTGGTGGTTTACGTTTCATGGATCTTTTGTATGCTACTTCTTATGCTTTGTTTATGATTGGTGGTGCTATTTTGTTTTCTGTTTTTTGGGTGCAGACTGCTGGTATGGATGCTAAGTCTCAGGCTAAGAAGATTTTGTCTTCTGGTATGCAGATTCCTGGTTTCCGTCGTGATCCTCGTGTTTTAGAACAAATACTCAATAGGTATATTCCTGCTTTGACTGTGCTTGGTGGTATTGCTGTAGGTATTCTTGCTGCATCGGCAGATTTATTAGGGGCTTTGTCAAATGGTACTGGTATATTGCTTACTGTTATGATTATCTATAAGTTGTATGAAGAAGTAGCGCAACAGCATATGATGGATATGCATCCTGCGTTAAGGAAAATGATGGAGTGAAAAAATGGTGTTAGATGGATTATTTAATTGGATGTTTGGATGGTTGATTGAGGGAGTTGGTTCTCGTTGGAGTTTGATTATTATTTCTTTTTTTATAACTTTGTTTATTACTCTTATTTATAAGTTGGTTACGAATCAAGAACTGATGCGTTCTTTGAAGGCTGAACTTAAAGATTTGCAAAAACAAATGAAATCTTTGAAGGATCATCCTGAAAAAATGACTCATGTGAATAAACAATTGATGGAAAAGAATTTACAATACATGAAACAAAGTATGAAGCCTATGTTGTATACTTTCCTTCCTATTATTGTTATCTTTTGGTGGATGCGTGATACTTTCTTGCCTGCTGGTGATTTGTTTACTTGGAATGCAAGTATTCCTTTTTTTGGTACTGGTATTGGATGGTTGATGACTTACATCTTAAGTTCTATTATTTTTAGTATGGTTATAAGAAAATTGTTGAGGGTTCACTAAAATGCCAAGACCAAGTTTAAGATCTAGATCATTAAGAAAAGTTAAGAAAAAATTACCTGGTGGTCGTTTAACTACACATTTCGAGAAAAAGAAATCTTCTCGTGCTAAGTGTGGTTCTTGTGGGGTTTTATTAGCTGGTATGACTGCTGCTCGTGTGGGTAGAGCTGCTTTTGCTACTAAGTCTAAAAAGCGTCCTGAGCGTCCTTATGGTGGGGTATTATGTTCAAAATGTATGCGGCAAAAGATTGTTGCTAAAGTGAGAAATGGAGTGAAATAACATGTTAGAAATTGGTAGAGTTTGTGTAAAAATTGCTGGTAGATTAGCTGGTAATTATTGTGTAGTTGTTGATCTTATTGATGATACTTTTGTTTTGGTTGATGGTCAAATGAAGAGAAAACGTTGTAATATTGCTCATTTAGAACCAACTAAAGATATTGTTAAAATTAAGAAGGATGCTTCTCATGCTGAGGTTGTAAAAGCTTTAGCTGCTTTAAAAATTGTGGTTGTTGACAAAAAGTCTAAAACTCCAAAATCTGAAAAACCTTCTAAGAAAAGAAAAATTAAAGAAAAGAAAGAAGTGAAACCTAAAGAAGTTAAGAAAAAAGAAGAA
>DAVM01000014.1:0-32700 GCA_002505585.1 Candidatus Woesearchaeota archaeon UBA489 | reverse complement strand
TAAGAAGAAAGAATTAGAAAAAACTCCTAAGAAAAAATAAACATGACTGATCAACAAAAAGCTTATATGGAATTACAATCTATTGAACAACAGTCTCAACAAGTGCAAGAACAATTGCAAACTTTGCAACAACAACTTCTTGGTTTAAATGAACTTTCTGATAATCTTGAAGAATTTGCTAAATTAAAGCCTGGTTCTGAAATGTTTTCTGCTTTGGGTAGTGGTATTTATATCTCTGCTGAATTAAGAAATACTGATCAAGTTATTACTAATGTTGGTGCTGGTGTTGCTGTTAAGAAATCTATTCCTGAGGCTAAAAAGTCTATTGAAAAACAAATTGTTGATATTACTGATGTGCAAAGTAAGGTGCAACAAAATATGCAAAAAATGGCTGCTCGTGCTCAAGAGTTACAAACGCAATTAGCTATGGCTAGTCCTGAAAATACGGACAAAACCGCTGAATCTTCTTAAACGCTTGCATAACCTATTTAAACGCTTCTTCCTTCTTCCTATTCATGGTTGATCCTAAAATCTTAAAATTCTATGCTCGTAAAGATATTCAGAATGAGATTGCTAAGTTAGCTAAAGATCGTGAACTTGCTGTCCGTTATAGTAATGGTGGTTTTGGTAAACGTCCTGATGTTCTCCAATATCCTTCTGATGTTTTGGAATTAGCTCGTCAGGGTGTTTCTTCTTTTCATGTTTCTGAAGAGCGTTGGTCTGATCCTTTACAATTGCGTTCTGGTATGTCTAAAAAGCAATTAGATGAGTTACGTTCTGGTTGGGATTTAGTTTTAGATATTGATACTAACTTTTTTGAATTCTCTAAAGCTGCTGCTGCTTTAATTGTTGAGGCTTTAAAGTTTTATGATGTTTCTAATGTTGGAGTTAAGTTCAGTGGTCGTTCTGGTTTTCATTTACTAGTTCCTTTTGAAGCTTTTCCTTCTTCTGTGAATGGTCAAGATACTCGCTTGTTGTTTCCTGATGGTGCTAGGAATATTGCTTTGCATTTAAAAGATCTTATTGAGAAACCTTTACGTGATCATATTCTTTCTTTATCTTCTGTTGATGAGCTAAAAAAAGCTCTTGGTGATAAGTCTTCTGAGTTAATGAAAAATGGTAAGCTTAATCCTTTTTCTGTTGTGGATATTGATAGTGTTTTAATTTCTTCTCGTCACATGTTTCGTTCTGTGTATTCTATTAATGAAAAGTCTGGGTTAGTTTCTGTTCCTGTTAAGTTGGATCAAATTAAGAATTTTCAATTACAGCAAGCTAAGATTGAGAATGTTTCTGTTGACATTCCATTTGTAGTGCAACCAACTGATAATGAGGCTAAACACTTGATTATAGAGTCTTTTGATAAAGCAAGTAAAATTGAACATACTTATATTCCTGATCCTAAGACTGAATTTAGTGGTGAAAAAAAGCCTTATGCAATTCCTAAGGTGAAAGTGCAAGATGAAGTATTCCCTGAATGCATGGTTAAAGCATTACAAGGTATGGAGAGTGATGGAAGGAAACGTGCTGTTTTTGTTTTAATTGGTTTTCTTCGCAATATGGGCTATACTTTTGATGAAGTTTTAGAGCGTTTGTTAGAATGGAATAAAAAGAATTATGAAGAATTACGTGAGGGGTACATTCGTTCTCAAGTTTCTTGGCATAAGAGACAAAAAGAAACTCTTCCTCCTCCTAGTTGTGCTAACAAATCTTATTATCCTATTGTTGGTGGTTGTACTAATTGTAAAAGTAGGAATGCTGTAAGTGCTGTTCATTGGAGACTAAAGTTATTAAAGCAACAAGAAAAGAAACCACGTAAAAAAGCTCCTTCAATTAAAAAGAATGTTAAGAAGTCTACTAAAGCTAAGTGAACTATAATCTTTTTTATATTCTTGTAATAATCCCTTTAATCTCTTCTTATTTATTTTCTTTTGATATTTTAAAATATACTGACAAAATTGTGTAACATTTTTTGGGTTTTCTGTTTGTTTACACCTTTCAAAATCTATCATTACTACTGTTTTTCTACTTGCTTCTCCTTTCTTTATTAATATGTGTTTTGTTGGATGATTCATTTCTAGTTTATTTACTTGTAATTTGTCCATTTCTCTGCATTGTTCTAATATTTCTTTTGCTAATGGTTTTGTTAACTTTTTTTTCTCTAAATATTCTCCTATTGGCTCTCCTTGTACATATTCCATGATTAAATTGCCTTGCTCTAGTTTTATGAATTTTGGCCCTATTTTTTTCTTATTTAATCTCTGCAACCAGTACGCTTCGTTCTCTAGTCTGTTTATTGCTGTACTGTCTTCTCTTTCTCGTTTAATCACTACTCTTTTCCCTTTATACTTCTCTGTATAAACTTCTCCTCGTTTTCCTTTTGCTAAGAATTGCATATTTCAATCTCATAGAAAGCTATTTAAATACTTAACCATGGTTTGTTAGTAGTAAAAGAGGTAGTGTGTTATGAAAAAAAGAGGCTTACAGTGTTTTATCTTTCTTATTAGTATGCTCTTCCTTTCTTCTACTGCTTTAGCTCAAGAATTTGATGCTAATAAAGGGTTTAACTGGCTTGTTGATAAGTCTTCTAATGGTAATTATGGTGATATCAAAACTACTGCTGTTGCTGCTGTTGCTCTAAAAGATTCTGGTGTTTTATCCCATGCTGATCTTGCTTTACAATATTTACGTTCTCAAGAAGATTCTAATGATAATTGTTGGCCTAAGGGTAGTTGTAATCCTCAAGATACTGCTTTTGCTTTGTGGGCTTTGTCTGAGTTTGGTGAAAAAACTGTTGCTGGTCAATCTTGGCTTCGTGATTCTTTAACTGCTGCTTTAAAAAATAATTGGTGGTTGCAAGTGGTTACTGCTGAGAATGGTACTTGTTCTATTTCTTATCCTACTGATAAAGGTACTCAAGAAGATATTATTCGTATTGATGGTGGTAAGTTTCCAGGATGTAGTGCAACCCCTTCAGGAACTTTCTTTGATTTAAACCGTTGTCTTAAAACAAAAAATACTTTAGTGAAACATGCTTCTGCAACTCTAGACGTAAATTGTAAGAGTTTAGGAACTAACACTGTTATTTCTGTTATCTTCAACAAAGGAAATGAATTCACTTTAGTTGAACAAGCTACAGCTGAAAGATACTTAGTTACAATAAACAATGGTTGTTTTGGTAGTACTGCTAAAGGCTCTTGTGCAAAAGACGTTTCTTTATACAACAATTGGTTCTTACAAGAGATAGAATCTGCTGTTGATGTAGACTCTTGGTTACTTTCAAAATATGATAATTTAAAGGCTTTTGATAATGCTCTCATGTTTTTAGCTTCTGAAGATGATGAACAATTATTTTTAGATGATTTAATAAAGCAACAATCAAATGATGGAAGTTTTGGAAAAGATGTTCTTGACACTTCTCTTGCTATTTTAGCTTTAAAGAAAGGTGGAAGTAGTGAAGAAGAAACTGCAGCTATTGAATTCTTAGAATCTAAACAACGTGAAGATGGTTCTTGGGAAGATAGTAAATTCAAAACAGCTTTAGCATTATACAGTGCTTTTACTAGTGCAAATATTGTTCTTGGACCTCCTAAACCTAGGACTGGTGGTGGTGGGGATGGCCCTATTTGTGGTGATAATATTTGTGAAGATGATGAAACTGAAGTATCTTGTCCTAAAGATTGTAAAACACAAACACAAACTTGTGTAGTAGACGGACGATGTGATGCTAACTTTGGAGAAAATTCAAGAAATTGTGCTTCTGATTGTACTTGTGGTGATAATGTTTGTGATTCTGTTGAGAAGTCTGGTGGTTCTTGTACTGATGATTGTGGAGATTCTAGTGGTGGAAGTAAAGCTTTCTGTGGTGATGATTTAGCTGAAGGTGTTGAAGAATGTGATGGTTCAGATGATGCTTTCTGTCCTGGCTCTTGTCAAGTTGATTGTACTTGTGGTGTTGAAGAAGAATCAAGTAGTCTTGGTTGGTTATGGATTTTGTTAATCATTTTATTACTTGGTATTGCTGCATTCTTCTTTTACAGTAAATATCAAGGAAAAGGCGGCAAAAGACCTACTGCTAAAAGACCTGAGTACAAACCTTATAGTTCACAATTACAAGGTCCTCAAAAAAGAGCAGCTCCAAAAATGCAATATGCAGCTCCAAAGTCTAGTGCTCGTGCTTCAAAAGTAGATGATGAATTAGAGAAGTCTATTAAAGAAGCTAAAAAATTACTGAAAAAATTATAAAGGTTAATTGTTAGGTTTTAGTATGTACTCTAAACAAATTGTCTGGATGATTGTTTTTCTTTGTTCTTTATCTCTTATTTCTGCACAAGAGCCACAAATAACTTTGTACAAGACTGAGTATGCTCCTGGCGAAACTTTACAAGCAGAGGTTAATTTAGGGAATGCTGAAACACCTTTATTTACTGAACAAATAGCTCTATTTAGTGTTCTTGGGCAAGAAGTGCGTGTTGCTCCTTTTCTGTTTTCTCGTGGAGAAGATAAGTATGTAGTTTATTTTGACTTGCCTATAACTTTAGTTGAGGGTATTTATTCTTTTGAGGCAGAAGAAGTTCCTTATATTGTTAACCAATTACTAAAAAAGATTACTGCACAAAAAACTTTTACTATTAAAGAATCTGCTAATCCTGTTCTTGCTTTTAGTCCAGGTTTTTTTATCTTAAAAGATGAGAAAGAACTTGAGTTAAGAATTGAAAACAAAAAAACAACTACTGATGTTATTTTTAATGTTACTCCTGGAATAAAACATGTATATAATACTCCGCAAGTTGTACAAGAAGGTACTAAAAGAACTTTTAGGTTTGTTCTTGATAAAAAGAAGTTAGTTGACAAAAATCCTATGATTGAAGTTTTGTATGGCACTACTTCTTACACTATTCCTCTCTTATTACCTGTTGTAAAGACTATTAAACAACCTCAAAAAAAAGAAGTTTTAGAATTATTAACTAATGCTGATTTAGTGAATCATACTATTGAGTTTGGAGAGACTTTGAGTGGTCCTTTGCGTTTTAAAAATAAAGGTAATGAAACTCTGTATAATATTACTCTTGCGGTTTCTGGTGATTTAGGATTAATTGTTTCTACTAATAGGTCTGTTGTTGCTGAACTATTGCCAAATAACTTAACTGCTGTTCATTTTTGGGTGAATAAGGAAGGTACTGCTGCTATTAGGACTTATGAAGGTGAAATAACTGTTCAGGGTGGTTCTTCTACTCTTTCTTTACAAATGGTTATTGAGGTAATTGCTGGTTCTAGAGAACCAATTCTTCCTAAAGAGAATAAGACTTCTACTGTTGATGATGATTCTGAAGAACCTTCTTTTCCGAGTGTTTTCCCAGGTACTAAAGATCCTGAGCCTAAACCTAAGAAAAAAGAAATAAATTATAATGTATTAATCTTTATTATAGCATTTGTTTTTGCTGTTATAGGATTTTTTATTTTTAGAGGGAGAAGAACTGTTGAAAAAAAGACTTTTGGTGAGTTTATGCAGGGAAGAAATCAAAGACCTTAGTCTTCTACTTTCTTCTTTAACATGAGATTTTCTGCATGTAGGTTTTTTAATAACATATCATATTGGTGTAGTCTTGCAATTAAGTCATTAAGTAAGTTTGTTAATGGTTCTCTTGTTCCACCAATCTTTTCTGGTTCTAAGATCTCTATGGATGATGGCATAAAATCAAAACAGAAATTAACGAGTGCTCCCATTTCTTTGACTTGAAGTTCTAATTCTGCAAAATTGCTCCACAATTTTTTATCTTCCATTTGTTGAGTGTCGGCTAATTCTTCTTTGAGTACTTGTATTTCTTTTACTTCTTTCACTTTGCCCACTACTTTTTTGAGTGTTTCTTGAACGTGATTTTCTGGAGCTCCAAGTACTTGTATGATTGCTTTTACTTTAAGAGGTATATCTTCCATTGTTTTATGCAGTAAAAGACTGTTTAAAAGCATTTCTATTCCTTCTAGGAGTGATTTTGTGCCTATATCTGTATTCCAAACACATAGGCTCCCACTATGCAAATCATCACTAAACAAAAGAAGTATAAGGCATATCTTTTTGCTTTTGCGTCGTTTGATTCGTACACTACTATTCCTTCTTTACTAAGTAGGGTATTAGAAACTACTTCATTCTCTCCTTTTTTGGTTGTTTTCAAAGGTATGGTTTTTTTCTTTTCTTTTTTTGTCACATTTACTTTGACTGTTTCACAGAGTCTTTTAGTTATTCCTGTAACATTAATTAGTTGTATCACGCTTTTATCTAGTCCGTCTACTACAAGCTCATAGCTTCCATCTTCTTGCTTCCCTTTGCAGTTTGGGTCTAGTTGTATTGGCAGTGTGAAGATGTATTTTTGGAATTTTTTATACACGTTGAAGCTTGTTTGTTTGCTTATTCCTTTCACATATATTTTTATATTATTTTTTGTTGTGTCTCCTTTATATACTTCTAGTCTTATTCTTAACTGTTCTCCGAACTTCACTTTTTTATCTTTCCCTAAATAAATATTTTTGATGCTAATGTTTGTTTTTAAATTTTCTTCTTCTATTTCATTTTCTTTTCCTGGTGTTGGTTTGCTTAGCACAAAGTGTCCTTTTGGATGTTTTGACCATGATACGTCTTCTCTTGCTCCATCATAACTTACTGTATCTAGTGTTTGTGTTGCTAGTTGGAGTTGTATTTTTTCAGGTCCTTCGTTGTTCAAGAGTGTTTTTCCATTCAAATAGACTATTTTGTATTCTTTTGATTGAATCATGCTGTCTTCTAAAAAGTGTACGTCACTGAGTGTTATTTTGTGGTTATTTTTGTCTTGTAGTTGAAATCCTTGTAGGTCTATTTCTTCTCCTTCGTTGTAGAGTTCTATCCATTCTCCTTTTGGTGCTGGTGCTGTGTCTTGTCCTTTTGGGTTGGGTAAGAATTCTGTAATTGTTAATTGATAGCTCTCATTTCTTTGTTTTTGTCCTTTGTCTGCTTTTCCTGGGCTTGGAAGACATTCATAGAGTTCATTTTTTGTTTTGCAGAGTGCTTTGTTGTTATTGCTTCCACCTTTTTTGCTAGAGTAAATAATTGCATCTAATATTTTGTTCTCTTGATTTCTTAATAACACTAAGTCTTTATCATTGTTCAAATTATTGCCTATGGTTGCTCCCACTGTATAGATTGTTGCATTAATTTTAGAATAATTAAATTCTTCTTCTACTATTAATGAATAAGAGCTATTACTTTCTTTCTTTAAAATTAATTGATCTGTTGCTCCATAGTCTTCTATGGTGTAATTTTCTAATTTTTTTCCTTCTGTAAGTATTTCTACATATTCTTTATTATTATCTTTTCCTTCTGGATCATACATGATTTCTGTTATAATTATTGCTTCTACTGTGCTAAAACAGGCTAAAAATAGATAAAGCATGATTAATAATTTATACATAAAATTCTTGTTGTTTTTTGTTTTAATAATTACATCTAAGAAAAAGCCGTAAGTTTTTTAAGGAAAACCGAATAATTTACTTTCTTTTTATAAACTCTTTAAAATGTATTCCTTTTTTCAACGCAAATTCTTTTGTTATTGAGTGGTGTTTATTCTCTTTTTTCAATTGCTTTGGCTCTATAAAATGCCAGTCGGTTTTATCAAATCTTACTCCTATCCAGCTTTGTGCTCCGAATCCTTTTGCAAATTCTTTTAGTTCTTCTACTTGTTCTTGTGAGATGATTGCTCTATTACTTTTACTTGACTTGCATTCTACTGCTATGCTTTTCCCTTTTTTTCCTGCTAATAAGTCTGGGCAGGGTAGTGGCATGCTTCCGCTTCCTGCTACTCTTATACACCAATAATTATTTTCCCAGAGTAACTTCAATAGTTCCCTTTCCGTTCTACTTCCTTTAATTTTTGAAATAAAGTTCACCTCTTGTTATCTAATCTAATACTGTGGATTATCTGCCACTATTACACAAATACCTTTTTCACATGCTGGGTGTCCTGCTCCACAATCTAATGGTCCTTCACAACTTTCAGTACATGCTATTCCTTCGCATTGTGGTGCATATTTTTTGTTCACAACATATCTTGGATGGCAACATTCTGCTGGTACACAATCATTATCTTCTTTACATTGTTGTTGTTTTTTGTCTATTACTGTTATGAGTATTGTTTGTGATTGTAAGTTTCCTAATGCAAAACTTACTGAGTAAGTTCCTGGTTTTTCATAAGTGTATTGTTCTTCATAACTTAGTTGTATAAAGTCATCTTGTTTTTTTGCTTCTTCATAAGGTATACAACTTGGTATTGCTGTTAGTTTTTCTCCTTCACCAAAGTCCCATGTTGTGCTTGTACAATAATATTCTTCTTCATATCCTTCTACATCAAATAAGTCTGCTTGGAATGTAACTTGTAATGGTGCTGTTCCACTTATGGGTTCTACTTGTAATTGTAAATAAGGGTTTCCTTTTCCTGTGCCACATTCAAAAACACATTGTTTGTTTTGACAAGCCCATTCTCCTACACAATCTAGTATTGTTTCATATTTTTCGCAATCTTCTGCTACTTCACAAAATTGTTTTAGTGGATCCTTTCCAGTATTTTCGCAACCAGCTAAGAAGAATATACTTAGTACAAAAAAAATTATCACCTTTTTCATAAAAAATAAAGAACTTTTGTCTTATTTAAATATTCCTAAAAGAAAAAGAAAAAAGAAAGAAGAGATTTATACGTCTCTTGCTTTAACAGTTTGTCTCTTGTTTGCTTTTGCTCGTGCAGCAGCATCCTTGATAAGTTGGGATACTCTTCCACTAAGAGCTTCTGCGAAATCAGCTGAGACATTCATACCTTTTGCATGATCTTTAATTTTTGCCTTTACGACTACTAAATCTGCCATGGTTTTTACCTCGCTTTTATTTTTTTAGTTTAGGAAAACATTGCATACACGCTCTGTATTGCTTGTTTTCAGACTATAAGAAAAACTCTTAGTATATAAACCTTTCCCTAAAAAGGGCTTAAAACAGCGTTTTTAGTGTGTTTTAGCATTGTTTTGATTAAAAGTTCTAATCGTTTCTAAACTGTCTTAAAAGAGGGGAATGTATATAAACAAGCCATATTTCTTGTTTTTGTATGGAAGAACAAGCTATAAATTGGGCTGATGTTGCTGCTCAAAAAATAATCAAAGAGAATGGGAATAAAAAGAAGTATGTTTGTGCTTCTGGTATTAGTCCTTCTGGTCATATTCATATTGGTAATTTTCGTGAAGTTATTACGACTGCTTTGGTTGTAAAATCTTTAAGAGAGAAAGGAAAAGATGTTCGTTTTATTTATTCTTGGGATGAATTCGACGCTTTAAGAAAAATTCCTAAAGATTTTCCTAAAGAATATGAACAATATTTGGGTATGCCTCTTTGTAAAGTTCCTGATTTAAAAAAATGTCATAAAAGTTATGCTGCACATTTTGAAAAAGAAATGGAAGATTCTATTGTTGATATGGATTTAGGTATTGAATATTTGTATCAAGGTAAGTTATATCAGTCTTGTGTGTACGCTGAAAAAATTAAGGAAGCTTTAGTTAATAGAGAAAAGGCTAGAAAAATTCTTAATAAGTATCGTAAGGAACCTTTGCCTGATGATTGGATTCCTTTAGAAGTGTTTTGTGAGAAGTGTTGGAAGAACATTACTAATATTCTTGCTTATGATGAAAAGTATGAAGTGCATTATGAGTGTAAGTGTGGTCATTCTAACAAAATTGATTTTCGTAAAGTTGGTAATGTGAAACTTTCTTGGAGAATTGATTGGCCTGCAAGACAAGAGTTTGAAAAAGTTGATTTTGAGCCTGCCGGTAAAGATCATTATGCTGCTGGTGGTTCAAGACCTACTGCTAATGAGATTATTGAAGCAGTTTGGAAAAGAAATCATGTTACTGATTTGCCTTATGAGTGGATTGCTATTAAGGGTGGTGGTGAATTTGCTAGCTCTAAGGGTGTTGTGACTCTCCCTAAAGAGGTTTTAGAAATTTATGAGCCTGATGTACTCCAGTTTTTGTTTACTGGAACGCAACCTAACAAAACTTTTGATATTAGTTTTGATTTGGATGTTTTAAAGATTTATGAAGATTTTGATAGGTATGAGCGTGCTTATTTTGGTAAAGAAGAACTTTCTGAGAAGGAAGCTAAAAAATTGAAGAGAGTGTATGAACTTTCTTGTATTCATATTCCTAAAAAGTTAGAAGAGCAACCAACTTTCAGACATTTAACTATGTTGTTACAAATTCATGAGGGTGATGTTAAGAAAGCAATTAAAGATATTAAGTCTGAGCGTGTTGTTGCTCGAGCTAAGTGTGCTTGGAATTGGTTACAAAAATATGCTCCTGATGATTTTAAATTTAGTGTGCATGAAAAGATTACTAAGGAAGTGAATGAACATCTTTCTGATAAGCAAAAAAAGTCTTTACAAGTTTTACAAAAAGTTTTAGGAAAGAAGAAGTTTGATGAGCAAGGTTTGTTTGATGAATTTTATGTTATTTGTAAAGAGATTGGTTTTAAGAATACTGAGTTTTTTGAGGGTGCTTATTTAGCTCTTATTGGAAAGAAAAGAGGGCCTAAATTAGCTAGTTTTATTTTAGCTTTGGGTCAAAAAAGAATTGCGACATTACTTGAAGGAGTAAAGTAATGGAACACTATCTTTTTGCTTTAGGTAGAAATCCTCAGTTGAGCTTATTGGAATTAATTTCTTTTTTTAAGAATAAGGATATTAATGGGCGTATTTTAGAGAAGTCTGAGGAGTTTGTGCTTGTTTCTTTGCCTGATTTCAATGCTTCTAAGGCTATGAAGCAGTTTGGTGGTATTTTGAAGATTGCTAAGGTTTTGGATGATGATTTGTATTTTGGTTCTAAGAACAAAGTTACTTTTGCTGTTAATTGGTTTAAGTCTGATCCTTCTAAACATTTGAAGATTATCAAGGGGTTGTTTAAGGAGCTTGGTTTGAAGGCTACGCAAAAGTTTGCTAAGTCTAGGTCTATTGTTCCTTCTAAGGCTAAGGGTTTGGATATTGAATTAATTGTGTACAAGGATAAGTTGTTCAAAGTTGTTGCTTCTTCTAATCCTAAGGAATATAAGGATCGTGATGAGAAGCGTCCTGTTTTTAATCCTTTAAAAGTTACTTCTATTCGTTTTGCTAAGATTTTAATTAATGTTGCTCAACCTAAGAAAGAAATTTTTGATCCTTTTTGTGGTACTGGTACTATTTTGCAAGAGGCTTCTTTGATGGGGTATTCTTGTATTGGTTTAGATAGACAAATTATTGATGCTCGTAAAAATTTGCGTTGGTTACAAAAAAAGTTTGTTTCTGCTAAAGGTAAGTGGGATTTAATTCAAGGTGATGCTGCTCGTTTGAGTAAAAGAGTTAAAAAAGTTGAGTGTGTTGTTACTGAACCTTATTTAGGTCCTTTTTTTAAGAGACCTCCTTTATTTCGTGAAGCTTTAAAAATTTCTAAAGAGTTAGAACAATTATATGCTAAAGTGTTAAGTGAATTACACAAAGTTGTAGATAATAAAGTGGTTATATTAATTCCTCAAATAAAGACTAAGGAAAGGAAGGTTGTTACTATTCCTATGGTTAAAATTTTGAAAAACACTGGTTTTAAGGTCTGTAATCCTGCTAAAGGTGTAATTATTCCTTTATTGTATGATGATGTAAAGAATAATGTACAGCGTCTTGTTTATATTTTAGAAAAAGTTTAGTATAAGACACCTTTTCTTAATAGATCTCTGTTTACTTCTGCTATTCCTGGTTCTTTGTTGAAGAGTCTTCTTAGTCTTGGTAATAATCTTGGGTCTGCGTAGTTTTCATGTAATATTGCTGCTGCGAGTTTTTTCATTTCTACTGATACGTTTCCTAGTGGATTGTTCATGACTGTTGGTACTGTATTCGCTATTGACATTGGTACGCTTATGTCTTCTGATAGTATTCCTATGATTGGTACACTACTTGCTTTTTCTATTTCTTCTATGCTTAGTTCAAAACTTTTGTTTCTTACTCTGTTGAGTACTAGTCCTACTATTGGTATGTTCTTTGTTCTCGCTACTTTTACTGCATGCATTGTTGTGCTTAAGGTTGGGTAGTCTGGGTTAGTTACGACTATTAATTCGTCTGCTGCTAACATGACTGATTTTATTTCGTCGTTTAGGTTTGGTGATGAGTCTAATAAGATTATATCATAATATTTTTTTAGTTGTTTGATTGTTTGTCTTAACTTGTAAGGATTGATTTTGTCGTTTAATAAAGATCCTGGTACTATGTGGAGGTTTTCTGTGTATTCATAGATTGCTTCTCCTACGTCTACTTTATTCCTTAGTACGTCGTGTAAGTTTACTTCTGGTTGTGTTATGCCAAAGTGTATTCCTAGGTTTGGTGCTGAGTAATTTGCGTCTACTAACAATACGTTCTTCCCAAATTCGTTTGCTAGTGCTGCTCCTAAATTAGCTGTGCAGGATGTTTTTCCTACTCCTCCTTTTATTGATATTATGCCTATACATTTGCTCAAATGTCATACACCTCGTCTAAGTTCTTTAACATATCTTGTTTGTTTGTCTTTTTATTAATCTTTCTATTGGCTTCTAATGTTTTCTTTTGTTCTTCTATTTTTGGTTCTGCTTCTTTAAAGGTGTATGATTTCTTGAATGAGTCTTCTGTTATTCCTTCTTGTTTTTTTTGTGCTGGTTTTGGTTCTAATCGTATGCTTTTTGTTGCATCTTTTACTTTAATTTTTCCTAGTGTTTCTGGGAAGAGTTTTTGTAGTTCTGGGTAAGTTGTGCTTTTCTTTCTTTCTTGTATGTTTTGTACTATTTTTTCTGTTTGTGGTCTTGCGTGTGTTTCTTGGAGTTGTTTGCTGTGTATTCCTTTCTTTATGAGCTCTTTCATAGTTTCTGGGAAGTGTGTTTTGTATTGTTGTGGTGTTATTTTTGTTGTTTTTTCGTCTTTTTTTCTAATTTTTTGAATAAATTCTTCACTAACTAGTCCTTCAAGTTTAGTTAATTTGTCTGGTTCCCCTGCCATTATCTTTTTAGGGATTGTTCTGCTATTTAAATGCTGAGTTTTTTTGTGGTGTGCTCTTTTTTGTGCTTTTTGTCTTCTTTTTCTGAGGAATTGTTTGATGGTTTGTGTAATTTTTGTTGGTTCTTTTTTTTGTATTTTGAAGTTGAATGGTTTTGGTGTTCCTATTGTTTTTCTATGTCTTTCTTTCCTTACAAGATGTGTTATGAGTGCTGCTAATAATGCTAAGATGAGGAGTAAGAACTATATGTTATCTTTGAAGCTTTTTTCTGTTGTTCCTATTGCTCTTCCTGTTAATGGTGATGGTGCTACAACTTTTGGTGCTGGTGTTCCTTGGTCTTGTTGTTTTTTCTTCTTTTTTTCTAATTTTTTGAATGCGCCACTTCCACTATCTCCTATTCCTGGTGAAGTACCTCCTCCTGAACTACCACTACTTTGACTTCCTCCATTTCCTGAACTGCTATTTTCTTTTGGATAGGTTACATTAAAGTATTCATATACGTTTGTGGAATTTTCTGTTCCATCATTAACAATTACTGTCCAGTTATGTATTCCTTCTGCTAATGATGTCCAGTTATGTGTTATTTTTGTATTGTTTGTTTGGTTTACACTTGTATTCAGTAATTGTTCATCTCCATAAAACCATACTGTCAAATTGTCTAAATCTTTATCATAAATTGTTGCTTCTAAGAGTGTTGCGTTTGTTGTAACTAAACTATTATTTAGTGGATTATTATGAGTTACTGTTGGTTGTGTATTTGTTGTATTATCTGTTATGTTTATGAACACTGTATCTAGTGTTCCTTCATTACCTACTGAATCATTAAAGGAGATTGTGTAATTCCAGAATCCTGCTGTTGTTGTGTTAACACTTATTGCTAGATTAGTATTATTTAGCCAATTACTATTATTTACTTGTATTCCTTCTCTTTCTACTATATATTGTCCTGGTGCTTGATTATCTTGTAGTATCCAGTCTATGGTTGCTGTGCTATTTATTATATATGTTGCATCTAGTGGTGTATTCGAAGTTGGTGGTGTTGTGTCTGGGATGGTTATATTAACAGTTAATGTATTATTTTGTTGTGCAAATGCACAGTTGCTTGAATTATCACAGTAGAGTACATTCCACTTAAAGTTTGTATTTTTTATGTTGTTTATGGTGAAGCTTGTTGTGTTGAGGATACCACTTAGATTAACACTTGCATTCGCTTCCCAAATTCCTGTTATGTTATGATAGAGTGTTGCGTTTAATAATTGTACATTTTCTGTTGCATTACTTGTGAAAGTTATATTTCCTGTAGTACTCACAGTATTATTTTGTGGTGCTATCAATGTTATGTTTGGTGTTGTTGTATCTACACTTGCATTAATTCTTGTTAAGTTTATACCATCCAAATACCAATCATCTCCATTACTACTTAATCCTGGATCTGCATCAAATCTTATTGTTACTGCACTATCAAATGTACAATTTGCTGGATAAATTTCTACACTAAATGGCAACCACTGATGTTCACTATACTCTCCTTCTGTCTGTCTCCAAATTTCTGTACTATCACAAAGTACTGTTACATATTCATTATTTTCCCAACTATGTTCCTATGACCAGAAACTTAAGTTAACTGTGTCATAACTACTAAAATCAAAACTTTGTTCTGTATGTGAAGTGCTTGAATCATCTTGGAGGTGCCAAATAAACCCTCCTACATCTGCACAATTTTCTGCATCATCACATTTGCTTGGTGGTGGATTATCTCCACTTCCTTCTGCTAATCTTCTCGAGTCTGATCCTGGATCACTCCACCCTTGTTCTCCTGATTCAAATCCTGCATAATGGATTTGTGTTGTTGCTCCTTCTACTAAAAGTACTGTTATTGCTAGTGCTAAAAGTATTAATCCTATTCTTGTGTGGGCACTAGTTCGTTTCATTGTTCTAATTGCACCTTTCTTTTAGTGTACTTGCATTTCCAATATTTGAGAAATTCTTCGACTTCTTCCTCTTGTTTCCTTGTTACTAAGAGCACTCCTTTGGCTAGCTGTTCTATCTTGTATTGTTCAATTACTCCTCCTTTCCCATCTCTTCCTTTGAGAGCATAATAGAAGCGTACTTTGTCTTTATTTGCTAAATGAGTTAGTGTATAGGTAAAGAGTGTGCTTGCTAACATATTCTCGCCTTTTCCCATAGTAAATCATTTAACAACTAAGGTATTTAAATCTTCTGATAGTAAATAATATAACTAATTAGTTTAAAATATCTATTTTTATTAATTGATTTAATTAAATAGTTTAAAATATATGTTATTGTTAAGTAATTTAACTCTTTTTTATGCTAGAAAGGTTTAAAAAGCATGAACACTAAGCATCTTTCATGGGACGTATCAAAACAAAATTGATTAAGAGAACTGCTTTGACTCTGTTTAAGAAGCATAAAGCAGACATTAAACCTACTTTTGAGGAAAATAAGCAAGTAGTGACTAATCTTTTAAGAAATCCTAACAAAAAAATGCGTAATATCATTGCTGGATATTTAGCAAGACTAGCTAAAACTAAAGAAGAATAATCCTAGTACTTTGATAACAGTTATCAAGGGGTAACAAACATGACAAAAAATGTAGGTACTATTGATGAGTCAACTGTTTTCATCGGCAGCAAGCCGTTCATGAAAATTTTGTAAGTACACCAACTTCAAAATCGCGTATTACGTTACTGGCGTGGTGATGCAGTTCACGACTCAAGGTGCTAAGTCTTTAGTGGTTAAAGCTAGAGGGAAGTTTATTTCTCGAGCTGTGGACATTGTTGAAGTTGTTCGCAATCGTTTTTTGGCTGATCAAGTTACTGTGAAGGATATTCAGGTTGGTTCTGAGCAGTTTGAAAACAAAGAAGGAAAGCAAGTTCGCGTTAGTACTATCGAGATTTCCCTTGCAAAGAAGTAATTGCTTTAAACAGAAACTGTTTTAAACTACTTTATCTTTCTTTTTTTATTCAAAAAGAGGGGTGTTGTGGTGACAAGTTTATTTATAGAATTAGGAACAGTTTTTATTGTTGCTTCACTTCTAGCTCTCTTCTTTCGCCGTATTAAACAACCTTTAATCTTAGCTTATTTGCTTGCAGGTGCTGTTTTTGTGCAGTTGTATGTTGGTGATCTTTCTACTGATGTTTTTCATTCTTTAGCACAAATTGGTATTGCTTTCTTGTTATTCTTAGTAGGTTTAAATATGGATATTCGTGTTTTGAAAGAAGTTGGTCATACTTCTTTATTTACTGGTATTGGACAAGTATTATTTACCACTCTTATTGGTTATTTTTTAGTTTTAGGACTTGGTTTTTCTACTATAACTGCATTTTATATTAGTTTAGCTTTAGCATTTAGTAGTACTATTATTATCATAAAACTCTTAACTGACAAAAATGATTTGGAAGCATTGTATGGTAAGATTTCTGTTGGGTTTCTCTTAGTGCAAGACTTAATTGTTATTTTATTGATTATTTTTATTGTTGCTTGGGATTCTGGTACTCTTGCTGCCGGAGATATGTTTACTATTTTTCTAAAAGGTGCTTTGTTATTTTTGATTGCCATACTTTTTCATCACACTTTTAAGAAGTTTCTTGATGTTATTGGAAAATCTCAAGAGCTGTTATTTTTAGTAGCAATTTCGTGGTGTTTTTTCTTGTCTATGATAGCTCAATGGTTCTCATTTTCTATTGAGATTGGAGCTTTTATTGCAGGTATAACATTAGCCAGTTTACCTTTTAAATTAGATATTGCTAATAAGATTAAACCATTGCGTGATTTTTTCCTTATCTTATTTTTTGTGGTCCTCGGAACACAGCTCTCTATTGGTGTATTACAGGAGATGTTAGTCCCTGCAATAATACTTTCTTTGTTTGTTTTGATTGGCAATCCTTTGATTGTCATGATTTTAATGGGAATCTTAGGCTATAGAAGCAGGAATAGTTTTTTAGCTGGTTTGACTGTTGCACAAATTAGTGAGTTTTCTTTGATTTTGATTACTTTAGGGGTTACTTTAGGACATATTTCTGAAGAAATACTAGGTTTAGTAACATTAATTGGTCTTATTACTATTGCTGCTTCTGCATACATGATTACTTTTGGGAATCAAATATATGATTTGCTTGCTCCTTATTTGAAAGTTTTTGAGCGAAAGCATTTGTATGAAAAGAAATTAACTTTGCACACAAAAAAGAAAAAGTATGATATTGTTTTAGTCGGATATCATCGTATTGGGTATAATATTTTAGATAGATTAAGAAAAAAGAAGATGAAGTTTGTTGTGGTTGATTATAACCCTACAGTTATTCTTAATTTGATGAAAAAGAAGATTCCTTGTTTGTATGGTGATGTTTCTGATCATGAAGTATTGAGAGAGATTAAGAATTTTAAGCCAAAGATGATTATTTCAACTATTCATTTATTTGAAGATAATGTGCATTTGGTTGATTACTTCAAAAAGTATGATAAGAAAATCTTAATCTATGGTACTGGAAAGACTGTTGATGAAGCTTTAGATTTGTATAATCATGGTGCTAATTATGTTATTGTTCCTCATTTGCTTGGTGGAGAAAGAGTTGCTGATTTGTTAAAACACACTTTGAAAAGCAAGAGAGAGTTGCATCATGAGAAGAAGAAGCATATTAAGCACTTAACTACTATGGACTTGCCTGAAAAGGTGTAGCTTAATTAGGCATACATATACAGGTGTTTGTATTACAGTGTTCATCTTTATCGCAAGCTAGGGGGTATTGGTTTTGACAATAAAAGTTATTCCCATCTTTTAACATAGGTCCACAAGAGTTCACTCCTTCTCCAGATTCACATTCACAAGTGTCATAGTTGCTATTATTCATTGGATCCTTGTTATATTTACTGGTAAAAGAAATAAGGATTTAGCAGGGTTTTGTAACATCTGGAACACTCAAGTCTATAGATATATTATGTACATGACTCTAGTAACTAATGAAAGACCATTTCCTTTTACTAGTTTAGGGAAGAATAAAGATCCAGTAAGTATGAAGAAAAAATAATAATCTGCCTCAGAGGAGATTTGAACTCCCGATCACCAGCTTATGAGACTGGGGTTTTACCAGACTAAACTACCGAGGCAAACTAAAAGAACTAGTTAAATAACGTTATAAAAGGCTTTTGATTTCTTCTGCTATTTTTCCTGCTTCTCCTTCAACATAGTGTACTCTTGGCCATGGATCTAAACCGTCACCTTCAGTTCTAGGAATTATGTGAAAATGTACATGGTCTACTACTTGTCCTGATGCCCTATTATTATTCTGTCCTACTGTAACTCCTTCTGAATACTTATTAGCTGCTATTGTTAACTTCTTTACTACTACTATCACTTTCTTCAATGTTTCTTCATCTATGTCTACTAAAGTTACTACATGTTTTTTTGGCACTACTAAGGTATGTCCTTTAGCTACTGGTGAAATGTCTAAGAATGCTAGTGTTTCTTCATCTTCATAAATTTTCTTACAAGGAACTTCTCCTTTAACTATTTTACAAAAAATACAGTCTTCCATGCCAATGAGTGTTCATTTGGAGTTTATTAAGTTTTCTTCGGAAAGTTTCCGTCTGTTTTTAAATATTTCTTTACTGGAGTAAATGTTTACTTCTCAAGCACCCCTCAGAAGTTTATAAATAAATAATCTTTGATAACAGCATGGTTTTAAAAATCAGTTCACTAAAACTTCTAGAAAGTGATCCTGCGCTTCGAATAGAAATAAGTAAGAAGTTAGAAAACTTTATGCTTCAAAGATTAACCAAGTCAACTAAAAAGATAGCGAAAGCCCTTAAAATTCGTGAAGTTTCTTTAAGAAGAAAACTTCTTGGAAGAACTGGTTATTCTTTTAAACTAACAGAGCTCTTAGTTCTAACTAAAAAAGCTGACATAACAAAAAAAGAACTATTCTCCAATATTAATAAAGTAAAGATCGGTTCTAATTCTTACTGGGTAGAGCTCCTCAAATATATAAAAATTGATCAAGAATTTGTAGAAGGAGTCGGATATTACATAGGTGATGGCAGAATGAAAACAGATCGTGGACTCTCAACAAGAAACACAAATGTAGAAACATTGAATTTTTTTATTAAATGGCTAAAAAAATACTTCAGTGCATTAAAAACCGAGATAAGGGTGGAGGTACTTTTACCAAGAACTATTTTTGATACAGCTGCTGAAAAAAATAAATGGTCAAAACTGCTAAATTTGAGCATAACATCTGTTAAAACTAAGCACAAACATGAAGAATGGCACAAAGAGATGGTTGAGGTAGGTTATTTTAGGAAAATAACAAAACGATTATTAGATAAATTAATTCCAATAGTTAAAAAAAGGTGCCTTAATCAAAAAGATTTAGCAATGGCTTATATTAAGGGGATAATGATTGCTGAGGGTTGTGTTAAACATAATGAAAAAAGGGGAACTAGAGCTATTCATCTCAAGATGAAAGATAAAAATGAAGTTAAATATGTCTTTAACCTTCTAAGATTTATTGGATTAGAACCTAGTTTTTTATTTTCAAGGCAGGATAATGAATGGGTAGTAACTATAACTAGTTATGATGAACTAAAAAGATTAAATGATCTCAAAATTTTTAAGTTTCATAGTGATCGGAAAAATAAACTAAAAGAAGCATTAAAAGGATACAAACACTATCAAGTGAAAAAAGGAACTGTAAACTTCTTTTATCTCTCTAAACTCTTGGAATTTGAGAAAGATAGCGGTACACATTTTACAGTAAATAATCTGTTAGATTATATCAATAAGGATAAAAATAGAATTTTAGTGGTTCTAAAGGAACTGCAAAAAAATGGGTTTATTGTTGGGGAGAGAATGATACAGACAGGGAGGCCTTTTAGGTTTGCTTTAACAGAGAAAGGAAAAGAATTTATTTCTAAATAGTTCTAGCTAATCTCCTGCTTGATCGAAATCTATCTCACAATGCATTAGTTTATGTAATGTTTCATGCAAATTATTTATTTTTACTCGTATTTGTTTTTCTGTGTCGCGAGATCTCAGTGTGATTGTTCCATCTTTCTTACTTTGATGATCTACTGTCACACAGTACGGCGTTCCAAATTCTGCTGATCTTAAATACCTTCTTCCTATACTTCCACCTTGATCATACTCCACTACTAAAAATGGTTCTAATTTTTTCTTAACTTTTTCTGCTAATTCTGGTAAGCCATCTTTTTTTAACAAAGGATATATTGCTACATCTATTGGTGCTAAGTGATAAGGAACTTTGAATGTTGTTTTTCCAGCTTCTTTACTACTTTTATTGTAAAAAATATCTAACAATGCAAAGACTGGTCTATCAGTTCCAAATGCTATTTCTAGTACATGTGGATGTATTTTAGTCCCATCTTCTCTTGTTGCTTGTAAATTTGTTTTTGAAAACTTTTCATGTTGTTTCAAATCATAATCTGTCCTATCATGTATTCCACACATTTCTGTCCATCCAAAACTATTGAGCTTAACTTCTATATCCCATGCATCTGCTGCATAGAACGCTTTTTCGTCTTCTTGGTGTTGTCTTATTCTTATCCTTTCTTTTGGTATGCCCATGTAGATATATTGTTGATAGGCTAACCACACACACCATGCATAGGCTTTGCTTCCTATTAACTTTTTCTTGACTGCTTCTCCTACTGTTATTTCTGTGTGTTTCTTTCCTTTTTCTTGTTCCTTTCCAGTCCAAAAGGGTAACTTCTCTTTTTGTATATTTTCATATTTATCCCAACTATCCTTTTCTTTTGGATCTATGAAGAGCTGTCCTTCTGCTTGTGTAAATTCTCTCCCTCTTAACACATGTTGTCTTGGACTTATCTCATTCCTAAATGCTTTTCCTATTTGAAAGACTCCTATTGGTAATTTTTTCCTAAAATGTTCATAATATCTTTTAAATGGTAAGTAAGTTACTGTTGCTGTCTCCGGTCTTAAACTTGCATCTTTTCCTGCAACTTTTGTTTTCATCATTAAGTTTTGTTTTTCTATTTTTTGGTGAAACCTTCCTTTACAATTTGGACAAGTAATATTTTCTTTTTTGATAACGTCTAATAACTTCTTATCACTATAACCATCTGCACTTACGTCAAACTTTTCTTCTATTAATTTATCTGCTCTAAACAACCCTTCACATTTGCTACAAATAACTGCTCTATCTGTAAAAGTATCTAAATGTCCTGATGCTTTCCACACTACATCTGGTAGTATTATTGGTGCTTCTAATTCCCATAAGCCATGTTCTTGAAAGACTTTTCTTATGCTATTTTCTACTTTATTTTTTAATAACTTCCCTGTTGGTCCATAGCTATAAAATCCTGAAAGTCCTCCATAGATTTCTGGAAAAGGTCCCCAAATGAATCCTTTACTCTGAATAAATGCTACTAGTTCTTCTAGAAATGCTGATCTTTTATCCCCTACTTTTTTAGCCATAGTTCTTTGCACTTCAGGGATTATTTAAACCTTATGAAAACCCTTAAAAACCTCTTTTTCTCTTTCTCCTTACTATGTATAACCTTGAAGAAGATCGAATAATTGAAGAGATCAAGAAACTCTCAGCGAAGCGTGTTCTCCTCCAATTACCTGAAGGGTTGAAAGCTGAAGCTTCTCGTTTAGTTAATCTCCTCGAAGAAAAGACTGATGCTTCTATTTTCGTTTCTGGCCAAGCGTGTTGGGGTGCTTGTGACTTGCCTATTGATGAAGCTCGTACTTTAGATGCTAATCTTATTGTACATTTTGGTCATGCTCCTTTTCACAAACCTGATTTCCCTATTCTCTACGTTGAAACAAGATACGAATGTGACATCACTCCTTTTATCCAAAAGAATTTAGAAACTTTCAAAAAATTCAAAAAGGTTGCTTTAGTTGCTTCTGTTCAACACTTACATCAAATTCCTATCTTACAAAAAATTTTAGAAAAAGAAGGTTTAGAAGTTACTATTCCTAAAGGTTTAGGTCGTTCTTTTTATGATGGACAAATTTTAGGTTGTGAACCTTCTGGTCCTAAACTTTTAGAGAGAGATGTTGATGCTTATTTGTCTATTGCTAACCAATTTCATACTTTAGCTATCACTTTGTCAACAGAAAAACCTGTTTTACTCCTCGATCCTGTTCATGAACAAGTTAAAGATCTCCAACCTTTAAAAGAACAGATTATAAGAAAACGTTTTGCTGTTATTGAAAAAGCTAAGCAAGCTAATTCTTTTGGTATTTTAGTTTCTTTAAAGTCTGGTCAGCTTAATACTGTTGTTGCTGAGAACTTAAAAAAGAAAATAACTGATAAAGATAAGGAAGCTATTATTATTACTATGAAAGAATTTCAACCTGATGAATTACTCAATTTTGGAAATATTGATGTTTTTGTAATTACTGCTTGTCCTAGAGTTGCTATCGAGGATCAACCTAGGTACGGAAAACCTGTTTTAACTTTAAAAGAACTATTCGTTGTCTTAGGAGAACTTTCTTGGGAAGATAATCTTAAACAAGGATTTATTACTGCTCCTTATGGTGCTAAATAATTATTTTTTCTTAACCCCTAGTACTATAAGACAGATACCTGCAACAAGTGAGCAAGCTATGAGACCAGTAACAAAAATAAGAGATAGCCATTCTGGTCTTGGAGAATAATTGTCTATAAAGAGTCCTCAAAAGATTACCATTAAAACTAGTAAGGCTAAGCAGCTTAAAAAAAGGCCTACAATCACTAAAATAATTCTTTCTTTTTTTATTAACTTTTTCCCTCGAAGTTTTTTTAGGAGTAGATTAAGTGCATATTTAAACATAAAATAAACTAAAAAAAGAGCAATTCCAGCAGAAAGTATTCCCCACCAAGTACCATAAACTGAACCGGCCATTACTTCTTTTTCCCTTTTAACTTCTCTAACTTAGCTTTCTCAGAAATGATCGCACTATTGCCACTCATATCTTCTATTACCATTTTTGTTGCTACATCACCGTATTTTATTTTTCTTATCTTCTTCAATAAATTTTTAGCACTTTTCTTTTCTCCATCGTCATCACTACTTTCTTTTTGTGCTTCTATTATTTTTACAAATCTATCTAATACTCCTTCTATGTTACTCACATATCCTTCTGAACTTGGTCCTGACTCCACCTTTAATCTTAAAGAAGGAAAACTAATACATCCTTCTGATGACTTCACCACTCTTATTTTCATATCTTTTTCTTCTTCTATCATAAAAGTTATTTTACATGGATCTTTTTTTTCAGCTGCTTCTATATCTGATTTAGAAAACTTACAAGTACTACATTGCATACCAAAAAGAAATGTTTTGCCAAAAAAGGGGATGTCTTGACTATCTTCCATTAACGTTAAAGTCTTTTTCCCACAAAATGAACATAGTTGTCCTTCTAGTTTTTCCATAGATTATAGGAATACCAGTAAATTTAAAAGCTTTACTCCTAGAGTTGAGAACTAATTATTCATGCACTTCTGAGACTTGTACATCTCTATATATATGTGCAAATGATGGTGTTACTACCAATAAATTTTCGCTAACTCCTGCGATATCTCCTTCTATTGCATCACAAGTCTTCTTAATCTTGTTAATACTTCTCTTCAATTCTACAATATCTTTATCTTTTAATTGTTTAATATTAATCAATGCTATTGTATATCCTTCTCTAATTGCATCTAGTGCTTCTTTTACATCTCCAAATTCTGTTAGAACAAAGGACTTCACTACTATCTTAGATTTCTTACCTATGTCTCTTGTAGTATCAATTTCTACATATTCTTCTTCGTAGGTGTCCTCGAAATCATCGACTGGAGCGCTCATACCCAATCTTTCTTTTATTCTTGAAAATAAAGCCATAGTTTTTTTATCCCTCGACAATTAATACTTCTTATTTGGTCAAGCTATATAAAGATTTCCGTGTTCTGCTACTATTGTCCGCTCTCTAGGTTGCTAACAACTTGTAAGAGTTGTGTTCTTGTGTAGGCAGGCATATTTGGATCTCCTCCTAAATCTTCGAGTTGTTGTAACACTTGGTCTTTTTTGACTTCTGCTGATACACCATTTTCTTCTTTAATTAAACTAATAGTTGCTTTAATTTTTGCTCTTACGTTTTTTGGTACACTATTATCTTCTTCAATTAAAGCTAAAGTTTCTAAGATTATTGCTTGTTGTAACATTTTTTTACCTCTCCTTATTTATCTTCTTTTTTTTCTATTTGTTGCATAATTGTAGAATGAATACTTTCCATTTTTTCTTTTAGTTGTGTTTCTTGCTTCTCAACATTCTTTAATCTGAGTTCACAAGTTTCTTTTTTAGTTGTTAAGTCTTTCTGTAATTCGTCTTTTTTGCAAGCTACCATGATATTGCCTACTACTTTGTAAGGTTCTTCTTTTGTTTTGGATAATTCTTCCAAAGCATTATCTAATTCTACTAATTGTACTTGAATTGTTTGTCTTTGCATATGAAATTGTTGCATATTCTGCTCAATCATCTGCAATTGTGCAATTTTTTCTTGTACTTCTTTATCCATTTTATCTTGCCTTCACTTTAACAGAAATAGTTCTTGATTTATAGAGGATTTTGTAACCACAATAAGGGCATCTAATTTTTTTCTTTACATATTCTGGTTTGATTGCTTTTCCACAGGAGAAACATTTGTAGGTAGCCATTTTTTGTTTTTATTTAGGAATATATGCTTTTCCAGCAAATTTATGATTACATTTCTTGCATTGATAAATGCCTAAGCTTATTCTCTTAACTTGATTCTTACCGCATCCTGGACATTTATGTTTTTTCTTTTGTTGCCTTTCTATGGTCGCCACTTTTACTTTGAGTGTCTTACCATATCGTGGTCCATATTTTCCAGATGTGCCTACTTTTTTAGTTGCCATAGTCGTTTTTAAAGGTTGTCGTTTTTAAAGCTTTCTGTGAGGTTTTTGGAGAATAGGCTTTTTAAAAGCTTCTATATTGTCACTTCCGAAAACTTCTAAATATTCTTAGAAAACAGAGAAGATTGTTGGAAGTAATAAATAGAAATGGGACTGCCAGGATTTGAACTCCCAAAAGGATAGATATCTTCTAAACCTTTTCCTGGGCCACGTGACCCCAAATCACGTATCCTACCAAGCTAGACCACAATCCCATCTGTTATTTTAACTTACATAGAGCCTTTATAAATTTATTGGGAGAATTAGTTCACCTCTAAGATATTATCATAAGAATATTCTATTTCTTCTTTACTTCTGGCTTTTTCTCTTCTTTCTTTTCTTCCTTCTTCTCTTCTGTCTTTCCTTCTTCTTTCTCTTCTCCCTCTTCTTCTTTCTTTTCTGCTTTTGGTTGTTGTTTCTTACTTGCTGCTGCTAATCTTTCTTGTTCTTTTTTTAGTGCTTCTATTACTTCTTCGAATTGTGTTTTTAATGCTGCTTTTTTTTCTTCACTTATTTCTGTTTTTGCTTCTTCTAGTTCTTTGTTATATCTTCCTTCTTCTAGTTCTTTGTTAAATTCATTACTATTTTTCCCTTCTATCAACACTCCTAGTGAGTTTGCACTTCCTGCTATGCTTTTTACTTTTGCTTTTAGTGTTCCTTCCAATAAACTGTCTTCTTTCATTTGTGCTATTTTGATTGCTTGTTCTATTGCCATGTTTGCTACTTTTTCTTTGTCTGGTGTTCCGCTTCCTTTTTGTACATTCAATTCTTTTTTTATTAACTCTGTTGTTGGTGGTGTGCCAATTTCTGTTTCTATGTCTTTTGTTTCTATATCTACGTGTACTTTGACTGGTATTTTCATGCCTTTGAAGTGTGCTGTTTTCTCATTGATTTGTTTTAAGACGTCTTGTATATTTATCTTCATGGGTCCTAATTTTTGGCTCATAGCTGCATCTGCTTTTGCTGCTCCGCCTTCTATCATCATTTCTATTGTTTCTTTTTTACCCATTGTTTATTCCTTTGCTTCTTCTTCGTCTCTTCTAATTACTTTTACTGAATCTAATTTTACTGTGATTGGGATTGGTACTGCTGCTTCTAATAATTCTACTACTACTTCTTCTTTTGTTTGATCTATTCTTGTTACTTTTGCTTTTTCTCTTTTGAATGGTCCTGAGATTATTTCTACTATATCATTCTTTTGTATATTGACTTGTACTTTAATTTGTTCTAACATGTGTTCTATTTCTTTGTAATCTACTGTATTTGGTAATAATCCTCTTGCATAAGGTACTTTGTGGTATGCTTCTTCTGCTGCTTCTCTACTTTCTGCTTCTAAGAATACATATGCTCTGAGTCCATGTGGTCTGATTATGCTATAAATATGAAGTCCTTTTTTTTGTACGTTTGATGTTACAAAGTCTACTACTTGGTCTTCTCTGTTACTTGTTGTTCTTAGTGCGTAGATTGGCATTTTGTTCTAAAAGACTTCCCATACGATTTTGATTACAAATCCTAGGAGTCCTATAATTAATATTCCTATTCCTGAGACTTTGACTATTATTTTAAATTCGTCTTTGCTTGGTTTTTTTGTGATTCTAAATACTCTAAAGCACTCTTTGCTGAATGTTTTTAACTTTTCAAGTAGTTTCATAATAGTCCTCCAGAAAGGATGAAATATAGTGTTTTTTTAGGGTTTTTAAAGGTTTTGGAATTTAAATCTTTTAGAACTATACAAAATCGATCCCTAATTCTTTTTCTATGTCTTTTTCTCTTTGTATCGCTGTTGTTTTCCGACTTCCAAAGATTTGTGGGCTTGTTACTCCTGTTACTATGATCATTGTTCTTATAGTATTTGCTAAATCTTCGCTTATTTGTGCTCCCCAGATGACTCTTGCATTGTCACTTAATTTTTCGCTTACTCCTTCTACTACTGTTTTTGCTTCTTCTAGTGTCATGTCTGGTCCACCACTGACATTTATTAACGCACCATTCGCTCCGCTCACATCTACGTCTAGTAGTGGATTGTTCAGTGCTTTCTCCACACTCTCAGCTGCTCTGTTGCCACTATCACTTTCTCCTACTCCTATCATTGCTACTCCACCTTTGCCCATTACTGCTCTTATGTCTGCAAAATCCAAATTTACTAGTCCTGCTTTGGTTACTAATTCTGATATTCCTTTTACTGCGTTTGTTAAGATTTCATCTGCTACTTTGAATGCTGTGTGCAATGGTAGGTCTGGTGCTAGTTCTAAGAGTTTATCGTTTGGTATGACTATTAAGGTATCTACTGTATTCTCTAATTTTTCTAGTCCATACATTGCGTTTTCATATCTTTTGCTTCCTTCCATTTGGAATGGTATGGTTACTACTGCGACTACTAGTGCGTTTGCTTTTTTTGCTACTTCTGCTATTACTGATGCGCTTCCACTTCCTGTTCCTCCTCCTAATCCACAGGTTATGAATACTAAGTCTGCTCCTTGTATTGAACTTTTTATTTCGTGTTCGCTTTCTCTTGCTGCTTCTTCTCCTATTTGTGGTATGCTTCCTGCTCCTAGTCCTTGGGTTACTTCTCTTCCCATTAAGATTTTTTTTACTGCATTTGTGTATAAGAGATCTTGTGCGTCTGTGTTTACTGCTACTGTTTCTGCTCCCATTATGCCTACTTCACTTATTCTGTTTAGGGTATTGTTTCCTGCTCCGCCTGTTCCGATTACTTTGATTTTAGCTTTTTGTCTAGAAAGGATTTGTTCTAATTCTTCGTCTATGTTGACTGTGTGTACTTTCTGTTGTCCTTCTCTTTCTGTTGATTGTTGAATTATAGTGTCCATTTGTGTCACCTTTTTTGAATGGTATAAAGAAGTTTTGACTTGTATATAAGCTTAGTTATGCTTGAGTAGTTGTTTTTGGTTTTGTTGCTTTTTCTTCTTCTAATGTTATTTCTTTTAATGCTGGTATGACTTTTTGTACTTGTTCTTTTAGGGGTTTTTGTAGGTGTTCTGGTACTGTCATGGTTATGGTTGCTTTGTCTTTTTCTACTTTGCACTTTACTTCTTTGTTAAAGAGGTTGTTTAAGTAATGCTGTAATTGTTCTTGTGTGTCTTTTACTTGTCTTTTTATTGTTAATTCATATATTAAGTTCCTTCCTGCTAATGGATGATTAAAGTCTACTATGATTCTTCCTCCACTTACTGTTCTGACTATTCCTAAGTGGTTGTCTATGTTTAGTTGTAGTCCTGGGAATGGTTGGATTTTTTCTTTTTTGAAGGTGCTTAGTGGTACTAATTTCAATAACCTCGCATCTTTCTTCCCAAATCCTTGTTCTGGTGTGACATCTATGGTGTAAGTTTTCAATTCTTTTCCTATTAGAAATTTGTCTATGCCTTTGACTAGTTGTTGTTCTCCTACACAGATAATTTTTGGCCCATAGGTTTGTTTTGGATCGTGTATGTTTTCTTTTTTTGCTAGTTTTTCATCTGTTAAATCAAATATTTGGTTGGTTTCTTTGATTCTTCCTACGAAGTCTAATTCTACAAAATCTCCTTTTTGAATTGTCATGTTTCTTCTGAATCTTGAGGGGTTTTTAAATGTTATTACTTTTTTATGAGTTAGGAAACTTATTAAAGAAGCCTTTATGCTAAAATATATGCTTTTACCTAATTATAAAGATGGAAGTGTTGTTAATCTGATGAGTTCTGTAGGTGGTGCTCTGGGTGCTAAGTCTAAGTATACTCCTTTGAAGATTTTGAAACCTGATGAATTGAAATCTGCTAAGAATGTTGTTTTGTTAGTTATTGATGGTTTGGGTTTTGAATTTTTGCAGAAGTATGGGAAAAATTCTGTTTTCTCTAAACACTTAAGAGGAAAAATAACTTCTGTTTTTCCTACTGTTACTAGTACTGTGGTGCCTACTTTTTTTACTGGTCTTTCTTCTCAAGATCATGGGATGACTGGTTGGCATATATTTTTGAAAGAATTAGGTTGTGTAATTAGATCTTTGCCTTATGATTTAAGAACTTCTCGTTTTTCTCTTGCTGAAGTGAAAGATATTAGTTCTGTGTTTAATCTTAAACCTTTTACTAATAAAATTAGTTGTAATTCTTATGTTGTTACACAAAAAGACTTAATGAATTCTCCTTTTTCTATTGCAACTGCTGGAAAAGCAAAAAGATATGCTTATACTAATCTAAATGGTTGTTTTAAAACAATAAAAAAAGTTATTACACTAAACTCTAAAAAGAAGTTTATTCATGCTTATTGGCCTAATTTTGATTCACTTTGTCATCGTCATGGAACTAAGAGTAAAAAAGTGCTTACTCATTTTAAACAATTAAACAAAGAGGTAACTTCTTTCTTAAAGTCTATTGAAAGTACTAATACTGTTCTTATTATCACTGCTGATCATGGCATGATTGATGTTCCTAAAACTAAAAGAATTCATCTTAAAAATCATCCTCTTTTAGCTGAAACTTTAACTGTTCCTTTATGTGGTGATTGGAGATATGTGTATTGTTATGTTAAGCCTGATAAAACTAAACAGTTTGCAAGATATGTGAAGAAAAAATTAAAACATTGTTGTACTTTGCATAAAAGTAAGCATTTAGTTAAGAAGAACTACTTTGGTTTAGGTAAACCTAGTAAAAAATTTTTAGAGAGGATTGGAGATTATACTTTAATTATGAAAGAAGGTTATGCTCTGTATGAATCTTTAGCTCATGAAAAAGGACATTATAATAAAGGAGACCATGGTGGTTTAAGTAAAGAAGAACTCTATGTTCCTTTAGTTGTGGTCAATAAATAAAGAAGATAAATAGCCTGTACTGAAGTAGTACGGCTCGCAAGACTCTATTATTGGAAAACACAATCTTTATAAGTTCTTCTCTTGACTGTTCTCTTTATGGCTGAATCAAAACCTATTCATATGAATGAAGTGAAGGTTGGTAAGTATATTCTTGTTGACGATGTTGCTTGCATTGTTAAGAGTTTACAAGTTTCTAGGCCTGGAAAGCATGGGCATGCTAAATATCGTGTTGAGGCTGTTGGTATAATTGATGGTTCTAAAAAGATTTTCATAAAACCTGGTCATGATAGTATTGAGTCTCCTATTATTGAAAAAGAGACTGCTCAAGTGTTGTCTGTGCAAGGTGATATTGCTACTGTTATGGATGGGAAAACTTATGAGACTTTTGACTTGCCTATTCCTAATGAGTTGAAAAATCAAATTAAAGAAGGTATTGAAGTAATTTATTGGATTATTATGAATGATAAAATCATTAAGCAGGTAAAATAATGGCTAAATTTCCTGAAGCTCAAAAGCGTATGTTTGGTAATGTTTTTGTGTGTAAGCGTTGTAAATCTAAACAACGTTCTACTTCTCAAAAGGTTTTGTTAGGGAAACAAACTTGTCGTAGTTGTGGTGGTAAGAGTTTTAGAACTTTAAGGAAGGGGAAACAAGCTAGTGGAGCTAAGTAATTAATGTAAAAGATGGTGAATCTTGATTTATTATTTGCAATTATTTTTTATGGTATTCTTATTATTTGGTTTCTAAAACAACGTAATCGTTTTGAAGTGCATGGGAAGATTGTTGCTCTTTACAAGACTAAGATTGGTTTAAAATTAATGGATAGGTTAGCTAATATTGCTCCTCGTTTTACTAATGTCCTTGGCCACATCGGTACTGTTGTTGGTTTTGCTGGTATGGCTGTTATTTTTTATTTTTTAACTAAAGGTACTGTTGATTTATTATTAATTCCTGATGCTGCTCCTGCTGTTGCTCCTGTTCTTCCTGGTATTAGAGTTCCTGGTTTGCCTGTCTTGTCTTTTTGGCATTGGATTTTAGGTATTTTCTTTGTTGCTACTGTGCATGAATTTTCTCATGGTATTTGGGCTAGGTTGTATAAATTAAAAGTAAAAAGTTCTGGTATACTCTTTTTTGGTCCTATTCTTGGTGCTTTTGTTGAGCCTGATGAGAAACAAATGGCAAAAATCTCTAAACCTAAACAATTGGCTGTCTTTTCTGCTGGTCCTTTCTCTAATATTATCTTTGGTTTTATCTTCTTACTCTTAATTAATTTTGCTACTGGTCCTTTCTATAATGGGTTGTATGATGGTGTTGGTATTGAAATTAATGAAATTACTGATGGGTTTCCTGCTGCTAATGCTGGCATTGAAGCTCCTGTTGTTTTGACTGCTATTAATGGTGTTCCTACTATTTCTTTTGATTCTTTTTTGAATGCTACTAAAGATATTACTCCTAATAAACAACTTATTTTGTCTACTGATAAGGGTGAGTTTAATCTTGTCGCTGGAACTAATCCTGATAATGCTAGTCGTGGTTTTATTGGTGTTGCTGATTTTAGTTTAAAACGTGAGGTTAAAGATGGTATTGTTGAGAAGTATGGTGCTTGGTTCTCTGCTGTTTTCACTTGGGTGCATATGTTAATTTTTTGGTTAGTTATTATTAACTTTGGTATTGGTTTATTTAATTTGCTTCCTCTTGGTCCTATTGATGGTGGTCGTATGTTTTTAACTGCTATGGAAGGTATTTTTAAAGATAAGAAGCGTGCTCATAAAGTGTGGGCTTTTGTGAGTTTCTTTTGTTTATTACTTATCTTTATTAACTTAGCTCCTTACTTGTGGCAGTTGTTGTTGTGGTTACTAAAACCTGTTATGATGTTAGGTGCTTTTTTGGGGTAATGAAATATGTTAGTTGACGTCCATGCTCATTTAGATCATGCACATTATAAAGATAAATTAGATGTTATTATTGCTCGTGCTAAAAAAATTGGTATGTCTCATGTTTTAACTAGTGGTGTTAACCCTGTTAGTAATAAGAATGCTTTAGAACTTTCTCGTAAGTATGATATTGTTTATTTTTCTGCTGGTCTTTACCCTATTGATTTATTAGGTAATGTTGATGTTGAAAGTATGCCAAGACAGATTGATCCTATTGATATGGATGAACAATTTAAATTCATTCAAGACCACAAAGATGAGGTTTTGGCTATTGGTGAGGTTGGTTTGGACGGAAAATTCTGTGCTGATCAATTGCCTAAACAAAAAGAGAACTTTGAAAAGATTTTAAGATTTGTTGAAAAGATTAACAAACCTATTGTTTTACATTCTCGTAAAGCTGAAAGTAGTGTTATTGATTTGTTAGAATCTTCTTCTTTGAAGAAAGTTAACTTGCATTGTTTTATGGGTAATAAAAAACTTATCAAGCGTGCTTGTGACTTAGGGTATCATTTTTCTATTCCTCCTCTTATTGTGAAACTCCATCACTTTCAGATGTTAGTTGATTTAGTGCCTTTAAACCAGCTTTTAACGGAAACTGACGCTCCTTGGCTTAGTCCTTTTCCTAATCAAAAGAGTGAACCTGCTTTTGTTGTTGAGTCTCTTAAAAAAATTGCAGAAATTAAAAAAATTACTACTGAAGAAGTTACAAAAAATATTTTTATGAATTTTCAGAAACTTTTTTTGCAACAATAAGTTATTTTTTGTTAAAACACTGTTACAAGTGAAAACGAAAGGTTTTTAAGTAATAACTACTACAAAAAACAAGTCTGAACATGTATAATGTTTTGCACAATGCTTAAAAAAATAAAGAGGTGAAAAGTTATGGCTGCAAGAAGAAGACGAAGAGCTGCTGCTAGTTCTACAACAACTCGAAGACGTAGAAAGTCTACTGCTCGTAAGACTACTACTAGAAGAAGAACTA
>DAVM01000007.1 GCA_002505585.1 Candidatus Woesearchaeota archaeon UBA489 | reverse complement strand
CCATTTTCTGGTGTTTTTTTGAATAGTCTCAAATGTCTCACACATTTTTCTAATGAATCTATGACATTTCCTCTTGTTTTTGCATCTTTGATGTTCTTAGCTGTTCCTTGTTCTTCTTGTAAATGTGCTATGATTTTATCTAGGTTATATCCTGCTGGGATATACACTGACACTAGTTCTGTGTGCCTTCCACGTATTGCTTTGAGCTGTTTTATCAGTTTTTTGAGCTCTTGTTTGGTTGCTGCCATTCTACTTATTAAACACTAGAAGGAGGTTTATAAATGTTTAGAAGACTACTTTAAAAGTTCCTTGTTTTACTTCTTTTGCCTTTGTTACTGCTTGCAAATCTTCTAAAACTTTCTCTAATTGCTCATATTCTTTCTTCTCTAAAGTTAACACTATTTCTGTATTTAATGGCTTATTTTTCTTACTCTTTTCTTGTCTTACTCTTGTTAATATTTCTAAGAATAAGTCTCCTGTTTCTTCTGCTGTTTCGTTTGCGTGTGCTGGTTCTGGTGTTGGCCAACTTGAAGTATGTATGGAAGTTTTTTCTTCTTTACTATAATGTTGTGCATATATTTCTTCTGTTATGAATGGCATGATTGGTGCAAACATTTTCAATAATACTTGTAATACTACATGTAAAGTATATTGTCCTGATTGTCTTGCTTCTTTTCCTCTTTCTTTTGGATTATACAATCTGTTTTTAACAATTTCCAAATAATAGTCACAAAAGACATTCCAGAAAAAGTTGTCTACTCCACTTTTTACTTTATAAAATTCATAGTTTTCAAATGATTCTGTTGATTGTTTGATTAAATGTTGCAGTTTACTTAATAACCACAAATCCATTACCTCTAAATGTTTTGGTTCTTTATGTTTGTAATCTTTTAAGTGCATAAAAACAAATTTACTCGCATTCCACAATTTGTTTATTGTTTTTTGTCCTGTTCTTACGTCTTTCTCTTGATAAGGTAAGTCATCTCCTAGTCTTGATTCTGCTGTCCAGTATCTTATTGCGTCTGCTGGATAGGTTTCTAAGAGTTTTATAGGATCTACAACATTTCCTTTTGATTTTGCCATTTTTTTGCCATGTGGATCTAGTCCATGTCCTGATATCATGACGTCTGTCCAGGGTAATGAGTTATTATGTAAGTGAGCTTTTACTACTGTGTTAAATAGCCAGAATGTTATTATGTCATGTGCTTGTGGTCTTAAATTCATTGGGAAATTTTTCTTAAAGAATGGTTTGTCTTCTTGCCATTGCATGTTAATTTGTGGTGTTAAGGATGATGTCGCCCAGGTATCCATGATATCTTTTTCTGGTATAAATTCTTTTGATCCACAGCTACAGGGTTTTTTTGGTTTATCTTTTAGTGGATTTACTGGTAATTGTGATTCTTCTGCTAAAATTATTTTTTCACATTTTTTACAATACCATATTGGGAAGGGCACTCCTGAATATCTTTGTCTTGAAACACACCAATCCCATTTTAATCCTTTGATCCAATTGTCATATCTTACTTGCATATGTTTTGGGTGCCAGGTTAGTTTTTTTCCTAGTGCTAAAAATTCTTTTTTTAGATCTAAGTATTTAATGAACCATTGTTTAGAACTTACATACTCTATATCTGTTCCACATCTTTCATGAACATTTACTACATGTGTTAAGGGTTCTACTTTTTTTATTGCTCCTAATTTTTTTAGGTCTGCTACTATTCTCTTTCTCGCTTCTAGTATGGTCAGTCCTTCATATTTTCCTGCTTTCTTATTTAAAGTGCCGTCTTTGTTTACTATGAATATTTTGTCTTTTATTGGGTGTTTTACTTCCCATTCTAAGAATTGTGTATCTCCACTACTACAGAAGTAGACTACTCCTGTTCCAAGTTTAGGGTCTACTATTTCATCTGTTGTAATTGTTATTTTTGCTCCTGTTATAGGCATGATTACTTTTTTTCCTACTAATTTTTTGTATCTTTTATCGTCTGGATGTACTGACATGCCTACGCAAGATGGATACAATTCTGGTCTTGTTGTTGCAAAGGTTAATTTTTTCCCGTCTTCTGTTTGTACTTCTATTGATACAAAGTTTGTTTGTTTTTCTTTGTCTTCTAATTCTACTTGTGCTATTGCTGTTTGACAGTGAGGACACCATATTGTTGGTGCTTCTTTTCTATATTGTCTTCCTTTCTTATACAATTCTATGAATGAGTGTTGGCTAATTTTTTGTGTTCTTGATTCATTTGTTGTATACAATAAATTCCAATCTACGCTTAGTCCTAAGTTTCCCCAGAATTCTTTGAAGGTTTTTTCATATTTTTTTGATACTTCTGCACAGAGTTTATTAAATTCTTTTCTTGGTAGTTTAGTTGCTTTAACCTTCTTCTCTTTCTCTACTAATTTCTCTGTTGCTAGTCCATTATTATCAAAACCAAATGGATAGAAAACATTGTATCCTTGCATACGTTTATATCTTACAATGATGTCTGCATGTGTGTAAGAGAATGCATGTCCCATGTGGATATCTCCAGAAATAGTTGGTGGCGGTGTGTCTATAGAGTATACATTTCCTTTCTTTTTATCAAATGTGTAGAGCTTATCTTTTTCCCACTTCTTCTGCCATTTGTCTTCCACTTCTTTTGATTCATAATGTTTCGCTGCCATATGCTTTATTGATTGAAATTTTGTTTAAATAAGTTTCTATGAAAAGGTTTAAATAACCGATAATTTGTTTGTTTATTTCATGGGTCGGTAGCTCAGCCTGGGAGAGCACTAGATGTAGGAAACTACATGGTGAAACTGAAGATCTAGGTGTCGGGTGTTCAAATCACCCTCGACCCATATTTCCCAGGTTTATATTTATTAGAAAAACCAATATCTTCGATCCATTGATTAACCATCTTTTCTCCATTTGCAGAAATAATATATTTATCTCTAAAAGAAACTGGAGAAAATTTTCTAAATCCAATTCTATATCGTTCAGTTAAAATATTCTTCAGTTGATAAGCTAAATTTTTGCTAGTTGTGCTAATTTCTATACAAGGATAATCTTTTTTATGTGTTTTTTTAGCTAAAAATAAAGAACCATCAGTATCAGTAATCCCTCTTATACAAAATTTTAGAGTATCCCAATTTTGAGAAAGAACAGCTTCAGGAATTTGAATAGTTGTTCCTTTAATTTTTCCATAAGGAAGTTTCAAAGTTTTAATTAAAAATTCAACAAATGATTTAGAATAAAGTCTTAATCTTAAACCTCTTCCATTAATTCTAATAGTTGGTCTTTTTGAGGTAATTTCATAAACAAGGTCAGAGACATATTCATAATAATTTTTTTCAAGAGCAGGGTTACCAGTAATCTCAAAATAGTATTTTTTTAGTTGAGAATTATAATAAATATTACCATCTCCAATGATAATCCCAACTAATTCTGCAAGTTCACGAGAAATTTTCATTTAATACTATAGCATCAAATCACTTTTAAACTTTTGGTCAATTTGTCCGAAAAGAATTCGAAAAGTTGTCAAAAAAACAAAAACTTAAGGAGTAATTCTCTTTTCAAAACATTTATTAACTACTTCCACACTTATTTTAGTTACAATATGGTAATCTTCCAGGGGAAAAGAGGTGCTATTGAGCTTTCTATGAATACCATTATCATTGTTGTCATTGGGATTACTCTTTTAACTTTGGGACTTCGATGGATTTATGGTATTTTTGGAGGCTTGGAAGAACAACAACAGCAGTTGGAGAGACTGTCGGAGGAACAAATTATTGCGTTGTTTGAAGGTAGTCAGGACGCAATTAATTTGCCGACTAGTACTATTAAGATTCCTCAAGGTAAGAGGCATAATTTGCAAGTTACTATTCGTAATATTTTAGGTAATACGCAGAAGTTTAAGTATGGTTTAGTGATTGATTCTATTCCTTCTAATGTGCAAGATACTATTGTTATGAGCAAGATTAGATGGTATGAGAGTGAAATGAATTTGCCTTCTGGTGAGGGTTTTAGGGATTATATTAGTTTTGATACTTCTAAGTTGCCTTTGGGTATTTATCGTTTCAGGTTAACTCTTGATTGTTTGGATTGTACTCCTCCTGATTCCAGATCTGATTCTGTTATTCTTGAAGTTACTGCGAAATAAAGGTTTAAATAGATGAAATTGTAGTTTTTTTGTATGAAAGGTATTGCTGCTTTGGATGTGTTATTTTTGGTTCGTGAGTTGAATGAACTAGAGGGTACTATTGTTGAGAAGGTTTTTCAGCCTTCTAAGAAGGTTATTTTGTTTCAATTACACAAATCTGGTTCTGGGAAGAAGTTGTTGCGTTTTGTTTTGGGTGTTGGTGCTTACTTGACTTCTGAAAAGTCTTCTAGTGAGGGTACTAAGGCTCCTTCTTCTTTTGCTATGCTTCTTCGTAAGAAGTTGAAGCAGTCTAGAATAACAAATGTAGTGCAACCAGGTTTGGAAAGAATTATTGAAGTGCATTTTTCTAATGACTTAAAGATCATTGTTGAAATGTTTAGTAAAGGTAACTTAATTCTTTGCGACTCCTCCAACAAAATTTTAGCAGTTTTAGAAAAACAAGAATGGAAAGATCGAACTGTTAAAAAAGATGGTATTTATACTTTCCCTCCAGCTTCTGCTAATCCTTTTGAAATGACTGATAAAGAATTTACTGAAAAATTCAATAAGAGTAAAAAAGAAAATGCTGTAAAAACTTTAGCTATAGTTTTTGGTTTAGGTGGTAAGTATGCTGAAGAAGTTTGTATTAAAGCTAAGATTGATAAGACTAGAAAGCGTGTTGATACTAGTAAGCTTTTAAAGGAAATTGTAAAATTAAAAAATAGACCTCTTAAGCCTTATTTAGTCATAAAGGATAAACAAATTATTGACTTCGCTCCTGTCACTTTAGAAGTTTACAAAGAAGCTCAAAAAGAACAAGCAAGTTCTTGCAGTGATGCTTTGGATAAATGGTTTGCTGCAACTAGTGATGATGTTAAAGAAGCTACTACTGAGAAACAGCGTTTAGTAAGTCTTGCTGAAAAACAAAAAATACAAATTGCTAATCTAAAGAAGAAAGGAGAAGAATACAAACAAATTGGTGACTTAATTTATGCTCATTTCAATGAAATTGAAGAAATAATTAAAGATATTAAAAAGAATGATTGGAAGATCAAACATAAATTAGTTAAGGAAATAAATAAAAAAGAAAGGAAGGTTATTTTGGAACTTTAATATTACTGTAAACTTTCCGAAGTTCTCGAAAAACTTCTAAATATATCTTAAAAACAATTCTTACTTCTCAAGGACCCTCCAGAAGTTTATAAAGAAATCAATTAATACATTTAATAAACTTGAAAGAGATAAAAAAATGGGAAACGCATTGGTTCGAACTAAAAGAAGAAAGCCTATTTAAGCTCAAAGATGAGTTACTAATAGAGTTAATTAAAGAAGCTAGGGATAAGGCAGGGAACTTAAATAAACTAGTTAAAGCATTAAGTTTATCATATCCTAGTTTCCTATATGCACTACAAAGAAGAGCAAAGTTGGTCTCAGTGCGAAAATTAAAAAAATTAGCTGATTTTTTAGAGTTGGAGTATAGCTATTTCAATGATAAAATAATTGAAGTAAAAAAAGGAAGAATTGCTTCAATAAAAAATCCAAAGTTTCCTTTTAACCTTAAATGTAAAGAAGGAGCATATTTATTGGGTTGTGTAGTTTCTGATGGAGGAATTTATATAGATAAAAGATCAAGGAATGTAAAAAGAACTGCTTATTACAGTAGCGACAAAGAATCAATTAACAACTTCATAAGATGTCTCAACAAAGTTTTTGGCAAAGTACACATAATTAATTCTACTAAAGGAAAGAACATTGCTTTAGGCATTAAAAGTTCAATTATTGGTGATAGTTTAGCAAAAGTAGGAGCAATAGTAGGCAATAAAACAAAAAACAACGAGTGTATACCATGGATAGTAAAAGAATATCCTGAAATTAGTGATAATTATTTTAATGCTATTTTTGGAGATGAAGGATCTGTTGGTCATAGCAGAAACTTCCCTTATATAACGCTAACAAGATACAATCATTTGACTTCAATTTTGAGCTCAGAAAACGCTAATGAATTAAACAAAAAAATCAAACCTTTAATGAAAGAAAGAAAATTTTCAACTGGTCACAAGATAAAAAGCATAAAATTTTCTAAAGTAAGAGAATTAGCTAGTAAAAAATTAGTGAAAAAGATTGAGAATAAAGGAATCTCAAAGTTATTATTAGATGAATCAGAATTATTAGAGAAAAAGGGGTTAAGAAAACGAATATGGCTTAGCCGATTAGGTTTAACAGGAAAAGGGCATTATACTACAGCAACAAGCATATTTATCAATAGGAAAGAGAGTGTTCTAAAGTTTTATAAAGAAATAGGGTTCTCTTTATCAAGAAAACAAGATAAACTAAAACATCACCTAATGAAGGTAGGAAGGATAAGTGAAACTAAGACTCTATAACACCCTAACAAGGAAAAAGGAAACATTCAAACCAATAAGCGGGAAAAAAGTGGGTTTGTATACTTGCGGGCTAAACAGAAGATTCTAACTAAGAACTTTTGGGCATGCCGTTTACAACTACCCTCACATTGGTAATCTCCGTACGTATGTATTCGAGGATATCTTCAAAAGAGTCCTTCTCTACAACAAGTTCAAAGTGAAGCATGTGCAAAACATTACTGACGTCGGCCATCTAACTTCTGATGAGGATGCTGGCGAGGATAAAATGGAAGCTGGTGCTAAAAGAGAAGGGAAGTCTGCTTGGGATGTTGCTAAATTCTACACTAAGGCTTTTAAAAGTGATTTCAAAAAATTAAACATTCTTCCTCCAGATATTTGGTGTAAGGCTACTGATCATATTAAAGAACAAATTGAGTTAATTAAGGTTTTAGAGAAAAAAGGTTTCACTTATCAGATTGATGATGGTATTTATTTTGATACTTCTAAACTAAAGGATTATGGAAAGTTAGTCAAACTTGACATTAAGGGTTTGAAAGCTGGTGCTCGTATTGATATTCATGGGAAAAAATTAAAGACTGATTTTGCTTTGTGGAAGTTTTCTCCTAAAAATAAAAAACGTGACATGGAGTGGAAGTCTCCTTGGGGTGTTGGATTTCCAGGTTGGCATATTGAATGTTCTGCTATGGCTATGAAGTATTTAGGTAACCCTTTTGATTTGCATTGTGGTGGTATAGATCATGCTCCTGTGCATCACACTAATGAAATTGCTCAAACTGAGGGTGCTACTAATAAAGAGTTGGCTAAGGTTTGGTTGCATGGTGAGTTTTTAATTATTAATAAAGGGAAAATGAGTAAATCTAAGGATAATTTCATAACTTTAGCTTCTCTTGAAGAGAGAGGTTTTTCTGCTGAAGATTATAGGTATTTTTTATTGAATGCTCATTATCGTATGCAGTTGCATTTTTCTTGGGAAGCTTTAGAGAGTGCTAAGTGTTCTCTTATTAGATTAAAAGAGAATGTTCGTACGTTAAAAAGGTCTACTTCTAGTAAAAATACTAAAAATAAGTATGCTAAACTTTTTTTAGATGCTATTAATGATGATTTAAATATTCCTAAGGCTTTAGCTATTACTTGGACTGTTATTCGTGATAAAGATCTTGCTAATAAGGAGAAGATTTTGTTAATGAAAAATTTTGATAAAGTTTTGGGTTTAGATCTTTTCAAAAGAGAAATAAAGGTTGCTGTTCCTAAGGAGGTTCTTGCTTTAGTTAAACAAAGAGAGGCTGCTAGAAAGACTGGTGATTTCCAAAAGTCTGATGAGCTTCGAAATAAAATTAAGAAGAAAGGGTTTACTGTTGAAGATACTTCTGCAGGTTTCAAAATAAAACAATGAAAGTTTCTATTAATATCTTTAAGTCTGTTCAAGAGAATGCTTCTTTCTATTATGATCAAGCTAAGAAGGCTCGGAGAAAGATTGATGGTGCTAAGAAGGCTTATGAAGAAACTTTAACTAAAGTTGAAAATTTTTCGTTTAAGAAAAAGTCTAAGATTGTTAAGGATTCTAGGAAGAAGTTTTGGTTTGAGAAGTTCAGATGGTTTATTTCTTCTAAGAAAAAGATTGTTATTGGTGGTCGTGACGCTACTACTAATGATATTTTGGTTAAAAAGTATGCTGAAAAAGGTGACTTAGTCTTTCACACTCAATTACGTGGTTCTCCTTTTGTTATCATCAAAGCTGAAGGTAAGAAAGTTGTTAAGGAAGAAATTGAAGAAGCTGCTATTTTTTGTGCTTCTATGTCTAAGAGTTGGAATGCTAAGGCAACTACTGCTGAAGTGTATTATGTTAAGCCTGAGCAGATTAAGAAAGAGTTTGGTTTGCCTAAGGGTTCTTTTATGATACATGGTCAACGTAATTACTCAAAACCTATTATTGAATTAGGTTTTGGTTTGTTTGAAGGTAGCATTCCTATGTGTGGTCCTCTTTCTGCTATTAAGAAGAATTGTAAGAAAATTCTAAGTATCAAGCAAGGGAAACATAAAAAAAGTGATGTTGCTAAGAAGGTTCGTTATTTTTTACAAAAGGCTGAACTAGTTGATGTTGCATTAGATGAGATTATGCAAGCTCTTCCTCCTGGTGATTGTGATGTTAAGGAAATTTATTAAGAATTAAACCATCTCGTAACATAACTTATTGCTGTTTCTGGTTCTTTTTCTCCTTTACTTTCAATTTTTGGAGTTGGAATTTCTTGTTCTTCTGATTCCAGAACTATATTACTTGTTAATTGATTTGGTTTGAAAGAATGTTTGCTTTGTGAGTATTGTGCTACAACAAAGGCTAAAAAAATTATTCCTATGACTATAATATGATGTTTTTTGTTCATTTATGCAAACCTCTTTTTTTATTAATGCTAATAAAATTTATAAATGTTTGTTTATTAATCTAATAAGTCTATTTTTCTGAGGATAATGGTGTAGACTGATTCAAAACGTTCTTTGAGTTCTTGTGGTATAAGTATTGGTTTTACCTTTGGTTTTGGTTCTTCTTTTTTTGGTGTTGGTTCTGGGGTTCTAATTTTTGGAGGTGGTGGTGCACAATCTGTTCTAGTAGAACATTCGTTTTCTCCTTCTCCCCAGACAACTAGGCAACGATTTTCTCTACAACCCATATGTGCTGGTTTTTTTCTGTAATCTAAGGATCTTATAGGGTTACATTCATGGTTTGTTATGCAAAAATTATTCCCAGGTCCTGGAGCTAAGACACAGGATTTATCAGCACAAGTTAGGTGGAATTGTGTTGTTTCTTTTGTTGGTGAGTAATAGATTCCTATGTTTTTCATAGTAGGTGTTAAGTCTGTGATGTCAAGTATGTGTCCTATTACTTCTCCTGTGACTATAGAGGGGTTTGAGAAATCTACGCTTGTCGAAAAGAATGCAATTGTTACAATAATCAATGCTAGCAAAAGAGTAGTTCTTTCCAAGTATAACACCTTTAAAGAAAGAGGCTGCTTTTGCTTATAAATATTCCTAATAGGGTAAATAAAGGTTCTTAGCCTAATAGAAATCTTTTTAAACACCCCATAACTCGTCTGTATACTGAGAAAAATGGCATCTATTTATGATCAAAATGTACAGGAAATCATCAGTAAAGCTGCTGATGGCTTAGGGAAAGATATTGCTATCCCTGATTGGGCTAAGTTAGTAAAGACTGGTCATGCTAAAATGCGTGTTCCTTCTCAAGAAAATTGGTGGCAATTGCGTGCTGCTTCTATTTTAAGAAAGATTTACAAGGATGGTCCTATTGGAACTAATAAATTGCGTTCAAAATATGGAAGTAAGAAGAATCGTGGGCATAAGCCTGAACGTTTTTATCTTTCTTCTGGTAAAGTTATTCGTACTATTCTTCAACAATTAGAAAAGGCTGAATATGTTAAACAAGATAAGAAAGGTGTTTATTGTGGTCGTGTTGTCACGCCTAAAGGTAAGAGTTTTTTGGATAAATTAAGTAATCCTAAAGGTTCAAGTAAATGAGTGAGGAGGAGCAAGTTAAAAAGATCGCAGAATTGCAACAACAGTTTGCACAGTTAGAGTCTACTGTTAAACAACATTTGTCTAAGGAAGCAATCATTAGGTATGGAAACTTAAAGACTGCTCATTCAGAAAAGGCTATGCAAGTTGTTTCTATCCTTGCACAACTGATTCAATCTGGACAAGTGACTGAAAAAATATCTGATGAAATGTTCAAAGGTATCTTGTTGAAACTCCAACCTCCAAAAAAAGAGTTCAAAATTACTAAAAAATAAAAAATGGCAAGAGTTAAACAACCAGCAAAAAAACAGCGTTTAGCGAAGCGTGGAAAACAAACTAAGTGGGCTCCTTTTTGGACTGTTCCTAAGATTTATGGTAAAGGACGTCGTGTCCATCCTGGTAGACATACTGTTGTTAAGCGTTCATGGAGAAGAACTAAAACTAAGGTATAACAATGGCTAATGAAAGAACTTATATTATTCCATTACGTAAAGAATGTGCTAAGGTTGCTAATTATGAGAAGGCTAAAAAGGCTGTGAAAGCTACTCGTGCTTTTTTAATTAAACATATGAAAGTTGAACAAGTGCTTCTTGGAAAGTACTTACATGAGAAATTAATGGGACGTGGTAGGAAAAACCCTCCTCATAAGGTTGAAGTGAAAGTTTGGAAGGATGGTGAAAAAACTAAGGCTGAACTTGTTGGTGCTCCTGAAGAGAAAAAAGAAGAAGTTGTAGAAAAGAAAGGTTTAGCTAAGAAACTTGCTGAAAAAGTTACTGGTAAGGAAGTGAAAGAAACTCCTCAACAAACTGAAGAAAAGAAAGAAAAAGCTGAAATGTTACAAAAGCCTGATGTAAAAAAAGAAAAGCAGCTTGTTGAAGAAAAACATCTTGATAAAAAGGCTGAACAAAAGATTGCTAAGAAAGAATCTTTCCCTAAGTCTGAAAAACCTATTCACGAAAAGAAAAAGTAAAAGCTTATTCTTAGTAGATTAGAGAACAATGGAAGAACTACTCCCTTTTGAGAAGATTAAAAGAAAGGTTTTAATCAAAAAAGAGTCTGGTTCTGATCCTGCTTTTGGTTGTGTTCCTAAAAATCGTCTTTTAGAGACTTCTTTGAAGTATGGTATTATTAATCTCAATAAACCTTCTGGTCCTACTTCTCATCAAATTACTGATTATGTTAAAAAAATCTTTGGAAGCTCCAAGGCTGGCCATTCTGGCACTCTTGATCCTAAAGTAACAGGAGTCTTACCTATTGCTCTTGATAATGCTACGCGTATTGTACAAGTTCTTCTAAATGCTGGTAAAGAGTATGTTGCTTTGATGAAGATTCATGATGATGTTCCTGAAGATAAGGTTAGAAAAGAATTCAAAAAACTTGTTGGCACTATTACTCAATTGCCTCCTGTTCGTAGTGCTGTTAAGCGTCAGCATCGTCAAAGAAATATTTATTATTGCTCCATCCTTGACATTAATGAACGTTTAGTTTTGTTCCGTGTTGGTTGCCAGGCTGGTACTTATATTAGAAAACTTATTCATGACTTCGGCTTACAACTTAATTCTCGTGCTCATATGGTGCAATTAGTTCGTACTAAAGCTGGTCCTTTCAAAGATATTGATTGGGTTTCTTTGCAAGATGTTCGTGATGCTTTTGAATTTTACAAAGAAGGGAAAAAAGATGCTTTGAAGAAAATTATTCGTCCTGTTGAGGATGCTGTTTCCCACTTGCCTAAAGTTTGGATTTTCGACTCCGCCATTAATACTGTTTGTCATGGTTCTTCTTTGGGTGTACAAGGTATTGCTAAACTTAATGATAATATTCAACCCAATGAGTTAGTTGCTATTATGTCTTTAAAGGATGAACTTGTCGCTATGGCTCATGCTGCTGTTTCTAGTGATGAGATGGTTTCTTCTGACATTGGTTTGGCTACTACTGTTTTCAAAGTGTTCATGGAGCGTAATACTTATGCTTCTAAGAAAGTTGAGGGTAAAGAATGAAATTATGCAATGTTACTCGTGAGTCTGGTATTCCTTTAATGGGTCATTTGGCTTTTGGTATTATTGCTCGTGCTAATAGTAATGTTATCCAAGTGCGTGCTACTACTATTTGTAATATGAATTGTCCTTTTTGTTCTACTGATGGTGGTCCTTTTTCTTCTTCTCATAAGACCAATTACGTTGTTGAGCCTAAGTATTTAGTTGATTGGATTAAAGAAATTATTAAGATTAAAGGAGAGATTCATGTGAATATTGATTCTGTTGGTGAGCCTGTTACTTATCCTCATTTGATTGAATTAATTTCTTCTCTCAAAAAAATAAAAGAAGTTACTTTTATTTCTATGCAATCTAATGGTACTCTCCTCACTGAAAAGAAAATTAAAGAATTAGAAGTTGCTGGTTTAAATCGTATTCACTTAAGCGTCCATTCTTTAGATCAAATCAAGAGTAAAATGTTATTTGGTAATCAAAAGTATGAAATTGCTCAAATAAAGGATGCTATTATTCATCTAAACAAAAGCAAGATTGAATTATTGATTGCTCCTGTTTTTTTGCCTAGTGTTAATGATGAGGATATGAAGGAATTAATTGTTTTTTGTAAAGAGATTAATTGTCGGATTGCTATTCAGAAGTATGAGGAATATAAGTATAGTCGTAAGATGAAGGAAGTAAAGAAAATGAATTATTTCAAGTTCTACAAACTCCTTAAAGAATGGGAAAAAGAATTTGAT
>DAVM01000013.1 GCA_002505585.1 Candidatus Woesearchaeota archaeon UBA489 | reverse complement strand
CCTAACTTACAATAGCAGTTTTCTAGTTTACCAACTTCACACCTTTCCTTGTTTGCCATAGTTGTACATTCAGCTTGTTTGTCTTTTTTAGCAGCTGCTAGTGCTTTGTTGCATGCATCTTTGAAAGAATTTTGACAGCCACTTGTTCCTGTTGAACTTGGTCCTGTAAAACTTGTTTTTTTGCAATTATTTCCATTGTTTAATTGGCCTAATTTTGTTCCTGGACCAAGGTAAGGTGCTACTGCTTGTACTGTTGGTGCATTTGCAGCTGATGGACTATTTAGTTCTGCAGTTGGTGGTGGTAGTAAATTGTCTCTTTCTGTTTGTGAATCAAGTCCGTCATTTATTGATCCTGTAAAAAGTTCTTTCCAAAAGTTTCCTACAATGGAAGGGTTTCCTAATAGGACTACGAAAGCAAATAAAATTCCAATAAAGATTAAATTGTTTTTACTAACACCAAATCCTCTTTTTTGTTTTGCCATTACAATGATTTCCTTGTCATTTTTAATATAAAAAGGTTGCTATTTTATTTTTTGAGTAATTCTAAACGTATTTACTTACGCTTCTGATACTTTTTTTGTGTATTGGCATACACATTTATTACATGATGCTGTGTATCCTTGTCTTGGTTCACAATCTGTTGCTTCTGCACACTCGTCTGGTGGCACTTTACATGTTGTTGGTTTGTAAGTACATTTACAAGCATCACATGATGCTGTTTGTCCTTCTTTCGCTGCACAATCGCTTGCTTTTGCACATTCATCTGAAAGAACATAAGTACAAGTACATACTGTACAAACTGCTTTGTAACACTTTTTTGCTGTACAGTGTGATGCGTCTTCGCATCCTTCTAATGGTTCTCTCCATCCATTACCACAAATTGGGCCTCCTGGAGGTGGAGTAGGCGGTGGACCGTTCCATTTACATTTATTATTTGTTGCACATACATAATTAAGACTTGTTGGACACTTATTGGTTTTAGAGTCACATTTATCACATCGTCCATTTGTACAAATATTTCCTTTACAGTCTTGCATGGTTTTACATGCTTTGCAAGTATCACCGTCACAATACCCTACACCTAAACAATCATTGTTATCTTTACATGGTTTTGGTTTACATTTCCCAGCTGTACAAGTATCTCCTGGTTTACATTGTTTTTCTAAAGTACATGGTTGACATGTTAAGAAAGTATTTGGTGGATCTACAAAACAAGTTGTTTTGGGGTAATCACAACTATCTGGATTAGTACACGGTTTCACACAAATATTGGTTCTTTTATCACATTTGTGTCCCATGTCACATTGACTATCTCCTGTACATGGTTCACATTTTCCAAGTGTTGAACAAATTTTTCTTGGATAATCGCATTCTTTATTTGTTTTACAAACTGGATCATCAACACATTTACCACAAGTTGTTGTACTACAACTTTGACCTTTTGGACATTCTGCTGGGCATGCTGGGCATGTTGGATCTTTACAGTTTCCTGCTTGGCAAATTTTTCCTATTCCACAATCTCTATCTTTTGTACATGGTCCGCAGAATCCTGTTGATGGGCCTGTCTTTATACAGTTTTTTGTTGGGCATTGGTTATTATTAGTACACCTACATCTGCATGCTCCTTTTTCGTTCGGTCCTAGGCAACCAAGTCCTGGTCCTGATGGTTTTGCTGTTGTTGCACAAGCATCTTGTTGTATTCCATCACATTGTTCTGGTCCTTCTCTAATGTCATTGCCACATTGATAAAGAAAGATTTCATCATTGTCATTATATAGACTTACATAGTGTCTTCCTGGATTGATTGGAAGGTTTCCTTTTATTTTATTTACTGGTAGTGTTGCTGAGTATGTTTGTCCGTTAATTACATAATAAAATCTATTGCCACTAACAGATTGTTTTGTTACTCCTGGTGGTATTTGGACAACTACTCTTTTTGTTGTTCCGTAACCTAAATTATTTACTGAAATTATGCCACTTTTTAATGCTTGTACTGCTTCTGCTATTTGTGCTTCATTTGCAGTCCCTATTTTGTCTGTTGAGATAAAAAGTAATGGTACAATTACTACTAATACTACTGTTGTTAGAATTAAGTAGTCCATAGTACTTTGTGCTTTTTGACTAGACTTTCCCATTGAGTATTTCTAGTTAAACGTTCTTTTAAATACTTTAGTCTTATCTTAAAAGTAGTAATATTCTTAAGATAGTTTTATATAGGAGCTAACATTATTTACAAAGTAATAATTTTTAAAATTATGAAGTCAAATGACGAAAAGAAGAGGTGAGTAAATGAAGAATAAAAGATCTCAGAAAAAAGCTCAGGCTGCCATGGAGTTTTTAATGACTTATGGTTGGGCTTTATTAGTTGTTCTAATTGCTATTGGTGCTTTAGCATTTTTCGGTGTTTTGAATCCTAGTAGGTTTTTGCCTAATAGTTGTACTTTAGCGCCTGGTTTTGCTTGTACTGATTTTAAGGCTGATGCAAGTGGTAATGTAGTTATTGTTTTGCAGAATGGTCTTGGTGAACAATTAAATGCTGTAACTTTAGAGTTAACTAGTGTTACTGGTGCTACTTGTTCAACACAAACTTTTAATGGTGGTACTGCGTTTACTTTTAATGACGGTGGTTCAACAAGTATGAGTTTAGGTTGTTCTGCTGCTACTATGTCACCAGGTACTAAACTAAAAGGTGATCTAACCATTAGATACACTATTGGTACTGGATCTAACGCTTTAACCCATAGTAAAGTTGGTCAGTTAGTGACTGGTATTGAAGCTTAAGTGCTTCTCTCTTTTTTCTTTTTTTTAGGTAATATTATAAAGTAGTTCTACAAGGTTTTTTTCATGAAGAAAAGTACTGAACTCATTCTGATTTGCAGTATTGTGGCTCTTGCTCTTTTTGCAAGGACTTCTTTTTTTGATGAGGGAAAGTATGGTGCTGATTTTTTTTATCATTATTCTGTTGTTGAGCAGTCTTTAGAGAAGGGTTTTTTGGATGCTAGGAATGATTTAACTACTTGTTATGAAGGTGGTAGGACTAATCACCCTATTGGGTATTATGCTATTCCTTATTTCTTTGCTCAGATTGGTGGTTTAGATCTTGCTTTCTTTACTATCCCTTTATTGTTAGGTCTTCTTTCTTTGTTAGCTAGTTATTTTTTCTTAAGGGTTTTATTTGGAAAGAAGATTGCTTTGTTCACTTTTTTCTTTGCTGCCATTTCTTTAGCGCATGTGTCTAAGTCTTATCCTTTTAGTTATCGTGGTGACAATATTATTTATTTTTTCTTAATGCTTAGTTTAGTTTGTTTATACAAGGGTTTAACTGCTAAAAAAGATAAAGAAAGGAAAAAGTTTGCTGTATTTGCTGGTGTTTTAAGTTCTTTAAGTATTATTTTTTGGAATGGATATCCTTTGGTGTTTATTTTGTATTTTGCTTGTTTAATTTTTTATATGTTATTCCAGTACTCAAAAAAGAAAGATCTTACTCATGAGGTATGTACTGCTTATTGGAGTTTGATTGCACAAGCTATTATATTTTATGTTTTATTCTTTTCCTTCACTTTCTATGGTAAGGGGTTAGTTTTTGGCAGAGAATATTATCCTTTGTTACTCTTGTTTACTGGTTGTTTGTTTTGGATTCTCCGTTTATCTCAAAAGAGAAAGAGTCATGTGCCTTTAATCATTTATGCTCTTTTAACAATTATTGTTGCTTTGTTTATGTTAGATAAATTGTATACTATTGCTGTTGGATTTGGTTCTATTCATTCTGTTTCTAATATTGTTTTTGAAATGCAGAGTCCTTCATGGCATGAGTTTTATTTGCTATTTTCTTTCCTCACGATCACCAGTCTTATTGGAATATATTATTTCATCAAAAACTTCACTAAAGAGAAGGCTTTTTTCCTAGGTATCTTAATTCCTACTTTATACTTGATGTTTTCTGCTACTAGGTTTATGTATATTGCCGCAATTCCTTTCATTGCTTTAACCGGGTTCTTTTTGTGTAATAAGAAGATTATTAGAAAGAAGTTTGATATTTTTAAGTTTATCAGCATCCTTCTTTGTATTTTTATGGTTGGTTGGATGTTTTTTGTATTCCCTCCTTTCTTCGCTGATAAAACTCCTCAAAATATTGTTGAGTCCCATGAGTTCTTAAGAGAAAATTCTCCTGAGGATGCTTGTGTTGTAAGTTTTCCTGATAAGGGTGCTGTAACTGAATTTTTTGCAAAGAGATATTACTTTACTACTGCTTTAGGAAGTAATCCTGAAAGGACTAAAGAGATGTATAAATTCTTTTTATCTGACAACAAAGCTAGTTTTGAAGCTGAAAATACTTTTATTTTAGTGGTAAACACAGATTTATTAGTTATAGATGGTATGGCTAGGGTTATTGATGTAGAAGAGATGGAGTTTGATGATAATGTTGTGAAATTATATGAGAATACTTTAATTGCTCCTAATAGTAAACTAACTTTCCATGTAAAAGAGAGTAATAATTTTACTAAGGTTTTGAAAGTTGAAAATGGTGAAATAAGTGAATTACAACAATTTTTCAGAGATGGAAAATTGTTTGATAACAAAGGTGGTAAGGGTTGTATATATTCTGTTGAAAATGCTTATTTGTATTTTGGTGAAGAGCTTTGTCAATCAAATATTTATAAGATGATTACTTTGCAAGAGATTGATGGTTTAGAAAGGGTGTATGCTAAGGATAATATTGTTATTTACAAGCAATTACCATCTGCCTCCTGAAAAAATAATTGAAGGTATTGTTTTAAACATGATTTTTAAGTCTAAAGCAAGGGATAGATGATTAACATAATAAATGTCTAAGAAGACTGTTTTTTCAAAGCTTAATTCATGTCTGCCACTTACTTGCCAGAGTCCTGTCATTCCTGGTTTGACACTAAAGCGTTTTTTTTGCCATCCTTGTAATGCTTGCAATTCTTCTTTAAAATGTGGTCTTGGTCCTACTAAACTCATATCTCCTTTAAACACATTCCAAAGTTGTGGTAATTCATCTAAACAACTTCTCCTTAAGATTTTTCCTATGAAGGTTATTCGAGGGTCATGTTTTTTCTTGTAAAGATAGCTTACTTCATTAGCTTCTCTTTGGTCTTGCATTCCTTGGATCATTGTTCTAAATTTATAAAAAACAAAAAGGGTTTCATGTTTGCCTACTCTTAATTGTGTGTGAATAACTGGTCCTTTTGAAGTGCATTTTATGAGAAGGGCTATGAGAACAAATATTAGGCTTAAAAGTGTGAGGAGGATGAAGGAAATAATTATATCCAGAATTCTTTTGAGAGTTGAGTAAGTAGTAATAGTTAGTTGTTTAGGTATAGTTATGAGTGGCATGTCTTGAAATTCTTCAAAATTCAGAGGTTCTGTTATGAGTTCTAAAAAATCAGGTATAAGTTTGAATTCAAGGTTGGGATTGTGCATGATTATGTCAGAGAGTTGTTTAGATGTTGGTTTTGCTGTTATAAAAACAACATCTATTTTTTGAGGGAATTGTTGTATTTCTTTTAAGTTTTTAATAAAACCTAAAAAGTTGTAGTTAAGTTCTGGGTGTTCTTTGAGTTTAGTTAATAATCTTTGTCCTATTGCATCATTTTTGTAGATAACTACATGAGTCTTTTTTTGTGTTGTAAAAAAAGTTGTTTTTCTCATGAAAGTTCTTACTAAGGTTATCAAAAGTAAGGAAGAAACAAAAGTAAAAGTAATAATTAATCTTGAATAAATTGTTGCTTTGTACAAAAATGTTGTTGCTGTAAGTATTATGAAAACAAGTAATAATGATTTAAAAATATTAATGAATTCATCTGTAGTAAATCTTCCTCTTTTTTCTTTGTAAAGTCCATAAGATAATAAAACTAGAATAAAGAGTAGATTACCAAATAATAAGAGGCTAAAATAATCTTTAAGTGAAACTGTACTGTAAGAGAATATTCCTGAGTGTATTCTTAGCCAGTAAGAAAATAAGAATGCTAAGTTGAATGTTAGTAAGTCGGATAAAACTAAGAAAGTTTTATTGTGCATTTTTATGTTCCTCATATTTTTTTGTTATAAATTGTTTTATCTTCTTTTCAAAGATCTTTTTATCAAATTTTAAGGCATTTTTCCTGCAGTCTTTAGGTTTAAAGTGTGTTGTTTCAAAAGTTTGTATTGCTTTATCAAGTGCTTCAGTTGTTTGTTGATTAAAAAAACATCCTGTTTTGCCTTCTATTATAGTTTCTAGTGCTCCCCCTTCACTATAAGCTATTACTGGTGTCCCACAAGCTTGTGCTTCTATTGGAGTCATGCCGAAGTCTTCTATGCCTGGAAAAATGAGTGCTTTTGCGTGTTGGTAATAAGAAATAACTTCTTTTTCTTCTAAAAAGCCTAAGAAGGTTATATTTGATTTTGCAAGTTTTTTTAGTTGTTTTTCTCCTGTTCCTGTACCTATAATTAGGAGTTTTTTACCATTTTTATTGAATGCTTTAATTGCTAAATCTATTTTTTTGGCACTAATTAATCTTGAGACTATCAAATAAAAATTGTCTTTTTTTTCTAAGATTTGATATTTTTTACAGTCAACAAAAGGATATATTACTTCTGCTTCTCTTCCATAGTATTGATTGATTCGTTGTTTGACATTTCCTGAGTTTGCAATGAAATAGTCGACTTGTTTGGTGTTTTTTTTGTCCCAATAAGCCAAGATTTTTAAAAAGATTGAGATAAAAGGTTTTAAGAAAAAATTTTCTTGCTGTAAGTATTGTTCTTTTAAATCCCATGCATAGCGCATTGGTGTATGGCAATAACAAATATGGAGAGTATTTTTTGGTTTTTTTATATTTTTAACATAAGCATGTGAACTTGTTAGAACAAAGTCATAGGTATCAAAGTTAAATGTTTTTGTAGCAAAAGGAAAAAGTGGGAAATAAAACTTATGGTTGAGAAGTTTGGGAAGGTTTTGCAGAAATGTTGTTTTAAGGTCCCAATTGGAAGGAGTTTGGTATGTTTTTTTGTTATGATAGAGAGCATGCATTCTTGCTTGGGGATAAAGGAACTTAAAGGTTTCTAAGAGTTTTTCAGCTCCTCCATGTTGGTTAAGGTAGTCATGAACTATTGCTATTTTCATGGTAAAGAATAATCTGTTTTGTTTTTTGTGAGGTTAATATTATAGTAAGGGTCTTCTTTAAAGGTATTTCCCCATTTTTTCTGGAGGTAAGGCATATTAACGAAATCATTATGTTTTCTCGTTGCAGATTCAATGTGGTAAAGTACAGAAAAAGGAGTGTATGTAATTAGATAGTCTTTCTTTCTTAGCCTCAAGCAGAGATCAACGTCATTAAATGATACTGGGAAATGTTCATCAAATCCACCAATTTCGAGGAACAATTTTTTCCTTATCATAAGGCAAGCACCTGTAACTGCACTACAATTTCTAATAACATTAGCTAAGTTATTAGCTTTATTGGTCCATTGATTTAAGCCACTAAAAGCATTTCCTGCTGTTCCAAAAAGACCTATAATCATTCCAGCATGTTGAATTTCTTTATTAAGAAAGAGTAATTTTGCTCCTACTGCACCAACTTCCTTTCTTTGTGCTTGTTCTAAGAGAGGTTCAATCCAGTTAGGATTTTTAATTCCAATGTCATCATTTAAGAATAAAAGATAATCTGTGTGGGCATAATTAGCTGAAAAATTGTTGAATTTTGCGAAATTAAAAGTTCCTTCACAGTAGATTATCTTAATATTGTCAGATTCTAAAGTAGTTTTTAAAGATTCATAAATTTTCTTTTCCATATTATTAAAGCAAATAATAATATCTAAAGATTTGTAAGAAGTTTTTCCTTTGATATTCTTAATGCATTTTTTTATTAATACAGGGTTTTTAGATAAAATAATTATGCTTACTTTTGGTTTGCCAATAATCTTCCTTTTTATTCTATAATAACCTGGTTCAGTTTGAATAACTTCTCCTTGGATATCTCGACGTTTAAGGGTTTCACGAAGGGAAGATTGTGCTGCTGTGTAAGCATAAGGTTTTGTTGTTGGATTAAATGCTGCAGATTGTTCTGTCATTCTCCAATGATAGAGGATTTTAGGGATGTGTGCAATTTTGTTTGTAATTTCTGTTGCCCGTAAAGCAAGGTCATAATCTTGACTACCATCAAATGCAGTCCTAAATCCATCAATTTTTTCTATAATTTTTTTTCGGTAAACTCTAAAATGTGTAAGGTACATGCAAGAGAGAAGTAAGTCTGGGGACCAATCAGGTTTAAAAAAGGGATTACATCTTTTACCTTTAAAATCTAATTTATCTTCATCACTATAAAAGATATCTAATTTTCGATCGTCATTAAGTTTTTTTACAACTTCATAAAGAGCATTTGGAGCAAGGACATCATCATGGTCTAAAAAACCAATAAATTCTCCTTGTGCCATTACTAAAGCCTTATTTGAAGCGAAGCTTATACCTTTATTTTTAGCCAAAAAAGTAATATTAATTTTATTATTGACAATACTTTGTAAGAAATGTTTAATAGCTTTATTAGTTGATGCATCATCAACAATACAAAGTTCCCAATTATCATAAGATTGGTTAATTACAGAGGAAATAGCTTGTTTTAAATAAGAAAGTTTTGGATTATAAACAGGCATCACTATACTTATTTTGGGTTTATAAGATAAAAGATTTAGATCTAGGTTTTCGAAGTTTTTTTCTTTGGTGTTTATCCAAGTTAAATAATTTTTATTAGCTTTAAGTGTTTTTAATTTTCTCACAGTTCTAAATAGTAACTCTTTAAATCCGTAAGTTTTAAGGATGAATAATAAACGTTCAGAAAAGTAGTTCACTGGAGAAAAAGGTTTTTGAGTGTTTGATATTTTAAGAGGAAAGTTTTGTTTTTTTGCTATAACTATAATTTTTCTATAAGGATCTTTTAGATGATGATTAACTGTTTGCTTATTATGTTGTTTGCAAAGTTTAACAAAAGGAAATAAATGTTTTGGATCATTTTCTGCAAGAAAAGAAAAGAGGGTTAAAGGCAACCAATCATTAAGATCCATATTGTCTGATAGAGCATAATTGTATCTTTTTTCTTCTAAGTAAGAAACTATTTTCTTATAATCTGGTAAAGTAAATGCAGCATGTTCTTTTAAATAAGAATGATTCTTACCCATCAAATCTTTATAAAAATGACATGCATAGTCCTCAAATTTTTGTGCTTTGTTGGTTAAAAAAGGAAAACCAAGAACAACATAGTATTTGCTTGATCTAATCAGTTCTTTCAAAAAGTCAAGTCTCTCATCTGGATTCATATGTTCAAGTGTGTCTAAAGAAACTACAAAGTCAAATGTTGCATCAGAAAATGGAAAATATTTAGTTGTACTGTGGACAAAATTATCAAGGTCAAAGTTTTCTTTGTTTAGAAAAGTGATAGTGTCATTAGGTAGAAATTTAGTTAAAGTAGGGTCATTAGCACCAACTTCCAAAATAGTGTGTTTCCTTTTTTTACGTAGTTTATTGACCATAGAACAAAGAGAAGAGTACTTAGAAAAAAGGTCAAAGTGTAGTTTATAGATGTTTTTTTTAAATTTTGCCATCTTTAAAAGTAATTACTCTATCACTAAATTTTTTAATTATTTGTTTATCATGACTAACTAGTATCACTGTTTTTCCTTCTTTCTTAAATTTTTTAAAAACTTCATAGCATTTTTTTTGGAATGCTTCATCTCCTACTGCTAATACTTCATCTACTAATAAGATGTCTGCGTCTACTTGTATTGCTATGGAAAACGCTAGTCTTGCTAGCATTCCTGAACTAAAGTTTTTGAGTTTTGTATGTACAAATTTTTCTAGTCCTGCAAAGGTAATAATTTCTTGGAATCTATTTTTGATTTGTCGTCTTGTTAGTCCAAGGATAGTTCCATAAATGTAAATGTTTTCTTCGGCAGTTAGTTCTCCATTAAATCCTAATCCTAGTTCTAAGAAAGGGCTTAATTTCCCATTAATTTGGATTTTTCCAGTATCTGGTTGTAGAACTCCTGCTAAGAGTTTCAATAGTGTGCTTTTTCCTGCCCCATTTGGTCCTGTAATGCCTAAAAATTCTCCTTTTTTTACTTGTAGATCTACATTTTTCAAAGCGTGAAAGGTATCAGATCCTGAACTGCCATGGAGGAATCCAAGGAGTACTGATTTTAATCCTGTTTTCCTATCATGAGGAATCTTAAAACTTTTACTCAAATTAGTAACTTCTATAGCATTCATTAGACCCACTCCGCAAATTTATAGGATAATTTTTTGTAAATTAAAGTTCCAAGAACAAATATAACTATAGTATAAAATAAAGTTAAAAAAATAGTTAGTAAAGTTACAGTTCCCATTCCTAGCAGACTATAACGAAATCCTTCAATGATAAGATATAATGGATTTAAAAGAAAATAATTGTGATATTGTTCTGGAATTAAAGATAGAGGGTAGATAATTGGTGTGATCCAAAAGCCTATTTGTAAAAAGATTCTCCAGATGTGGCCTATGTCTAAAAAGCGTAAGTTTAGTGCTGATAAAATATAGGACATGCCTAAAGAAATAAAGAATAAACAAAGAACATAAAAGAGTAATAAAAATGTTTGTAAACTAAAACCTACGCCTGTAAAGAACATGAAAATAAAGAAAACAAATAAATTCAATAAAAAACCAAAAAAGGTTGTAAAGTTTGAAGCAATAACAACTATGGTTCTTGGAAAATAAATTTTTTTCAAAATATTTGATTTACTATACAATGATTGCATTGAGTTTAAAGTACTTTCACTAAAGAATGTCCAGACTACTATTCCTAATAATAAGAATAAATGATAGTTTTCAACGTCAAATCTCATAAAAATGGAAAAAACTAGGTATAATGTTCCAAAGATTAATAAAGGATTTAGTAAGCTCCATAGATATCCTAAGACAGATCCATGGTATTTTAGTTTAAAGTCTGTTAAAGAAAATTGTCTGATAAGGTTTGTATAATAGGAGGACATGGAGAATGCATATTGAGAGGTTCTTAAAAGTCTTTTCATAAATCATCTCTACCTGCCAGTTACAAATAGGTTTTATAAAGAATAAAGAGTTCTCAAATTGTATGGGAAAAAGACATGGTCAGGCTGCCATGGAGTTCTTGATGACTTATGGTTGGGCTTTGTTAGTTGTTTTGATAGCTATTGGTGCTTTGGCTTTTTTTGGTGTTTTGAATCCTACTAGGTTTCTTCCTACTACTTGTATTTTGGGTCCTGGTTTTGCTTGTGAGGATTTTAAGGTGGAACAGCAACAGCTTCTTAGTTTTAAGTACGCTAAGATTCAAATGAATATAAGAAATGGGATGGGGAAAAATTTTGATACTTTCATAGTATATATTGATAAGGATGATAGTACTTGTCCAGGTTTCACTGGGTATGTAACTCATCCAAGTTCTGCTTGGTTATTCTCAGATGGAGAAGTAAGAAGCCTTAATAATTTTTTCCCTGGTCCTCCTGATAAAGGGATTGCTTGTTTAGGAGAAGTACCAGCTAATACAGAAAATTGTTGTAATTATGATCTTTTAGAAATAGATGGAAAGAAGATATGTGATCTTTCAGGAGCTTGTAATACTTGGAAACCTGTGAATAAAGGAGAAAAGTTCAGTACTGATTTAGTAATTGTGTATAGGGAAAAAGGTAAGAGTATTTTACATTCCAGAGTTGGTAAGTTAACTGCGCAAGTTGAATAAGTATGGTTTCTAAAAAACTTTTTCATAAGAGTTCTTTTTTGGCTACTGTGAAGATTTGTTCTTCTCCTTTTTCTAAATTGAAAGGTCTTATGTTTTCTTCTCCTCTTAAAAAAAATAAAGGTATTGTTTTAGCTTCTAAAAAAGAAAATCTTTCTTCTATTCATATGTTTTTTGTTTTCTTTCCTATTGATGCTGTTTGGTTGGATAAGAACAAGAAGATTTTTTTCATCAAACGTAATATTAAACCTTTTACTCCTTTGGTTACTCCTCCAAAGTTTAGTCAGTTTATTGTTGAGCTTCCTGCTAATTCTACTAAAAAATTAAAAGTTAATGATAAACTTGTTCTAAAGTAAACCAGTAAGCTTAAAAATATCTTTTCACTTAGTATTTTCATGGGTTTGATTGATTTAAGAGGTGTAAAGAAGAGGTTTGGCAGGAAGGTTATTTTAGAGGGTGTTGATTTAGATATTAGGGAGAAGGATATTTTTGGTATTATTGGTGTTAATGGTTCTGGTAAGACTACTTTGCTTAAATTACTCATCGGTTTTTACAAAACTTCTCATGGTAAAGTTTCTTATAAGGGTAAAAATATTTCTCGTATAGTTAAAAAGGTTCATAGAGAGTTTGGGTTTACTAGTCAGGAGAGTTCTTTTTATCCTAAGTTAACTGTTAAAGAGAATTTGTTTTATTTTGGTTCTTTATACGGTTTACATAATGATGAGATTAGAACTAATATGGATAAGGTTTTAAAGTTGGTTGAGTTAGATGATGTTAAGAAAGTTCTTGCTGAGAATTTGTCCGGTGGTATGCAGCGTCGTTTGGATTTGGCTTGTTCTATGATTCATGAACCTAAGGTTTTAGTTCTTGACGAGCCAACTGAAGATTTAGATCCTTTACTGAGAAGAGAAATTATTAAGGTTATTAAAAAAATTAATAAACTTGGTACTACTGTTATCATTACTTCTCATTTGTTGGATGATATTGAAAGTCTTTGTAATCGTGTTGCTATTCTCCATCATCGTAAGGTTATGAAGGTTGGTTCTATTGATGATTTGAGGAAGTTGTATGATCGTGAGGAAGAGATTCATTTAGAGGTTGAGTCTGGCAAGTATGAGCGTATTATTAAGTTTGCTAAGTTAAAAGATGTTGAATGTGTTGGAAGTAAACTAATTGTTTATACTAAGGATGCTGAAAAAACTTTGCACTTAATTTTTCATATTATTGAGAATGATAATGAGAAATTGGTGTATGCTGATGTGAAAAAGCCTAATTTGGAAGAAATTTTTGAGAGTTTGACTAAGGAAGGAGAAAGTTCAGTTGTTAAAAAATGGTGAAAGCTTTTGCAATTATTAAAAAGAATTTGAAGTTGATTACTCGCACTAAGAGTTCTGCTTTGATTGTTGTTCTTGGACCTTTACTCTTAATTCTTCTTATTGGTGCTGCTTTTAATACTGCTAATATTTATGGTATTCGTGTTGGTACTTATTCTGAGTCTTATAGTTCTTTGACTAATGCTGTTATTGATGAACTCCACAAAAAGCGTTTTAGTACTGTTAAGATTGAGAGTGTTGATGTTTGTATTGAGAGTATTGAGCAGGGTATTGTGCATGTGTGTGCTATTTTTCCTCCTGATTTGTCTGTTAAGGATGGTGGGGATATTGTTTTTTATGTGGATAATTCTCGTTTAAATTTAGTGTACATTGTTCTTGACACTCTTTCTTCTATTGTTGGTACTAAGTCTGAGGAGTTGAGTACGCAATTAACTAAGACTCTTATTGATGCTTTGGATACTGCTGATAAAGAGATTACTGATAAGCAGTCTTTGCTTGATGCTCTTGCTTCTGATGCTTCTATTACTGATAAGAAGTTGGATGCTTTGCGGAGTGTTTGGAATGAGGTTGATTTAGAGAGTGATAATGGGTCTAGTTTTAAGGTTTTAGAGAATGAAGTAAGTAAGTTGCCTGGCAGTAATGAGTCTAAGGATACTGTTGCTGGTTTGATTGAAAAAGTTAAGAGGGAATTAAAGAAAAAGGATGAGTCTTTGATTGCTTCTAGTACTGCTAAACAAAAAACTTTGAATGAATTGACTAATTTAAAACAAGTTGTTGAGGGTAATATTGGATATATTGCTTCTTTGGATGAGTCTGCTAAGAAGGTTTCTCAGGAGATTAAGAATGTGAAGACTACTAGTATTAGTAAGATTGTTTCTCCTTTGAAGACTAGGATTGAGCCTATTACTAAGAACAAGACTCATTTGAATTATGTTTTCCCTACTTTGGTTGTCCTTATTATTATGTTTGTGAGTATGATGCTTGCTTCTACTTTGGAGATTAAGGAAAAGACTGCTAAGGTTTATTTTAAGAATTTTATTACTCCTACTTCTGATGCTTTGTTTATTTTTAGTAATTTTGTTACTAATTTGATTATTATTGTTTTGCAGTTGGCTGTTTTGTTTGGTGTTGCTTTGTATTTTTTTAAGGATCAAATTTTGAGTGTTGTAACAAATATTATTATTATTCCTTTGATTATTGCTACTGTTTTTATTTTGTTAGGCATGGTTTTGGGTAATGTATTCCGTTCTGAAGAGACTAGTACTTTGGCTGTTATTTCTCTTGGTTTTGTTTTCTTATTTTTCTCTTCTACTATTTTGCCTATTGAGAGTTTGCCTGGTGTTATTGGAAAAATTGCTACTTTTAATCCTTTTTTTGTTGGTGAAAGATTATTAAATCAAGTGTTGTTGTTCCAATCTCCTTTGCAACCTTTGTTACCTTCTTTATATATTTTGGGTGGGTATATTGTTGGATTAATTATCTTAACTGTTGTTACTAAAAAAATTGCTAAGAGAAGAATGTAAAGAAACCAAAGGGTTTTTATACATAAAACTTTCTTTCTTTTTTATATGGACGTTAAATTATGCCCTGTTGGTGGTTATAGTGAAGTAGGGAAAAACATGACTGCTATAAAAGCTGGTGATGATGCTGTTATTTTAGATATGGGTTTTCATTTGCCTTCTTTAGTTAAGTTTGATGAGTCTGGTAATTCTCGTAGGAATTTGTCTCCTGCGCAAATGATTAAGTTAGGTATTATTCCTAATAATAAAGTTCTACAATCTTGGAAGTCTTCTATTAAGGCTATTGCTTGTAGTCATGCGCATTTTGATCATGTTGGTGCTGTTCCTTATTTAAGTAATGACTATAAAGCTCCTATCTTAGGTACTCCTTTTACTACTGAGTTTCTTAAGGCTGTTGCTCGTGATGAGCGTTTGCAATTTAAGAATTCTGTTAAGGCTATTAATACTAGTTCTTCTTATAAAGTTAGTAAAGATATGAAGATTGAGTTTATTACTACTACTCATTCTACTCCTCAAAGTGCTATGATTGCTGTGCATACTAAAAAGGGTGTTATTCTCTACACTAATGATTTTAAGTTTGATAATCATCCTATTATTGGCAAGAAACCTAATTATGATCGTTTGAAAGAGTTAGGTGAGAAAGGTGTGTTAGCTGTTGTTGTTGATTCTCTCTATGCTGGTCATCATCAAAAGACTCCTAGTGAAAAGATTGCTCGTGAGTTATTACGCGACGTCATGCTTGGTTCTGAAACACAAGGTAATCCTATGATTGTTACTTGTTTTTCTTCTAATATTGCTCGTTTAAAGAGTATTTGTGAGTTTGGTAAGAAACTAAATCGGAAGATTGTTTTTTTGGGAAGAAGTTTGGCTAAGTATTCTACTGTTGCTAAAAAAATTGAGTTGATTGATTTGTTCAAAGAGGCTGAGATTGTTGGTTTTGGTGACAAGATTAAGAAAAAGTTTGTTAGTATGAATAAAGAGGGTGTTGAAAAATATTTGATTGTTTGTACTGGTGGTCAGGCTGAACAAAATTCTGTTTTGAATCGTATGATTAATGGTCATTTTAAGTTTGATTTTTGTGCTGAGGATTCTATGATTTTTTCTAATAGGGCTATTCCTGTTTCTCCTAATATTGAAAATCGTGAGCGTATGGAAGCAAAGTTAGAGAAGTTTGGTGTGCGTATTTTTAAGGATGTTCATGTTTCTGGTCATGCTTCTCGTGAGGATTTGCGTGATTTGGTTAAGATGGTTAATCCTGGTCATATTATTCCTGGTCATGGGCATAATAAGTTAGTGAAGCCTATGGAAGAGTTGGCTGTTGATATGGGCTTTAAGGCTGGCCGTGATGTGCATTTGTGTAAGAATGGTAAGACCATTACTTTCTAGTTGCTAAATGTTTTTAAAACAATTTACCTTTTTGTTATTTAATATTTTTTCAGGGGTTTTATGCAACAATGTGTGGTATTATTGGAGTAAGTGGCACTAATCATGTAGGTCTTGATGTTTATGAAGGCTTACATGCTGTGCAGCATCGTGGTAAAGATGGTGGTGGTTTAGTTTCTTTTTCTGATGGTGTTTTTAATGGTCCTTTTATGAGAGATGGTATTATTGCTGAGGCTTTTACTGAGGGAGAAATCCGTGGTTTAGATGGTGCAATTGCTTTAGGTCATGTGAGATATGCTACTCAAGGTGGAAGAAATAAGTTAGATGCTGCTAGAGATGCTCAGCCTTTGTTATTTAAACACACTAGGAATGGTGCTATTGCTGTTGCGCATAATGGTGATATTAGAACTGCTCCTCAATTAAGAACAGATTATTTGGCTATTGGAGGTTTCTTTCAAGGTACTTCTGATACTGAAGTTATTTTGCACAATTTTGCGAAGGCAACAAATGATTCTTTAGATAGTTTGTTAACACAAACTTTAGAGCCTATTCAAGAAGGTGCTTATTCTTTAGTTATGATTGTTGATGGAAAGTTAGTTGGTGCTAGAGACGTTAATGGTTTTCGTCCTTTAGTTTTGGGTAAGAAAGAAGGTGGATATATGTTGGCTTCTGAAACTGTTGCTTTAAAGAGAGCTAGAGCTTCGTATATTAGGGAAGTTGAACCTGGAGAAATTATTGTTGTTGAAGATTCTGGTCCTAGATCTATTAGGCCTTTTGGAGTACGAAGTGAAGGTAAACAAAAGAAATGTGTTTTTGAATATGCTTATTTTGCTAGACCTGATGGTCTTTTGTTTAATACAAATGTTGCTGCTGTGAGAAGAGAGTTTGGTGAAATTCTTGCTAGAAAGTTTCCTAATTTAAGTACTGATATGGTTGGTGCTGTTCCTGATTCTGGCAACGATGCTACTATTGGTTATTGTCATGCTTCTGGTAAGCCTTTTGAAATTGTTTTTTCTAGAGATCATTTTGCTGGTAGAACGTTTATTGATCCTGATGGTGAAAAGAGAGCTGCTAAGGTAAGAGCTAAATTAAGCCCTTACGAGGGTTTAGAAGGAAAAGTTGTTACTCTTGTTGATGATTCTTTAGTTAGGAGCACTACAAGTAGAGAGCTTGTAAAAATGTTAAAAGAAGTTGGCGTGCAAGGAGTAAACATGTTGATTGCTTTTTGGCCGTTTGCTTATCATTGTAAGTATGGTATTGATACTGCTGATGATGGGGAGTTAGCTTCACATTCTATGAATCCTGAAGAAATAAGAAAGTATATTGGTGCTGATTTTCTTGGTTTTTTAGATCAAGCTGAAGTGTTAAGTGCTATGAAGAAAGTTGGTGGTTTGGAAGGTTTTTGTACTGCTTGTAGTGATGGAGAATATCCTGTATCATGAAGTTTGCTCATACTTCTGATTGTCATATTGGTGGGTGGCGTGAGGATGAATTAAAAAAGTTGAATGTTGAATCTTTTAAACGTATGATTGATATTTGTATTCAGGAGCATGTTGGTTTTTTGTTAATTGCTGGTGATTTGTTTGACACTTCTATTCCTCAGATTGATATGATTAAAGTTGTTGCTAACCAACTAAAGAGATTGCATGAAGAAAATATTGATGTGTATGTTATTCCTGGTAGTCATGATCATTCTCCTTCTGGTAAGACTATGATTGGTGTTTTGGAAAAGGCTGGTTTGTGTCAGAATGTTTTTAAGATGCAAGAGGGTTGTTTATCTTTTACTGAGGATAAGACTGGTGCTAAAATTTCTGGTATTATTGGGTTGTCTTGTGGTTTAGAGCGTGTGCAGTATAAGGAGTTGCAAAATCGTAAAGAGTTAGAGGAAGAGGGTGGTTTCAAAATTTTCATGTTTCATACTTTATTAGAAGAATTAAAGCCTAAAAGTTGGGATAAGGTTCCTGGTGAGTCTTATAGTTTATTACCTAAGAACTTCAATTATTATGCTGGTGGTCATCCTCATTTTGTTTTGCAAAAGCAGGTTGATGGTCATGGTATGATTGCTTATCCTGGTCCTTTATTTCCTAATAATTTTAAGGAGTTAGAAGAGTTGCAACATGGTGGTTTTTTTATTGTTGATGATCAATTAAATATGAAACATATGCCTATTAAAGTTAAGGATGTTGTTTCTTTAAAATTCGACGCTTCAAATAAATTGCCTCATGAAGTTGAAGCTGAAATGTTGGATAAAATAAAGAGTCTTGACTTAACTAATAAAATTGTTACTCTTCGTGTTGCTGGTTGTTTGAAGAGTGGTAAACCTTCTGATATTGATTTCAAAAAAGTTATTGCTTCAGCTAGTAGTGCTTTTGTTGTTTTGAAAAATACTTATAAGTTGACGACTAAAGAATTCGAGGAAGTTAATATTGATTCTGGCAAAGCTGAGGATATTGAAGAAAAAATTATTGAGGAGCATTTGGGGCAAGTTGATATTGCTGATTTAGGTTTAGAAGAAAAGTGGTTGATTAAAAATTTATTTTCTTGTTTGAATAAAGAAAAGCATGAGGGTGAAACTAAGGCTGATTTAGAGCATCGTTTAATGAAAGATCTTTTGCAATCTTTAAAACTTGAGGAGAAGTGGGTGTAAGTGCAAATTAAGAGTTTAAAACTAAAGAATATTCGGAGTTATACTGATGAAATTGTTGATTTCCCTTCTGGTACTACTCTTCTTGCTGGGAATATTGGTGTTGGAAAGTCTACTATTCTTTTAGCTATAGAATTCGCTTTATTTGGTATTACTAAAGAGATACCTGGTGCTTCTTTGTTAAGGAATGGTACTGACCGTGGTACTGTTGAGTTGAATTTTCAGGTTGGTGAGAAGGATGTTACTGTTAAGCGTTCTTTAAAGCGTGGAAATTCTATTACTCAAGAAGCTGGAAGTATTATTATTAATAATGCTATGCAGGAAGCTAGTGCTACTGAATTAAAACAGAGTGTTTTGACTTTATTGAATTATCCTCAAGAGTTGTTAACTAAGTCTAAGTCTTTAGTTTATCGTTACACTGTTTATACTCCTCAAGAAGAAATG
>DAVM01000002.1 GCA_002505585.1 Candidatus Woesearchaeota archaeon UBA489 | reverse complement strand
AATAAGACTAAGTTTTATTATTTCCATTTAGGTAATATTAAGAATATTTTAAAGAGTAATGAGCGTGCATTAACTGAAATTTGTAAGATTAGAGTAGTGAAAAATTGACCTGAAAGTTTATATAGGAGTAATTTACTTACTCAATTTGGGGTTTTAAAATATGAAATATAAAGATAAGGATGGTAAAGTTTTGTATGGTTTTAGTCAAGAGAATTTACAAAAGACTAACCGTGAAATTCGTAAGACTAATTTGTATTTGCAAATCATGATTATTTTGGTTGCTATTTTCCTTATCCTCTTAATTGCTTCTCTTACTTGGTTAGAATTAAATAATATTATTACTCGTTTGATTTATAATTAAAAATGGCTGAAAAAGATTTGTTATTAGAAGGAATTATTAAGAATTGTACTTTTTTAGTGGTGGTACTATAAGTTTTGAAGTGCCTTTTGGAGTAAGTAGCTATGCATTTAATTATGAAACTTGTTTTGTGTCTGGAACTAGTTTGCCTCTTATTAATGGATATCATGTGAGAGGTAAAGGATGTAAAAATGGAGATGGAGAGGTTGTTGTTAGTGAACTTTTTGTTTTTGAAGCAAAAGGTGGAAAAAAGTTGTTTGATTATTCAAGAAGAATTGTAAATTTAGAAGATGATAGGTGAACAGCGAATCAGGTTTCCCACACAAAAGTGCAGTAATGCCTGAAACGTGGACTTGCTTGACTTCTGAGTTCGAAATGGGATCAGGTAGAACCAAGTCGCTATGACCGTTCAGAGTGGATGAAGAAATTGGGTTTTATAAGTGTTTCTAAAACATTCCTGACTCTTTTGAGGGATTATCAAAAAGCATTTGTTGTACTGGTGGTCCTTTAGGTTCTGGGTGTTGTTCTTCATACTCTGCAACTCTTCTTCTTGCATCATCATAAGTACCCCAAAACTTTGCATAGAGCTGTTGTTTCCGATGAGTTGTAGTTACCAAGTCTTTCACATGAAGAAATCCACCGCCTCTGAGTGGTACTCTAGAATGTCCATGTCGTTCTAATATATCCCACATTGTAGATAAACTTAGTTTATGTCTTCCTATATCTCTAACTAAAGGCTTAATTTCATCAATTAAGCTCTTATCTTTTCTAAAGCGTTCTAGTGTGTACTTTTGTCCTTTTAGCATAAAAAAAGCAAAGTAAAGAAACTTATAAGTCTTTCTAACCTAAAACATCTTCAAATGCCCTGTCACTCTATCTAAGTCTGCTTCTTCTGCTGGTCCTATACCTACACAAGTTCTAGTTGCTTTTTTAAAGAATGTTTTCCCTGCATCTGTAATTAATACACTTACTAATTTATCTTTCTTCGCATGTTTATGGTGCTTCACCATCTCTGGTAAGCTTGGCACTTTTAAGATTACTTTTTTCATTCCTTCCATTCTCCATTCTTCTACGTCTTTTGGATCTGATTGCAATACTGCTTCTACACTTGCATGAGCTACCTGAACTGCTAGCTTACTTTTATCCATTTTCAAATCTGTTCTTACTAGTATTACTTGCTTCATTTTCTTCTTTTTGGTTTACTTTGCTTCACATGCACTTTTCCTTGTTTTTGTCCTTGTGTTTTGAATTTCTTTTGCACTCCTCTTTCTAGCTTTCCCATTACTTTATGGACTGCTGTTGCTAAATCCCAATCTGAGGCATCTGTTGAGAAAACTGTTGGTCTTTGTATTTTTGCATTAAAGGCATATTTTGCTGCATCCCCATCTTTCTCATATTTCTTGCAATGGAGCACTACTTCTAAGTTCGTTAAATCTCTTTCTAACTTTTTTGTATACTTCGTACTTAACGTTTTTACTTTCATTCTTTCAAAAATGCCAAATTGTTTTAGGTTTACAAAGCGTATTGTTGCCATTTCTATCCCTCCTTTAAGCTTTAATATTGAGTTGCTTTTATAGTTTTCTATTGTCCGTAAGATTTACGCATTTTCCGGAAAACCTCTAAATATATATTAAAAACAATTCTTACTTCTCACCTACTCTCCCAGAGTTTATAAAAAGAACAAGATTTAGAAAGTCATGAAAGAAGTAATTCATTTAGAAGACATAGTGCCTAATTTAAAGAACACATATATAAAACTAGAGCCAAGTTTCTTAAAAAAGTTATTAAAAGATGCTTCAAAATCAGAAAAGCCACATAGAAATAAGAAATTCATAGAAAAAATAGATTGTAAAATTAATAAGAAGGCAAAATTTGCAACAATAATTACAGGATGGATGCAAGGAAGTTCAATGCCTATTCCTAAGTTAAAAAAGATTGTGCAATTGTCAAAATACACATGGAGAAGAATAGAAGGTAATATCTTACACCTAAATGCTGGGGGTAAAAGTGGAAAAGTATACTTAAATTTTCCAATTAAGGTTGATCAGGAGCTAGGCTCTATTGTTGGACATATATTAGGTGATGGCTCAATAGATAAAGGATTGCATGCGGTATTTTTTTCTAATTCAAATGTAGTTTTGTTAAAAGAATTTAGAGTGTGCATGAAAAATGTTTTTGGCATTGAACCAAGGATATGGGTTCAGGAAAAGAAAAAGTTTGAAGACAAGACTAAATGGTTAAAAAGAATTTACAATATTAATGATGCACCAAAAGGAAATGGAATAGGGCTCTTTTACCCAAAGATATGTAGTGACGTCCTATATGCAATGTTTGGAAAGTTTGCAGAGGGTTGGAATAAAAGAATAACAAAAGATATTATGAATGCTAATCTTAATTTTAAAAAGGGGTTGGTTAGGGGCTTTTTTGACGATGATGGAAGCATAACAGTATCAAGTTACACTGTAAATTTTGCTCAAGACGACAAAGAATTATTAGAAGATGTGAAATTATTAATAGGAGAATTCAATATAAAAACAAACAAAGTAAGGTTTGCTATAAGAAGAGGCAAAAGAAGACATGAGTTCGGCATAACTGGCTTTAGAGAATATCATATGTTTTATTATAAAATTGGTTGTAGTTCTCCACATAAAAAAGAGAAATTTGAACTATTAATAAACAAAGTGGGAAACAGCAAGTTTTTTAGAAATAAATACAAAGAATACAGAGAATCTATCTGCTTCGAAAAACGCCAACTCTAGGGCAAAGCTTACGAACTGGGCATTTAGAACACCAAGGAGATACTGGGACACAAATATTCTGCCCAAATTGTACTAATAGGTCATTTAAATCTCTCCAATATTCTCTTGGTATAATCTTTTTCAGCTCATCTTCTGTATCATCTGGATTTTCCGTTTTAACAAATCCTAGCCTATTACTTATACGAAAAACATGAATATCCACGGGAATATGTTCATGTATACCATGTCCATACACCATTGTTATAGAAGCAGTTTTTTGTCCAACATTTTTTAGTTTCAGTAACTCTTCGTGTGTCTTCGGCACTTCTCCTTTATGATTATCTATCAATTGTTGACATAGGATCTTAATATTCTTAGCTTTCGTTAAGTAGAATCCTACTGGATAAATCGCTTTCTCTATTTTTTTCACATCTACTTTAACCATTGTTTCTGGTGTTTGTGCTAGTTTGAATAATCTTTCTCCTGCTGGTCCTGTTGTTGTATCTTTTGTTCTTAAACTTAGCACACAAGAAATTAGTACATGAAAAGGAGTTTTATAATGTTCTTGCACTTCCATTAGTGCTGTGTTTTTGTAGAGATGTTTCTGTTTAATTAATGTTTTAATTACTTCTTCCATTTCTCTTTTTTGCATTTTTCTACCTCTTTAAAGAAAAAGTTTAGCCAAGTGTTTGTTCGCCTGGCTTCCAATCTATAGGGCATAAGTTTCCTGTTTGGAGTGCTTGTAAGACTCTTAGTGTTTCTCCTACACTTCTGCCTACGTTTAAATCTGATACTACTTGATATCTAAGTACTCCTTCTGGATCTATGATGAATGTTCCTCTGTAGGCTATGCCCTCATCTTCTTTCAGTACATTAAATGTTCTGCTTAATTGATGTGTTGTGTCTGATAGTACTGGGTATTGGACGCTTGGTAGGTCTCTTTCAAACCATGCTTTGTGTGAATGTTCACTATCAGTGCTTGCTCCTAGAATTATTGCATTTAAATTGTCAAAGTCTAGTTGTTTTGTTGCAAAGGCTTTGATTTCAGTTGGGCAGACAAAAGTGAAGTCTAGTGGGTAAAAGAATAATACTATCCATTTTCCTTTGTAGTCTCCTAAGTTTATTTTTTTGAATTGTCCTGTTTGGTATGCTGTTAGTGTTATATTTGGTACTTGTTCTCCGATTTTCATAGTTTTGCCTCCTGTTAGTTGCCTCTTTAATTACTCAAGAATTCTGCTAGGGCTTTAAAAAGGTTCTCCTAGTATTTTAAGGTTTCTATCAGTCCATATGCAATTCTACTACATCTTCATCTTGGAGCATATGGTTTAATCCTATTCTTTGTCCTTGAAATTTTGCACTTTTCCCGTAGATTCTTGCAAATTCGAATCTTTTCAAGAAATCTTTATGTACATTGCTTGCTATATCTCTTACTTTTGATCCTTTGCTAAGTGCCATTGGTGGATAATCTTTTGGTTTTCCTGGTTGTTTTGTATAAACTTTTACTAGTCCTAATTTTTTCCATAGTTCATCTGGTAATGTTTTTTGTTTATTATATACTAGTTTTGGTAATTTTATATTTCTTAATTCGTGATCTAATAATTTTTTTTCTTCTGGTGTGTTAAAGAAGAGTATCATTAAGTCTGCATGTTTTATTATAGACAAGTGTGTTGGTCCCATGTCTGTTTCTTC
>DAVM01000011.1 GCA_002505585.1 Candidatus Woesearchaeota archaeon UBA489 | reverse complement strand
TATCAGAAGAGTTAGAAGACAAAGACGCAGAACACTTTGAAGAATTAGCAAAACAAGTAGGAGCAGAAATACAAATAATTTCAGTACACACAAGAGAAGGAGAACAACTCAAAGAACTAGGAGGCATAGCAGCAATCTTAAGGTATGCAATAAACAAATGAACGAAGAAGACAAAAGAAAAATAGAAGCAATACTCTTCACAACAGGGAAGTTTACAGAAATAGAAGAAATAGCAAGAGTTTGCGAAATAGGAAGTATAGGTTATGTGAAGCAAGTACTAGCAGCACTACAAAAAGAATACGAAGAAAAAGCAACAGCATTACATATCTTACAAGAAGGAACAAAATATAGATTAAATATTAAAAATGAATATGGATTATTAGCAAACAAATTAGTAAGCAGTGGAGAATTTGACGCACCAACAACAAAAACATTAGCAGTAATAGCACACAGAAAACCAGCACTACAATCAGATATCATAAAAATAAGAGGAAATAAAGCCTACGATCATATAAGTCAATTAAAAGAAGAAGCACTCATCACAAGCGAAAGACATGGAAGAACAAGAAATTTGAAATTAACACAGAAGTTCTACGAATACTTTGATACAGCAGCAGCATCAGTAAAAGAAATATTTAAAGATTTAGAAGGGAAAGTTAAAGAAAAAGAAGCAGCAAAAGCAGGCATGACAGTACATGAACTAGAAGAAAAGAAAAAAATGTTAGAAGAAAAAGAACACCAAAAAATTGAAGAAGGAATTCCAGAAAATTTTACAATATTACCACCATTAGAAGAAAAAGAGGTACAGTAAGCTTTAAAAGACAGAAAAGGACTCTTATTTGAACATGTTAACTTTAGAATTTGTCATATGGTTTATGTACTTTATAACAATTTACTTTGCTACATTTATGTTCCTAACATTCCTTAACTATGGTGCTAAAGACCCTAAAACGAAGCCATTAAGTAAATATCCAACAGTAACAGTTACCATACCAGCATGGAATGAAGAAAAAAGCATACTTGAAACGCTCAAGACTGTCCTTGCATTAGACTACCCTAAAAACAAACTCAAAGTACTCATAGTTAATGATGCAAGTACAGACAACACAAAAAAATTAGTACAAACCTTTCTAACTAATTACAAAGGGGCAATCTCAGTACATTTGATTAATCATGCTAAAAATAAAGGAAAAGGCGCAGCACTTAATACAGCAATAAAACAAACAAAAACCGACTACTTTATTTGTTTAGATGCAGATAGTTTTATTGAACCATATGCATTGAAAACAATGCTTCCACACATAGTTCATAACAAAGAAGTTGCAAGTATTTTACCTTTCATTAAATTAAAATCCTTTAAAGGACTAGTATTTAGATTACAATACATAGAATACTTAGTCAACTTCTTTTTGAAAAAACTCTTAGGAAAATTAGACTGCATCCATGTAACACCAGGACCTTTTGCATTATATAGAACACAAATCCTTAAAGATGTAGGCTATTTTGCTGAAGATAATCTAACTGAAGATTTAGAAATGGCATTAAGACTACAAAAACACAATTATGGTATTGTACAATTAATAGATACCCATGTTTACACTATAGCACCAGAAAAATTTACAGGATGGTATAGTCAAAGAAATAGGTGGTATAAAGGGACATTGATAAATCTCTTCAATTACAGAAAATTCTTTTTCAACACAAAATATGGAGAATTTGGCTTTTTCCAAATACCCATGACTTTCATATCAGCACTCCTCTCTATCTTCTTTGCAATATTTGTTTTATGGAAAAAAGTATTAGTCCCTCTCTTTAACGAAATTTATGATTTAAGTTATATTAATTTTGATTATCCACTTATGGCAAAACTCTGGTTTGAACGCTTTAGTTTTATAGATGTGAACACTATGCTCCTTTACTTCCTTATTTTAGTAATATCCTTCGCATTTTGTTGGATAGGACTAGCACATAAATATGCAAAATATAAGTATTCAAAAACTAGCTTAGTTAACACACTTTTATATGTTTTAGTATACCCAATCTTTTTGAGTATAGTTTGGCTAGGCATAGTTAAAGACTTAATTTTGTTTAAAATACAAAAATGGTAAATAGACAAGTAAACTGGAAAAAGCATTTACTAACGCTTTGTATAACACTTATCATCTTCATAGTAGGAATCTTAATAGGAGTTGAATTAAGTGACAAAAGAATAGCCTACACAGAAGATGTTGCAACACAACAAAGATTAGAATATGAAAGTTTACAATTACAATTACTTTATCTTTCAGAAAACAAAGAAAATTGTGACTTATTATTTTTAACACTAGATAGGAATTTGCATGACTTAGAACAACAACGCTTGAGATTAGAACAATACATCTCAAGTAGTAACGATGAAGACTATAATCTCATTAAAAAAGAATACCTCTTAACAGAAATTCGTTATTGGATGTTAGCCAGAGACGCAAAAACCTTTTGTGAAGCAGACTTTGTACCAATACTCTTCTTCTATTTAAAAAATGAAGATTGTGAACTTTGTAGTACTCAAGGGCATATCTTAACATATGTAAAAGATAAATTAAAACAAAAAGTATTGATCTTTTCCTTAGATGCAGCAAGCGAAGATCCAATGGTTAACTTATTGAAAAACTCCTTTAATGTAACTTCAAGCCCAAGTATAATAATCAACACAGAGCTCTACGAAGGGCTTACTAAGAAAGAAAAACTCTTAGAAAAAGTATGCTCCAACCTTGCAAGCACACCCTCTTACTGTAATGAATTTCTTTAACGTAACTTATTTATACCAAAAGATACTTCTAATATATATCCCACTAAAAGGAGGAAAATTCTATGTCCCAATGTGATATGTGTGGTCATGAAGGCCTTATTAATGAAGCAATAGTAGAAGGAAGTTTACTAAGCGTCTGTGAAAAATGTAGTACTTTTGGAAAAGTAGTCCAATTAGAAAAACCAACAGCAAAAGCAGTTTTTTCCAAACTAAGAAAACATCCAACTGAAGAACTAAAAGAGATAGTAGTAGAAAACTGTGCAACACTAATCAAAGAAGCAAGAGAAAAAAGAAATATGAAACAAGAAGAACTAGCAGCACACCTACAAGAAAAAACCTCCATACTTCAAAGACTAGAAACAGGAACCTTAGTACCATCATTAACCTTAGCTAGAAAAATAGAAAAACAATTAACCATAAAACTAGTAGAACCCTACTTAGAAAAGAAACAAACAACACACGTAAATCTACACAACAAAAAACTAACCATAGGCGACTTAATAAAAGTAAAAAAAGATAAATGATGACTTATGAAGAAAAAAGAATTAGCATTACTTCTCTCACAACTAGAACCACTATCTAACCAAGAAGCACAGTTAGAGCAATACCAAACAGAAGGAGATATTGCAGCTAACTTTTTGTGGGATGTTTACATGCAAGGAAATATAGAAGAAAAAGAAGTAGCAGACCTAGGATGTGGCAATGGGATCTTAGGAATAGGTGCATTATTATTAGGAGCAAAAAAAGTACATTTTGTAGACTCAGATAAAAAAGCAATACAAACAGCAAAGAAAAATAAACAATTCATAGAAAAGAACATGGGAATAAAATTAAATGCAACATTTACACAAAAAGATGTGAGAACTTTCAAAAAAACAGTAGATGTAGTTGTACAAAATCCACCATTTGGAGTACAAACAGCAAATGCAGATAGACACTTTTTATTAGCAGCAATGCAAATAGCACCACTCATTTACAGCTTCCACAAAATAGAAAGCAAACAATTCATAAAAGCACTAACAAAAGACCATGGATTTAAAGTAATAAAAATGACAGAAATAAGATTCCCTTTGAAGAAAACTCAAGCATACCATAAGAAAAAGACCTATACAGTACAAGTAGGCATATGGCAAATAGAAAGGTTTAAAAACAGCCTATAAGACAAAACTAGAATGGAACTCAACATACTAGAAAGCACAAAAACACGCCTAAAATTCGAAATTAAAGGCGAAGGACACACTTTTTGTAATGCACTCAGAAAAGAACTCTGGCAAGGAAAAAATGTGGAAATAGCAGGATATTCTATAGAACACTCTTTAGTAACAGAACCAGTATTTGTTATAGAAACAGACAAAGAAGATCCAAAAAAACTATTACTAGAAGCAACAACAAGATTACAGAAAAAGAACAAAGAATTCATAACTAACTTCAAAAAACTTTAGAACCTCTTTATAGAACAACACACAAAAAAATGGGTGTACGAACAGTCCTCAAAAAAACCTGGCACTTTATTTGGCATGAAGACTCACTCTTATCTTGGTTTGTAAATCTCATACTAGCATTTGTCATAGTTAAATGGGTAATCTATCCAGTAATAGGACTCTTTTTATCAACAGTATATCCAATAGTAGCAGTAGTATCAGGATCTATGGAACATAATGGAGTTGACTTTGATACATGGATAGAACAGAACAGTTGGTACGAAGAAAACAACATAAACAAAGAAATATTCATGACATACAAATTTAAAAACGGATTTAACAAAGGAGACATAATGGTATTAAAAGGAGTTAAACCGAAAGATATTAAAACAGGCGACATCTTGGTTTATGAAAGTCCCTATCATAGTAACCCAATAATACACAGAGTTGTAGCAATACAAAAAGAAGAAGGATATACTTTCACAACAAAAGGTGATAATAACAACGCACCTGATAAGCAAAAAATTAAACCAGAACAAATACAAAGAACAGGAAAAGCGATCTTAAGAATACCATGGCTCGGATGGATAAAAATAGGATTTGTAAACCTACTAGGAATGTGATGCACCAATGATGTTTTGCCCAAAATGTGGAACAGTAATCATACCAAAAAAAACAAAAACAACAGGAAACATCAGACTATCCTGTGCAAGTTGTAATTATGCAACAAATAAAAAAGAAAAAATAGTGTTGAAAGAAAAAGCACAACTCGACAAAAAAGACGATATAGAATTAATAGACAAAGTAATAGAAACATTGCCAAAAACAAAAGAAACTTGTTCGAAATGCCAACACCACACAGCATTCTACTGGCTAGTCCAAACAAGAGCAGGAGATGAAGCAGAAACAAGATTCTTCAAATGCGTGAAATGTAACCACACCTGGCGAAAATACTAAACTATCTGTTTGACAACAATAAACATTATAAACCATTCTTTCTGTATTCACTAACGGGGGAGTAACCACATGAAACTAACTCTAGAAGAACCAAAAATACTCGTAGATTCAGTAGGAGTAATCTCAGAATTAGTAAACGACGTAAGATTTAGTGTAGATGAAGACAAAATATCCCTCATAGCAATGGATCCAGCAAATGTGGCAATGATCATCTTTAATTTATTAAGCAGTTCTTTCACAGAATACCAAGTAGATAAACCAGTAAATATAGCAATAAACTTAGACTCACTCAAAGCAATACTAAGAAGAACGAAGCCATCAGATGTGTTAACCATAACACTAGACGAAGAAAAAAATAAACTACAAATTCAATTAAAAAGCGATAGTACAAGAACATTTAATTTAGCATTAATAGATGTAGAAGAAAAAGAACAAAAAATACCAGACTTACAATTTCCACTAAAAGTAGAAACAACAAGTTATAAGTTTGACGAAGCAATACAAGACATGGATATAATAGCAGACTCAGTAGCACTAGTAGCAGACAAAGATAACTTTACTATAGAAGCAACAAGCAATTTGAATGATGCAAAAACAGAAATCTTTGGAGATGAAGAAACAAAAATAACAGCAACAGGAACAGAACAAATAAAAGCAAAATACAGCATAGAATACTTGAAAAAAATAATCAAAGCAAGCAAACTCTCACACAAAGTAACCTTACAATTCAACAAAGACTATCCACTAAGAGCAGATTACATAGTAAAAGACAAACTAAGCTTTAGTGTAGTGTTAGCACCAAGAGTATCAAACGATTAATATTCATGCAGCACGCAACACTCTGTTATCTTTTGAAAGATGACCAAGTGCTTCTAGGAATGAAAAAAAGAGGCTTTGGTGAAGGAAAGTGGAACGGTTATGGTGGTAAACCTGAACCTGGAGAATCAATTGAAGAGGCTGCTATAAGAGAATTAGAAGAAGAAGCCGGAATTCTTATACAATTACAACATCTTGAAAAAATGGCAGAAATAGATTTTTCTTTTGCTGATGTTTCTAAAGAAAAAAATTGGGATCAAGTAGTGTATGTATTTTTTGTAAGAAATTGGGAAGGAGAACCAAAGGAAACAGAAGAAATGAAACCACAATGGTTTAGAATAAATGAAGTGCCAATTAATAATATGTGGATAGATGATCCGCACTGGTTGCCACTAGCCTTTGAAGGAAAGAAAATAAAAGCAAATTTTGTTTTTGGAAACAAAGGAGCAGAAGTTTTAGAAAAGAATGTTTCAATTGTTACAGATCTTTAAAAATCAGTACCAGTAATTTCTTGAGCACTAACTTTGGCAGTATTAGCAGGAATAGCAAACCCTAAACTTTCAAAACCAGCAATTTTAGACTTAGCAATACCAATCATATTTCCATTAATGTTAATAATAGGTCCGCCAGAATTACCAGGATTAATAGGCACATCAATTTGTAGCAAACCAGGACTATTTCTATCTGCAAAACGACCAACTTGACTTATAATACCTTCAGTAGCAGTGAAGCCTAAACCAGCAGGATTACCAACAGCAACAACTTTTTCACCAACCTTTAAGCTATCAGAATTAGTAAAAGTCAAACGTTTCAAACCACTCTTAGGAGCAATTTTTAAAATAGCAATATCTAACTTTTTATCAGAACCGTTAACTAAAGCAGCATACACATTATTTTTGTAATCAACAACACGAATAGCTTTAGCACCATCAATAACATGGAAGTTAGTAATAACAAAACCATCTTTAGTGATTAAAGCACCAGAACCTTGGCCTTTATCTGTCACAACGCTTACAACACCCTTTAAAACTTCATCCAAAACAGCAGAAAAATCTCCAGACTTAATATTTACATTTTTTAATTCTTTTTCTAATTCAGTAATTTTTACATCACTCTTTTTTTCAATAGTCTTTAAAGCACTAGTTAAACTCTCAATTTTCTTTTTGTAATCTTCTTGAACATTGGTTAACATGTTTTTAACAATAACAAGTTCGCTTTCACTCTCTTGCTGAAGAATGTCCATATGCGTGTTTAATCCTTTAATTTGCTGCAATAAATAAAGATTAGAACCTAAAGCAATCAATACAGCAATTACAAAAAAGAGTACAATTTTTTTAGTTTCAGACTTTTGATGAGCCATGTAAAGAAGGAGATGATTCTTACTTAATAACTTTGCTTTTTCTTAATCGGCACATTTTTAAGCACCCTACGCCACTAAAAAACATAAAAAATGAGGCGAGTATTTTACATTTCTTTAGGGAAAACCATTCTATTACTATCACTACTCCTTCTTTTACCACAAACACTAGAAGCAAGAGAAGACGCATGTTGTGAAAAAACAACAACAGGACAAACATGCCAATTTACAGCATTAAGAAATTGCGACCAAAACTATCAAACATCACCAAAATCTTGTGAACAAACACAATATTGTCAACCAGTATGTTGTGTAGACGAAAACAAAGGAGTATGTTATCCACAAGTTGGAGCAGCAACGTGCACAGCAAAAGGAGGAACAATAGACGCAACAAATCCTAATTGTAACATTGCACAATGTAGCACAGCATGTTGTACCATAGGAGACCAATGTATTCCCTCAATCACAAAAAAACAATGTGAAATTAAAGCACAACCCTTTCCAAACATAGACAAAAATAAAATTTTTAATCCAAGTATAACAAACGCAGCAAAATGTTCATTACAATGTAAGTTAGAAAAAGAAGGATGTTGTGCAAGAAGTAACGCTTGTACATACACAAAAGGAAGTAAATGCCAAACAGGAACATTTTATGAAGGAATTTATTGTAGTGATGACAAACTACCTTGTAATTGCATAACACAAGTAAAAAAAGGATGCATAGTTGGAGAAGATGATGTTTATTGGTTTGACAGTTGTGGCAACAAAGAAAGCATAGCACAAGACTGTGATTATGATCAAGGAACAACTTGTATAGAAGAAAATGAACAAGTCTTTTGCAAAAACTTAGATTGTTCAACAACAAAAACATACTCTCACAATTACCAAGACCCAAAAATAGGCGGAGCAAGAAAAAATGGAGAAAGTTGGTGTGTCTATGAAAGTGCAGTAGACAATGGGAAAGACCTAGTAGGAAGCAGACATTATATAGCAAGTTGTATAGAAGGAAACGAAACCTTAGAAGCATGCAAAGATCTGAGAGAAGAAATTTGTCTTAATCAACCACCAGAAGCACCAAAAAATCTAGCACAAGCAGAATGTGAAGTGAATGAAGGGAAGAGTTGTGTTAAAGAATGCAATACTGCTGAAAATGCTTTAGAAGGTTATTTAGAAAACAAAGCATGTTGTGCAGAACACAACAGTTGTTCATGGATAAGTAATAAAGAAAAAATACAAGAAGACCTTTTGGAAGATTTCTCAAAAATTATTAACATCGCGTTTAAACTTTGTTCTTACAATCAATGTGATGATTCAATCTTTTATTACACTAGAGAAGAAATAAATAGCTTCAATATAGGAACACTACCTTATTTACAAAAAGAAGAATATCTATTAAGCGAACTTCAATACATTACTTATGAAATTAATAGAATGCTTACAAACGTAGAACTCACACCAGAAGAAACAGACGAAATGATAGGATCAATACTAGGAAAACCTAAAGAAACTTACACTTATTTAGATTTAAGATTTTTAGTCTTTACACTTCTAGAATTAGAAGAAGAAGATTATAAAGACAAAAAAGAAGAACTTGATACATTTATAAAAAATTATCACTTAAACATCAAACCATTCGGGCTTTGCTTACCAAATACACCACCAGGACTACACTTAAAAATAGAAAGCGAAGAAGATGAAAAAATTGCAGAAGAAAACAAAGAATTTTGTTCAACAGCGACAGTAGTATGTAGAAGTGAATGGAAAAAACCCATATTCAGAAGTTATAGTTGTAAAAAAAATTGTCATTGTACCACACAAGACTACCTTCAAAACATGAATAATTTTTGCAAAAGCCTAGGAGACTGCGGTGCAAGCTATAATGTTCTAGGAGACTATACACTGAAAGGACTAGATATAACTGGAGATAGTATGCCCTCATTTGATAAAACCTTAACACAACAATTCTCTACATACTTAGATGCATATACTAATCCAGGAAAAATTTTAACTTTAGATGTTTTTGATCAATATTACTCAGCTTTAACAGTAAGAGCAAGAAGTCGTAAGTTTTTTCTAGGATTAATTGCTAGTAAAGTTCGGACTCACATATTTACTTGTAAACCATGGAGACCAATACCTGGTGGAGATAAATGTGAACGTTGTAGTGACGATATAGATAGGCCATGCAGTGCATATAAATGTCATAGTTTAGGAAAAGACTGTAAATTCTTAGAAAAAGAACAAGTTTGTATAAAAGGAGATATAAGAGATGCAACACCAGCAACAATAACACCATGGAAAGAAATATTAACAGAAGGATACAAACTAAGTGCAACACCAACAGGCTACTACATAGACCCAGACGTAGGAGTTTATTCTTCAATAACATTTGGAATTAAAACAAACGAATATACTTCTTGTAAAATTTCAGATGAAATAACCAACACTTATGAAGAAATGACAGTCAACTTTGGAGGAGAAGAAAAAACAAAAGAACACGAAATAACTCTAAGTCCAGCACCAGGAAAAGATTACACTTATTATGTTAGATGTCAAGATACAAACGAAAACTCAAATGATGCAGCATATACCATACAATTTAGAACAACAAATAAACCAGACTTAGAACCACCAAGAATCATAGTAATAGACCCACTAAGTGGATTCACAGTACCAACAGGATTAAAAAAATATGTAGTAAGACTCTACCTCAATGAGCCAAGTGAATGTAAGTGGAGCAAACAAAACCAAATATATGCATTAATGCCAACAGAAAACTCCTTTAGTTGTGACACTGAACCAACAAGATATTACAACAATTATGAATGCATAGGAACATTACAAGGAATAGAAAAAGCTAAAACAAACCAATATTATATTATTTGTAAAGACTTAGTAGGAAATGAACAACAACAAGCAGAACCCTATACATTGAAAGGAACTTAAAGTGAAGAAAAAAGGACAATCAACAATGTTTGTAATTTTTGGTATTTTCTTAGTAGTATTAGTACTACTCATCTTTTTTTTAAGAGCACAAATATTTGGCATACAAACAACAGTAAGCATAGATGATCAGTTAGCTCCATTAGAAGACCATATAACAACATGCTTAACCAAAATTGGAAAACCATTAATCCAAGAAATAGGAAAACAAGGAGGATATTTAGTATTAACAGAAGACAGTTATGCAACATACAAAGAAACAAAAATTAGCTATTTATGTTATAATAGAAAAGAAGATCAAAGATGTAATAATAGAATGTTAATGAAAAAAGAAATAGAAGAAACATTATCAAAAACAATCGAACAAAAATTACCAACCTGCTTAGATATCAAACAATTCAAAAAAGGACTACAACTAACCATAGGCAACCAACAAGTTGTAACAACACTAGGAGACCAAGCAATACTAGTAACATTATACTTACCCATAACACTCAAAAAAAATAAAGTAATACTCCAAAAAAATAATTTTACTCAAACAATCAATCATCCACTAGGCAAACTTTATGATGTAAGCAAAGACATAATAACAGCAGAATCAACAACAGGAGAATTTGATATACTAACCTATATGGCTACACACAAAGGAGAAGTACACATAAGAAAAAAACAACCCTATCCTGACAAACTTTATATCTTAAAAACAAGAAACAAAGATTATACTTTCCAATTTATGATACAAGGAGAACCAGTAAGCTAAATATAGTATTAGCAATATTTTTAAACAACAAAACAAACTCAAATAAGTTCAAAAAAGAGGTTAAATTATGTCTTATATGCGTACAAAAGCACTATTTATGTCAACAGTTCTAATTATCTCTATCTTTACTATCTATTTAATCAACCCAGTAGAAGCAAGAGACGATGCTTGCTGCGAAAAAACACTAACAGGAGAAAGTTGTCAATATACAGCACTAAAAAATTGCGACAAAAGTTACAACTATGCACCAACAAGCTGTGAACAAACACAATACTGTAAACCAATCTGTTGCGTGAACACACAAGAAGGAGTCTGTTACAAAAATGTACCAGCAGCACAATGCGCAGACAAGGGAGGAGAAATAGATGCAACAAATGCAAACTGTGAAATAGCACAATGTCAACAAGGATGTTGTAATTTAGGAGACCAATACTTTTTGAGTACAGAAAAAGGATGTCATTTGAAAGCAAAAGCATATCCTAACATAAACAAAGAAGAAATATTTGATAATTCCATAACAAAAGAAAGTACATGCATAGCACAAGGACAAAAAAAAGACGATGGATGTTGTGTAACAAGTGCAGTACTAGAAGATGTATGTACAAGAACAACAAGAGAACAATGCCAAGGAACATTTCACAAAGATACTTTATGTAGTGACTCAAACTTATTATGTGGATGTAAACCACAGCACGAAAAAAGATGCATAGCAGGAGAAGAAGATGTTTACTGGTTTGACAGTTGCGGAAACAAAGAAGAAAAAGCAGAAGACTGTGATTACACAAAAGGAACCTTGTGTCAAACAAAAGATGGAAAAGCAGCATGTAGAAGCGTAGATTGTTCACAAACAATAGCAATACCAAATAATCCTCATGACCCAAAAATAGGAACAGGGGATGCAAGAAAACACGGAGAAAGCTGGTGTAGTTATGAAAGTGGAGCAGGAGACTTTTTAGATAGAGTAGGAAGTAGACATTACAGACATGTATGTGTCAATGGACAAGAATTAATACAAGGATGTAGAGATTATAGAGAAGAAATTTGTTTACAAACAGAAGTAGAAGGATTTAGTGTTGGTAACTGTTTGAATAATGAAATTTATGAATCAGAAGTCACACAAAATGTAAGTTCAGTACCTAAAGGACAAACTTTTTGGGAAGGAAGTAATGAAGACTTATGCGCAGAAGGAACAACAGAATGCACAGTAATTTGGGCAAAAAAAGGAAATTTAGATGATTGGGATTGTGAAACGAATTGTTTTTGTCAAGAACAAACACATATTGATGAAATGGCAAAATATTGTAAAACAAAAGGAGACTGTGGAGCAGACATAAATATTTTAAACAAAAAAACAACTGACGGATTACAAGTTGAATGGGTAGGTGACGCAAGAGGAGAAAGACCCGATGTACTTAGTGATAAAAACTATTGGGCCAATAGAAGTGTTTATGGAGTTTATGGAGGGTTGATTGGACTAAAACAATTTGTTGAAGAACTTTTTACAGAAGACCCTGAAGTATATGATACTTTTGAAGAAACTACACTGCTTGCAGGAGGAGCAGTTTTAGTAGTTTTAGGAATTCTTACTTGGTTTGATGTCCTTGTAAGTGCTGGCACTGTATTGTTTGAAATAGCAGGTGCAGCAGTAGGAGTACCAGTTTGGGGATGGGTTATTGCAATCATAGTAATTGTGCTTAGTTGGATTATAGGCGGAGGAACAACAAGAGAAGCAACAGTAACAGTAAGTTGTTTACCTTATGTTGCACCAGTAGGAGCAGATGATTGTGGTAAATGTGGAAATGATCCAAGATACCAAACAAACAATTATGAAAACCCGGTATTGTGTAATGAATACAGGTGTAAAAGTTTAGGAGTAGCATGTGAACTAGTAAACCCAGGAACAGTAGATGCAAAATGTGTAGGAAAAAACATTAATGATCCTAACTCACCAATCATTTTACCATGGGAAGAAATACTACCAAAAAAATATACTTTAACACCAACAGCAAAAGGATATGAAATAACACCAGAAGTTCCATCATATGAAAGAATAACTTTTGGTATAAAAACAGATGAAACAGCACAATGTAAGTTTGATGTAGCAATAGTAGACACTTATGAAGAAATGGCATCATTCTTTGGAAGAAATATTTATACAGATGCATTTAATGTAAGCTTAACTTTACACGGAGGAAAAGATTATACTTACTACATAAGATGTCAAGACATTAATGGAAATTCAAATGTAGCTCCTTACATAATACAATTATCAACAAGTAAAGAAACAGACAAAACACCACCATTAATTGAACAAACAAGTATAACCAACGGAGCATCAATAGCAGTAGGAGTTAACGAAACCCTATTAGAAGTGTATCTTAATGAGCCTACAGACAGTTGTAAATGGGTAAAAGGACTAGATGAATCTTATGAAACTATGCCAAAAGAAAACTTATTTGTTTGCAATGGAAAAAGTAACAACGCATTATATCCAGAAAAATATAGGTGCACTGGAATATTAAAAGACATAACACCAGCAGCAGAAAATATGTACCACATAAGGTGCAAAGACTTAGGAGGAAACGTAAACGAAGAAGGATACAAATTCACTCTAAAAGGAACAAGAAACTTAGTCATAACAACAAAAGCACCAGAAGGAGAATTATACATAACATCACCAACATTAGAAATAACAACAACACTAGGAGCAGAAGAAGGAAAAGCAACTTGTAGTTACCAAGCAAAAAATGCAAAACCAATACCATTCTTTACAACAGGAACAAAATTCCACACACAACCACTAAAAGACTTAACACTAGGAAACTACGCCTATGATATTGTTTGTACAGACATAGCAGGAAATGAAGACAAAACAACAATAGCATTTAGCATAAATGTAGACACAACACCACCAAAAATAATAAACCTTTATTCAGACAAAACAACACTCTATGTTTTAACAAACGAAGAAAGCACTTGTGATTATTCAACAACAAAAAAGAGTTATACAAGAGCAGAAGGAACACTAATGACAGGAGAAGAAGTGAAAGAACACACTTTATTCATAGAAAAACCAAGATATTATATTACTTGTTGGGATGAGTATGACAACACCATGGAACCAATAACAGTCTATACGTGACCATAATGTTTAAATAACTTCATAACAGATAAAAAACCAAAAAGAGAGGGAAAAACATGCAAAAAAGAGGCCAAACAACAACATTTGTTATTCTAGGAATAATTATAGTTATAGTAGCACTATTATTGCTTTATTTAAGAGGAAACCTCTTTTTTGGACCAGTAACACCTGATACTTTAGGAGACAGATTACTCCCAATATCAGATCATATTAAAGGATGTATCAAAGAAGTAGGAGATGAACCAATAAGAAGAATAGGGTTACAAGGAGGACATTTAGCCTTAGCAGAAGACACCTTCAAACTTTATGGAGGAACAGGAATAAGCTATTTATGTTATAACAGAAAAGATGATGCAAGATGTTACACAAGAATGTTAACCAGAGGAGATATGGAAGAAGAATTATCCAAAGCGTTAGCAACAGAAATGAATAAGTGTTTGAATGTAAACAAATTCAAAAAAGGATTTGATTTAACAATAGGACAAATGAGCCTAGCAACAGACATAGGCAATGATAATGTAGCAGTACTCGTAACATTACCTCTAACTTTAAAGAAAGGAGATGTAGTAATAAAAGAAGATAGTTTTTCACAAACATTTAATTATCCATTAGGAAGATTATACAAAGTAAGTCAAGACATAACAGACATAGAAAGTGAAACAGGAGAATTTGAACAACTCACTTATATGTTAGCACATAAAGGACAATACATTATAGATAAGAAAAAACCTTATCCAGATAAACTCTACATACTCCAAACAAAAGACAGTGATTATAAATTCCAATTCTTTGTCCAAGGAGAACCAACTGCATGAAACTTAAAGCAATTTTTCAAATATTCTTAATAGTTGCTTCCATCTTTGCAGTAATACAACCCCAACCAGTAGAAGCACAAGAACAAAAAGTATGTTGTGCAGAAACAACAACAGGAGAACATTGTCAATACACAGAACAAACAAAATGTAAAGCAGGAACCTTACAAGCAGCAACAAGTTGTGATCAAACAAGCTTCTGTAAGCTGGGCTGTGGCTTTGACAGTGATAATGGAAGATGTTTCAAAAACACACCAAAAGCAAGTTGTCAATCAAGAGGAGACTGTACATGGACAGAATCATCAAGCTGTGATATACCACAATGTCAAAGAGGATGTTGTGCACTCAATAACCAATGTAGTTTTGTAACACAATTACAATGTAAAAAAATAACTTCACAATTTGAAGATCTCAACATGACTTTTGATGAAACAGTAGCAGACGAAGTAAGTTGTGTCAATGAATGTAGGAGTTTTGAAAGAGGAGCATGTGTGCAAGCAGATGGTGGTTGTCAATTTACAACAAGAAATGCTTGTAATGCACAAATAAAAGCAGAACTTAATGTTACAGGAATTAAAGTAGGCTTTCATCCAGACAGACTGTGTAGCAATGAACAATTAGGAACAGAATGTGCACCACAACAGTACACAGGATGTTTACCAGATCAAGATGGAGTGTATTGGTTTGATAGTTGTGGTAATCCAGAAAATGTTTATGACTCAGACAAAAGAACATCTTACAATGATGGATTTATATTAAGTAAAGAAGAAAGTTGTGGAGCAGGAAATAATAATATCAATAGTAAAACATGTGGAAATTGTAATTTTTTAAGTGGAACATTATGTGGAGAAGCACCAAGAAGTGTGGATCCTAAATTTGGAGACTTTACTTGTTTAGATTTAAGTTGTCAAAAAATAATAGATTCACCTACAAGTCCCTCATCAGGAACACCAAAAAAATTAGGAGAAAGCTGGTGTGCTTATGATGGAACACCAGGATTTGGCAGAGATTTTGTAGGAAGTAGACATTATAGAAGATTATGTATGAATGGAGTAGAACTAACAGAACCTTGTAAAGACTTTAGAGAAGAAATATGTGTACAAGGAGTACAAGGAAAACTACCTCTAAACACACAAGAATCCTTTGAACTAGGACGAGGAGATTATGTAGAAGCAATATGTAGACCAAATAGACATACAACTTGCACAGAATCAGAAAACCAGTATGATTGTCAAAACCTTCAATCAAGAGATTGTTATTGGGTAGGAGAAAGTGTTGAAGTAGATGACGTTGGTTCTTCAAAAACTGATAAAGAACTTGCTTTGAAACAAGCAATGCGAAAAAATATTTATGGAAAATGTGTTCCACTAGTATCTCCTGGAACAACTTTTTGGCCAGGAGAAAGCACAACACAAACTTCTGCATTAGATCCAAAAGCAACTTGTGAAGTAGGGAACCAAGAATGTAAAGTAACTTTCCAAAAAGCAGGACTTGCAGGTGATTTATTAGACGGTGATACTTGGAGTGGAAAAAATAATGAATGGAAATGTGTTAGTAACTGTGAATGTTTAGAAAAAGATTATTTAAAATCAACAAATAATTTTTGTAAATCCTTAGGAGATTGTGGTGCTTGGTACAATATTGAAGGAGAGTTTACAGATGATGGTTTTGTAGAAGATAGTGAAGGTGAAGATGGAGAAGGTTTAGATTTATTAGAATCAGATGTTGAAAGTTATGATGACCTTATTAACTTAAATGAAGCTAAAAGTGATTATGATAGTAAATTTAATGCATTTTTAGCACAATCAGCACCAGGACTTATAATTGTAGGTGCAACTGCAGTTGGAGCATTCCTTTGGGGAACCACAGCATTTGGTTTTCAAGCAGGACTTCTTTTAGGAGGGCAAGGAACAGCAGCACTAGTTCAAGGAATTGGATCGATAGGTACTCCAGGATATTTAACACCTTTTAATGCACTTGCAACTAATACTTTTCCAGCTATGATACTTGAAGCTGGAGCAACACAAACATTTTCAGGAGCAGCTGCAAATACTTTAATTGGAACTCAAAGCAAAGCTATTGCAACAGAAATAACAAAACAAGGAATAACAGATATTTATTCAAAAAAAGCTTTAGACATAGCAAGTCAAAAATTAACTGGAGCAGGAACAGAATATGGAGCAAAACAAGTTACAGTAACTGCAGCAAAAGGTGGTGGCTATGAAGTCACAGTTGAAGCAGGAACTGAAGGCATTGCTTCAGGTACAGGCACTACATCTGGAACCTGGCTAACTGCTATTAATACCATAGCATGGATTTATACAATTTATACACTCTTAGATGTTTTCTTATCAGACACAGAAGACAGAACCATAACAATAAGTTGTGAACCATGGGTAGCTCCAACAGGAGGAAAAGATTGTGGAAAATGTAATGAAGAAGGGAAAGAATGTAGTGAATATAGATGTAAAAGCTTAGGACAAATGTGTAAATTACTAAATCCAGGAACAAAAAAAGAAGCATGTGTCAGTACACACCCAAATGATGCAACAAGTCCAATAATAACAGCAGATAAAGAAGCATTAGAAAAAGGTTATACATTAACAGAAGTAAAAGGAAGCGGATTTAGATTAAATGAAAAAATAGAACCTTTTACCTCAGTGAAATTAGGAATAAAAACAAATGAATTTGCACAATGTAAATTTTCCTTAGAACATTCAGCACCATTTGATAAAATGGCCAACAACTTTGGAGATGCAAACTTTGCAATGAACCACTCAATGCAATTTGCATTACCTTCAATCTTAGCAAAAGATGAAGCACTAAAACTAACAAATGGTGGACAATACACTTTATATTTGAAATGTCAAGATGGCAATGGTAACCAAAACGATAAACCTTACTACGTTAAATTTGGCATTAAACCAGGACCAGACTTTACTCCTCCAGTAATAGAAGCAACAAGCATAGCAAATGGAGCATATACACCGGCAGGAATTAACGAAACATCCTTAACAGTATTTGTTAATGAACCAAGTGAATGTAAATGGAGTGATATAGATGAAAGCTTTGAAAAAATGGCTAATGATTTTGCTTGTAAAAACTCAAAACTCCCAACATCTTCTATTTATTATGGACTCTATGAATGCTTTGGAACTTTAGATAATATACAATCTAATAAATTGAATAACTATTACTTTAGATGTAAAGATAAAGAAAACAACTTCAATGCAGAAAGCTACGAATTTAATCTAAAAGGGACTTTGCCGCTAGAAATAACAAGCGTAACACCAGAACCAAAAACAAAATTCTTTATAGATAACCCATTATTAAAAGTTATAACAGCAAGAGGAGCACAAGGTGGAGTAGCACAATGTGGTTATAGTTTTGTAGATAATAAAATAGGTAATGCAATAGAATTCTTGAAAACAAACTCAAGTGTCCACGAACAACAATTCGAAAACTTATTACCAGGAACATATGAAACCTTTGTAACTTGTAAAGATGTAGCAGGAAACTTAGCACAAGATGAAACATCCTTTACAGTAGAGTTAGATGAAAGAGGACCAATTATAACTAAATTATACACAGAAGGAAATATCTTACATTTATCAACAAATGAACTAAGCACTTGTGAATTCTCAACAAAAGGAAGTTTCAAATACGGAGAAGGAACACCAATGACAGGAGAACAAACACTAGACCACGAAACAACATTAGATAGCAGTGTGTACTATTTAGTATGTAGAGATGCATTTGACAACGACGCCTCTTACAAAGTGTTTGTTTAATCAAAAAATGAAAAAAGGATTAAGTACACAAATATTCATTTTTATCTTTGCACTCATAATGATAGCTCTAGTCCTAGGATTTGGCATAAAAAGTTTAGGAACAGTAAAAAACACAGCAGATAAAGTAGAACTCTTAACCTTTATAACAAACTTAGACGAAGGAATACAAGAATATTATGCCTTTGACGTAGGAAGTAACAAAAGAGTACAATTACTTTTACCAAACCAAGTAAAAGAAGTATGCTTTGTAAACCCAAAAGAACCATTAACAACCACACACAAAAACCAAGACTTCCTCTTCTTTTTAAAAAACAACAAAAAAGACAACCTTTACATCCTACCTTTAGACGCTTTTACTAATCCAGCACCAGACTTCACCATAGACAACATGATAGTACCAGCAGACCAAAATCCATTATGCGTAAAAACACAAGGAAAATTAGACATACTGATAGAAACAGTACTCTACAATGACCAAATATTTGTACAAATACAACAACCTTAAACATGAAACTCCACAAAAAAGGGTTTGCTCCAGCACTCTTCAAATGGATATTTGCTGTAATAGCAGGAGCACTCATCTTAGTATTCTTAATGAGCTTTGTCTTTAAACAACAAGGCACAGCAGACACACTAGACGAAAGAAAATTAGTCATAGGACTAGAACACCAACTAGAAGCACTAGCAACAACAGACGTAGCAAGCAAAACATTACCCTTAAAGAGAGAAACAACACTCAACTTTGATTGTGATGGCATAGCAAGCAAAACCTATAGGAAAAGTACAGGAAAAGTTCTTTTCGCAGCACCACAACTCAAAGGAAACATACTACACACTTGGGTAAGACAATGGGAATTTCCATTCAGAGCAGGAACATTTTATTATGTAACAAACAAAAACATAAGAACACTTCTGATCTTTGATACAACAACACTCAACTTTGTCAGAGACCTAACCATACCACAAACATTCAACACACAACTCATGGACGTAAGCAAATTTAGTGCAACACAACTCCTAGGATCAGTAAGAGGACTAGACACCTTTAATTTAATATTCTTTGCACCACTAACAGACGCAGAACAACTCCTACAACAATTTCAAGGAGTAAACATAAACTTAGTAGAAGTAAACATAAAAACAAAAGAAGTAACTATAACAACAACAATAAACACCGAAGAAACTTATTACTTAGGTGAAAGTATGCTCTATGGGCTACTCTTTGCACCAGAAAACTATGTTTGCTTAAAAGACAAAGCACTAGAAAGACACAAAGACTTACTAGGATTATATGAACAAAAAGTAACACTTTTGATACCAAAATTAAGCACACAACCCCAATGCCAAGCACTCTTAGGAGAAGCACAAAAATTGTTAAGAACCTACAGAACAGCACAAGAAAATAAACCATTACATGACCATGCAAAAGCATTAACACAACAAAATGAAAACCTCGCAAAAAATGATTGCCCAACAATCTACTAAAAAGAAAGGCCAAATACAATTAAACGAAACAATAATGGTATTGTTTGTTATAGTAATCATACTCTTCGTAGGACTCTTTGTTTACTACAAATATAGTATAGCAAGCATAAAAGAAACAGCAGCAACACTATCAGAAGAAGAAACAACTATACTCTTAGCAGCACTACTAGTACTACCAGAACTCAGATGTGATGAAGGAACCTGCTTAGACACAGCAAAATTCTTACCATTCAAACAATTAACAGAAACAAAACAACTAAAATACGCACAATTCTTAGGATCAAAAACCATAACCATAGAACAAGTATATCCACCAATGACTACAGAAACAATATGTACACAAAACCATTACCAACAATTCACTTACCCAAACAATTGCAAAAAATGGATCTTATACGAAAATAAACCAGTAAAATATACAAACAACCCAACAATTTCAACAATAGTATCACTCTATTTCCCAGAATTACAAGAATATAGAATAGGAAGAATGCACATAGAGGTCTATTTATGAAACTCTTAAAAAAAGGACAAGGAGAAATAGTAGGACTCTTAGTAATAGTGCTCTTATTACTCTTCGTAGGCATAATATTCCTAAGATTTTACATAGCACAACCCTCAACAAGCTTAAGCCACTCAAGACAGAGTATAGAGGCTAGTAATGCCCTAAATGCCTTAATGAAAGTCTCTATAAATGGAGAACCTCTAACAGCACATACAGATGCTTGTAATAGTGACAAAAACCTCTGCGATGGCCTTCAAAATGAAATAGAAGCCATATTGGGATATATATTGAAACAAGGCCAAAAATACAGTTTTACCCTTAGCACAGGAGCAAAAACACTCATAGAAATAAGCCAATGTACAACAGGTATAGTAAGCACTTATTCCTTCATAGAAGCCAATATATTCTATGATGTAACACTCAAAATCTGCTAAAAAACTAACCCAAAAAGTATAAAAACGCCTAAAACTTCTAACTCAAATATAAGCCTTACTTCCCAATCAATATCGCTAAAAATGCCTAAAACAAAGAGCACAAGGCTAATTGGAGCTGACTTATATTCTCTAAGCTATAAATGTTTATAAATCACTAACTTATCTAGAAACGTAATCTTAGCGACAACTATCTTCCAAAAAAGGAAGGAGTTGAAGATCATAATCAAAAACAAAAATACAACAACGGAGGTGTATTTTACATGCAAAGATTAAAAACAGCTATAAAAAGAATGGCTGCAATAGGTGCAGGAGTTGCAATGACTGGAGCAACCATGATGGGTGCTATGGCTCAAGCAACAAACGATATAGGAGCATATCCTTACCCATTTGTAGACAAAGGTAAGTTTAACTCAGACACAGCAGTAGTTGTCGGCGGAAGCGCTGCAGCATCAGACACATTAGGTGCAGTAGACATCGCAAGACAAATACAATTTGACAGTAAAATCTGTGTACCAAGTAAAGGCGCAGGTGGCGGAGTTTCCGTATCCGGAGATTCTTATGAAGTTGGAAGTACTTCAGACTTACTAGAACTAAGAGAAAGAATTGGAAATGTTAGGGAAACTCTAACAGAAGTAGAACTAGATGGTCTTGAAGGCGGGATAGTTACAACAAACGAAGGAACAACAGAGTTTAACCAATACTTAAGATTTAGTAAACTCAACTCAACAGGATCAGAAACTATTGTATCACCAGAAGTTAACTTCACAGTTAATGATGGACCAACTGATGAAGTAGGTGACTGGTTATTTGTTAAAGAAGGAAGTAATGCAAACCAA
>DAVM01000003.1 GCA_002505585.1 Candidatus Woesearchaeota archaeon UBA489 | reverse complement strand
AGATCCACAGCTTTATTATGCAGTTAAGTAGTTTTTAGCAAAAACTATTTATAATCCTCATTTCCCCCAACACTTTATGCTTTCCAGAAAAAAATCCTTATTTGTGCTCTTTTTCTTAGTTGTACTCATCTTAGGAATTTACTTTCGCTTTCATTATATTGATTTAACAAGATTTGAGCATGAAATGGTAAGAGATGTTGAACTAGGTGGAAGAGTACTTGAAGGAGAGTATCCACTTCATGGAGTACTTCCAAGTGTAGAATCAACTGCACAAAATACTTTTGGCCCACTTTCTTATTACTTAATGGCAATAGGATTGTTCTTTGCACCAGATAATTATTCTTACCCTATCTCAGCTATTTTTGTCATAGCACTTTTAGATATCTTAGGAGCATTTATAGCTTACCAAATTGGAAAAGAATTTTTTGGACCAACAGTTGGATTGTTAACTTTTTCTTTTTATCTTCTTTCACCTTGGCAAATAATTCATGTTGCTACAGTTTTATCTCCAACTAGTTTTTTACCGATCTTTGTATTGCTTTTCTTTTATTCAGTATTTAAACTTGTTTTACATAATGAAGATGTTTATGTTATACCCGCAATAGTTTTTCTTGCTTTACAAATGCATCTTCATTTAACTTCTTTCTTATTAGCATTTGCTTTTCTGATTATTTTAGTACTTTTTAAGAGAAATTTTAATAAAACTTACTTTGCCTTAGGTATTTTACTTGCTTTACTAACATTTACTCCTTATCTTGTTGAAAACCTTCCAGATAAAGTGATTGCCTCTCAATATACCCTTGCTACACAAAGAGCAGAAAGCACGCTTTTACAAACAACTTTAGAATCTTTTGGTGTGCCAGTACTTTTTATGACACCACATTTAGGTGCATTTACCTTAGGAAAAACTGTTTCTCTATTTCAACAAACTTCTTCTGAGTATCTCTTTTTTATGATAACAGGAATTTTTATTCTTCTCTTTATTGGAAGTGTAGTTTATTTTTTAAGAAAATTATCTAAAGAACTACCAAGGTCATTTATTTCATTGAAACAAACTCTTTCTGTACTTAATAATTCTTTGCAAAATAACAAAACTTTTAGAAAATACAGTCTTCTTTTTATTTTACTTGTTTTACCTTTACTTGTTTATTCAATTAAAGGAAGTAATGTTACACCACACTATTTTATAATTGTTTTTCCTTTGCAAATAGTACTTCTTAGTATCTTTTTAGTTCACCTTTTGAAAAAGAAATATATAACAACTCTTTTAGTTATTTTACTTTTACTACTTTCAAATGCAATTTATCTACATTCTTACTATTCTTTTGTAGAAAGTAATGGAGGGACAAAAGGCATAACAGGCATACCTTATGCAAATAAAATGGAAGTAGTAGAATATATTCTTCAAGATGGTGAAGAAGAACTTCCAATAGTTTATTATGTAGGACAAAAACCACTTACTCAGTCAATGAATTATCTTCTGGAACTAAATGGGAGAGAAAGGAATTATAAAGTTATAACAAGTTTAGAAGAGTTTGATAAAGGTTACTTAATACTTGATAGATACAGCTTTTACAGCACTTTTACGAATGCTAAATTGCCAATAGAAGATTATCCAGCAATAGATGCTTTAGAGCCGAATTCCTTTAAGCATCTAGAAGTCATAAAGAAAGCTTAAATACGCCAATTTCTCTTCTGCTACTATGAAATCAAGCAAAAGCTTCCTAAATACAGTATTCCTTTTTGTAATCCTTATCTTAGGAATTACTTTATTCATTAGGTTAGTGGATCAATTTAAACTACTCACTTTCTTTCCAGGAGGCTACATAAATGACTTGAGCTCTTATTTAGCACAACTTTATTTCTTAGACACTTGTGGTTTTCACCAATTTTGTTCTTATTGGTACAATGGCTTTACAGCATTTTTGATAACACCACCAGGATGGTATTTCTTTACTTATCCACTTTACCTTCTTTTTGGAGATGTAAAAATAGCAGCATATGCTTCAATAATTTTAATTTTAGTTCTTTCTTATGTAGTCATACATTACTTTGGCAAGAAATTAAAAATACAACCATTGTATAGAATACTTTTTTTCCTTTTAGTATTTGCAAACGTGAATTCAATAAGAAGTTTTTTAAGGTCAGGAAGACCTCACGAGTTATTAGGATGGTTCTTGTTTTTATTATTGTTTTTTATTGTTCTTTATTATAAAGACAAAAAAATTACTTTGCCTTTTTATACAACAACATTAGTGTATAGTGCATTAATCTTAACTTATTTCTCTGTAGCAATCTATGGAGGGCTTTTATTTTTAGGATTATTTCTATATAAAAAAACTAAAGAGAAAATACAAGTTATTTTTGCAGTACTAGTAGGGATACTACTTAGTTCTTTTTGGTTAGTGCCATTTTTAACAAACATTAAAGAAACATTCATAGAAACATTTTATGCAGGACAATGGTTGTTAGAATTTACGAAGTTAGCAATGTTTAAACAGCTAGGAGCAACGATCTTTCCATTAATCTTTTTAGTACTCTTTTATATATCTTGGAAAGAACAACATAAGAATAAAAGATACTTCCTATTTTACTCACCATTTTTAACATTAGCAGTACTTTTGTTCTTTAGAATAACGGCATTTCTCCCAATTTTTAAGAATATTCCTCCAACTCAATACTTTACACTCTTCATTGTTTTAGCAGCATATCTCTTAATAACATTGAAGAGTTTACATAAACTCTTACTCTATGCACTTGGTTTAGCAGCAATAGGAAGTGTAGTTATAACCTTATTCTTTACAGCTTATTATGAAGTTCAAAATCAAGATACACAAGATATTTTAGAATTACTTCCCCACATAGAAGAAAGATATATGGCAATAGGTTTATCTCCAAAAGAAGTTTATTCAAAACCCTTAACAGCATACGCTGCAATTTATTATGATTTGGATAATGCATTAGGATGGTACCCTCATGTTAAAGAACAAAGTTATTTTGAAGAAATAGATAAGTTACAAAAAGCCTTTAATGAACAAAATTGTGAAGAAATAATTGAACAACTTGAAGTGTTGAATACACAAGAAGTACTAACGCATATAGGCTGTAGTTTTTTAACAAAATGTGGTCTGGATTTAAAAGCAGAAAAACATGACTATTGTGTCTATTCTATCTAAACATTTATATAGCCTTTTCTGATAATTACGCTCATGATACTTTTAACAGGAGCAGCAGGATTTGTAGGTCAAGCATTGTTAAAGCAATTGCTTTTGAAGCATAAAGTAAGATGCATAGTTCTTTATGAAAATGAACTGAAGATGCAGCATAAGAATTTACAAATAGTAGTTGGAAATATAACTGATAAATCATTTGTAGAGAGAGCAGTTAATGGTGTTTTTTGTGTGATACATGTAGCTGCAATTATAGATGCTAAAAATAAGAATATTTATGCTGTTAATGTAGAAGGGACAAGAAACTTAGTAGAAGCAGCACAAAAACAAAAAGTGAAGAAATTCATTTTTATAAGCACAGAAAATGTGCAGTATCACTGCAAAGATCACTATACAAAATCAAAACAAGAAGCAGAAAAAATAGTAAAAACACTAAAAAATTACACTATTCTTAGAGAACCAATCATTTATGGACCTGGAGATAAGGAATATATAGGAAAGTTAGTACAGCTCATACAAAAACACAAATTAGTACCTATACCAGGAAATGGAACTTATTTAGTACAACCAGTTTATGTAGAAGACTTAGTTTATTGTATACAAAGAGCAATAGAAAAACCAATTACTGGAACTCATACCATTGCTGGAAAAGAAGCATTAAGTTATGAAGAAATAATAGATATCTTACTGGAAGAATTACAATTGAAAAGAACAAAGATACATATACCACTTATTCTTTTAAAATTAGCAGCAATACTCTTACCTATTCTCTTTGTAAAACCACCACTAACTTACACACAATTATATAATTTAGCAATAAGCAGGCAACATGATTTAGAAATAACTAAAAAAATATTTAGTTACAAACCACTTTCTTTTAAAGAAGGAGTGAAGAAACTCAAAAGGACGGAAGGTTTATAAGAAAACAACAGGATGTAAGCAACCTATGAAATCATTACCAACAGTAGATATAGCACTCCCAGTTTATTATGGGAATTTAGAAGAAATAGAAGAAAGTGTAGAGAAACAAATAGCTTACTATAAAAAAAATTTAAAGACGTATAATTGGAGAATAGTAATTGCAAGCAATGGCAAAAACCCAGAAAAAGTAATAACCTTAACAAAAAAACTTGGTAAAAAACACAAAGGAAAAGTTGATTACACTCATATAGATAAACCAGGAAAAGGTAATGGAGTAATACATGCATGGGAAAGTAGTAAAGCAGACATCATGAGCTATATGGACGTAGATTTAGCAACAGATTTAGGATCATTCAAAACATTATTAGATAACATACAACAAGGATACGATGCAGTAGTAGGATCAAGATACTTGAAAACATCAAAAATAAAAAGAACAATAAAAAGAATCTTCATATCAAAAACATACATTACTTACTTTTATCGCTTCATTTTAGGACTACCCCTAACAGACGCACAATGCGGCTTTAAGGCAGTGAACAAAAAAGTAGTTAAAACTATTTTGCCTTACATACAAGATAGAGTATGGTTCTGGGAAAGCGAAATGTTATACTTAATCTATAAAAGAAACTACAAAATAAGAGAAGTGCCAGTACATTGGATAGAAGACTTGAATAGTGGAGTTAATTTAGTAAAAATAATACCCAATTTCATGAAAAATGTGTTAAGATTAAGATTTTCTAAATTACCTTGGAAGCGTTAAAATTGCTTCAATAATCATTCGAAACCTTTTTATAAGCTCCACAACCAATTTCGCATATGCTACCACTTATACTTATCTTCTGTATGCTTTTCGGGTTTTTATTTACTTACTTAATCACCCCATGGCTAATAAGATATCTCTATAGAATAGAACTATTAGTACAAGACCAACACAAAGAAAACAAAAAACTCGTTCCAGTCTCAGGAGGAATAGCAATACTCTTAGGAATCTTAGCTGGACTAATGATATTCATCTTTTTTAGAACATTCTTCCCTAATACAGTACCTCTTTCCTTATTAGAAGGAACAGACCTTACACTAATTTTTGCAGCATTAATAACCATCTTCACAATAACCTTCGTAGGATTCATAGATGACTTATTAATTAGAAAATCAAAAACTTCTTCAGCTGGATTGAAGCAATGGCAAAAACCCTTACTTACTTTAGCAGCAGCAGTCCCTTTGATGGTATCACAAGTAGGAACAACAGTTATGATAGTTCCTTTTGTTGGCCATGTAGATTTTGGACTATTTTATCCACTTTTATTAGTACCACTAGCAGTAGTTTTTGGAGCAAATATGGTAAATATCTTAGCAGGTTTCAATGGAATGGAAACAGGAATGGGCATAATTTACATGCTCTCATTAGGAAGCTATGCTTATTACCATGGAAGATATACAGCAGCACTAATAGCACTTGTGACTCTTGCAGCACTACTAGCATTTTATTTGTATAATAAAACACCAGCAACAATCATCCCAGGAGACTCAGGAACTTACCTCTTAGGAGCAGCACTAGTAACAGTAGCAGTACTAGGAAATCTAGAAAAAGCAGCATTAATCATATCCATACCCTTTATCATAGAATTTATTCTAAAAGCAAGAGGGAAATTTAGGAAAGTAACAGTAGGCTACTTAGAAAATGGAAAAATAAAATCACACTACAAAAAAATTTATTCCATACCACATTTCTTCACAAGAACAGGGAAGTATACAGAAAAACAAATCGTCTATTTTATTTTTTTCATACAACTAATCTTTTCAGGACTCATATGGGTGCTTTAATATGTTCAAAAAATACTTAATTAAAATAAAACATAACGCATTTCTAAAAGATAACCTCATACTCTTCATAGGATCATTCTTAGCAGGAGCACTAGGATTCTTTTATCATTTTTATATGGGAAGAATATTAGGAGTAGAAGCATATGGAATCTTAGGAACAATTTTAGCAGGATTTTACTTAATCAATGCATCATTTGTAAATACACTACAAACAAGTATAGCAAAATTCTCATCAGAATTTCATGCAACACAAGAACAAGGAAAAATAAAATATCTTTTAATTAGATCATTCAAAAAACTCTTTTTAATAGGAGTACTCCTCTTTGTCATTTCCTTATTTTTAGTAGGGTGGCTATCAGAATTTTTACACATAGAAAAAGACTTACTTTATGTCTCAGGAAGCATATTCTTACTCTTTCTTTTAATACCAGTAGGAAGAGGATTTATGCAAGGAATACAAGACTTTAAAGCATTAAGTTTGAATTATGTCATAGAAGGAGTCATGAAATTGGGTCTAGGAGTGCTTTTTGTGTACTTCGGCTATAAAGTCATGGGAGCAATAGTGGCAGTAATTTTGACCTATGTAATAGCAATACTCTTCTTTTGGCAACCACTCAAAAAATTCTTACAAGTAGAAGCAACACCATTCCCAACAAAAAACATTTACATTTATTCAGTTCCAGTTTTTTTGATGATAACAAGCATCACACTCTTCTTTAGTCTAGATGTCATCTTAGTAAAACATTTTTTTACAGAAACAGAAGCAGGAATCTACTCAGCATTATCATTATTAGGAAAAATAATCTTCTTTGGAACACTCTCCATAAGCCAAGTGATGTTTCCTAAAGTCTCCTCACAACACGCAAGTGGGAAAAAAACAACAAAAACATTTTATTTATCACTAGCAGTAGTTTCACTTTTTTCTGCTTGTGCACTCTTAGTTTACGCATTTTTACCTAAACTTTTAGTAACAATACTCTTTGGAAAAGAATTCTTTTTAATGATACCACTAGTAGCATGGTTTGGATTATTCATTTCAATAATAACAATTGTTTACTTAACTTCGTTTTACCTAATTTCTCTAAACAAATTTAAATTCATAGGAATCTTACTTCTCTTTAATATACTACAAATAATAATGATCTACTTCTATCACACTTCCATTTCGTTAGTTATTAAAATGCAAATAATATTAATGGCTCTATTACTCTTAACTATCTTTCTCTTTAATTTAAAGAGCTTTATCATAAAAACACCAAAACCGTTTATTAAAAAACAAGAAGACTAAAATGGTACAATTATCTATAGTCATACCAGCATATAACGAAGAAAAAAGGATAGTTAAGACACTACAGAGGTATACAGACTATTTTGATAAAGAACTAAAAAACCAATATGAAATTTTTATAGTAATAAATGGATGCAAAGATAACACAGAAGGAGTAGTTAAAACATTCGCAAAAAAACACAAAGAAGTAAAATACAAAGACGTAGGAAAAGTAAATGCAAAAGGAGCAGCACTCATAGAAGGATTCAAAATAGTACAAGGAGACTACATAGGATTTGTAGACGCAGACGGAGCAACACCACCACATGCATTTCATGATTTATATAAACAAATAGGAAACAATGAAGGCGTCATAGCATCAAGATGGATGAAAGGTGCAGTAATGACACCAAAACAACCTTTGATAAGAAGAATAGCATCAAGATGTTTCAATATTCTAGTAAGAATATTATTTCTCTTACCTTACAATGATACACAAACAGGAGCAAAACTCTTCAAGAAAAAAGCACTAAAAACAATACTACCAGAACTAGGATTTAGTCAATGGGGCTTTGATATAGATTTACTTTATATTTTAAGAAGACAAGGATACAAAATAAAAGAAATACCAACAGAATGGCATGATGACCCAAACTCAGTACTAAAAATAAACAGAGCAGCACCAGAAATGTTTTTATCAGTAATAAGATTAAGACTGTTTTATTCCCCTCTAAAATTTGTAGTAAACATCTACAATCGTTTTGTAGACTTAGTTTTAAGAAAAGGCAAAAAGGCCTAAAAACAGCCAAATTCACCCTTCTAAGACAATTAATAACCTTTATAAGTCTCACTTCAGGCAATTACTATTCATATGGAAGACTATTATGTTTTGGGGATGACCTTAGGTCATAATGCAACTGCTGCACTCACTAAAAATGGGGAAATTATAGCGACAGCAAGTGAAGAAAGATTTACAAGAGTAAAAAATGTTTATGGCTATCCAAAACAAGCAGTAGATTATTGTTTGAAAGAAGCAGGTATACCATCACATACATTAAATTTAGTAGTCTTATCAAGTCATATAACACCACCATTAACCAACACACCAGAAGGCATAAAAGAATCAGCACCAGAAGACAAAGAAAACCACAATTGGTTTACAGCATTATCAAAAATAAGAAAACAATTAAAGAAAATAAAATACTTAGACACAAAATTGTATAATAAAACAGCACCCTTACTAGCAAAAACAACAGACAAAAAAAGAAAACACTTAGTAAGCCATTTATTAAATGTAGACGAAAACAAAATAATCTCAAGCGAACACCACTTAACACATGCATACACAGGAATCTATGCAAGCGATTTATTACAAAACACAAAAGAAAAAGAACTATTAGTTATAACAATAGACGGAGAAGGAGACATGTTATCCTCAACAGTAGGAGTCTATAACAAACAAGAACAAACCTACAAAAGAATAGCACAATCACATTACTCAGAATCCATAGGACACTTCTACAGCGCAATAACAGTCAATTTAGGCATGAAAATGTTGGAGCATGAATACAAAGTAATGGGATTAGCTCCTTATTCACAATCAAAAATAGCCAATGAATTATATAACAAACTCAAAGAATATATTTGGATAGATGACCAATTAAGAATAAAAACAAAAGTACACAGCCATAGATTTACAGAATACTTAGAAAAAGTTTGTAAAAAAACAAGATTTGATTACGTAGCAACAGCAGCACAAAGACTAGTAGAAAACTTAGTAGTAGACTTAGTAAAAAAAGCAATAGACAAAACAAATATACACTCAGTAATTTTATCAGGAGGAGTATTTATGAACGTAAAAGCAAATTATGAAATACTCAAACTCCCAGAAGTAAAAGAACTCTTTATAATGCCAAGCAGTGGAGACGAATCCCTACCAATAGGCAGTTGCTACTATGGCACACTAAAAAAAGACAAAGCATTAATGAAAAAAATAGAACCACTAACACACCTTTATTACGGACCAAGCTATACTAAAGAAGCAATAGAACAAGTACTAAAAGAAAGCGAATTCAAATACAAATATTACGGTAAAAAAATCAATCAACAAGTAGCAACACTCTTAGCAAAAGGACATGTAGTAGCAAGATTTTCAGGAAGAATGGAATTCGGAGCAAGATCCTTAGGGAATAGAAGTATACTAGCAGACGCATCAAGAGAAGGAGCACTAGAAGAAATAAACCAAATGATAAAACAAAGAGACTTCTGGATGCCATTCGCACCAAGTATACTAGAAGAACACGCAGCAAAATACATCAAACACCCAGAATTACTACAAAAAACAAAAGCACACTTTATGACAGTATCCTTTGAAAGCACACCACTAGGCCAAAAAGACCTAAAAGCAGCAATGCATCCAGCAGACAAGACTTTAAGACCACAATTTGTAACAAAAAAAATGAATCCAAGCTATTATGACCTTTTGAAAGAATATCAGAAGAAAACAAGAAGATATGGATTATTGAACACTAGCTTTAATATACATGGAGAACCAATAGTGTGCAATCCAATAGATGCACTCCACACACTAAGAACATCAGGATTACATTATTTAGCATTAGGTGATTATCTTGTCACAAAAAAATGAAAAAAATACTTTTGTTATTGCTAGGCGGTATTGGAGATAGTTTACTCTTTACCCCAACAATTAGTGCACTAAGAAAAATTTATCCAGAAGCAAAAATAACAGCACTAGCCAGAGACAAACCAGTCAAAGCAATGCTAGAAAGAAATAAACAAGTAGACGAAATATTACATTACCCATTCTTACAAGCAGGATACATAAAATCATTACTTTATGTATTAAAACTAAGAAAAGAAAAATATGACTTAAGCATCTTAGCATACCCAGCAAATAGAATGCAACACAACATTATATCATTTTTAATAGGAGCAAAAAAAAGACTAGGACATATTTATGAAATAAAAAATTTACTGTCATTAAACTTCCTACACACAAAAAAACTAAAAATAAGATACCACAGACATTGTATAGACGAAAATTTAACACTTCTAAGATTATTAGGAATAGATCCAAAACAATGCAAAAGAAAACTAACTTTTACTTTAACAAAAAAAGAAGAGAACTATGCACAAGAATACTTTAAGAAGCACCATATACAAGAAAAAGACCTAGTAATAGGAATGCACCCAGGATCAAGCAAACTAGCAGGTATGATGAATAAAAGATGGCCAAAAGAGAAATATGCAGCACTAGCAGACAAACTGATAAAAAAGAAAAAAGCAAAAATATTACTTTTTGGAGGCAATGATGAACTACCTTTGAGATTAGATATACAAAAACTCTTGGAAGGAAAATCAACAATAGTAACAACAGGAAGTATCTTTGAAACAGCAGCACTCTTAGAATACTGTGATGCCTTTGTAAGTAATGATACAGCACTCATGCACTTAGCATCATATTATCAAGTGCCATCAGTCATACTCTTAGGACACTTAAATCCAAACAAAACAAAACCACAACATAAAAAAGTACGAGTATTGATGCCAACAACAAACTGTAAATCCTATAGAATAGGAGAAGATCTCACTTGTAAATATAAAGGAACACCAAATTATTGTTTAAACCAAATAAGCGTTGAAGAAACTTATAAATCAGTGGAAGGATTATTACAATGAAAACAGTTACAATTATAGTAACAACAAAAAATGAAGAAAAAGTACTAGCAAGATGCTTGCACTCAATACAAAAACAAAATTACACACCAATAGAACTGATTGTAGTAGATAATCATAGTACAGACCAAACAGTTAACATAGCTAAACAATACACAAAAAAAGTTTACAACAAAGGACCAGAAAGAAGTGCACAAAGAAACTACGGAGCACAAAAAGGGAAAGGAGACTATTACTTCTTCATAGATGCGGACATGCAACTACAATCAAGAGTAGTAGAAGATTGTGTAAGAGCAATTGAAAAAGGAAAAGAAGCAATATTAATACAAGAAACATTCATAGGAAAAGGTTATTGGAGCAAATGTAAAACACTAGAAAAAAGTTGTTATACAGGAACAGGAGATGCAGAAGCAGCACGATTCTTTACTAAACAACTCTTTAAGAAAGTAAGAGGCTACGACGAAGAACTCACAGGACCAGAAGACATAGACATGCACAAAAGAGTAATGAAATATACAAGCTTTGGAAGAGTAAAAGGCATAATACACTACGATGAAAACATTTCATTAAAAGAATTCTTAGAAAAAAGATACTATTACTCTCTATCACTACAAAAATACTTAGACAAACACCCACAAGCAAAAAAAGGAGAATTTAGATTCATAAGAAAAGCATATGTAAAAAATTGGAAAATACTCTTAGCAGACCCAATACACTTAGTAGGATTCTTTATCTTAAGAGTATTAGAAGGGATACAAGCATTAAGAGCATTAAGAAAAACAAAAAATTAAATTTACTTCTTCCCTTCATAGAACTCAGGCTTAATAGAAAATACAGTAATAATAGGAATCTGTTGATTTTCATCAATGAAAGGTTCATAACTAATTTCAGGCTTAAAAATATTAGAATTAACATAAGGGAAAGCAATCTTCCAAGCATCCTCTTCACCAACTCTAGAAAAAACATTCATAACTAAAAACTTAGGCTTTTTCTCAACAATCTCTTTAATTAACTCAGCACCATCCTTGCCAGGAATACCCATCACATCTCTATTAGAAGCATACTGGAATTCAGCTTGAGTATGATGCACAAAAATAAGATCACCAAGCTCAGAATGTTCTTTAACCCACTCAGCAGATTGTTTTACTTGCAAAAAAGAAGTTCTTTTAGATTGAATAAGACTATCACCATGCGTAACATTTTGGTAAAAACCAACAGCCAAAAAAGCAACAATAACCAAAGTAGCAATAATCTTACTATGTCTTCGAATATATTTAGCAAGATCAAATAATCCTTTAGCAGCAATAATAAACATGAAAGGATACATAATAAACAAATAACGTTCTTCAATATACCTACCATATCCAAGACTAACAATATACAAGAAAGGAACAAGGAAAGTAAGTAAAAGTAATAAATTAGCTTTCAATTTTTTATCTTTATTCTTCCACAACAAATCAAAACCAATAACTAACTCAAATAAAATGATGATGAAACCAATAACAAATAAGACAAGGAAAGCACTCTCAATATGAGGAAAAGTAGTATTAACATAATCAATAAAAGTCTGCCACAAAGAACGAGGACTGGGAGCACGACCACCAATAGAACGAATATAGAAAGCTAAAGGATGACCAAATCTTTTAAATCCATACCAGAAAAAAGGCAAACTAGTCAAAATACCCAAACCAAGACTAATCCACAAATCCTTATTCTTTAAAGGCTTAAAACGATAAACAATAAATAAGTAAACGATTAAGATTAAACCAAGCAAAGCGCCAGTATACTTCATTAAGAAAGCAAGAACCAAAACAGGAACAGCAAACCACAAACACCTCTTTTGATTATGTTCAAAACCACGAATGAATAAGAATAAAGACAATAACCACAACATAGCAACAGGAACATCAACCAACATACGATAACTGAAGAAAAGGAAAGACCAAAAAACAGCCAACATAAAAGCACTCACTAACCCAACTTTTTTGTCATACAAATCTTTACCAATATAGTACACTAAAACAATACTAATAATTGAAGATAAGAAAGGAATAAGACGAATGAAAAATTCACTACCCAAACCAATTTTAAATAAACCAGCAACCATCAAAGGGAAAAGTAAAGGACGGAGAGGATTGATGTCCCAAGCAGGAGAACCAAAAGCCCACCAACGAGCAATGTTTAAATAATCACCCTCATCCCACCAAATAGGTTGGTTAACAGTAAGGAAAAAATAATACAAACGAATAGCTAATAAAACACCAGCAATAAGTAAAATAGTAAAACCTTGATGGTTTTTAACCCAATCCAAAACCTTTCTTTGTCTCTTTTTTAGAGCATCCATGAAAAAGACAAGATTAGAGAGGTATAAAAACTTGTTGCTTTAATTCTTAGTACTCTCAACACGTTCCCAAGCATCAGTGTACTGGTTTTTGAAAACCTTAGTTTGGAGGAAAACAGCAAGCCAAATATACAAACGTAAAGGGAATAAACAAAGAGTCCACAAAAATTCCTTACAAGTAGAAGGGTAAGCTAAAGCTCTAAAAGTGCCTAAACGCAACTCATTCCAAAAACCTTTAACATGAGGAAAATCTTTATTGTATTTCTTTAACTTTTGATGACTCTTAGCAGTACGTATACGTTGTTTAATGAAATCTTTTAAATTATTAGGATACTTAACAAACACTTTAACCTCAGGAACATAACGGACCTTAAAACCTTGTTTCCAAAACATAAAAGGAATATGAGCATCTTCAGCAACATCAGTAGGAATAGCCTTAATAGTATTACGGAAAGCAAACAAATACCCAGAACATTCCAAAAATTTATTTTGTTTATTTAAATCACTACGAATACTATGAGCACCAGCGTCCAACAACAAATGACTAAAATATCCAAACATAGAACTCTTCTTGTTCAAAGCAACAGGACGTCCAGAAACACAACCAACCTTAGGATCTTTGAAAGCATCAACAATCTTTTGTAAAGAAGTATTCACAAAAACATCACCATCAGTTAAAATCAAAATATTACCCTTAACTTTTTTAAACAATAAATTAAGAGCAAAAGATTTACCCTTGCCAGGATCTTTAAAATATTGTACTTTTTTGTACTTTTTAACCACAGCAGCAGTTTCCTTATCAGGAGCAGCAACAATAACTTCAATCTTCTCTTTGATATTATTTTTAAGAACAGCCTCAATAGCAGTCCCAATAGTTCCAGGCTCCTTAAATGAAGTAATAATGATAGATATCATAGTAAAAGAACTCTATACAAACTTTTATAATCTTTACTACAGCACTACAAACCCATGAGCACCAGAAAAATACTAGTAGTCCTCTTACACGGCATAGGAGACTGTTTAATGGCACTACCAGCAATACACTCTTTGAAACGGAAAAATCCAAAGAGCCACATAACAGTCATGACGATCAATAAACCTTTGTACCACGAATTATTGAAATATGACACATCAATCAATCAACTCATATTTTCAACACTCAAAAAAAATCCTCACTATGGCAATCCACTCAAATTCTTTAGAGAAAAAAAAATCATAAAAGAAGACATTAGAAAAGCAGAAAAGAAATATGACATAGTAGAAACACATTTTGTAAAAATGTTCAGAACACCAGCAAAATTATACTCAAAATTACCTCTAAATTATTACAGAGAACACAAAACACTCAAAATAGCAAAAGAATTAGGAGTCACCTTACTAACACAAAGATATAATTTGAAATATAGTATAAAAGATGACGCATGGGCAAAAACATACATGAGAAGAAATAATTTACGACCAACAAAACTCATAGGATTACACTTTACAGGATCAGCAAAAAGTAAATCATTAAATTATAGAGAAGGACAAAGAATAATACAACAACTAAAGTTGAAAGGTTATGACTTAGTCTTATTTCATGATAAACATTCATATACAAGACAAGAAAAACACTATGATCCAAAAGAAGTAGCAACT
>DAVM01000020.1 GCA_002505585.1 Candidatus Woesearchaeota archaeon UBA489 | reverse complement strand
AGGAGCAAGAGCTGGAGAAGTAGAGATTGGAGGCATTATTCCTACAACAATAAAAAGAAATCCTGATGGAAGTGTTACAATCATAGAACAACCAACACAAATAGTTCCTAAAGAAGAAAGAGTTATTTACCTTCAAGATAAAAGAAGTTTACCAGAAGGATTTCAAGGAAATTTAAAAGAAACAAGTACTCAAATTGTTCATTACCAAAAAAGAGTAGAAGATTTAACTAAAACTAAAGGATTTACGAAAACACAACCTGGAAGCTTAGAACCTGAACTATTGACCACTTCCTCTAAAAATTTAAAAGAACAAATTTCTATTTTAAAAAAAGATTACCTCTCTAATCTGAATTTACCTGCAATGGGCATAAACAAACCATTAAAAGAACTTACTGACGAAGAAGTTATTTCGTTAGCCAAAAGAATACAAAATGCTCAAGAATTTAGTAGCCCAGGAACTGTTTTATCACTGCCAAAAACACAAACAACAGGAAATAGGATAACATCTCATACTCATCCACTACACCCTTTTAAAGAAATCTTAACTACTTTTGATCCAAAAGGAATAGCACATATGGACTTGTCTAAACTTAAAAAACAAAGGAAAAGAGCCCTACAACAAAATCTAGAATTTGTCAGTGACACTCCTTTCTTTCTTAGCATAGAAAAAGCAAGACAAAAAGCAAGAGCAGCTCTGGATGGAGGAACAGAAGCTCAAATGGTTTCCGCAAGACAGAAATTAAGCTATGAAACTGGCATATCTTTCCCAAAATATAACAGCAAAACTGGCGGGAAATTAACTCCAAGAGAAATCCTTGAGGAGTTTCTTGAAGATTCTTCAAATGGTTTGAGATATAGTAGTTCTCTATCTGAGGATACTAGAAAAAAGATAAGCAAAATCTCCAAAAAAGCAGTTTTTGATGAAGCACTTAAAAGTGAAGTGGTTAAGAAACAAACAGAACTTATTGCAAGAACAAAAACTCAACTTCAAGAATTAAAAGATGCAAAAACTCCAGAAGACATTCTACGCACAAGTGTTGCAACACCCTATCCTAGTTGGGGAAGAACTAGTGGAGATATAAGCGCTTTAGAATATAGACAAAATTGGATAGAGATACCATCACCGAGTGGACCAAGGACAAGAATCAAAATAGAAAAAATCATGTATCCAGCAACAGAAGGAAGCCCTGGAGGATATACTTATGTCATTTTAGAAGAAGGCAGTGATACTTTAACCTTAATACAAAAAACTGGAAGTTCACCAGCAAAAACAACAGCCTATGATTTAGAAGAATACATCGATGGAGGATTTTATGGATCAACACCATTACCTGAAGGGACACTGCCAAGAAAAGTTGCAGGACAACCTGAGACTATTCCCCAACTAATAGCAGCTAGTCCAAGATCTCTAGAAGCTTTTCAAAAGCTAAATATCTATGCAAAAGGATCAGAAGAACTTGCAAAATATCATAGAACAACTACTGGTAATGCTTTAGAAATCTCTCCAGATGGGAAAATTGCTTTTACTTATGACGTTGGCTGGGGAAATCGAGGGATTCAAACGATTACCACAAGAAAAGAATTAGAGCAACTTCTTATATTAGACGAGCAAGCTGGAAGAGAAATAGTAGATGATATGTTTGTTGTACAGGGAGATGTTGTACGCCGTGGATCACCTCAAGAGGTAATGGATTATGTTTTCCCAAAAGAAAAAATAGCAGCAAGTCCTGTTTCATCTGCACCAAAAACAGCTCCTTCACTGAACAAAATTACTTTAACCAGCAATATTAAAAAAGATAAGCGCCTTGTTTCTTTAGCTGAAGAAGCAACTAGAAGTGGAGCAATCCAAAGAGAAATGAATCATCTAACAGAAGAATTACTAAAAGGAAATTTTGAAGCAGGATTAGGCAAACCAGGACATATAAAAGAAACAGATATTTTTTACTTACGAGGGAGAAATGGTGCTCGCCTTTATTATCGCAAAACTGGCGAAACTAGTTACGAAATTGTTGGAAAATCTGGTAAGGATACGAACCAAGATAAAGTTATGAATAAATTACAAGAGATTTATGAAGAGTAATAGTTATTTAATTTCTTTAAAATGAAAGTCAACTTCATAATTATTTATTAAATCATCAATAGTTGCTTTCACTGTCCTTTCAGTAATTTTTTCAACAACAATCATACCATCTTTCATACAAAAATATGTTCCAGAAGCACATTCTCCTGTTCTACTATTTTTACTAAACACATAATCAAGGAAAGGCTTAGTAACAAAATTTGCTGTTAGTTTTCTACCATCTAGAGTAGATAATGTAACATCTGCTGCTTCACTATTTGGATTAGGTTTAGTTGGATCAGGCCAATTAATACTTGCTGTATAACCTTCAAATCTTGCTTTATATTTGCTATTCATAGATATAAGAGTCTACAGACCCTTTATAAAGCTTCCTATTTTAATTACTTAGAAGTAGTATTAATTAAAAGGTAATTATGAGTTGTTTAAAGACAATCCCAAATGTTTTTAAAAGCATATTTAAACCATATATTCACGCGGGAATGCCGGAGTGGTCAAACGGGCTGGGTTTAGGACCCAGTAGCTTAGTGCTTACCTAGGTTCGAGTCCTAGTTCCCGCAGTTATTTTAATTCTGCAACCTTCAAATTAATGAAGATTTTCAAATAAAGAGAAACAACAATTAAAACAACCAAATACAACACTAATCCAACCATCACACGATCTTCACCACCAACCCAAAATTGCAAAAATAGAGGGCCGAACAAAAAGACGAAACCAACAAAGACTAAACTAAAAAATAAGAAAATAGGTAAAAGAACAGAAAAAACTCTTTTAAAAGAAATAAACAAAAATCTTTTGAAAAACTTCTTTAAAGGATCTTTACTTAAACAAGCAAAAGCAACAAGAGAAAAATAAAAGAAAACAAAACTCAACAAAACAATCTGAGCAAAAGAAGTGTCCAAAGCACCAGAACTCAAAACATCTTTAAGAATAGACTTAAGAACAACATACAAAAGACCAAAAAGGATTAAAGAAACAACAACAAATTTTTTAAAAAAAGAACCAAAAGACTTCAAAGACTCATTCTTTAAACAAAACCACAAAGAAGACTGAAAAACACACCAAAGAACAAACAACACTAAAGGAACAACAACATAAGCAAAATTCAAAGCACCAGAAGTAACAGACTGAAAATCAGACAAAGCAACCAAAGCAGTAGCATCAGCAATATTAGTTTCAGCAGCCTTCTGCAAAACAGCCAACTGAGGAGTTAATCCACGAATAAGAGCTAAATATCCACTAATCTTATCTTTAACAAAAACTAAAAAAAATAACAAAGAAAAAACAAAAGCAAGCTCTAACAAAAACAAAGAAGCAAACTTCTTCTTCAAAATTAAGAAAGACTTTTTGAACAACATTTTTTTAAGTAAAATTAAAGCCTGCTAGAAACATTTTCGCATTATCAGCATCAATAAAAACACGTGTTTTGGTAGCAGCCTTCAACACATCAATTTCAGCAGAAGAAAAACCAATAACAAGCTTTCTTTCTTCTCCAGCAGGAATATCAACCTTAGCAGAATTCCGAGGAGTAGTGGTAGGAGTACCAGTTGCATCTACTCCAAAGATCTTGTTTATCCAAACATTTTTAGCAATCACAGAGCCAGTGTTTTTTATTGTAAGCTCAAAAGTACCGTCAGATTTAAGATTGGCTGAAATAGATTTTAGATATGCTTTCGGGCTTACTAATCGTGCTAATTCAGGATTAGTTAAATCAAGCTCACGAGCAAAATCAGCAAAAATCTCCCCAATTTTCAATTGACAAGGAGCAGCATAAGCTCCAAGATCAGTCAAACTAGGGAAACGAGATTTGTACTCAGTTAAACAAGTATTTGAATAAACAACCGCTTCATAATAACAATACTTTTTTCCAGCAAAATCCCAAGCAAGAGGAGGAACCTTAAAATGTGCAGGAGGGAAAGGAGCATCACACTTCACAGCAAGAGAAGCATGAGCACCATCACCAGGTTTTACAGGGCCTAAAACTACCATAGAAATATCATAGCCTAATTCTTTCAACAAAGCAGCAGTTAAAATAGCAGCATCCTCACAATCACCAATACCTAACTTATTATCACGAGCACTCAAAATCATTTCCAAAGGATAACGAGGATATTCAGAACACATAGCGGAAACAGCATCTAATTGGTACGCAAAGTTTCCTTTAACAAAAGAAGAAACTAAAAAGAACTTTTGCCAATCATCCATGTTTTCAGCGTTAGCAATCTCCAAAATTTGTCTAGCAATACCACGAATAACAACATCATCATCTGAATCCAACACATAAGGTGTGTAATCACCACCAATCTCACCAGTAGGATGTGGCTTTAATTTATAATATCGTTCAGTTAAAGCAGCAGGAATATCAACCTTAACTTCATACTTTTTAGCATTATAATACCAAGCCCAAGCATGTTCTTTAGTAGCACTAGGAGATGGTGTTATAGGAGCGGGAGTTGGAGGGGTTGGAGAAGGTAAAGGAGCTACAACTTTTGAAAGCTTCTCTAAAGACAAAGCAGCAGAAATTTCCTTACCAACAGGATCAAAAACAACCTGATCAGTTTCAGTGTTCCTTATTTTATCACTTACATCATACAATTTACCATTATAAGACACTAAAGCAATTAATTCATCAGCCCTACTCTTTAGAGGAATAGGCTCATCATCTACAAAAATATCAAATCCTTCACTATAGTAAATTTTATCCTTATGCGCTGTTAAAGTATGCACTTCACCAGATACCATATAATATAGATATTTAAGATTACCACTAGTAGGAACACCACTCTTTGCAAAAATACCAGTAGTTGTAGCAGCATAAAACTTACCATCATTGGAAACCATATCATAAACCTCCATGCCACTAATAGAACCACTCCCAAACGTTTCCTTAAAACCATACAAACCAGCATCATATAACTCACCATCATGAGACACTAAAGCAAATGTTGAACTATCACGCCTAGCAGCACGATCATCACTAAACATATCAAAAATTTCTGAAACAGTCCCAGGAATAACGTTCGGCCTCATAGCTCCATAAATTCTACCATTATGTTCAACAAGATCATCAACCCAATTAACCCAAGAAGAAGATTTTGCTGTCTGAATACGATAATTTCTTCCAGTATCAGGATTAACCACACGAATGTCCGCCTCAAAACCAGAAGGAGTACTTGCATCCTCCTTCATAACAACAAACAAAATCCCTTTAGGCAATACAGTAACAGGTTCTAGATTACTCACCTGTTTATCAGGATTTCTTACAAGTAAACTAAAATGCCAGCCAGGAAGAGGAAGACTCTTTGTTAAATCAACTTTTAATAATTTATCAGACACCCAAATTACTTCTCTATCTTTTCTCAAATGCATAAGATCTGGTTTAGAAACCGTAGGATAAAACACTTGAACATTTTTGTCAAAATTCTCTCCAACTATCTCTACAACAGCAGGCTCACCATCCAACAAAATAGAAGGAGTAATACTTTTAATAACTGGTTTTATTGAAGGAGCAAGAGGTCCAGTATATTTATTCTTTGTAACAACTAATTCATACCTATCAAGTAACTTAAATAACTCTTCCTCACCATAAAAAATCCTAAAAATAAATTCAGGATTACCACCAAACCAACCATCATCCAAATATTCAGTAGTCCAAGGAACCAATTTTGTTACAGTACCATCAGCATCAATCTTTATCTCTTTAGGAAAACCACTAACTGATTCATCAAAATAATCATCGTTCTCTTCAATACCAACCTTCAAAGTTTTCCCATTACAATTAATTGCATTCACTACAATAGCAACAGGAGTGCCAGTAGCAACTTCAGGACTAGAACCAGATTTTGTAGGTAAACGTTTGCCTGCACTATCAGCCCAAAAACCATTAGAAGTACACTTTTTTCCAGAAGTACTAGGTGTAGGATCTTTTGGGTCTTTAGGATCCTTTGGAACTTTAGGAACTTTAGGAGCAGGAGTACTTGCTTTTATTTCTTTAAACCAAACCATGCCAGCAACAACCTCACCAAGTCCAGGAGCATTCAAAGCTTTATCTTTAACATACTGTATAGTAATATCAGGCTTTCTATCCCCATTCACATCAACCTCAATAGCTTTATCTTTTTGTTTCAACAAGAACTCTTGAGGAGTAGAACGCACTTCTAAAGTAATCTTCCCACCACTCATGCTCTTAACTTCAAACTTATGCACAGTACCAAAAATTTCAATTTCAACCATCGAATTCTTTGCCATAGGCACAGGAGGATGAGGTAAAGTAATTCTTCTAACACCACGCATAGACTTAATAGTTGCAGCAGCAGCATTAACCAAACTATTAGTAGCAATTAAAATACGAGCTTCCTCCCAATAAGTCTCAGCCAAAAAGAACTGAGCATTAGCACCAAACTTTTCATCAACAGCATAAGCACTTCTAATTTTGTTATAATTCTTCCTAGCAGGAACAAACTTAGCAACATCATTAGTTTTAATAGCATCCTCACGAGCAGTCTTAGCAAGATCAAACAAAGTCTGAATCTCTTTTTTCTCTAACACCTCAAAACCAGGAATAGGACTACCAGCCTTTTCAGCCTCTGCAATAACACGACGAGCAGTTTCATTCAAAGTGTTTTGGAATTGCGTACGAGCACTAACTTGTTTAATCAAATTTTGAGCAGTAGGGACATACAACCAACAAGTACCCATATCACGATCAAGATCATCAATACCACAACTACCAACAGGACTCCACTTAGCCTCATCACCGCCAATACCAGGAGAAACCTTAGAACACTTTCTAACAATACCAGTAGAAGTAAAACCACTAGAAACAGTACCAACAACACCAACACCAACACCAGCAACTAAACCACGCTCAGAAACAGCATCAGCAATAGTAGAAGATTTAGAAACACATTCACTAGCACTATTAATCTTTTTATTTAATTCACCCTGAGTAAATTTATCAGTAACATAATTCAAAGCAAAACCAGTAGAAACCTTACCAAAACCACACTCAACACGACGACCATAAGTGTCAGTAACAATCTCAACACAAATTTCTTGCATACCAGTAGGTAAAATCATATCAGGAGCCTCACTAGCAAAACCACCAGAAGGCAAACGACGACCACGAACAATACCACGAGAATCACGCAAAAACTGAGGAGGATAAATAAACTCATTAGTATAAGGATCCTTAGACTGCAACCAAACACTATAAGTCACAGGAGAAACACCACTAGTCTCACCAGCATACACATGATAAAAGATTTTATACTGACTCAAAGAACGCTCACCAATATCAGAATAAGGAACTTCATCAAAGAAAGCATTAAACTGAGGAGGACTTTCAGGACGAGTAACTTCATCAAAGAAATTACCAACACCAGGAGCCTTCCTAAAAATAGCAGCCTTACAAATCTCAGTACCAATTTCTGGAAGAGAACCACCAGAGTAACGAGCAAAAGTATTCTTAGCATAAGACTGAGTAAAGAACTTCAAACTCTCAGCACTATTATCCAAAGTATCTTGGAAAGCAGAATATTCACCACCACCAGAAGCACCACTGCCATCATCATCACTTAAAGCACCAATCAACTTACCTAAAATACCTTCCTTAGCACTCACAAGAGCCATACCCTCCTTCCACAACACTTCACAAATACCAAAAGAACGTATACGATCACAAATACCAACAGAACGACCAGAAACCTTAGCAGTAATCAAACACTGACGGTAGCCTTCAATAATAGAACGAATATTTTGTAATCCAGCATGAATACCAGTTAAACAAACAGGCATAACTACCCCAGCATCCTTATCAACACCAATAAAGTTAGGCAAACAAAGCAAAGCACTACCAATAATACCAGTCTCAGCAACATTCTCAACAGGCCAATCACCGCCAAGATTACAACGAGAAGTAGGACAAATAACAGGATCACAAGCATTGAATAACAATTTACAATCAGAAGGACTCATGAAATCAGTACAACTCCTATCAGAACCTTGCACAGAATTCTTAACAACATAATTACCCAAACCAGAACAACCAATAGGTTTAGTCTGCACTTTATCAGACCTAGAATATTTAGTCTTACTATTCTGTTTATTAATACGACTAATACAACTACGAACATTATCCAAATTTTTGGAAAGAGACTTATGATCATCAGTGCCAGACTTCCGATAATTAGTTAACAATTGTTCATCAACAACACCTAAATATACATCACTCCTATGACCCATCTGACTATTAGGAGAAGAACGACGGAACAATTCATACTTTTCAACACGACCACCAGTACGATAAGAAACTTGCACATAATGCAAAGCATCAATAGAAACAAACTCAACATTATCTTTCCCCTTACCCTTAGTAGCAAAAGACAAACTAGGAGCATGCTTGAAATTACCAACCAAAGCACTATCAACATTTTTAATACGATGAGCTTCAAATAAATTATCAAGATGCTTTTGTTCAACACTATATTGTTTTTTCAAATCAGTAGTAATATAAGTACCAAGCTGTTGTTTCACAATAGATTCCTTGTAATAAGGAATTAATTTTTTACCATGAGTATTCCAAACATGTTGTTCAAAAATACCATTCTTAGTAGCTTCAGCAATTTTTACCTTTTCAGCATCAGACAACTTACTAATCAACTCATCACGAGCAGGCTTTAATCCAGGGTAATTTATAGTAGCTCCTACAATACCTTTAGCATTAGACCCTAACTCATCAAAAGTCTTTAACCGACCATCCTCAAAATACACATCAGAAAACTGCCGTTCTAAATCAGAATGCTTTAACTGCGACCTCAAAGTCAAAACCTTAGTCTTAGTAGTCTCATCATTAGGATGCAATTTACTCATCTCTTCATAATAATACAACTCAGCCTTAGCACCATTATACTCTTTACCTAATTCAGGAAAATTTTCTTGTTTAGTATAATACCCACTACTTTCTAAGTTCTGAATACCTTCAGTAATCTTAGAAGATTGCTCAATAGCAGTTTCATACTCTGCTTGCTTACTGAAAACAAACTGCTCATAAGTCTTACCAGCACAACTCTCAGGATCAGAACGATCAAGAGTCTGACAATGAGCATACTTTTCTTTATACATAGAACCAACCTTTTGTCTAGCATCAGCAGCATTACCTTTACCAAAAGCACCAGCTAAAAAGTTTTTAGCCCACAACACACCAAAAGTAACCAAACAAATCTTTTGCCAATACTCAGTAATCTCACGAACATTCTCTACAATTTCATTCAAATCTTCCAATAAATCCTCAGTCTTAACAATCTCTTCCTCAACAGTATCAGAAAAAAGAGGCAAATCAAAAGCACGCTTTTCAATAGGAAGATGCAAACTAAAAATAGCCTCAGAATAAGCACTCTCAACAACAGGACTAATAGTAACATGAGCCTCTTTTTTTACATCAGTATCAATCAACTTAACTTTACGAACATTACCAGCACCAGGCAAAATAGGAACTTTATCAACCTCAGCATTTAAATTAATTCTAATAGTTTCTCCACTATCAGCACGAGCAATAATAACACTCCTTGTATTAATCTCTTTAACATTCCACCTAATAGAACCAGGAGAACCAGTCTCAGGCCACAAGAGAGGTTCGCCTTCAATATAAGTATTAGTCCTAGCACCATCCAAAGTTAAAGTAGCACGAGACTTCAACTTAGCAGAAGCCTTTTCAGCACCAGCCAACAAAACAGAAAAAATTTCCCCAGTAGAAGGCTCAGAAAGCTCTTGACTAACACTTTGGTAATCAAGTTGCAAAGACTTTAAAATCTTCAACAAGATTTCCAAATTTTGTTTAGTAAACCCATCATACTCAATAACTTCAAAATTATTAAGCAAAACATCTAAATGCTGAATTCTAGAATCTTTACTAACAATATCACCAGGCAAATTAGCAATACGCCAATGAGCTTTAGCAACATGCTTCCTAATTTCAAGATCTTTAGAAGAAGTAAATCCATCAATAACTTTTTGGTACTCTTCTCTAGCCTGCTGATAAGCAATCAAACCAGTAGCAGAAGCATCAGTTTTTTGAGCAGAAGGCAAACGAGTTTTATCTCCAGCAAGTTTTTGGTTTAATTTAAGCATATATTCATACATAACTTCAACATCTTTAGTAATGATAGAATGATTATCACGATTAATAGCCAACTGTCTTTCAACACGTTTAGCATTATACTCTCTCTGAATGGTTTTCAACAAATTATCAATCAAATTCTTAGTAGCTAAAGAAGTCAGAGGACTAGTAGCTTTTCTTAACTTTTCCAAATTTTTTACAACACTAGAATAATCCTTAAACCCCTTACCTAAATCAATAACAACCTTATCATACTCCTTCTCTTTAATATTTTTATAAGCAACAAGACTTTTATCTTGAGGAACAGCAGTCTTAGGCTTTTTAGCAGGAACAGGAGGCAAAGAAGCATTAATCTTTAACTTCTTAGCCTTTAATTCACAAAAATCAGTACAAGCCAACTTCTTAGAAGCAGAACCACCAAATGCACCAAAACTATTACGATTACGCAACTTAACAGTAAACTCCTCACCACGAACATCAGTGATAATATTTTCAATAAACCAACTAGAACCAGGATACAAAAATTCACCCTCAGACAAAGTCCTAGTCTCAACCTTACCATCACGAGAAATAATCAAACGAGCCTTATCACTCAAAGCAGTAATACGATCAAGCTTCAAATTAAATCTATCAAAAATCTTCCCAGTACGAGAATACCCAAACTCAGACCTAGCACTCAAAGAACGAGAAGTTTGACCAACCTTTAATTCTATAGGAGAACCACGAACTTCATTCACATTATTATCATACAAAGCAACAGTAGCACCAATATCAGAAATTTCAGACACACGAATAAACCCAGCATAAAAACTATGATCCTCCTTAGTTAAAGCCCACTGATCCTTATTTTGTTCAACCAAAATATCCTTAGTAGGACCAAAAGTTAACCCCTCAGAAACATCAAAAAAGATACGTGCATCAACATCAACAAGCACCTCATCAGGAACATCATTCTCCCTAGGAATCTGGCGAATAGGAATAACCATATACCCCATATTATCAAAACTCAACTCAGCACGAGAAGGCTTAATGTGACGAACACGACCAATAGAAACAGGAGCACCAACAGGATTTGTAGTAACCTTCTGTCTCCGAATAACAACATTCTTAATATTAGGAATACTAATAGTAGGATTAGTAGGTTGACCACTTAATAAAGCATACACGAACACACCCTGATCTTCCAACAAAGAAGAACGAATAATCTTAGGCTGATATTCCTTCACTTGCAAAATAATATCCTCACCAATAGTACCAAGCTCACCAGGGACACCAGAATCAAAACGGTCATTTAATTGTCCACCAATAACTTCAGCCTGATCCCTAAAATCCTGAGGAATGTTTTTAGTTCGCTCTTTTAAATTTTCAAACTCAGAAGAACGCTGAGCAACAACTTGTTGCATAGGTAAAAAGAACATAAGTAGAATAATGAATACAGCTCTCTCTCTTTTTCCAAAAACTTGCCTCATTTTATTTAAGTATAGGACGTCTCACCTCTTTTTCACGCATAACCTCATACACTTTAGTAATCTCATCAATAGACTGAGGAGTAGGACCTCTTAAAGCATATAAAGTTACTTCAGTTGCAGCTAATAAAGATTCTCTATTCACAAACCAATCAACAGAACTACCCCCAACAGGAATCTGATTAATAGTAGTAGCATCAATAGTATGAGTAGTACACTCTTTCTTAGTCAAACCAGCAAGACCAAGAACACCCTTTTTAGGAACATCATTACAAACCTCAATATCCTTTTTCTTTAATTTAAATCCTTGAGAACTCTCAATAGTTATAGACGAAGAAACTTCATAAGAACCAGCAACCAACTTAACATTTTTTTGAGAAGGATATATCACACTAGTAGCATACTTCTGTTCCTTATTAGTAAAAGTAAACAATACTTGTTCAGAAGCATAAGGCTCACGCAAAGAACCCTCATCATCAACTAATACATCAATAACAACTTCATGCAAAGGCTCAAGAGTTACAACAACTTCTTCAAGATTTTGATTAGTAGACACAAGCTTTTCAGCCCTATGAAAACCCTCTTTTTCAGCAATCATTAAACCATTAAAACACGAAGGAACAGGCTTAGTTAAAGAAAAAGTAGAACCTTCTAGTTGAGTAGTACCTATATTACAAACTTGATTCAAACACTTCATAGAAATACTAGCACCAGCTAAAGAACTTACAACACTATTAGGCCTATATCCCTCAGCAACAACCTTCAATTTCTTACTAGGATAATCACAAATAGGAGTTTCAACATCAAACAAACCAATATTAGCCCTATTCTCTCTAGGCTGATTATTTTGAACAATAGCCAAAGTAGCAAACTGGAAAACAGTATTCTCTTTCTCTAAAGCAATAACCACAGGAAACTTCAAATTGTAGACGAAATGATAATCATTCAAACAAAACAAAGGCAATAAAAATTGACTAGCCTCATTCTCAGAAGTAAAAGGATCACCACGCAAAATCTCACCATCCTCACCAACAACCTCCATCAACAAAGGCCAAGAAGGATTGTAAGCAAACAAAGAAGTTAAAGTATGCTTCTTCTTCAAAGCATCAATAACAAAAGACTTAGCAGAAACACCCTTAGTGAAAGTAGTACCTTTAATCCTAATAGCAGGAAGATTACTAGCCATAATATTTTTTAAATCATTATATACATCAGTCTTAGTCCAAGACTTAGGAGAACACTCAAAATCAACACCAGAAAAAGGGATGTTGTCATATACAACCATCATCTCCAAAACACGATCCTCAATAAAATAATTCTCATTCTCGAAAACTAAAATTTCCTTAGCAACAGCATGCAATTCATGCAAAGGACTACTAACTCTCTTATTAAAAGTATCAAAACTAAAATCAAAGTCACGAACAACAAAATCAATAGGAAAATCAACAGAAAACAAAACATTCTTTTCACCAATAGTAACAGCAGCTTTAGGAGGAGTAAAGGAAATACTATAGCCTTGTTGTTTAAAAGTTACAAAATCATTAATACATACAGATAAAAATCCATCTATGTAAGATTCAATTTCTTTTTCCATATCCCTCAAGGAAGGCACTTGTGTTTGTTGCACACCATAAGCATCCTCAAAAAACCAAAAAGGAACTTCATTACCACTATCACCAAACAAATCAAAATTATTAGAGAAAGGGTATACAGGTGAAGCAGGAACATCAGCACTAGGAAGATTAATGTATCCACCTTGCAAACTTAAAGTGCTTAAAGCTTCCTCAGCAACTTCTCCAATACAAGAATCAACAAAAACTCTAAGTTTTTCAGCCTGAGGAGGAACAGCCAAAGCTTGAGAAGTTTCTCTACCAAAAGTAGCACCAAAAATTTCTTCACGAAAAACATACACAGTGGAAAAAATAGCAACAACAACTAATCCTAAAATTGTAAAAGCAGCAACTTGACCACGCCTCATTTTTTCTTCCTCAAACGAACAACCTTTGAGCCCCCCAATTTCTTAATCTCAATAAGCTTCTTCTTTTGCAAAGGAAGAACTAAATCAGAAACAGTAGCGTTCTTTATATCGAAGAATTTAGCGATTAAACTAAAGTTAACCAAATCCCTTTTCCTAATAAACTCAACAAGCTCTTTTTCCGAAGGAATCATATGAAATAAACCCTTAAAAACCTCTTTTTTCTCTTTAAAGCTATTTTCAGCCTCTTTTATTCCCTATAAAGGCTTTAAAACCTTAATTTATTTGAGAAGGAAGAGTATATAAATGTTTTGAAAAAAACTCAAAAAAATGGGCCCGGCAGGAATTGCACCTGCGATTTCTTCCAAGTCAAGGAAGCGTCATAGCTATTGTCCATCCTTGTAGACTACAAGAACTCTAGACCACGGGCCCGAAAGATAAAAATGGAGCCACCGGAGGGATTTGAACCCACAACCTCCGCTTTACAAGAGCGGTGCACAACCGTTGTGCTACGGTGGCATACTAAATAAACTTAAGTTAAGAAGTAGTTTAAAAAGTTTCTTATTTCGGAAGTTCTTCAAATAAGCCGGAAAACCTCTAAATATATGTTGAAAACAATTCTTATATCTCAAGTACCCTCTGAGAGTATATAAACTGCTTTATTGTTAGAAATATATGAGTTTAAAAAATAAGAATTTTAGTAGAAAAGATCTCAAAAAAAGTGTGACTATCCCTTCTAAAGAAAATTATTTATTAGCAGAGTTTGTAGGTGCAATGATAGGGGATGGAAACATCAATTATTGCAAAAGACCAAAAAGCACAACATATAGAATGGTTCTATCTGGACATAAAAAAGAGGATTTCTGCTATTATCAAATACACATTCAGAGCATTTTTGAAAGATTATTTTCTGTTAAGTTCAAAACATTATTTTTAAAGAAGAATGAAGTAAGACTCTGCATTTATTCTAAAGCAATCTTTCATTTTTTGAAAGAGAGTGATCTGCCAATAGGAAATAAAAATTATGCAAAAGGATTTCCTTTATTTATTCTTTCAGCTGCTAAAAAATTAAAAACTAACTTTTTAAGAGGAATCTTAGATACAGATGGTACAATTACATTTAAAGCTAAAGACAAAAGCAAACTTCACAAATATCCTGTTATTAGAATAAGTTTTAGAAACCCTTATTTTATAAGAGACCTAGTAAACATCCTTAAGAATTTCAATTTTTCCTATCATGATCGTTACAACGATAAAGTGTACAATAAAAAAACTAAAAAAGAATATGTAGGGAGTAGTGTGGCACTATCTGGAAAGAAAAATCTTAAAACATGGATGGAACTGATTGGTTCTAAAAACCCAAAACACTTAACAAAATTAGCTATATGGGAAGAATTCGGCTTCTGTCCTCCTAAAACGACTCTAGAGCAAAGAGAGAAAATTATTTGTGGCCAATTAGATCCTTATAGCTTCTATTAAGGTAACCAACTTTTAGAATTCTTTAACTTATCAGGTAAATATTTTTCCATAACATAATTTAGACCCCAAGCTGCAAGCGCTTGCTGCTCTGCTCTTTTCCCTAACTTGATCATATCTTGAATAGCTTTTTGCCATTCAGGATGTTGATGTACAAAAGGATCATTTTTCAAAGCATCCTTGCCACGCTTAATATCAACATCTTTCAAAGGATGAGTAGGTAATTTATATTTAGTAATATCTTCAGCAGTAATACCAAATAATTTAGCTTTAGGAACACAAAAATATTCATTAATGTGAGCAGCATTACCACTACCAACTTTCAAAGTACGATAAATATTCATCCAACCATAAAAGTCACCGTCAACAAAAGCGTAGACAGGTAATTTTTTAGAATCAGACAATCTTCTAATAAATCTTCTACAAGCTCGTGTTGGAACACCACCCATAGAAATTAAAATACAATTTGTTTTTTTGTAATACCCATGCTTAACTAAACGCTGAAACATACCAGCAGTTTCAATAGCCAAAATAAACTTAGCCTTAGTTTCAAACTTTAATTGTTCAACAGAAGTTGGAATAGAATAAGCACCAGAACCAAACTTAGTACAATCAATCTTGATTTCTTTTCCAGTATTAGGATCTTTATCAACAACAATTAATTCACCAGCAATATCTCCACCTTTTTCTTCAGGAATAAAACCAAGTTGCTCACGGTTTAACATAAACATAGCTTCAATATCGTCTAAAACAGTATCAGACTCTACTTGTTCGCTAAAACGAGCATCACCCCAATTTTTGGAAACATAATAAGCCTCTCTTTTAGTAGCAATATCATTAGCACCAACTAATTGCTTAGATAAAGTCATCATACGTAAAGTCTGCGCGAAGCCTTTAACAGTATTCACAGTTAATGCACGAACTTTATGTTTTCCAATTAATTCAAAAAACCCTTTCTTAGTATCATACTTAACATTATTCAAAGAACGTAAAGGAAACTTCATCTCAGGCTTTTTTCTCTTCAAGATTTTTTGATAAATATTATTAGCTTGATCACGAATCAATTCAATAGCTTTATTCTTTTCTTTTGTCATGATTACATTTTCCTCGACTTTTCTAATTCTTCAGTTAATAAAATAATAACCTTTTTTTCATCAGTTTCTTTTAAACTTAATAAATCCTTCAAAGCCTCACCAATATGAGGAATGTACTTAGTGATGTAAGACTTCTTTTTCTCAGCATCAGCAACCTTTCTTTTTTTACTCAAATACCTTCCAAGTAACCTACCACAACCCTGCAAAGCAAGTTTAATTTCTTTAATAATCTCAGGATAGTGAGCAATAGATTCTTTAGATTCAGAAGTAAAAGGTACCCAAACAGAAGCAATATGCACAACTAACATAGCAGCACCTGAAGGCAAAGCACCTCTACTTTGTTGCATACCATAATTCTTCCACAAAGTATTCACTGTAGCACTAGTCACAGCACAAGCAGATTGCTGGTATTGGAGAGGAACTTTATTAGCAAAACGCAATAAACGAACTAAATTATCAGCTTGCAAAGAACCACCATAAGCAATAGCAGCTTCAATTTGGAAAGGCACACCACGATACACAGCAGTAGGACGAGTAATACTAGTAAAAAACTCAGCATCAACTTCTTTCTTTAAAGATTTCACTAAAATTTCTTCACCAATAGGACTTAAACAATCAGTAGGAGGAGCCATTAATTTAGTTTCTTGAATAGTTTTGAAAATAGCATCAGCATTAGCATGACTAACTTCTTTAGGTTTCATACTTTGTGCAAGATTAGATTTTTTACAAATTTCTTTAGCAACATTAGGAGAAACACGAGAAAATTCCTTAGTAAAAAACTTTTCTAAAGTTTTTGCAGAAGTATCTTTTAACATACGCATAAGCATACCTAACTCAACACCATAAGGATGTGGTTTTACTTTCTTAGGTTCTTTAGGTAACTCTTTAGTTGCCCTTCGATACATAACTTTTTCTTTAAGAGGACTAATGTAAGTAAACTGTGCATGAGGATTAGAAATAGCACTTTGTTTAACATATTCATCAACACTTAATTTACCTTTTTGATATTTCCCTTCCAACTCTAATTCAACTTTAGTACCATGATCTTTATTCATCCACTCAATTTCTTTATCAGTAACAATTTCAGGTTCATTTTTTAAAGTGTTAATGTTTAATTCAAAATAATGAGCTTTATGTTTAGGATCAATACGAGAAGTGATTTTAGTAGACTTTCCAGTAGTTAGTTGACCATATAAAACAGAAGCAGAAACACCAATACCTTGTTGTCCACGACCTTGCTTCATAGAATGAAATTTACTCCCATACAACAAACGAGCAAACACATTAGGAATCTGTTTTTTTACAATACCAGGCCCATTATCCTCCACAACAATAACAAACCTATTTTCTCCAGCAGGCTTAATTTGAATAATAATCTCAGGAAGAACACGCATCTCTTCACAAGCATCCAAAGCATTATCCACAAGCTCTTTTACTGTAGTGGATAAAGCTTTCAAAGGATTATCAAAACCTAACAAATGCCTATTTTTTAGAAAAAATTCACTAACACTAACTTGTTTTTGTTCCTTTGCTAACTCTTCAGCTTTAATAGAAGATTTTTTCTTCGTCGTTGCCATCCAAAAGCAAAATAAAGTAATGGGTTTATAAAGTTTATGCTCATGCAGTTTTTAAATTATGGTATTGATCATTGATAAATTTGTACACATTACCATGAGGAGAACCGCCTAATAACTTTTCAATAGCTTGTTTTGTAATAGCAACATCATCAGTTTTTCCAATAAGAGCAACAGTTTTTCCATAAACAACAATACGAGTATTAGTCATCCTTTCAATTAAACGACGAGCCTTACCTTTAGTACCAATCAACCTAGCTTTAATACGAACTAATTTTTTAACAGAACGTTTAGTAAAATCTTGCATGTTAATAATTTCTAAACAAAAAGTATCTTTTATTAATTTTAAAGCAATAACAGGATTAAAACCACGACCAATAGCTTTCACAATAGGAGTAGCAATAAAAGGAGCAACAGCTTCATCAGCACTAATTAATACATCACCATCTTTACTCACTTCAATCTTAGTATGGGTAGCATTCTGAATAGCATACTTAGTAGCACCTTTCACTCCAATCAATACAGCAACCCTATCCTGAGGAATTTTCAATTCAGACTCATACATTGTTTAGAACTCTTTAAACTCATCTAATTTCTTAAGATATCCCTTTCTTCGTAACCAAGAAACCTGAGTTTGTTTATATTTGAAAATAATGTCACCCTTCTCATCACCACTATACTCCCAAGGCTCAACCAAAACAATATCACCAGCACGAACCCACAAACGGCGCTTTAAACGACCAGGAATACGACATAAACGCACTTTTCCATCTAAACAAATAACACGCATACGAGAAGCACCCAAACGTTGATCAAGAATACCAATAGTTTGCTTATCACGAGGAAGCTTTACTCTACGAATCTCTTCATTAACCTGCTCTTGCCTTGCTAGTTCTTCTTTTTTCTTAGACATAGTGAAGAATCCAGTACAAAAGCAATTTATAAAGGTTATGGAGACTTACCTTCTCAACAAAACAAAACCATACCATAAAACACCAAGAATAATCAAAAGAATCACGCCATTCACAGCCCACTGCACAACAGTCACTTTCCTACCACATTTACTATCAACACACTTCTTAGTTAAACACTCATAATCAGCACTACAAACCATACCATTACGTTTTTGAGCTTTAATAGATTGATCAACTGCACAATACCGCTCTTTCACAATATCACCAACTTTTAAACAAACAGTTTTTTTACCAGACAAAGATTGTAAACAACCATCAGCACACTCACCTTTCTTTTCGTCTTTTTTAGGTTCACATCTTTTTTCACAAGAACCACCACAATCAACACCAGTCTCATCTTGATTTTTTTGTCTATCAAAACAAGAAGCACAAGCACCACAAGAACCACCACAATCAACACCAGTCTCATCACCATCTTGTTTACCATTAGAACAAGTAGTTACTTTAATATTCTTAATATTTGTAGAAAGACCTGCCTTTCCAGCAGCTAAAGAAATAGTTGCAGAAGTAAACACTTGCTCTTTAGGATAATGAATACTTAACACAGCAGCATTACCTTGAGTATCAGTTAAATCATAAAAAGACCCATAAGGTGTTAATCCAAGAACATGATTACCACTAGTACGATAAGTAGTTAAACCAGAAAAAGATGACTGAATACTTGCTTTAGGACCAAGAGTAGTATCAAAAACAATAGTAATAGTTTCATCAGTAGAAGACTCTTCTAATTTACTATTAGGAGTCGTTAAAGTGATTGAGTGAGTTGAACCAGCAATAGAATTAGAACTTCCCATATCAAGAATACCTCCACCTTCCACAATAAGATTCATTTCATCACCAGCATGATCACCATCACCATTTTGATCAATAGCCAATTTATTCCCAGAAGCATCTTCAATATTTATTTTTGCAGTAACACTACCAACAGTTAATTCAGCTTCACCCAAAATACCAGAAGTAGCATTAGTATAAGGTACAGATTTTGAACCACCACCAACCTGTTCAAATTGCAAAGTTTGTTCTTGTGTATCAATACTATCATATTTCATAATGTAAGTCTTTCCAGTCTTAGCATTACTTGAAGTTAAAACAAAATAATCACTTTGATCAATATTATACCCTGTTTGCGAACTTGCTTCAACAAAAACTACATCTTGATCATCATCACCAAATTTAAAAGATCCCTTGTTTGAAACAAAAGGAACATTCATACTAAGACTATCAAGGTTCTTAAAAGAAAGAGTATACTCATCCTCATTACCTGAAGGAATAAAAGAAATTTGTGACGAAGCAACAGAATTTAAACCATCAAAAGTTAAATCCCAAACACCTAACAAAGGCTTAACATCTTTCATATAACTAGAAAGTTTTTCACCAATCTTAAGATGAATATTAGTCTTCACAAGAGCCCTATATTTAATATCAGAAATCTTCAAAACATCATTTACTAAACTAGCAGAAACTTTTACAAAAGCATCAGCAATTTTTTCTTTATTAAGCTTTACACCCTTATTAAAAGAATCATCAGCATAATTTGTATCCTCAAACTCTAAGAGCTCAGCACCAATAAAAAACTGCACAAAATTATTATCTCCAGCACTAACTAATACATCAGTCACACCCAAAGTTAAACCATCACCCAAATCAACAGTCTCAGCCTTTGACAACTTTTGTAAATCTTTTCCATTAACAGTTAAAATAGCAGACTTTGAAGTAGCATCAATAGTCTTAATATTAACCACATAAGTTTTTTCACCAATAGTATACTCTTTTTGTTCACCCTCTTTTAAGTAATCAACAATAGCACCAGCAGCAAAAATTAAATTTATCCTATTATTTTTTAAAGTACCCTCAACAAGCAAATAATCCCTGCCAAAAATATTTACTTCTGCACCATCAATACTAGTCAAAACATCATCTTTCACTTTAGATTTTAAACCATCCTCAAACTCTAAATGATACTCAAAAAAAGCATTAGTAACAGCACTACCTTCAGCAATCCTCAAAAAAGTTTCAACATCACCAGCATCAGACTTATCTAACAAAATAATAGGACTTGCAATGGCTGTCTTTGTATCTTTAAACCTAATGTATTGATTATAAGTAGTAGTACCTTCCTTTGCTTTAACAGAACCACTCTTTAATTCAGCAAGATTTGAAGAAGTTAAAGCTCCAGTTGCATCACCAAACTCTTCATTAATCTCTAACTTATCATTCGTACCTTTAATAACAAAAGAAGAAGCAAAAGCTGTGGAACATAACAAAATGAAAATAATCCCAAAGTAATATAGTCTGTTAATCATTATCACCAACTTTTCCTGAAATAGAAAGACAAATCTTGTTTAAATACCTTACTCTTCTAGACGAAAGAGAACAGTAGCGCGATACAGAGTCTTACTAGACTGCCTATCACGAGAAAAAAGCGTTTTAGTGACTTTTAACTCACCTTTAAACCTATCTTTCATCTTTTTTCCTAAAGAACGAGCAAAACGTTGAGAAGAAATAAGCACATCAAAACCAGTCTTACAAGTTTTAACCTCACTAATAAAAACATCCTTACGCTTCTCAACCTCATTAACAACAAATTCTAACAAAACAGGAGACTTAGGACGTAATTGAATAGTTGCCTCAAAATAATTACTAGCACGATGTTGTTGTTTCTTTTTCATCTCACTTAGCCTTAATAGGATGTTTAGCACCACAAGCTAGACACTTCAAAGAAGAAATACGTTCTTCTCTTAAAATTTTAGTATCAGGTTTACCACATTCCTTACAAAGAACAAACTCTTTAGCATACTTAGCAATCTTCTCATTAATAACAGAAGAAGTAATCTTCCTTCCAAGAACTAAACGCTGCCCATCAGCAGAAGCAGGAGTAGCCAACTCACGTTGCAGATATTTAATTACTTGAGAAGGTTCTCTTCTTAAAACAGTACAAATTTTAGAAAAATTAACAATAATAGTCTTATTACCTTGCACATGACCAGTAACCTTAGGTATTTCAAACCTCTCAGTAGTCTGTTTGATCTCAGGAAGTTTAGCCTTAGCTTCTTTCAATAATGTAGAGTAATCAAATTTAGTCATATTCAACTATCTCAGAATCAGTTATTTAAAGCTTTGGGTGGGTATTTAGACAATTTTAACTTGCCCTGGTTTAGGCATATAAATTTCTCCATCTTTTAACAACTCTTGCACAATACCATCAACTTCAGAATCAGATAATTGAGATACAGTAATAACTTCTTCAACACTCATGCCAGCCTCACTAGCTTTTTCAATAATATTCAAAACTTTTTGTCTACCACTCTCAGTAGCAGGGTTTTGAGGAGGAGTTTGTGGAGTAGAAGTACCTTCTGTATTAACAACAATTTGTTCAGGAGGAGTTGCAACAGGAACAGGTTGTTTAACAACAGTTTGTGGAGCACCAAATAATTTAGTTAACTCTAACTTTCTCACATTCATCCAAGCAGGATTATCAACCTTCTTAATAATCTCAGGAGTAATATACAAACTTCCTTGAAATTCACGAGGACGACCAATAACTAAAACAACATCACCAATATTTACTTCACGCAAAGCACCAACATCTTCTTTAAAAGCGCGAAGTTGAATAGTAGCAGAACCATCATCTAAAGTAACACTACCAACATTTTCTCCAAACTCAGAACTAATAACAATAGCCAAAATATTAACACGAGAAACTTTTACATCACTACATAACACAAAATTAGGATCCCACTCACCAGGCTGTTTAATAAACTGACCATTAATTAAATTAGCAATCCAAATTTTAAAAGCAGTCTGTCTTTTTTGTTGCATCATAAACGTGCAATCCACCCTCTTTTAGGTTCATACACTTCTCCTTCACGCTTCAATTTCTCAATAATCTCTTCAACTTGTGATTCAGTTAAATTCTTCTCAGAAGCCTCAGCAAGCACATCCTCAATAGGAATAGTCTTTTTCCCAGTAGCTTCTAATTCTTTAATAATTTCACGAACAACCAAAATTTTGTTTCTAGTAGAAGCAGGAATACCAGTAGTAATACGATCAATATCCATCTGCCCAGTTTCAGGATCAAAACCAACCTGCATCAAACAATGTTTCAAAACAGAAATAGCTTTTCTAGCATCACTACGAGTAACTTTAGTAGCTAAACGAACTCTAGCAGAACCCTCAGCTAAACGAACCAAAGCTTCCAACTGACGAGCAGAAATAGGAATAGGTTTCACAGCATCATCACCCATACTAGTACCAGTATTTCTTAAGCTCACATAAAAATTTTTAATTTCATCAACAGCACCAGTAGTTAAAACAGGAAACACATGTTGTTTTACATAAGCAACAAATTTTCTTAAGAGTTCAACAGAAATATCAGGCTCATGACTACCAACATTCTTTTCTAAAATTTGTGAAGCAATACGAGCATCCTTATCCTTATCAGGAATATCCCTAAAAGGAAAAATTAAATCAAAACGATTAATTAAAGCAGGAGGCAAATCAATCTGAGCAGCAATAGGTTGGTAAGGATCAAAACGTCCAAGTTTAGGATTAGCAGCAGCCAAAACAGTAGTACGAGCAGTCAAAGTAGCCTGAATATTAGCCTTAGTAATAGTAACTTGTTGTTGTTCCATAGCTTCATGCAAAGCAGAAGTATCCTCAACAGTCATCTTATCCATCTCATCCAAACAAAGAACACCATTAGAAGCTAACACAATAGCACCAGCCTCCAAAGCAAAACCACGAAGGAATTCGTCTTTAACAACAGAAGCAGTAATACCAGCAGAAGAAGCACCACGACCAGCAACAAAACGAGAACGAGGAGCAGCCTTACCAATAAAAGTAAGCATAGTAGACTTAGCAACACCAGGATCACCAACTAATAAAATATGAATATCACCACGAGTAATAGTACCATCAGCTTTCTCTTTACGAACACCACCCATCATTTGTAGGAATAAAGCACCCTTCACATCTTCATGACCATAAATAGAAGGAGCAATAGAATTAATGAATTTTTGATATACTTTAGGATCTTTAGCTAATTGTTTAATTTGAATTTCATCTTCAGGACTAATAACCAAATCATCAAAAGTTTCTTCCAAAGGTTCAATATAATTCACAGCAACAGCAAGATCATAACGAGTTAATTGTCCACCAGACTTAGAAGGAATAGGAATCTCTTCCAAAACACCATAAGCCTTAACCTTAGAACCAGGAGTAGTCTTTTTTTCCATCTTAGGTTCAACTAAATCTTCACGCAAAAACAGAGCAATACGCTTTTGTTGTTCACCACCTTCCATAGACTCAGGATTTTCTTCAAGAACTAATCTTTGCACATCAACAAGAGTTTTATCAACCATACGAAAACGACCACGCCGACCACAAGAACAACTAGAAGGTTCTTTGAATTTTTGCTCAATTTGAGGAATAGTAAGTAAATTACCACAAGCAGGACACTCAAACTTAGCAGAAATAACTTGAGGACGAACATCAGAAGCCTGACGAATAGTACCCTCAATAAGCATAAACTTACCTAAATGAGCACTACGAATATCACGAATCTTAACCCTTTCAGACTCAGGAAGACCAAAAAAACGAACTTTTAATAGCTCTTTGCCGTCTAAATCAAACTGTTCTAAAGCAACCTTAGCAGCATGAATAGTTTCTTCAGGCTCATTCAAAAGTTCCTCAGAGAGACTTAAATCAAACTTGGAGAGATCATTAAAATCAACTAACAAAGCTTTCTGACCAGTACGAGCCAATTCATGTAAATCTTTTAAGTAATTTGCTTCAATAAAATCCTTGAATTTTTCGATTTGATCTTGTGCATCAACCACCTTAATCCCCCAGGGAAATTAAAGAAAGAAGGAAGAGTATATAAAGATGAAGGTGGTAGATGAGAAGTTATTCCTTTCTTGAATATGCTTCAAGAATTTTTTTGATAATATTGCTAGTAGAGAGTCCAGGAATATCCTCTTGCAAGATAATTTTACCACCAGATTCTTCAACAGCTTCTTTTTCAACACCAGTAAACCCAGATTTAGATTTAATGTGAAAATCAGGCTTAATTATTCTAAGTAAAGCATTAGGGTTAAGTTCAGAGAAGATAGAAACGTAATCAACACAAGCTAAAGCAGCAAGCATTAAAGCACGATTTTGTTCAGGATTTATTGGTCGATTAAGAGATTTATATTGTTTAATTGAAGAATCACTATTTAACCCAACAATTAATACATCACCTTGCTTTTTTGCATCCACCAAACTTTGAATATGACCAACATGCAAAATATCAAAAGAGCCATTAGTAGTAACAATCTTTTTATTTTGCTCTCTTAAAATATTAACTATCTTTTTAATTTCATCTCTAGACTTAATTTTTTGTTGCACTGTGAGATACTTATTTCTTCCTTTTCAACTTAGCAAGATTTTTCACTAACAATTGCACAGCTTCTTTCAACTTAGTTTCTGAACGAGTACCAGTACAAACAATCTTACCATTACTAAACAATAAAAAAGTTGCACGAGTATCAGGTAATTTATAAACTAAACCAGGAAATTGCTCAGGTTCATACTCAGTATTTTCTAATTCCATAGCTAAAGAATTTAAATTCAAATCAATACCAATAGAACCAGAACCAACCATGTTCTGAACTTTAATTTGAGGAGTAATCGTAATCTTAATACGAATCTTCTCAACATTCTGAATAATTTTTTTAATAGACTCCTTAACTTTACCCATAGATCTAGCACCAGTACAAACAATCTTACCAGAACTAAAAATTAAAGCAGAAGTTTTAGGATCCTTAATACGCATAACTAAACCAGGAAATTGCTCAGGATTATACTCAGTATTAGGCAACGCTTCAGCTAACTTAATTAAAGGAATATCTTTCTCTAAAGATGTAGAAACAACAATGTTAACTATCTTAATTTCAGTCTTCGGCTTCTTAATCGGCATACTTAAAACCCCCCAGTATGAATTCTATCAGTCTTGCTGATTTATAAAGGAAATAAAGAGTAGTATATAAAGGTATTTATAAAGCAAAAGAGAAAAAAAGAAAACTCCAAAAATGAAATCTTACTCTACAGAGCCTGAGTCTTGCTTAAAAAAGAAAAAAAGAAAAAAGGATTGGCTAATTTAGCCAAAAATCCAATTAAAAAACTTTTGGAGCCAATTGAGAGTATTAGTACATTCACCATTACGCTCTTCAGCACTTAAACACTCATAACCATTACTAGCTTTTTCTCCATCAGCTTTCTGTTCCATAGTTTCCTTAGTCCAATCACAGTACATAGCAACTTCTTCATTACCTTTAGTTGCAATGAACCGAGTACCAATAGGCATAGTGTTTCCATTCACACGACAACCTTGACCATCAGATTTTTTTACCTTTTTATCAGAAGGCTTAACAATGTCAGTGATCAAAATACCATCACTACCACTACCATCCCAAGGTTCAGGTAAAGGAAGAACATTTCCACCATAGCCATGGTTGTAAAGGTTGTAAGCAACTAAGACTTCATCCCCTTTCTTCTCATACAAGAAGATAGAAAAGCCTAAGTCATCTTCACGTAAACAAAGAGACTCAGTCCAAGAAGTGCCGTCAGATTGTTTATCATCAGATTTGTCTTTAGGATAGTTTACATAAATAGTGAAACCACCATAAGCTTCTTCCCCTACACGAAGTGCAGTAATAAAAGACCCAGTATTATAGAGACTGTCTTCATAGTAAAAGAAATCCATATCTAAATCTAAATTGTTCGTACCTTTTTTCAAATCTATTTTTCCAGTCTCTTTCTTAGTAGCACCATTGCCATCAGGGTATCCATTGTTGTACAAAATCCAAGGAACATCATTTTGGTCAATTTCAGATTCAATAACTGCTCTGAATTCTACCACAGTTCCATCATCAACAAAAGTATATCCTTGCGCATTAGGATTAACATTCTTCGGTTCAAAAGAGTTAACATAAATGAAACCACTTTTCTTCAATGGGTCCCATCGATTAACTTCCCGAGTCATTGTTTTTATCCAACGTTCATACTCAGCATAATGAATTTTTGTTAGCTCAAACTCTTTCTTTGCAAGAGCAACATCGCTTTTATCTAATGCCAAGTATGCACTGTAGCCATGATACCAAGTATGTCGCCCAGCGTCTCGCGCATTCTGCACAATCTCACCAAACATATCTTTGTCAATTTTGTTTAATTTGATAAACTCATCAACATCAGTTGAGGTGTACACATTGAAATCACGCTTTAACAAATCAATTGCTGCTTCTACAACAGCCTTATCACTTGAGATAAACAACTTAATGTGTCCTGCACCCATAACAAGAGCAATCTCATTCAATTCTTCTCGCCAATCAAGACTTACTGGGTCAACAGTTGCTTCCATTGTTTCAATAGCCATAGCACCTTCTTCTTCTATTGCTGCAATTTCATCTTTTGGAATTGTTGCAACAGCTTGTCCAAGTCTTTCTTTCACTGGAACTTCAAATGCATCAAGAATAACTTCTTGTTCATAAGAGTCAGCTTCTTCGTCTGCTACAAAAGCAGATTCAACTTCAACATAAGCAACACCAGGGCTGCCAGGAGCAAATACTTCATAAGCAGGACCTCCTCTGAAATCTAAAGTAAAGAGTTCACATACAGCATGAGGCCCATTATGGTCAGTTCCTTCATACTCAATCTGCACTTCTAATTCTTGATCAATATCTACAAATCTTTCTTCACCAACACTCATCCAAAAAGCAGTATTACGTAATTCGTCTTTCTGTCTTTGTAACTGTTGAAATAAGTCTCCATCAGTGTCATGAGAAGGAATAGCAACAGGAAGAGGTGCATAAACTATATCACCATCAAAAGTAGGTTCACCATTATCCATTTCAATGGAAAATTCTACACCATCAGGATTTCCAGCTTTTTCCTCACCAACATTAATTTGGTAAATCATAAGTCTTAAACCATATCCAATTGACTCAAAATCTCCTTCAGTTAAAGGAGCTATTTGCATCCCATTAACAGCAAAAGTTACCTTAAGAGTTTTTAGATCTTCAATAATTAAAACTTCCAAATCAACTTTTTGTATATCACCATTAATTCTCTCTATTGTAAATACTTGTTTTTGTCCTTCTTCAAGGAAAGCAGCGATAGGTTCAAAAAGACTATCACTATCAATACCATCACCTTCATAAGTTATAGCATAACTAGGTACTGTTGCAAATAAAAGCAATAATACCATAAATACGCTTTTTATTAGGTTTTTCATCTTAGGTTTTCTCCATTTCAAATTTTATCATATAGCACTTCACCAACACTCCAAAGGTATGGAAAAAAGGGTGCAGTCAGATTAACTCCGACACACCCTTGATCCATAGAGAGGTTTAGGTTGAGTACAAACACCTTTATTCCTGGAACATTATATATACATTTAGTGGTCTGAAAGACAAAAGAACAAGAAATCTTAGTCCGACATATAAAAAACAAAGAAATTTCAGACCTTTCTTAAATTAAAAGAGTTTATTCATCCCCTAAGAACCAAGCAGTTAATTTTACCTTTTTCAATTTTCCGAACTTCTTAATTTGCAATACTTTCTTTCTTTCCAATAATTGAAAAATACGCACTAAAGAAGTCTTAGGAATACCAGTAGTATGTCTAATCTTTGCCTGAGAACTCTCGAATTTATTAGCCAAAAGATGATCAACAACCTCTTTTTCTCGCTCATTTAAAGTATTCAAAATATCTTCCTGTCTCTTACTTAATCCTTCTTCTTTAGGAGCTTCTTTTACTTTTTCAGCCTTAAGAGGAGTTGACTTAGTTAAAGCCTCTTTAAGCTCAGACTCCATAGCATGTCTCTTCTTCAAGACAAAACGAATGAGTAAACTTAACACACTTAAAACAACTATAATTAAGAAAATACTAACCCAACTATTACCACCACTGCCAATAGCAGATTTATTGAGTTTAATAGCTACATCTCTAGACTTTCCTTGCTCAATAGTCACAATTTCACTACCAACAGCAGAACGAAAAGTAGCAATTACTTTACACTCACCAACAGGCAAATACAATCCTTTAAAAGAACCAAACTTATCAGTCATAAGAGAAGTAATTTCACCATACTCTTTATCACACTCAACCTTCAAAGAAGCTTGCCTTACTAAATTATCCAAATTGTCAAGAACAACACCTTGAATAGAACCAACAGGAAGAAGAGTTACTTCTTCTTGAGTGTTTTTTTGTAAGCCAACAGAATAAAGAGCGTAATAGTCTTTTCCTTTAGTCTGTAGATTATCAACTAATAAAGTGATATCATAATTCCCACTTGCTAACTTTAAATTAAAAGAGTTTTTTCTAAGAAAAGTAGAGATAGTACGTTTATCACCAGAATCCTTATTGGCAATAGTCACTTGCATTAAAACATTATCCACAGCAGTATTAGTAGCATCTTTTAGAGAAAGAACTAAATTATGTTGAGTATTTTCTTCCTGAGCAAGAACAAAAGGCAAGCTACTAATAAGAAGAAATACAACAAACAATTTGCTAAGTTTCATCATTTTACCACATCAAAAGATATTTTGAGTTCTTTTCCTTTAATTTTTTCATCAGATGTGTACTTACCCTTACCTACATCCTCACCTAATTTTACCACATTTAAATCTTTCGCACCAACTTTTTGCTGCAAATCATTACAAAAGTCCTTTAAGTCAAAATTAGCAGCAATAGTTAGAGTAATCCTATCAGTAGGCTGCAAACCAGCCTTTTTTCTTAGAGACTGGATTACTCTAGATAAATCTCTATAAACACCTTCAGCCTCTAATTCAGGAGTTAAAGTGGTGTCTAAATCAACAGCAAAATTAGTCCCTTTCTTGAGTTCAACAGCCTTTACATTCACTTCATCAAGCAAAATATCTAAGAACTGTTGACTTAATTGTAGACCAGTTAAAGTAACTTTAGCCAAAGGCTGACGAATAGGTATTTTAGCTTTTTCACGCAATTCTAAAACCTTACTCACTAACTCTCTAGTCTTAATCATATCCTCTTCCACTTCCTTAAAACAAATTTTTTCATCAAATAGAGGCCAAGAATCTAAATGTACAGACTCAGGCAATTCCTTATTGTGTTGTTTAAACATTTGGAAAACTTCTTCAGAAATAAAAGGCGTAATAGGAGCAAGAAGTTTAGCAACAGTATACAAAGCATAAGCTAAAGTTTGTACAGCCTGCAAACGAACTTGTTTATTTTCATCCTTGAAACGACCTCTACTCCTTCTCACAAACCAAGTAGATAATTCATCAATAAAAGTTTGGAGTAAACTACAAGCAGCAGGAGAATCATAAACCTCCATAGCATTAGTAACATCACGAGTTAAAGAATTAATTTTACTAACCATCCACTTATCTAAAATATTATCAGAATCTTTATGAGTAATATCAGCATGTTTTTCACTGAACAAAACATAAAATTGTTTAACATTAGACAAGAGCATAACGATTTTACGGTACACCTCTTTCAAAGATTGTTCATTAAAACAAATATCCTGAGCCTTCATCAAAGGAGAAGACATCAAATAAAATCTTAGAGCATCAGCACCATATTGTTTAAAAATTATATTAGGGTCAGGAAAATTATTTTTAGACTTAGACATCTTAGAACCATCAGAAGCCAAAATAGTACCAGTCACAGCAACATTCTTGAAAGAAGGTTTACCAAACATCAAAACCCCAAGCACATGCATATAATAAAACCAAGTTCTTGATTGTGCAATATACTCAGAAATAAAATCAGCAGGATAATTATCCTTAAACCAGTTTTCATTTTCAAAAGGATAATGTTTAGCAGCGTAAGGCATACTCCCAGATTCAAACCAACAATCCAATACTTCAGGAATACGATTCATAGTGTCACCACACTTACATTTTAAATGAATGTCATCAACTACATGTTTATGCAAATCAACATCATGAGAAACTTTTTCCATAGCTTTTTCTTGCAGTTCTTTAATACTACCAATAACTTCTATATGAATACACTCTTCTTTAGCACACTTCCAAATAGGAAGAGAAGTAGCCCAAAAACGATTACGAGAAATATTCCAATCAGGAGCAGTTTCTAAAATATGTTTAAAACGACCATCTTTCAAATGAGCAGGATACCAATTAATCTGTTTATTTTTTTCTAATAATTGCTCTTTAACACGTTGAATATCAACAAACCAAGAATCAATAGCATTGTAAAATAGAGGAGTGTCGCAACGATAACAAAAAGGATAAGAGTGTTTGTAATCCTCTGACTTTAACAACAAATTTCTTTTTTCTAAATCTTCTAAAACTTTTTTATCAGCATCCTTAAACCATAAGCCTTTCCAATCTTTAGGACCTGACTCTACTTTCCCATGATGCCCAATATGTTGAATAACAGGCAAATCATACTTTTTAATCATTGCATAATCAAACTCACCATACAAAGCCATATGAACAATACCAGTACCCTCCTCAGCAGACACTTCATTACCACCATTAATAAGATAATGTCCTTTTTTATCAGAAGGTTGAGGGTAAAGAGGTTCATATTCTTTATGCAAAATCTTTTCTCCTTTAAAAGAATCAACAACAGTATGTTCTTCCTTAATCTCAGACAAACGACCTTTAGCCAAAATAAACTGCTCATTATTAACTTTAATTTTTATATACTCTAATTCAGGATTAATAGCAAGAGCAACATTACCAATCAAAGTCCAAGGAGTAGTAGTCCACGCAAGGAAAAAAGTATCTTCTTCATTTTTTACTTTAAATTTAACAGTAACAGTTTTTTCAGTAATATCACGATAACTATTATCCATAGCAATCTCAGCATTGGACAAAGGAGTTTCACATTTAGGACAAAAAAGTAAAACTTTCTTTCCTTCATACAAATATTTTTCAGTGTGGAGTTTTTTTAATAAATACCAAACAGACTCCATATAAGAATTATCCATAGTCTTGTAAGCATCACCAAACTCAATCCATTTCCCCATACGAACAACAGTTTTTTCCCACTCAGAAACAAATTGCAACACTTGAGATTTACAAAACTCATTAAACTTTTTAACACCCATCTCCTTAATGTCTTTTTTTTCTTTTATACCCAAAGCTTTCTCAGCAATTTTTTCAATAGGCAACCCATGACAATCCCAACCCCAACGACGCTCACAACGAAAACCCCTCATAGTCCAAAAACGAGGAAAAACATCCTTACTAGTCAAACCAAGAATATGACCATAATGAGGCAATCCAGTAGCAAAAGGAGGACCATCATAGAAAACAAACTGCTTCTCCTTAGGATGAAGATCTACAGATTTCTCAAAAATACGATTTTTTCCCCAAAAATCAATCCATTTCTTTTCAGTTTCTTCAACATTATACATAGTGAAGTTGAAGCTAAATTCTACGTTTAAATACCTTTCTTATCCACACCAAAGCCCATTTTATACATAGAAAAGGTTTATATAGGACAACTGCTGGCTACAATTCAACTTAAGATAAGAGATACTATTTCTCAAATTTTAGGTAAAAAAATATGATATATAGGAGATTAGATATACCATGAACTATGATAGACCATTTAATAACAGAAGAAGTTTTGCCCCAGTAAATGTTGGGGACGTAATAGACCTCAAAATAGAAGCAGTTGGGGAGAAAGGAGACGGAATAGCAAAAATTAAAGGATTTGTTATATTCGTACCAGGTGTGAAAGAAGGAGATGAGGTCAAAGTCAAGATTACTAAAGTACTTCAGAAAGTAGGCTTCGGCGAAGTTGTTGGAGACACAGATGGCCCAGTACAAGCTGATGACCAAGCTGGAGATTCTGGCGATGAAGCAGAACAAGAAGCACCTGCAGAAGAAGCAGGAGAAGCTGAAGAACCAAAAGATGCAGGAGAAGAAGCTCCAGTAGACGAAGGTGAAGAACCAAAAGATTCAGAAGACTTCTAAGTCTTCACTTTTCTTTTTCTTTATTTATATTTTAGGCTCATAAAACTTATAAACACACTAATCTTTTCTTAGAATTCTATGTCTCAAGAAGAACACTCTTTATGGATAGAGAAGTATAGGCCAAAAACTTTCGATGAAGTATATGGTCAAGAAGCAATAGTTAAAAGACTAAAAAGTTTTGTAGAACAAAAAAATATACCACACTTACTTTTTTCTGGACCAGCAGGAGTAGGAAAAACAACATTAGCCTTAATCATAGCAAAAACACTCTTTGGAGACATTTGGAGACAAAATGTTCTAGAAACAAATGCTTCTGATGAGAGAGGTATAGATGTTGTTAGACAGAAAATAAAAGACTTTGCAAGAACACGATCAATAGGAACAGACATACCAAAAATAGTGTACTTAGATGAATGTGATTCACTAACAAAAGAAGCACAACAAGCATTGAGAAGAACAATGGAACAATATTCCAGAACAACAAGATTTATTTTGAGTTGTAATTTTTCAAGCAAAATCATAGACCCAATACAAAGTAGATGCACAGTCTTTAGATTTAAACCATTAGTGAAAGAAGATTTAGTGAAAGTAATAAAGCACTTAGCAGAAAAGGAAGGATTAACAATTGAAGAAAAAGCATTAGAAGCAATTTATGATGTGAGTCAAGGAGATGTAAGGAAAGCAGAAAACATTTTACAAAGTTGTAGCGCAATGGGAAAAGAAATAACAGAAGAAGGAATTTATGAAATAGTAAGTGCAGCAAGACCAAAAGAAGTCAAAGGAGTTTTAGAAACAGCACTCGCACAAAGATTTCTAGAAGCAAGAAGTCAATTATTAGACTTAATGTTAAAACATGGCTTATCAGGAATGGACATAATTAAACACATACAAAGAGAAATATGGAATTTAGATGTAACAGATGAAAGTAAAATGCAAATAGTAGCACAATGCGGCGAAACCGAATTCAGAATGGTAGAAGGAAGTGATGAATTCGTACAATTAGAAAGTTTGCTAGCATCAATAGCACTCCACAAACCATGAAAAATAACTTACCTTGGACAGAAAAATATACACCTAAAACACTAGCAGCACTAAAAGGAAATAAAGAAGCACTCTATAAGCTCAAACAACTAGTTCTAGAAAAAAGACCAACATTTATCCATGGACCAATAGGGTGTGGAAAGACAAGTAGTATACTAGCTTTAGCAAGTGATTTAGGTTATGAAGTTATAGAGATTAACGCATCAGATGTAAGGAATAAAGACGGTATACAACAAATTGTAGGCAATTCTTTACAACAACAAAGTTTATTCCATAAAGGAAAAATAATCTTAGTAGATGAAGTAGATGGCATAAGTGGCAATAAAGATAGAGGAGGAGTACCAACATTAGTGAAATTGATAACAGAAGCAAAACAACCAATAATTTTTACAGCAAACGATCCATGGAATTCAAAATTTAGTACTCTAAGAAAAAAAACACAATTAGTAGAATTTACAGCAATAGACAATCAAGAAGTGGCTAACTACTTACAAGAAATATGTAAAAAAGAAGGAGTAACATGTGCAGAAGGAATCTTAAAAACAATAGCAAGAAGAACAGCAGGAGATTTAAGAGCAGCAATCAATGACTTACAACAATTAGGAGATGGGAAGAAAGAAATAACAACAGAAGACTTAGAAACATTAAGTGATCGAGAAAGAGAACAAGACATACAAGCAGCATTAAGATTAATCTTTAAAAGTAAGAGAGCACAAGATGTCTTACAAGCATTCGATAGAGTAAATATAAATTTGGATGAAGCACTCTTATGGTTAGATGAAAATTTACCACAAGAATACAAAAGAAAAGATTTAGTGAAGGGTTATAGAGCATTAAGCAAAGCAGATGTGTTTAAAGGAAGAATAAGAAGATGGCAACATTGGAGATTTTTAGTGTACATGAATGCTTTAATGACAGCAGGCATAGCATTAGCAAAAGAAGAAAAAACACCAGGATTTGTCCAATACAAAAGAACTAGTAGAATACTGAAAATGTGGATGGCAAAACAAAGAAGAGCAAAGAAAAAGGCATTAGCAGAAAAAATGGGAGAAGGACTCCATGGATCAACAAGAAGAATAACACAAGAAATCTTGCCCTATGTAAGAGTAATGTTGAGACATAATAAAAAAGAAACCTTTGGATTAGATAAAGAAGAGATTATGTGGTTACTAAAGTAAATAGTTTTCTAGAGAAGAGATAAACTTATAAACTATTTTAAAATCAATTAATTCAATCAAAAAAGGAGTACAAAACAACATGAAAATCAGTGAATTAGAAGTAAGACAAGGAAACATCGAAGTAGAAGGAGAAATAACTAGCAAAGAAGAAGCAAGAACCTTCGAAAAATTCGGTAAAGAAGGAAAAGTATGTAATGCAAAATTAAAAGATGATACAGGAGAAATCACACTAACACTCTGGAATGAACAAGCAGACGAATTTCAAGTAGGAGACAAAATAAAAATAATTAATGGATATGTAGGCGAATTCCAAGGAGACAAACAGTTAACAGCAGGAAAATTTGGAAAAATAGAAAAAGTAGAAGCTTAAAACTTCAAACTCTTTAATTTTGAAATCCTATCATTATGATTAGGATGAGTAGAAAACAAACTCAACAAAGCCCTTCCAGAAAAATTATTAGCAATCATTAAATGCGAAGAAGAAGGATTACCTAAACGCATAGGTGTTTTGTGAGAATGCAACTTTTCTAACGCAGAAGCTAAGCCACTACCATCTTTTAAGTAAGAAGCACCACTTTGATCAGCTAAATACTCACGACTACGAGAAATAGCTAATTGAATAATAACAGCAGCAATAGGAGCAACAATAGCTAACAACAACAATTCTAAAATATTTCCCATACCTTCATTATCACGACCACCAAAAATAGCAGCAAAACGAGCCATAAAAGCAATATAAGAAATAACAGAAGCAATAGTAGCAGCAATAGTAGAAATTAAAGTATCACGGTTCTTCACATGCGCAAGCTCATGAGCAGCAACACCTTTCAATTCTTTTTCACTTAACAAACGCAAAATTCCCTCAGTAAAAGCAATCGCTGCATTTTGAGGATTACGACCAGTTGCAAAAGCATTAGCATTATCAGTAGGAACAATATAAATTTTAGGTTTAGGTAAATGAGCTTTTTTACAAATATCTTCAACCATAGCATGAATTTTAGGAGCTTGAACTTTAGAAACTTCCTTAGCCCGATACATACGTAAAACAATCTTATCAGAAAACCAATAAGAACCAACATTCATGATAATAGCAAAAAGAAAAGCAATAGTTAACCCAGAAGTACCCCCAACCACTTGTCCAATTAAGAGCAAGATACCTGTTAAAACACCTAATAAAATAATTGTTTTGAATTGATTAAACATAGAACATCAAAAGAAACCCTTCTTTAAAAAGATTTTGTTAAAAAATCTTAATCTGAGCTTTTTCACGCAATTTTTCGATATAAGAAGCTAAAACTTCTTGTTGTCTTTGTTCTAACAACACTTGCTTAATATTATCCTTAACCTCATCAAAAGCTAATTGTTTAGGAGACTCCTTCTTATACACTTTAATTACATGATAGCCAAATTCAGATTTAACAGGTTCAGAAACTACTCTAAGATCTAAAGCAAAAGCAACATCTTCAAACTCCTTAACCATCTGTCCACGTTCAAAAAAACCAAGATTTCCTTTGTTAGTCTTAGCACTAGGATCAATAGATCTTTCAGCAGCTAATTCAGCAAAATCAGCACCAGCTTTTAATTTAGCAACAATAGCCTTAGCTTCATCTTCAGTTTCTACAAGAATATGAGAAGCTTCAACACGTTCACCAACCATAAGAGAATCTTTAGCTTCCCTATAAAACTTTTTTAAATCTTCATCAGTAATGCTTACATCTTCCACACTTGCTTCTACAATAAGTAATTGTGTAATCATTAATTGTTCTTTTACTTGTTCCTGCAATTCTTCCAAAGTAACACCTAATTGTTCTAATACTGGAGCTAAATCTTGTTTGAAAGAACTTTCCAAATTTTTGATGTAACTATTAACCTCTTCATCAGCTACTACAATATCTTTAGCTTTAGCTTCAGACAAAATCAAATAACGCATAATAGTTTGATTTAGAACCATTTCTTTAGTGATTGTAGGATTCTGTTGAGCTAATTGTTCAAAAGTCTTATCCAATTCTTGTTGAGTAATAACTTCATCATTTACTTTAGCAACAACATCACCTTTATCACCACTTTGTTGATTAAAAATAATTAAAAATAAAATAATTAAAAAAGCAATACCTAAAACAACACCAACAACTTGCTTTTTAGTAAGCTCAATAACCCTCTTTACATCTTTTTTAGAAACAGGAAGAACTTCTTCAAGCTCTTTTTTCTTATGTACAACCTTTTTTTTATGTGTTTTTTTAGTACTTTTCTTCATCAAAAGTAAGGAAACATTTAAATGTTTAAAAAGGTTTGCATTAACAGACATGGCATACAATATAGTAGTTGGAAGGAATAAAGCAGACAAAGAAAAGTTCGGTGAACATGGCACAATCAACTTAGGAAAGCTTTTCGTGACTATGGGACAAACAACTTCTTTGAGTAATAACATCATGATGGATGTAGCAAGAACACATGTAGTCTTAATAGCAGGAAAAAGAGGAAGCGGAAAGTGTGTTGTAGGAGACACACTTATTACTTTAGCTGATGGAACTGTTTGTCCGATTAAAGAACTTGAACAAAGAAATGAAAAAATTATGGGATTAAATGATCAATTGAAAGTTGTCCCTTTGAAAAAAGATGAGTTCTTTAAACGTAAAGTTAATAGAGTTTTAAAAGTAAAGTTAAGAAGTGGAAAAGAAATAACACTCACACCAGAACATCCTTTATTAACAATAAAAGGTTGGAAACCTGTTGAAGAATTAACAATAGGGAGTAGAATAGGAACGCCAAGAAAAATTGATAACTTTGGAAAAGGAAAAATGGATATACACAAATTAAAACTTCTTGCATATTTAATAGCAGAAGGACACACAAAAGGACACTATGTTCTCTTTAGTAATGAAGATAAAACAATTTTAGAAGAATTTGAAGAAACAGTAAAACAATTTGATGAAGATTTAAAAATAGATCTGCATGGAAAATCAAGTTCTTATCGTATTAGCAGAAAAGATAATCCACATGGAAAGAAAAATAACTATGTGAAAGATTGGTTAATTGACTTAAAAATACAAGGAAAGCTTGCTCCAAAGAAATTTATCCCACCAGGAATACTGCAACTAGAAAAAGATTTTTTAAGAGTGTTCCTTGATAGGCTTTTTAGTTGTGATGGGAGTATTTACTACAACAGTAATAGAAGTGGGTGGGAGATAGATTATAGCTCATCTTCAAAAATCTTAATACACCAAGTACACCACCTCTTATTACGTTTTGGCATTCTTTCAAGAATTAGAACAAAAAACATAAAACTAGATGGGAAAAAATTCGTTAGTTATGAAATAATCATCGGATCAGATAACATAACCAAATATATTAAAGAGATAGGGTTCTTTCACCCAGAAAAAAAGAAGAAAAGCCAACAATGCCTTAAAGAAATAGAAAATATTGTTAGAAATCCTAATGTTGATACCATTCCTAAAGAACTCTGGGAAACTTATAGACCAAAAAATTGGGCAGAAGTTGGTAGAGTAGCAGGTTATGCACATCCAAAAGCAATGCGAGAAAGAATAAAATATGCCCCATCTAGACAAACATTACTACAAGTTGCAAAAGCAGATCAAAACAACTCAATAACACTCTTAGCACAATCAGATATTTTCTGGGATGAGATTACAAGTCTTGAAGCTATAGAAAAAGAAACAGAAGTCTATGATATTAGTGTTCCAAAATTCCACAATTTTGTAGCAAATGACATTCTTATCCACAACAGTTACAGTGCATCAGTAATAGCAGAAGAAATAGCAGAACTACCAGATGACGTAAAGCAAAACATAACAGTGTTATTCTTTGACACACTAGGAGTATTCTGGACAATGAAATATCCAAACACTAGACAAGAAGACTTAGTAACAAAATGGGGATTAAAAACAAAAGCCTTTGACATAAATATCTTCACCCCAGAAGGACACTACGCAGAACAAAAAGAGAAAGGGATTCCAGTAGACAAAGCATTTGCGTTGAAGACATCAGAACTAAGCGCAGGAGAATGGTGCAATGTCTTTGAAGTAAGACCAACAGAACCAGTAGGAATACTAATAGAGAGAGTAATAGGAATCTTACAAGACACAAAAAAAGAATACTCAATAAAAGATATCATTAAATTAATCATAGCAAACAAAAAAACAACAAGAGAAGTAAAAGATGCAACAGAAAACAAATTCTTAGCAGCAGACAAATGGGGATTATTTGACAAACACGGAACAAGCATACAAGAACTCATGCAACCAGGAAGTGTAAATGTACTAGATATAAGCGTCTACACAAACGTTTCAGGAAATTGGAGCATCAAAGGACTAGTAATAGGGATGATAAGCAGGAAGTTATTAGAAGAAAGAATCAAAGCAAGAAAAGTAGAGGAATTACAAGATATAGGAAAAAGAAAGAGTTATTTCTTCGAAGAAAAAATAAAAGAAAAACCATTAGTATGGATTATGCTAGATGAATGCCACGAATTCCTACCAAAAACAGGAAAAACACCAGCAACAGATGCATTAGTGCAATTACTAAGAGAAGGAAGACAACCAGGTATAAGTTTATGTTTAGTGACGCAGCAACCAGGAGAAATACATCATGATGTGCTAACACAAAGTGACATAGTGTTGAGCCATAAACTCACAAGTAAAAGAGATATAGAAGCATTAAATAGTATGATGCAAAGCTACTTAGTAACAGAATTACAAACCTACTTGAATAATCTACCAAAAAGAAAAGGATCAGCAATACTTTTAGACGATAACTCAGAAAGAATCTATCCACTTATGGTAAGACCAAAGAAAAGCTGGCACGGTGGAGAAGCACCAAGTGCATTAAAGTATAAGAAAGAGTTGAAATTAAATTTTTAAATCTAAACAAACTCTATACACACCAGGAGAATACATACCACATTTAAGTAATTTAACAGATTTAAACTTCTTCTTGTACTCTTTTTTTAATTCCTTAAATTCTTTCTCTTCAGCAAACAAATACAAATGTAAAGTTCCTTTAGGTTTTAATTTCTTTAAAGCAAGACTTAAATATTTATCAGCAGACTTAGGAAGAGGAAGCAAAATACGATCAAACTTCTTTTTCAAACAAGGAAGTATTTTCTTAACATCACCATGCAAAAGAGAAACATTAAGCAACTTATTCAACTTAATATTCTCTAAAGCAAATTTATGAGCTTTTTTATTCAACTCAATACCAACAACCTCTTTAGCTTTAGTATTTTTAGCAATAACACAAGGGAAAGGTGCAATACCAGAAAATAAAACAAGAATAGACTCACCTTTTTTAACTAATTTAGCAATTCTTTTTCTTTCATTACTAGAACGAGTAGAAAAATAACAAGACTCCACATTCAATTTTAACCGAACACCATTTTCAACATGCAAAGTTTCTTTAGATTTGGAACCAGCAATCAAAACAAGCTTAGGAGTTCTTAAACGACCAGAATACTGTTTAACCTTCTTAGCAACAGTCTTAATATTAGGTTGGAGTTGCATCAAAGTTTGAGCAATATATTTCTCCTTTTTCTTAAGCTCAGGAGGAAATTCATTAAAAATAGCAATAGAACCAACAGTATCAAAAGCACGAGGAACTAAAGCTAATTCCTTCTTAGTTAATTTTTTTAAAGTATCTTTAAACTTAGTCATTAAAAAAAATCTCCTAACCCTTTTTGTTCTCTTTTTTTAGAAGAAGTCAACCTATCCAAAACAGTTTGTACACGCTCTTCAGAAAATTCGTGTTTTTCAACTAACAACTCTTTAATTTTGTCAACATCAGGAGCAGACCATTTTAATTGATAATTCTTCATAATAGGCATAGACTTAAAAACAGCATAAATTTTTTTCCAATTAAATTCAGCCTTAACTTCCTTGAACAATTTATCAAAAGAGGAATGTTGTTTCACTAACTTTAAAGCAGTCTTTGGACCAATACGTTTCACACCAGCATTATAATCAGTACCAACCAAAATAGCAATAACAATCAATTGATCTTGAGAAATATCTAAATCAGTTAAAGTCTTTTTTAAATCAATCAAATCAGGAGTAGTTTTTACATAAGCACCACTAGGTAACTTTCTTTTTTGAGAAAGAGTCAAATTAGTAAGTAAACGAGGAGTACCATGGAGCAAACAGTCATAATCAGAAGAAGCACAAGCAAACACATCTTCTTTTTCAGCCATAAAAGCCATTTGTGCATCAGCCTCAGAAGGAGCTTGAATAACAGGCAATCCCATAGCCTTCATTAATTCTTTAGCTTCAGCAACCATATCACGCGATAATTTAGAAGTTTGTTTAGCATATTTAGCCATTAAATCAATATCTTCTTCTTGTTGAGCCTCTTCAAACTTATCTTGAGCAATACGTTTCCGATAAGCACGATCTTCTTGTTCTCTTACTTTTAACAAAGGAGGTTTTCCGTCAAGAATAACAGCTAATCGAATACCTTGTTGCATTAAATTACTAAAACGATTCCAAGTACCCATCAAATGACTAGTAACATTCCCTTGAGAGTCCATCAAAGGAGTACCATCGCGTTGACGAATAGAGGATAAGAATTGATAAGCAGAGTTAGAATAATCAACAGCAATCTTTTTTCCAGCTAATTGCTCAAAAGATAATTGCTTCTTTTGCACTAAATCAGAAAGTTTAACTCCCATAAGAAAAAATAACTAATAGAGGTATATAAATTATACTCTTATAATCTTACTAGCAGCCTTCTCAATACGATTCATCAAAGCATGACCTAACCCTTGATGAGAAGAACCAATAACTAAGATGTTTTTAATTCCTTTTTTATCACAATTACGAAAGAAAGCAAAGAGTTGATTAGCAACTTTAGATTGATTTTTTGTAGCGTCAAGGATAACAACAGACTTGAACTTCTTTTTAGTTAGTTGTATTTCTTTCAAAACCTTTTTTTTAGATCCATGCAAAACAATCACTTTAGCCTTAGGAGCATAGTGTTTGTATTTCATTCCTGGAGACTTAGTAAGAGTGTTTTTAGAAGAAGGCAAATTAATAACACCAAGAACTTTTTCTAACTGAGGCAAAGTTATTTTTCCAGGACGGAGTAGAGTAGGAGTTGAAGTTGTTAAGTCTAAAACAGTAGACTCTAAACCAATGTGAGTAGAACCACCATCAACAATTAAAGGAATTTTATTTTTAAGATCTTGTAGTACATGTGTAGCCGAAGTAGGACTAGGTTTTCCAGCAGAATTAGCACTCGGAGCAGCAAGAGGAACTTTAGCTTTACAAATTAAAAACAAAGCAATTTTGTTAGAAGGCATACGAATAGCAACAGTTTGTAAGTTAGCAGAAACAATTGAAGGAATACTTTTTCTTTTTTCTAAAACCAAAGTCAAAGGGCCAGGCCAAAACTCCTGTATCAGTTTTTTTGCAACAGAAGGAATATTTTTAGCAACAAGATTGATATCTGCTTTAGAGCCAACATGCACAATTAGAGGATTATCAACAGGTCTTCCTTTTACTTTAAAAATTTGTTTCACAGCTTTTGCATCGAAAGCGTTAGCACCTAAACCATACACAGTCTCAGTAGGAAAAGCAACTAATTTACCATCTTTTAGCAGTTTAGCTGCATTAGCTATAACATTAGCATTGCTTTTTCTTACTTCAGTTTTCATATTGAAGAAATTAAGATAATCCTATATAAACCCTGCAGTTTAGAAAACCTTATATTCCCTTCTTTAAAACTAACAATAAAAGTGGTGATAAGTCAAACAGTTCTCAATCATAGCGGTGGATTTTATTGTTATAGAGTACACGAAAAGAAGATACAAGAGCTCTGTAATGGATTTGATGGGTTGCACAAATATATGCAAGAAGTCTTCCATGACTGTCCAGATAATCATTTTAATAATGGAGGGCCAAGGAGTAGTGCACTAAAGTTTAAAGTTCCTTTTGATGTTAGTTATGTGCAAGGACATGAAGTAGCAAGTTTAGCAGGATGGGGATTAGAAACTAATAAAGAAAGATATAAAGATGCACATTCAAAAGTGCAAGTGTTTATGCTAGAGAATGATAGCAATACTATTGCAATGGAAGTTCCTATTTGGTTGCATGCAAAAGAATTAGAAGGGTACAAAACAATTTTTAATAGTGAAGAAACCTTATCAGGACATATAGACTTAGTAAGAATAGAAAATGGACATATTTGGATATGGGATTACAAACCTAATGCACATAAAGAAAAATATGCATCAACACAAGTATATTTTTATGCAATCATGTTAAGCATAAGAACAGGAATACCATTAGAAAACTTTAGATGTGGATACTTTGATCATAATCACACTTATGTGTTTAAACCAGAACATAACATTATTCCTAAGAACGGAGATTTAAAAAAGTTTTAACGATTTCTATCTTGGTTAACTGCTGTGATGACACGATTAAAATTTTCAGTTCCAGGATCTCTTCTTCTTGAAGGATCAAGTTGTGAATGTGCACGAATTGCAGTTGGTTGTAAATCATATTGATTTAACAAATGAGAAACAAGTTCAGCAGTTCTTGTTACTTGTTGATTAGTAATAGGTCTGTTAAAATATCCAGCTATTTCAATACCAACAGATCTTGCATTATGTCCACGAACATGCCAAGCTGTATCGGCAGGATTAACCATTTGTACAATATCTCCATTTGGCCAAACTAAATAATGAGCACTTACTTCTAATCCACTTGCAGAAGTTAACCATGTTTCAGCACCAAGAGGAGTTCCCTCAGTAGTATGTAAAACAATTTCGTCAACATTTGCTGTTCGTCCAGCCCTATAATCATGAGCTTGGTGAATGCGAGTAGGAGTGAAGTTACCAACAGGTTCTTGAACTTGAGGAGTTGGATTTTCTGTAAGGATTTCTTGAATTGAAGAAGGTTGTTTAACTGGGTTTTTAGGCGCACGAGTTATTGCATAAGCTATTCCTAAGCCAGCTATTGCAGCAATTGCAGCAATTCCCAAATCTCTTAATAACTTAGTCATTTTGATTACTTATAAGTAGTTAATTACTTTATAAACTTTTCTATCTAGAAGAAAAACCCCTCATATAAAAAAGTATGCTTAAACCACTCTAAACACAAGAAAAGATAGAATTACCTACAATCTCCAAGTAGTGCCCATTACTAAAAAATGCCTAAAAAAAGGTAAAAATTAAGCTATAGAATATTATATAAACCAACAAATAATCAAATCACCAAATGGACAACTGGGAAAAAGCAGCAAAAATTAGCGCACAAGCAAGAGACTACGGAAAAGGACTTTGCAAAGAAGGAGCAAAACACCTAGATATAGCAGAAAAAGTAGAAGCAAAAATAAGAGAACTAGGAGGAAAACCCTCATTCCCAGTAGATATAAGCGTCAACAACATGGCAGCACACGCATCACCATTCCCAAACGATACAAAAGTGTTACTAAAAGGAGACATAGTAAAATTAGACTTAGGAGCACACATAGATGGTTTTGTAACAGATACAGAAATAACAGTAGAAATAGGAACTAACAAACACGCAAAATTAATCAAAGCAGCAGAAGATGCATTACAAGCAGCAATAGATGTCGTGAAACCAGGAGTAAAATTATGCCAAATAGGAGCAGCAGTAGAAGATGTAATAACAAGCGCAGGATTTAATCCAATAAGAAACTTATCAGGACACGGAGTAGACATGTGGACAGTACACACAGCACCAACCATACCAAACTTTGACAATGGAGATCAAACAAAATTAGAAGAAGGACAACACATAGCAATCGAACCATTCGCAACAGATGGAGAAGGATTTGTTAAAGATGGCAAACCATCAGGAATATTTGGACTCATTAATTTAAAACCAGTAAGACTAGACAGTGCAAGAAGAATGATAGCACACTTACAAGAAGAATACAAAACACTACCATTCTCAGGAAGATGGGTACAACACCTACAAAATGCAAACTTTGTGTTGAGATACTTAGAAAAAGAAGGAGTTATAAGACAATATCCTGAGTTGCCTGAAAAAACCGGAGGGTTAGTAAGCCAAAAAGAACACACACTAGAAGTAGGAAAAGGTGTGTTGACTACATAAGATTAACCTAAATAAGTAGGAGCAGGAATTACTTTACTTGCTCTTGCTTTTCTCAAATAACTCTCTTCAATATCTTTATACTTCTTAATGTCTTCTTCACGTAAAGAAGGACGAAGTTTCTTCAAAGCTTCTTCGAAATGTTCCATACTAACTTCTTTAGCTTCCTTATTTTTTCTTAAAGCAAGCATAGCAGCTTCCTTACACATGCCAGCAAGATCAGCACCAGTAAAACTTTCAGTTTTTTCAACTAATTTATTTAATTCAACATCTTTAGCCAAAGGCATATCAGCAGTATGAATCTCTAAAATAGTTTTTCTAGATTTTTTATTAGGAACAGTAGTTGCAATAATCCTATCAAAACGACCAGGACGAAGCAAACTAGCATCAATTAAATCAGGACGATTAGTAGCACCCAAAATAATAACATCAGTTAATTCTTCTAAACCATCCATTTCAGTTAACATAGCATTAACAACTCTTTCAGTAGTTTGTGAACTAGTATCAAGACCACGCATAGGAACTAAAGCATCAATTTCATCAAAGAAAATAATCGTAGGAGCAGTTTGTCTAGCTTTTTCAAAAATCTTACGAACACCTTTTTCAGACTCACCAACAAATTTATTCAATAACTCAGGACCTTTCACTAAAATAAAGTTAGCTTCAGATTCATTAGCGACTGCTTTTGCTAACATAGTTTTACCAGTACCAGGAGGACCATACATTAAGATTCCTTTTGGAGGTTTAATACCTAACCGAGTAAACATCTCAGGACTTTTTAGAGGCCACTCAATAGCTTCTTTTAATTGTTGTTTCAAACCTTCAGCACCACCAATATCTTCCCATTTAACATTAGGAGCTTCAACTAACACTTCACGTAATGCAGAAGGACGAACAGACTTTAATGCCATTTTGAAATCATCATCTAAAACTTGGAGTTCTTTTAAAATTTCAGGAGGAATAGCAGCATCTTCTTGTTTTAAACGAGGAAGAATTCTTCTAATAACAACCATCGCAGCTTCTTTAGCTAAAGATTCTAAATCAGCACCAACAAACCCATGAGTAACTTCAGCAAGTTTTTCTAATTTAACATTCTTTAATGGCATGTTACGAGTATGAATCTTTAAAATCTTTAAACGACCCTTTTTGTTAGGCACACCAATACTAATTTCCCTATCAAAACGACCAGGTCTTCTTAAAGCAGGATCTAAAGAATTAGGACGATTAGTTGCACCAATAACAACAACTCTGCCTCTAGACTTTAAACCATCCATCATAGTAAGTAATTGTGAAACCATACGACGCTCAACTTCACCATAAGTTTCTTCACGCTTAGGAGCAATAGCATCAATTTCATCAATGAAAATAATAGAAGGTGCATTTTTTTCAGCTTCTTCGAATAAGTTACGAATTCTTTTTTCTGTTTCACCATAAAACTTAGAAGTAAGTTCAGGACCATTCACCAAAATAAAATTAGCATCAGACTCATTAGCAACAGCCTTAGCAAGTAAAGTTTTACCAGTACCAGGAGGACCATACATCAAAATACCCTTAGGAGGTTCAACACCTAAACGTTCAAAAATTTCAGGATTCTTTAAAGGAAGTTCAACAAGTTCACGAACTTTTTTTAGTTCGTCTTCTAACCCACCAATATCTTCATAAGTAACATCAATAGCCTTCTCTTCAGAAACTTCAACAGTCTTAGAAGAAACACGAACCTCAGTATTTTCAGTAATAATAATCGCAGTCTTAGGATTAGTCTCAGCAACAACAAACTTTAAACTACCAAAACCAAAGTTACCGAGAAAAGCATCTTCAGCAAAGACATTAAAAATATCTTCGAATGGGGAGCCAGACATAGTCTTTCTTCTACGACGAGCGCCACCTAAAGAAATAATGTCACCCTTAACAACAGCACGTCCTAACAACCCTTGCTTGAAAATATTAGGATTAGCTTGAATCATAACACCTTGTTGTGCAGGAGCAACAATAATAGACTTAGCTTCTCTTACTTCAGTCTTTCTAACAATAACAGATTCACCAATACCAGTCTTAGCATTACGACGAAGAATACCATCCATACGAATAATAGATTGCCCAATATCAGAAGGATAAGCACGATCAACAATACCAACAGTTTTTCTAGTACCCTCAATCTCAACAATGTCACCAGCTTTCACTTCAATTTGGCGCATAGTTTGAGAGTCAATTCTAACAATACCCTTGTAAGCTTCTTCCTGTAAAGCCTCCTGTACCTTCAAATTAACTTCTTTTTCTGTCATTGTTGTTGTTCCTCTTTGTCTTCATTAATAAACCTTTTTACTTTTCTAGAGAAAAAAAGACTTAATTTGTCCGGACCTTCCAAAGACATGTTAATTAACTTGTTCATTTCCTTCATTTCTCTCTGCATTTCTTCTTCAAACTCAATAATTTCCCTAGGAATGGAAACTGTGTAGGAATTACCCACTAAACGGAGTTTCACTTGGAACTGCTTGTCCTTCAAACGAGAAAAATTCTCGTAATCTTGTTGGTCTGTTGGATGGATCCATTGCTTAGTGCAATCATTACACTTCCAGGCTCTTAGTTTAAAGCCTTGACGAGCTATAAATCCCTTCTCCATCTTTTGATTACAAGCATCACAAACAATAGATGCTCCAAATATATCTGCCATTGTGTATACAGAGATGTGTATATGAAGTGTATATAAATGTATTGGTTTTGGAAAAACGAGCAAAACCATTTAAACAACTGACCAATCATATACTTATGATAAATTTAAATCAATTCTTCAATACTCAAGAAAAAGAATTAACAGCAATCTATGGAGTACCAAGCTCAGGAAAAACAAGCCTTTGTTTAGAAATAGCAATTAAACACGCAAAAGAAGGAAAAAAAGTCATCTTCATAGACACAGAAAAAGGATTCTCTATAGAAAGGTTTAAACAATTAGCAGGGGAAAATTATAAACAATACTTAGAAAAAATAATTATATTTACACCGAATAGTTTTAAAGATCAACATACTAAAATACAAAATTTAGCTGAACTAGTAGAAAAAGGAAATATTTCTTTAATAATTGTAGACACTATAGGTTATTACTATAGAAGGTTTATGAAAAATAGACCAGAGTTAGGAAACAGAATGTTAATGAATCAACTAAATCACTTACAACAAATTTCTAGAACCATACCAGTATTAGTAAGCAACCAAGTATACTCAAGCTTTGATGAGAAAAAAATAAAAATGGTAGGAGGAGAAATATTAGTAAATAGAAGTCAGAGAATAATAGAACTAGAAAAAGAACCACAAAGAAAAATTATCTTAAGAAAACCAGAAGAAAAAGAATCACTTTTTACGATTACTGACAGAGGGTTTCTTTTTTGATTTAGGAGTTTTCTCTTTTTCAGCAATCTTCTCTTGTTGCTTTTTCACCCAATCCAACTTTAACTTACATTCTTTGTTAATACAATACTCAAAAGGACGTCTGCCTTGACGAATAACAGTAACTTGAGGAAATTCACATTCTTTACAAACTTTTTTAGAAGGTTTGGGTAATCCTTGAGGAAGCCCATAAGTAGCTTTACAATTAGGATAAGCAGAACAACCAACAAAACGAGATTTGAAGCGAGGAGAGTAACGAATCATTAAGTCACCCTTATTACAAGTCTTACAAGGAGCAATCTTGTTCAAAGTAGTACGAGTTTCTTGCGTAGCTTTTAATAATGCTTCACCAATCTTTTTTTCATTCTCTTTAAAGTGAGCTAAAGCTTTAGTTAAAACCTTTTCAACCTCTTTTAAGATATCTTTCTTCTCTTTCTTACCTTGACGCACTAATTCAGTTTCTTCCTCAAAATGACGAGTCAATTGTTCATCTAGAATTTCAGGACAAAATTTTTCTAAAGTCTCAACAGTAGTCACACCAAGTTTAGTAGCTTCAATAGATTTTTCATTAATATAACTTCTTTGATAGAGAGTATCAATAATAGTAGCACGAGTAGCCTTAGTACCTAAATTTCTTTTTTCTAATTCTTTAATAATAGAAGCAGGAGTGTAATGTTTAGGAGGCTTAGTTTCGTCTTCGTGCAAAGTAATCTTAGGATTTTTTAGTTCATCACCAACTTGTAAAGGTGGGAGTTCTTCATCCTTACGATTAACATATTTGCCATAAATAGTATACCAACCAGGAACAATATTTACTTGACCCTTAGCAATAAAAGGTTCAGAATTAACATCAATAGTAACGGTCATAGTTTCATTCTTAGCAGGATCACCAAAAGTAGCTAAAGTTCTTCGAACAATTAAGTCATACACTTTAGCTTCACGCTCAGTTAATTTCTTAGGAATTTCTCCAGTAGCATGCACAGCAGGATGTGCAGGATCAGATTTAGGACCTTCATTAGGAACTAATTTACTTTTCCTCATTAAAGGAATACAGAACTCTTGATATTTCTCTTGACGACTCAAATTAGAGATAATATTTCTGTATCCTAAAGAAGAAGGTAACTTATTAGAACTAGAACGAGGATAACTAATGTATCCGTTTACATACAAACTTTGTGTTAAAGACATAGTTTCTTTAGGAGAAATACCAAAACAACGATAAGACTCAGTTTGTAAAGTAGTCAAATCAAAAGGAAAAGGAGGAGCTTGTATTAATTCTTTTTTCTTAACATCAGCAACAACAGCCTTCTTATCTTGAGTTTTTTTGAAAATAGTATCAGCACTCTTCTTTTCCCAAAACTTTCCTTCCTTATGCCAAGCAACAACAACAGCCTTCTTATAAGTACTTTGTAATTCTAACTGCCAAAAAGGAACAGGCTTAAACTTTTTAATCTCACGATCTTTATCCACAATAATTTTTAAAGCAGGACCTTGCACTCTTCCAGTAGAAAGAATTTGAAAAGTACCAGCAGACTTAATGGCAAGAGTTAAAGCACGAGAATTATTAATACCATAAATCCAATCCAATTCATGACGAGTAACACCAGCATTTACTTGAGGCCAATCCAAAGACTTCATTTTATGTTCATAAGAATCAATCAAATCTTGTTTAGTTAAAGTAGAAAACTTCATACGATGTGCATCTTTTTGACCACAAGCAAACTGCACAGCATTAAAACCCAAAACAGAACCCTCATCATCAAAATCAGTACAAACAGTAAACTCATCAACTTCCTTAGAAACTTTTTTCAAAGTAGCAATATAAGCCTTAGTATAAGTAGCAGACTTTTGCACCTCAAAAATAGGCTTCCACTCATAACTAAAAGTAGGATACTTCCACCCATTCTTCTCTTTCTCTTTTAAACCATACAAATGACCAACAGCACAAGCAACAAAAATCTTTTTTCCCTTATGCATTAATTCATAATAAGCAATCTTCTGATTCACATGCTTCGTAGGCTTAGAATCAGCAAGAGCCTCAGCTATTTTCTTAGCACTAGTAGGCTTCTCAGCAATCAACAACTCACAGTTCTTTGGCATTGTAAAGCAAGAATAAAGAAAATACTATAAAAATGTTTAGCAACAATTATCTCTTACCAATCTTCTTTAAGCCACCCATATACTTTTGCAGCACAGTAGGCACCTTAATAGAACCATCTTTTTGTTGATAAGTCTCTAAAATAACCACCATAGCACGAGAAGTAGCAACCATAGTATTATTCAAAATATGCACAAACTGCTTTTCATTCTTTTTATCCAAATATTTAGTGTTTAGAGCCCGAGCTTGAAAATCAGTACAATTACCAGCAGAAGTCACTTCACGATAAGCCTTTTGTCTAGGAAACCAAGCCTCAATATCATATTGTCGAGCAAACTTAGCACCTAAATCACCAGAACAAATTTCAACAACCCTATAAGGGATTTTTAAAGACTGAAAAAACTTCTCAGTAATTAATTGCATCTCTTCAAGATGTTTAAAAGAATCTTCAGCAGAACTAAAAATCACTTGTTCCACTTTATTGAATTGATGCATCCTGAATAATCCCTTAGTATCCACACCAGTACTACCAATTTCTTTCCTAAAACAAGGAGTAACAGCACATAATTTTAAAGGAAGTTGTTCAAGGGAAAGAGTTTTGTTAGCAAACAAAGAAGCCAAAGGATGTTCAGCAGTACCAATCAAAAAAGCATCTTCATCTTCAATCTTATACACCACATCTTTAAAATCTTCCAAACCATTTAAAACACTGAGTAAAGTTTTATGACGAAGAAGCATAGGAGGGATGACAGGAGTAAAACCTTTCTTTAACAAAAAATCTAAACCATACTTTTGCAAAGCAAAATCAAGTAAAGCCAAATCACCAAACAAATAATTAAATCCATGACCACTATTTTTTCTAGCAGCATCAAAATCAGCAAGACCTAAATTTTCAACTAACTCACCATGATTCACTAACTTAAAATCAACTTTTTTAATAACCCCCCACTTACGCAACACTTTATTTTTAGTTTCATCCTTACCAGTAGGAACTTTAGGATGCATTATATTAGGAATTTGAAGTAGATTATTATCCATTTGTTCTTGCAAATTCTTTTGTTTAACCTCTAAAGCAGCAATCTTACCAGGAATAGCTTTAACCTCTTTTAATTTACTAGAAGCATCCTTACCAGCCTTCTTTAATTGATTTACTTCTTGAGAAAGCACATTACGTTTGTGTCTTAAAGCTTCAACATCTTTTTTTAGAGGCAACCATTTATCATAAGCAACAATAATTTCATCAACCAATTTACTTTTATCTTCTTGAAACCTCTTCTTCAAATCAGCCTTGATTTTTTTATCTTGATCCTTGATGAATTTTATGCTTAACATAGTATAATAGATAACAGAACATTTTTATATAAACCTTTCCTGTCTAAAAGTATTAAGCAAAATCAAAAAAGTGACGTGTTTTGCAACTATAGATTACGATATAGAGACTCAAAAGCAAAGGTTTAAATATCAGTTAGAATAACATCATTAAATATTGAAATATCGGGGGCAAAAATATTGAAGAACAAAAATAAAGATATCTTTGAAGTATTTTTTAGAAAAAAACCAGCAATGATGTTAGTCGCATTAAGAAATAACAACAAAAACAGATACGGTTCAGTGCTTGCAAAAGAAGTTGATTGCACATATTCTCACGCAGTAAAAATTCTCCAAGAAATGCAAGATTCCAAATTAGTAGACTTCGAAAAACAAGGAAGAATTAAAACAATTAGCCTAACAGATAACGGACACAAAGTAGCAGAACACATAGAAAAAATCAGAGATTTGTTATAACCTTCTTCTCCAGCAACATAATCTATATAAATTTCGACTTATCACTAAAAAGTTATGGCATTATTTGGATTTGAACAACCACTAGGCTGGCTAGCTTTTCTTAGTTTTATACCACTCATCTTACTCTACATAGTAAGACCAAAAGAAAAAGAAATAGAAGTACCCTCATTGATGTTCTTCATGAAATCAAAAACAAGTCATGCAAAACAATCCTTCTTTCAAAAATTAGTAAAAAATTGGCTATTCCTCTTACAATTATTGATATTGTTACTCCTTTCACTCTATTTATTAGAACCCTACACCACACTAGGAGGAAGTATTTTAACAGAAAATGCCATACTCTTAGTAGACACAAGCGCAAGCACACAAGCACACAACAATGAAGTCTTCGAAGCAATCATAACAGAAGCAAAAGAAAACCTAGGAAAAACAAACACAATTATCATAATAAGCAACACACCAAGAACAGTACTCAAAAAAGCAACAAAAAGAGAAGCAACAAAATACTTGAATAAATTGAAACCAACAGACAGTAGATCAAGTATAGGAGAAGCAATAAATCTAGCAGAAAAACATGTAACAGGAAAAAAAGACAAAATCATAGTCCTAAGTGATTTTTTGAGTACAAGCACAGTAAACGTACAAACAGCAAAAAAAACACTAGAAGACAAAGGAATAACCGTCTTATTCAGACCAATAATACTTGAAGAAGTAAAAAATATAGGTATAGTAGGACTAGACGTAAGCAAAGAAAAAACCATCATAAGCGTAAAAAACTACAACAACGAAGCACAAAAAGCCACTCTAATCATTGGAAACAAAGAAAAAAAACTAGTGATAGATGCAAAAAGCACACAAACAACAACAATTGAAACACCACAAAAACCCACAACACTAACCTTAATAGAAAAAGACGATTTTTTACCAGACAATGAAGCATACATCACCTTCCCACAAGTAAAAAAAGTAAAAGTTCTTCTAATAAGTGATAGTCCTTCAACCTACCTACAAACAGCACTAACAGCAGCAACAAACATACAATTAGATGTAACAGGATCAAGCTCTTACATAAGTGGCTATGATATATACATAATCGGAGCAGTAAGAGAATTAAGAACAAGTCTGACTAACAAATTACAAGAAAGTGTAGAACAAGGAGCAAGTGTCATAATCTACATGCAAGAAAACTCAGCAGCAATAAACTATGGAAAACTCTTACCATTCACTTTAGGAGGAATTAGAGGAGAAAGCGTAGTAACTATAGAACACTTAACAAAATTCACTAAAGACATAACCTTCGGAAGTGTTAAAAGATATTATGCAACAACAACATTAGAAGGAATAAGCATAGCAAAAGCAGAAGAAGGAGTAATAGTAACCCTCACACCACAAGGACAAGGAAACATAGTTTATTATGGCATACTAGAAGACCAAAGCGACTTCAAATTTAGCCCATCCTACCCAATCTTCTGGACAAATTTAATCAAATACTTAGCACAAGCAACAGACATAAACGATGTAAACATACCAACAGGAACAATCATAAGCTTACCAACAAAAAAAGAAATTAGCACACCAAGCAGAACCATAACAACAGACATCATTATTTTTGAAGAAAAAGGTATTTACAAATCAGAAGACCAAATTTACGCAGCAAGCCTCATGAGCGAATTAGAATCAAACTTAAATGCAAAAACAGCACTAACAAAAAACACAGAGAAAAAAACAACCACAGCAGCATTAAGATACTCTTTAACAACACCAATAATCTTACTCTTATTTTTATTACTCTTCATAGAACTCCTAACAACAAAAAGCAGAGGTGAAATTTAATGACATTTACAACCACTGCACAAAAATTCTTTGAAGACCCAACACTCTTATACTGGATAATACCAGCATTCATCATATTATACATTATCATCAAAATAGACTTTGTTAAAGTAACAAGAGAAGAATGGTACAAAAAGAAAAAAGCAAAAAAATGGTTCTTTATCTCAAGATTCATTTTATACACACTCTTAATCCTAACTTTAGCAACACCAAACTTACCCTCAACACTCTTCAGTAAAGGAGATGCATCATTAACAGTTTTAATAGATAATTCAACATCATATACAGCATTTAACAAAAAAGAGATAACACAACTACAAGAAACACTATCACAATACGCACACGTAAAAACAACCTACTTTGGAGATAACGAAAAAACACCATTAGGTGATAC
>DAVM01000004.1 GCA_002505585.1 Candidatus Woesearchaeota archaeon UBA489 | reverse complement strand
TAGAAGTAAACCTTTCACCAGGACTAGAAGGCATAACACATTATACAAATACAAACGTTGCAAACCTTATAGCAAAGACACTCTATGAAAATACAAAAATATTCCATGCAAAGAAAGACAAAAGTCCAGATGTAAGAACCATAATGAATGAAGATCTAACACAAAGCTTTGTAAGTCTGCATATTATGAATGGTATGATAAAACTACCAAAATATTTAACAGATTTAACAGGATTTACTATAGATGATGAAGTAGTTATAAGCGCAAAAAAAGGAGAATTTACAGTAAAAGAACACACTATTAAGAAAGATGAGTAGTTAGTAACTCAGCAAGCAATTTATGTCCAATACTGTTTAAATGAGAATCATACTTCCACCTTAAAAATTCTTTACCACCACGAATAATATATTCTTCAGTAGGATTAATATATTCAATATTTAATTCATTAAGAATAGCAAGTAAACGAGACTCAATCTCTTTATTCTCTCCTTCATTTTCAAAAGGACTAATGATTACAACAAATTTAATATCTTCTTTAGAAAAATATTCTTGCATCTCTTGCAAAGTATTATACATCATATCCCAATTAACTTCATTTAACTTAGGATTCTCTTGAGTATCTAACACAGCAGAAGACCTAGTTAAACGATACAATTCTCTAGCAATAAAACTATTACGATAAACAAAAATTTGAACTTTAGCCATACCCTTTTTATTCTTCCAATCAGCCTGCACACGAGAACCACTAATCAAAGCATATCTAGACTGTACATTTTCAGAAATATCATTAGGGACAAACAAATAAGAAACAACATCAGGATCAAATTGTTCACCAACCCTCTTAAAAAAATTAAAAGATTGCAGAGTACCATACCCAGAAACACCAAGATTTAAAGATTCAACTTTATTATTAGTTAAAACTTCAACAACTTTTCCATACTGCTCTTCAACCAACAAAGTATCAGGAAAAGTTTCAGAATCACCAATAGTAACTAAACGAAGAACGTCACCTTTTTCTTTAACAAACTCTTTATCACGAAAACCAAAACTATTAATTACAACAGGTAACTCATTTCGAGCATGTTCTTTATTGACAACAATACCCTTAAAATTAGGATTAGGAATATAATCTAATTCACTATCCTCTACAAAAGTATAAGGAGGAATACCATAATAAGCAGGAAGAGTTAAATGCAAAATAATCTCAATGAAAAAAAACATGATTATGAGTGCTACTATAAAAACAACAATGTTTTTTTTAAATTCAGGCTTCATCAATATCCTCTGTAATAGTCCTAACTTAGCTCTTACTTTAATCTTACCATTAAGGAAAACATTTATAAAGCTTATTAGCATAAATCTTCTTATGGAAGTAGCCGTGATGTACTCAGGAGGCAAGGATAGTACTTATGCTATAGAGAAATGTCTCGAAAAAAAATGGAAAATAAAGTACTTATTATCAATTAAACCAACAAGAAACGACTGTTATTTGTATCATTATGCAACAGTAGAACACACAAAAGATCTAGCACAAATATTAGGAATAAAGCATATTTATGAAACCTGCGATGTTGCAGACCCAGAACAAGAAGCAGAAATAGTAAGACAAATAGTAGAAAAAAACCCAGTAGATGCAATAATCCTAGGAGGAGTAGGACTACAAGAAACACAAATAAAAAGTGTCAGAGAAGCAGTCTTCCCACTAGGAGTAGAAGTATTTGCAAGCCACACAGGCAAAGAACATGAAAACTTAGTACAAGATATGGTAGAAAAAGGCTATGACATTAGAGTAACACAAGTAGCAGTAGAAGGACTAGGCAAACCATGGTTAGGAAAAAAACTAACAAAAGAAAATTTACAAGAACTCCAAAAATTATCAGAACAATATGGATTCCACGTAGGAGCAGAAGGCGGACACTATGACAGTTTAGTAGTAGACGGACCAATATTCACAAAAAAACTAGAAATACTAGAATCAGAAGCAATCATGGAAGACGAATATTGCGGACACCTCAAAATACACAAAACAGCAATAGTAGAAAAAAATCCACTTCTCAAAAACATTTATTGAATAACCTTCAATAAATCCTTAACACTCTTAATAATCTTAAAAGGTTTCTTTTTTTGTAACATAGCCCTAGAATGATTACCAGTCAACACAGAAATAACTTTAGTTTTAGACTTCTTACCAGCAATAATATCAAAAGGAGTATCACCAACCATAAAATCAGCATCCAAATGCAACAACTTTTCAGCCTTTAAAATTTCATCAGGAGCAGGCTTAGGATGCAAAACATTATCATGACCAATAACAACACTGAACCATTCTTTCTTAATATCCGTACTCTTCATCAAAACTTTCAAAGTCTCAGAACTACAATTAGTAACAATAGCCAATTTAAAATTTTTTCTTAACTGTTTCAAAACATTCTTAGCACCAGCAATAGGCTTAGCAAACTTATAAGTTTTTTTAATCAAAAAATAATGATGATCCTTAATTACCTTATTAATTTTAGTATTACTCAAAGAAGGAAACAACTCTCTTACAATAAGCTTCCCAACACGACCAAACTTTTTCTTTAATAACCTTTCATTAACCTTTTTTAAACCGTTCTTCTTAAAAGCTAAATGATAAGCAGCAATATGAGCTTTATCAGAATGAATAAGAGTATTATCTAAATCAAAACAAATTAACCTCTTCTTTTTCATAAAAGAACAAATACAATCCTTTCTTTATAAAATCTCTTTTTTAATTCACCACACGTCATTTTATAGTTAAAACACAATCTATATAAATCACACAACGCTAAAAAGAACTATGGTTTTAGAATCATTAGCCACACCAGAAAAAGCAGAAAAAAAACCCTGGGACCTTCTTTTCATAGGTGTGATGTATGCAGCAATAGCGCTTTTTTTAGCAGTATGGGTTTTTAGAGATGAAGCAAGCATAGTCATGGTGTTATTAACAGTCATAGCATGTGTGCCCTTAATGTACAACACACTACGTTATGAAGAAGAAAAAGACACTCTCATAACAAGACAAAAAACACTCTTAAAAGAACACGGAAAAGCACTCACTTTCTTTGTCTTTCTTTTTTTAGGATTTGTCCTAGCATTCTCTTTAGCCTATATCTTTCTACCAGCAAGCATAGTAGAACCAACATTTAAAACACAAACAGACACAATCAAAAGCATCAATAGTCAAGTAACAGGAGAAAGTATAACAACAGAAGCAACAGGAAGCGGTAACCTCTGGATGCAAATCTTCTTGAACAACGTAAAAGTATTATTATTTTGTGTCTTCTTCGCATTCTTCTATGGAGCAGGAGCAATCTTTATTTTAACATGGAACGCATCAGTAATAAGTGCCGCCATAGGAACATTCTTTAGGGAACACATAAGTGCCTACGCAGGACAACTAGGCTTTGTCCATGTAGCAGGCTACTTTCATATTTATTCCTTAAGCCTTCTAAGATATTTTATTCATGGCATACCAGAAATCTTAGCATACTTTGTAGGAGGACTAGCAGGAGGAAT
>DAVM01000005.1 GCA_002505585.1 Candidatus Woesearchaeota archaeon UBA489 | reverse complement strand
GTACGACTTTTGCCACTCACTTATTCTTTATGAACATTTTTATACCAATTTGTTCAGTATACTGAACTATTTAAACCTTTTGCTTTTATGTTTGGTTGCTTTGAACCAACAGACTGTCAGGGTAATGAAGTATTAAGAGATACCTGTCAACAGACCTGTGCTGAAGACGGAAAACCCCTGAGAGCTGGAGAAGATAAAGAATTCACATGCCATAAAAATATTTATAATAATTATGATATGGATATCTTAATTAAAAAACCTAACAATCCCATTCAACATCTCACTTTCCAGAGTCGTATTCTAATTCAATATCACAGATTTGCTCACACTTATCGTTGTCGTAATCTGCTTCAGCATCATCTAGGAAAATGGTGAACTCATCATAATTGTCAAAATTCAGGAACTTTAAATCATTGAAATCCCAGTCATCAATTTCTACTTCGTCATCATCATATTTAGTACTGTTACGCTTTTCTCCTGTTTTATAGCAGGTTATGATGAGTGCGATGATTGTTACAAAGACAATTACTGTACCTAGAGGCAAGTTTTTATCTGCAATTAATGTTCCGATAATAATGAGTACTATTGCTCCTGCTATTATTAGCCATCCTTCTTTTCCTTGTGGATACCATCCGTACCCATATGTTTTTCTTCTAAACCAATGTTTTTTCATTCTACTTCTAGTCCTATCGGGCAATGATCTGAGCCTTCTACTTTTTTGAGTATACTTGTTTTCTTAACTTTATCTAAAAATTTCTCATTGACACAAAAATAATCTATTCTCCATCCTATATCTTTTTTTCTTGCTTGGAACATGTAACTCCACCAACTATAGTGTCCTTCTTCTCCTGGATGGAAATGTCTAAATGTATCTATATATCCTTGTTTTAAGAATGCTGTCATCCATGCTCTTTCTTCTGGTAAGTAGCCTGCTGTTTTTGTGTTTGTTTTTGGGTTTTTCAAGTCTATGGGTTCGTGTGCTACGTTTAGATCTCCGCATAATATGATGTTTTTTCCTTCTTTTACTAATTTGTTGCAGTGTGTTAAGATATGGTTATTAAAGTCTAATTTATAATCCAACCTTCCATGTTCTCCTCTTCCTGAGTTGGGAAAATAACAAGTGATTAAAATAAATTTTGCATATTCTGCTATCAAAACTCTTCCTTCTTCGTCAAATTTATTTTCTCCTATGTCATGTTGTACTGATAATGGTTCTTCTTTGCTTAGTATTGCTACGCCACTATAGCCTTTTTTTGTTCCTGAGTGCCAATAGCTATGATATCCTTCTATATTCTTCAAATTTTCTGGTATATCATCTTCATGTATTTTTGTTTCTTGCAAACAAACTATGTCTGGTTGTTCTTTTTGTAACCAGTCAAAGAATCCTTTTTTGATACATGCTCTTATACCATTGACATTCCAAGAAATAAGTTGCATTTCTAAACTGTACTATTCTTTCTTTATATATCTTTGCTAGAAAACTATTTAAAACAACAAATGAGTGTTTTTGTATGCAAAAGAGAGGGCAGATTTATTTATTGGCAGCTTTGATTATTGGTTTTATCTTGTTTACTTTAGTTGCTCAAACTAATGTTGTTAAGAAGACTATTATTGAGGATGATTTTGAAGAGTTGTCTGAGAATTATGAGCGTGAGAGTTCTTATTTTGTGAATGGTTTGTTACAAACTAATCCTGCTGATTTTGCTAAGAAATTTTTAAAATTTACTGTTCTTTTTACTTCTTTTTCTAAGACTAAAAATCCTGAGTTTGGGTTGATTTATGCTTTTTTGTATGATAATCATTTGTATGTTGGTAATTATTTAGATACTGATATTACTTTAAAACATTATCCTTTTCCTAATGTGTTGAAGGGTTGTTATGATAAAATTAAGACTAGTGTTTCTCTTGGTGGTTTAAACATAAGCACTGCTCCTGTGACTTTAAGTAATTTTAAAGAGTGCACTCTTCCTCTTCCTAATAATCCTCCTGTTGGTAGTAATAAGTTAGTTGTCATTATTGAGGATATTGAATATGTTATTACTTTAACTGAAGACAATCCTGAGATTATGATTGTTACTCGTGAAGAAAAAGATAAGCAAAGGAAGGTGTTTATGAAGGGGAACTTTATTAAAGGTGGAGAGATTACTTAACAAGATGAATTTTAGAAGAGGAATTAGTCCTTTAGTTTCTTGGGTATTATTGATTGGTTTTGTAGTTGGGCTTTCTCTTATGGTTGGAAATTGGGTGAGGACTCAGGCTCAAACTACTACTGATGATGTTGTTAAGAATGTTGAGAGTGATATTCGTTGTAGTGATGTTTCTTTTAATGCTAAAATAGATGATTGTCTTGGAGCTCCTAGATTAAACTTAACTAATACTGGGAAGTTTACTATTTCTGAGGTTCGGGTGAGACAACCAGGCCATATTGAACCTTATAAGGTGGTTATTCCTGTTAATGAACAAAAAACGCAAGGTTTAAGTAACTTTGAGAATACTCAAGATGCAGATATTATTCCTGTTATTACTGTTGGGAAGAACAGTATTGTGTGTAGTGCTAGGAAAGTGGTGGTAAAAAAATGTCCATAAAGAATAAGAGAGGTGCTGGTCCTTTAATTGCTACTGTGTTAATTATTGGTATGGTTGTTGCTGGTAGTGCTATTGTTTTTTTGTGGGGTGAGCAATATAGTGAAGAGTTAATTACTAAAGGTCAGGGTGTTGCTTTGAGTAAATTAAATTGTGCTAGTGATATTAAGATTGATTTGCTTCATCATGGTGGTGGTGAATTAACTATTGAAAATAAAGGAAGGGGTAAGATTGATTCTTTTACTTTAATTGAAAACGACAATCCTCGTGATGAGCATACTGAAATTGAGCCTGGAAATATTGGTACTGTTAGTTATGGTGGGTCTGGAACTATTATTGTGATTCCTAAAATTCGTATTGCTCAGGGGTTATATCAACCTTGTAGTGAACAAAAATTAACGTATCGTGTTTAGTGCAATAAACTATAAAAAGAGGAATGAGCTTGAAAACTTTAATGAAAAGACAAAAAAAGGGTATGTCTCCTTTAATTGCAACTGTTTTACTTATTGGTTTTGCTGTTGCTTTGGCTGCTTTAGTTATGACTTGGGGTTTGGATTTTATTAAAGATCAAACTGGTAGGGTTGATGCTTCTACTGAGGAGGCTTTACTTTGTGTGAATCAATTAGATTTTAAGATTGAAGTGAATTGTGGTATTAATGCTACTGGAGCAAATATTGCTATTGATAATCGTGGAACTATCGACATTACTGCTTTGCGTTTGAGAAAGCATACAACTACTGGTGCTGTGACTCCTATTCAGCTTGATTATAGTTTGAAGTCTGGTGAGAAGAAGCCTTATACTGATTTAAATCCTTTGACTGATGCTACTAAGGTTGATGTTGTTGCGACTATTAAGGGTAAGAGTGGTAATGATATTTTGTGTACTAGTGCTATTCGGGAAGCTGCTGTGAATTGTGTTGCTAGTCCTTAAGGAATGTTCTTTTCTAAGAGGTAATTTATATGTTAACAAAAAAGGGTGCGATTTGGGTTTCTGCAGTTTTGTATTTGACTTTAGGTATTGTTGCTATTAGTTTAATTTTGGGTGCTGCTATTCCTTTGGTTGAAAAAATGCGTGATAGAAATACTGTCATTCAAACTAAAAACATGTTATTCACTCTAGATGAAACTATTCGCACTGTTGGTAATGAAGGTCCTGGTTCGCAAAGAGAATTATCTCCTTTTACTGTAACTGAAGGAAAATTAGTAATCAATAAAGCAGATGATAAGATTGTTTGGAATAAAGATACTACTGCTATAATTCAAGAACCTAGTACTCATGGAAATCGTGTAGTAATCAAAGAAGGTGTTATTTCTATGGAACTCAAAGAAACTTTAGTTGAAGAAAAATACGACATGGTTCTAACTTTAGAATATACAAATATTGATATTGATTTAGTCTCAAGTTTTGCTAACCCTTTTGTAGGAACGTATACTGCTTTAATTAAGCATACTGGCACTTTTACTCCTCTTCCTGGAAATAAACCTATAATTGCAATTATTATGACTTAAAACTGTTTTTTGTGCTATTTAGTGGCGTAGAAAACTATTTAAAATACAGAGAGTGTTTCTCCTATTAAAAAGAGGTATAGTATATGGCTGCAAAGACTAAAGATATTCCTTCACAACAAAAGAGTGATATAATCTTCAGAATTGAGGAAAAACAACAGATTCCTTCATTGCCAGATATTGCTGATAAAACAAAGATTGATTTTCGTTACCCTTTAATTCCTCCTTATGCTTATGCTCATATTTTTTGGGACCCCACTGCACATGAGTTAGTGTATGTTGTTGAAGAACCTCCTTTAGATGATGTTGAAAAAAATATTTTGTTGAGTGTTGAAAAAGGCATTGAAGAATTGATCAACATATCTTTCATTAATGTAAAACGTACTGATGTGATTATTGCTTATTTAGAAAAAAACATTCGTGTATTATTGGTTGAGTTAGGTGTGAAAATATCTACTAAAACTTTTTCTAAATTAATGTATTATGTGTATCGTAATTTTGTTGGTTTAAATGAGATTCAGCCTTTGATGAAAGATTATTTCATTGAAGATATTGAATGTAATGGTGCAAAAACTCCTTTGTATATTGTGCATCGTAAGTTTCGTAATTTAAGAACTAATATTGTTTTTAAAGATATGGATAAGTTGGCTAGTTTTGTTGAAAAGTTAGCCCAGAAGTGTGGTAAATATATTTCTTATGCTAATCCTTTGCTTGATGGTCGTTTGCCCGATAATAGTCGTATAAATGCTACTTTCACTGAAGATATTTCTACAAGAGGACCAACTTTTACTATTCGTAAATTTACTTCTGAACCTTTTAGTCCTATTAAGATGATGAAACTAAAAACTGTTAGTCCTGAGGTTTTGGCTTTCTTGTGGTTGCTTATTGAACACGAAACAAATTTTGTTGTAATTGGTGGTACTGGCTCTGGTAAGACTTCTTTGCTCAATAGTCTTGCTTTTTTCATTCCTCCCCAAGCTAGGATAGTAAGTATTGAAGATACTCATGAATTAGCTCTCCGTCACGAAAATTGGCTTCCTTCTGTTGCTCGGCAAGCTACTGGTGTTGGTGCTGAAGGAAAATTAGGTGAAGTTAATTTATTCACTTTACTAAAAGAGAGTTTCAGACAACGTCCTGATTATGTTATTGTTGGTGAGATTAGGGGCGAAGAAGCTTTTGTGTTATTCCAAGGTGCTGCTTCTGGTCATGCTGTTTCTTGTACTATGCACGCTGAAGATGTTGATACCATGGTTAAACGTTTAGAAACTCCTCCTATTAATTTGTCTCCTTCTTTGATTGAGATTATTGATGTTGTTTGTGTTATGGCTCAAGTAAAAATTAAGGGTGAACCTGAACGTCGTTTAAAGAGTATTAATGAAATTGTTAGTGTTACTGAAGGAAAAGTAAAAACTAATACTCCTTTTATGTGGGATCCTCGTTCTGATACTTTTTTCTTTAAAAAGGAGAGTGTTGTGTTCGATAAACTAGTCAAGAATTTTGGTTTGTCTATGGATGCTTTGCAAAAAGAGTTTGCTAATCGTACTAAGTTGTTAATGGCTCTTTACAAAAGAAATATTGTTGATTTCCGTAAAGTGCAAGAAGTTATTGACATGTATTATAAAACCCCTGATAAAGTTTTGAGGAGATTTGGTATTGTCTAAAATGGATTTTGATTTGGTTGCACAGCATGCTCGCACAATTAAGGATGTGTATTCTCAATATGTTCTTTTACTTAACCAAAAGAAAGAGCAGATGGAAAAGGGTATGTTAGACCAACGCTTGGAAGAAAAAATTATTGAAACTAAGTTGTATATTATCAAATTGACTAATATGATTCAAAGGGGGATTGATGAAGAGCGAGAAAATGTTTATACCTGATGTTGATAAAATTATTGCATTAATTGAGGAGATTAAGGCCTTAAATCATCGAAAGGATGCTTTTTTCCGTTCTTTACAGCAGGCTAGTAATAATGCTATTCTCTTAGAGAGATTCTTACAAGGAAAGTCTGAGCAAGATCATAGGGATGTGTATAATAGGCAGTTATTGCATTTATTAGATAAGTTAGAACTTTTGAATGAAAATATTGTTGATGCTTTAGATGAACCTTTGGAAGGTTCAGTTCCTACAAAGAACAAAGTGGTGAATGAATTAAAAGTTCCTTTGCCTTCTAAAAGAGTTTATCAATCAAAGACTAAGCGTACAAAATATTTAAAAGATATTGGTATGAGTGCTGAAGTTCTTAAGCGTTTGTCTAAGCCTGAGAGGATTAAGAAATTAACTCAAATTGATTATACTGTTTACAAAATTGGTCTTTTTGGTAGTATTGCTAATATATTCTGCAGAGCTTTGTCAAGTAGTGTTAGCAAAAATTATCCTGATTTTTATGAGAAAATTCGTCATTCTTTACGTATGTCTGATATGAAAGTTTTAGCTCGTACGTACATGAGTATTGTTTTGTTTTCTTCTTTACTCACTTTCATTGTTATTCTTGCTGCTGGTGTTCTTTTAAATTTGTTTTTATTCAAAGCAACTTTTATAGGATTTATGGCTAGTATTGCTATTTCTATTATATTAAGTGTTTGTATGTTTTTTATATTATATCTTTACCCTTCTTTAATTGTTGGAGGTAGAAGAAGATTAATTAAAAATGATTTACCTTTTGCTATTATGCATATGGCTGCTATTGCTGGTTCTGGTGCTCCTCCTGTTACGATGTTTCGTTTATTATTGAATTCTGGAGAGTATAAAGGTTTAGAGAGTGAAATAAAAAAGATTGTGAATTATGTTAACTTATTTGGTTATGATCTTTCAACTGCTTTAAAGACTGTTGCTGCTGCTACCCCTTCTAAGCGTTTTAAGGATGTTTTGAGCGGTATTGCTGCTACTGTTGAATCTGGTGGTAGTTTAAAATCTTATTTGAATAGTATGGCTGAGGACACTATGACTACTTATCGTTTGGAAAGAAAGAAGTATGTTGAATCTTTGGCTACTTACTCTGATTTGTATACTGGTATTTTGATTGCTGCTCCTTTGTTATTTATTGTTACTCTTGCTATTATTAATATTCTTGGTGGTGCTGTTGGTGGTTTTAGTGTTGGTACTTTGGCTACTTTTGGTACGTATCTTGTTATTCCAGTATTAAATGTTGGTTTTATTTTATTTTTGAATATTGTGCAACCTGAATAAAATGGGAAGAAAATTTAAAGGTATTTATTGGTTGGGAATTTTTATAGCTTTAGCTTTGATTGGTGCTGACATCTTTTTCTTTTGGAAGACTCGTTGGTTTTTACCTATCTTAATTGTTTCTTTCTCTCTTGGTTGGTTGCAATTTTGGGTTGATTTTTTCCGTGAGGCTAATAGACAAAAAGATATTGAATTAAAGTTTATTGATTTTATGAGAAGTTTAGTTGAGTCTATTAAATCTGGTGTTTCGATTCCTCGTTCTATTCGTAATGTTGCTCAAAAAGATTTTGGTGCTTTAAATCCTTTTTTAAAAAAGTTGTCTAATCAGATTGAATGGGGCATTCCTACTAGAAGGGCTCTAACTACTTTTAGTTTAGACACTAATAATAAGGTAATTAAGCGTTCTATTTCTATTATTGTTGAGGCCGAACAAAGTGGTGGTGATATTACTGACATTCTTTCTTCTGTTGTTGATTCTGTTATAAATGTCAAAAAAATGAAGGAAGAGCGTAAAGCTAGCGTGTTTTCACAGATTGTACAAGGATACATTGTGTTCTTTGTGTTTATTGCTGTTATGTTGATTTTACAATTGTGGTTATTCCCTAAACTGGGAAGTTTATCTGGATCTATACAGTCTGGATTATCTGGTATAGGTGGGTTATTCCAGTCTACTGGACAAACTTATAATTTAAACACTGTCTTCTTCGTTTTAATTATGATTCAAGGTTTTTTTGCTGGTATTATGATTGGGAAATTTTCTGAAGGTACATTTAAGAATGGATTATTACATTCTTTAATTTTAATGACTGTTGCTGCTTTGATTGTGACTGTTGTGAAGGGGACAATATGATAAAAGATAAACGTGGTTTGGATTATATTGATTGGGCTTTAAGCATGGGCTTATTCTTAATTATTGTTGTTGCTTTATTTGTTTTCCTTAAACCTGGCGCTGAACCTGCTTTTTCTGGTGATAACTTATTAGATATTGTAGAGACTAATTTGTTGAAGGATGCTGGTTCTGTTATTAAAGAGACTCCTTTGTTTGTTAAAAAATTAAATAATAAGGATGCAACTAATAATAATGCTTTACTAAAGATTAAATTAAATAGTGATTGGATTTTTAAAAAAGTTGATTCTACTGCTGTATTTGGTTTTTTGCCTATAACTGTTCCAACTAGGAATTTAGTTTTTGATTGTTCTATTGGTAGTTGTAATGGAAATTTTGTTTTGGTTTGGGTACCTTCTAATCCATTGCCTTCGCAACCTGATTTGACAATAAATTGTCCTTCTCCTACTAACCTTGCTGTTTGTGATGCTTTATTAGGTTCTACTGTAACTTTAGAGGGTGTTGATTCTGATTTGATTGATAGTTTAAAGAATAAGGAGTATGCTCAAGTTAGGGATGATTGGCATTTTCCTAAGGAGAAAGACTTTTCTATTCGTGTTAATAATACCTTAATTATTGGTGGTCAAGAGCCTGGTCCTCAGGCTAACGTTATTGTGAAAGAATTAAAATACTGGGAAATTGTTGGATCTTCAAGAGCTCCTGCAACTATTAATTTGAGGGTGTGGTAATATGAACAAAAAAGGTTTTGCTAAAACATTGGAAGCAACCATTGCTATTATTCTTATATTAACTTTTATCTTTTATTTCACTCCTAAATCTCTTTCAGAAGATCCTTCTATTCCAGCTAATGTTATGGAATCTCAAGCTTTTATTTTAGAACAAATAAGCACTACTCCTTCTCTCAGAGATTGTTTAGTGCAATCTGCTGCTGTTGGTAAATGTGAAACTGTGTGTCTTAATGTTAGTGATTTTGTACAAGATAATGACAATAAGCCTTTTGGGTATACTGCTTTTTGTGAAGTGTGTAATTCTGCAAATACTTGTGCTGGTGATCTTCCTCTTAATGTTTCTTTGTATACGGATAGTGTTTTTTTATCTGGTAAGTTTCCTAAAGTTGTGAGAATTTATTTCTGGTCTTCCTAGGGCTTTGTTATTTTTGCTACAAAAAACCCATCTGTGTTTTGATCTTGTGGCCAAATTTTGCAATATTTTTTATTTGTTGTTTTTATTGGTAAATTAATTGTTTGCAGTTTTGCATCTGTTTTTTGTAATAAGTCTTCTAGTACTTCTTCATCTTCTTCTGGATCTAAGGAACAAGTTGCATAGACTAGTACTCCTTTTGGCTTTAGAAGACTATAAGCGTGATTTATTAGTTTTTTCTGAAGTTTTGCAAATTTCTTTACTTTATTTTTACTCCATTGTTGCATTATTTCTGCACTTTTCTTCGTATTCCCTCTTAATGACCCACTATTTGAGCAAGGTGCGTCTAGTAAAATTTTATCGAATTGCACATCTTTTATTGTTAACCCATTTTGTTGTGTTACTAGTGTGTTCATCACTCCACATCTTTGTAAATTTATTTCTAATTCTCTTCTTCTAGTTGGTACTGGTTCGTTTGCTACAATTGCTCCTTTATTCTTCATTAATGCTGCTAAGTGTGTTGTCTTTCCTCCTGGTGCTGCACACATATCTAATACTACGTCTGTTTCTTTTGGTTGTAATACTATGCTTGGAACTAATGAAGTGCTTCTTTGACTAAAAAAATGTCCTTCTTTATGTTCTTCTAAATTTCCTATATCTCTTCTTAACCCTTCTATGTAGTATGCTTCTTTACACCAAGGTATTTTTGTTAAACTCCACCCTTGTTTTTTTAGTTCTTTTTCTAATTTAGGTACTGTTGTTTTTAAAGTATTTACTCTTATACTTTTTCTTCTAAATTGATTAATTATTGTTTCATATTTTTTCCAATTGGTTAATTGCTCATATTTGTCTTTATAGATTTGTTTAATGTACATTATTTTCTCCTAACTCTTTTCGCATTTTTGCTATTAAAGGTACATGTTCTACTCCTATTTTTCCTACATATAAATCTTTAAGATTTCCTCCTTTTCTAACAAATTCTTTTATCATATAAAATCCTTTTAAGTAAATGTGGTCTTTGGTGTGACTTCCTGGTTGTTTTGTGTGCTTTAATCCTCTTTTCACTCTAAGTGTTATAGTGTATGCTTCTTCATCTGTGAAATAGTTTTGGAGGGTTGTATATACTACATTAAAAGGGTTTTTTAGTGCTAAGTCTACTGCTATAACTCTTCCTGCATATTGTCTTATTATGCTATTTGTTTGTACTTTTGCTTTATGTTCATTATAGACTGCCAACCCTTCTTCTGTTGATTGATAGTAAGGAAAACCTATACCAAACAATTGTAATTTTTGTTTTTTTGCATTTTCTACTCTTCTAATGTGTGTTCTTACTTCATGTAAAATTAATCTTTTGATGTCTCCTTCTGTAAAACTATGGTGGGGATTAAAATAAATTTTTCGTTTTCTTGCATTGACTGCTGCTTTTACTGCCATTTCTTTTTCTACAACTTCACAAGTGAATTTATGATTTGCACAAGAGTCTAAGAACTTTTTTACTATACTCATCTTTCCAAGTTTAGTTCCTTCAATAGTTGGAGGTAATTTTAGTAATTGTTTTGCTTTTTGTACTAATGCTTGGTTTGGTTTTTCATAAATTGCTATTGAGTGTTTAGTAAATTCTTTTGTTCCAATGGTTTTTATTAAATAAATCTGTTTTAAGAGTTCTACTCTTTTTTCATGCAATATTTTTCCAACTACTGTTTTAGGTATTTTTAATTTTCTTAAGGCATTTCTATATTTGATTAAGTCTTTTGGTGGTGGTCTGTAATTGAATTCTGGGTTGTAATGATTATCTTTGAATACTTTTTTTTGTTCTGATCTTATGTTTGTTGGATTTACTGCTGTGAATAACAGTTTGCTAGAAACGTGTGCTAATAGTCTGTCTACCTTATAGATTGTCATTGTCTTCGTCTTAGATGGAGTAACTCTAGAACTTGATGAACTACTCTTGATTCTGCAGGTATGCTTCTGTTTTTATAGTTTTTTATTAGAAAGGTAGCTTTTGAATGCAGGAAGGAGGTTGTCAATGAGCTCATGATTAGCATATTCTTCTGGGTTAATCCATGTAAATTCTTCATGGTCTTTACTGAGCAGTACTTAATCAGTATCTGCAAAACATTCGAAAAATGTTCCTATAATTTGCCATTGTTCTCCTCGTACTGTTGGCCTCCATTCATTAACAAAAAATGGTTTTCCTAAGGTAACTGTGAGTCCTGTTTCTTCTTTAATTTCTCTTAGTAAACTTTCATCAAACCTTTGGCCTGGTTCTACTCGTCCACCTACAACGTCAAATTTGCCTGCATTTGCACCATCTTTGTATTTAGTTGATTCTCGAAGAAGAAGTACTTTTCCATCATGAATAATGAATGCTTTCATTGCAGTAAATACTTTATGCATTTTTTATTATTAACCAAACAACTTTAAATAGTTTTCGAGAGTATGATAGATCTACTATTAGTTTATATAGTTTTAAAATAAGTAAAAAAATATGGTTGATTATGAATCTGGGGAAAGAAAGATAACTCCTAGTAGTAGATTTCCAATTCTTCGTGGAATGGAATTGGCAGAAGCTCGTCTTGAAGCTATAGTAAAAATATCTAAAACAATAGAACAAGGAAAGAAAAACCTTAAAGCATTAAATCGTGCTTCAATGTATGGTGGGCGTGTTAGCGATAGAAGTTATAGTAAGAAATAAATATGCAGTAGCTGGGATTTGAACCCAGATCGCTGCCTTGGCAAGGCAACATTCTAACCAGATTAAACTACTACTGCTTATTCTTTTGTTTGTTTAAAGACTAGTTTATAAATATTATGAATGGCTCCACAGAAAAGCTTTATAAAGAATGTTTTGTTAGTAACTCTTAAAAGATGGTGTTGAAATATTTTGTTTTAGGGTTTTTTGTTAAGATTATCACTGGTTTTGATGATACTATTACTCATATTCCTTTGTTATCTGCTGTTACTAAGACTCGTATGGGTAGGATTGCTTTTTCTATTGGTTCTCTTTTGGCTATTATTTGTGCTATTATTGTTGCTTTTTTCTTTGCTTCTCTTATTCGTGATTTTGCTTTTGCTAGATTTATTACTGGTTTTCTTATTTTTGGGTTGGCTGCTTTTCTTTATTTTGATGGTTTTTTTACTGTGCCTCGTGAGAAGGTTGAGAAAAAGTTGGTTAAATTTGAACGTATTTCTACTAAACGTTTTACTAAATTGCTTATTTTTGGTTTTTTTGCTTCTTTAATCACTGTTATTGACGATGTTATTGCTTATGCTCCTTTGTTTTTGAGTTCTTCAATTTCTAGTATTGGTGCTATTGTTGGTATTTTGTTGGCTTCTTTGATTGAGATTTATTTGGTTATTATGTTTTCTAAAAAAATTATGCATATTCCTTATAAGGTGGAGATTGCTGTTGCTGGTTTAGTGTTGTTAGGTATTGGTACTATTACTGGTATTATCTAAAAAGTAGAGTTTTTTTGTATTGTTTTAGGAAATCTTTAAATGTTTTGAAATAGTTATAATGTGTATAGTGAAAGGCGTAATACTTAGAAAGGCTCAAGTAAAGGATAAAAAGGGTATTAGGACTCTCTTAAAATCTTCTAAGTTACAAACTTGGTATCTTGATGATAATTTAGATAATTTTGTTGTTGCTTATCAAAGAGAGTTTGTTGGTTGTGGGTGTTTGTGTTTGCATGATGGTGTTTTTGAGTTGCGTGGGTTGTGTGTAAGGAGTTCTTTTAGGGGTAAGGGTTTTGGATCAAAATTATTTAAGTTTTTGATGAAAAAGGCTGTTGGTAAGAAGGTAAGTCAAGTGTTTGTTCGTTTAGAAAATAAAAAATTAGTTAGTTTTTATGAACAGTTTGGTTTTAAAACTATTGCTAAAAGTCAGTGTCCTATTAAAACAAAAATGCCTGGGATTAATGTTTTACCAATGAAGTTATTTTTGAAAAATAAACAATGATTAGTTTTTAGGTGCTTCTCCGTCACTATAACATTGTTTCTTTTCACAACTACAATCAAATGCTCTGATGTTTACACAAGTATCTTTGTAGTCTACTGCAAAGTCTTTATTAACACATCTCATGCCACAGGTTGAGACACAATCTTCATTAAATTCACAATTATAAGGTGTTTCTTCTATGCATCCTGTTAAGAGAATTAATCCTAGTACTAACCATGTTTTTTGCATACTTCTTTTTTTCTTTCCTTACTTTTATATTTTTCTTTTACTTAAACACTCATTTTAAATACTCAAATAAGATTACTTCTTTACTATGAAGCGTGTTGTTGTTATTGGTAGTGGTTTTGCTGGTGCTTATGCTGCTAAACACTTAGAAAAAGATTTCAATGTTACTTTGATTGACAGTAAGGATTATTTTGAGTTTACTCCTTCTATTCTAAGAACTATTGTTGAGCCTTTTCATATGAAGAAAATTCAAGTGCTCCATAATCATTATTTAAGACGTGCTAAGATTATTATGGGTTGTGTGCACGAATTACGCGAACATGAAGTTATTTTGAGGAATAAAAAGAAGATTCCTTTTGATTTTGTTATTATTGCTTCTGGTTCTAGTTATCAATTGCCTATTAAAGAGAAAGAGATTGTGCATGCTACTCGTGCTGCTCATTTGCGTGATTATGCTGAACATTTGGCTGAGTCTAAGAAAGTTGTTTTGATTGGTGGTGGTTTGGTTGGTGTTGAGTTGGCTGCTGAAATTGCTGAGCATTATCTTGAGAAAGAAATTACTATTGTGCATTCTCGTGATACTTTGATACAGCGTAATCATCCTAAGACTATTAAGTATGTTACTAAGTTTTTAGGAAAGCACGGTGTTAAAATTATTTTTGGTGAGAGAGTAAATAAACGTAAAGGTAATGTTGTTTTTACTGATCATGGTTCTAAGATTACTACTGATATGGTTATTTTGTGTACTGGTATTAAGGCTAATGCTGAGTTTATGAAGAAGAATTTTAAAAAGCAATTAAATGAGCGTAATCAAATTAAAGTAAATCGTTATTTGCAAGTTCTTGAGTATGATCATATGTTTGTTGCTGGTGATGTGACTGATCGTCGTGAAGAGAAGACTGCTCAGAATGCTGAGAAGGAAGCTTCTTCTGTTGTGCATAATTTGAAGGATTTTGTTGCTCAACAACCTTTGACTGAGTATGTTTCTCATAAGCGTCCTATGGTTATTAGTTTGGGGAAGTGGCATGGGGTCTTTGAACAAAATAATGTTGTTTTTACTGGTTTACTTCCTGGTTTGTTGAAGTCTTTTATTGAGTGGAAGAGTATGCGTCAGTATAAATGAGAACCTTTATATAATTCTTTTTCATTATTTTTCTTTAGAGGTGTATTATGGCTAAAAAATCTAATAATTGTTTTAATACTCTTGATAAAGATATCACTCATTGGATGCAAGTGCATGGTGTTTCTTTTCTTCAGTATTCTTTAGCTATGGTGTTTATTTGGTTTGGTTTGCTTAAGCCTCTTGGTTTGAGTCCTGCTCAGGGTTTGGTTGCTAATACTGTGTATTGGTTTGATCCTTCTTGGTTTGTTCCTTTTCTTGGTTGGTGGGAAGTGCTTATTGGTGTGTGTTTTCTTTTCCGTCCTTTAATTCGTCTTGGTATTGGTTTGATGGCTTTGCAAATGGCTGGTACTTTATTGCCTTTAGTTCTTTTACCAGAAGTAGTGTATGGTCCTGTGTTTGGTTGGACTTTAACTTTGGAAGGACAATATATTGTTAAGAATGTTGTTTTGATTGCTGCTGCTATTGTTGTTGGTAGTCATGTGCGTGATAAAGTTAAGAAATAATTATTTCTTTTCTTTTTTTCTTAAATAAACTATTGCAATTATTGCTTCGGCCCTGGAAGGGCCTATCTGAATTATCTCATCAAGCTCTTCCAAACTCGCAGAATTAATATCTATCCCGCTTTCCCCACAAGATGCATAAACAAAATTAACCTGAAACAGACACAAGAATAAAATAATCACAATTCTTTTCATAAAACTATAAAGATTTTAGAAATTTAAAGATTGTTATACTTTTTACCATACTTCTCTTTAAAGTCCTCATATCCTACAATAATTTTTCTTCCTTCTCTAACCATTTTAGCAATCCATATTTCTGAAAAAACTCCGTTCTGCAAATACCAAGCACACTTCTCTTTTTCTATTTTAGAAAGCGTGCCGTTCATTTTAACCTCGACACCAATCACGCTATGCGAACCCTCATGAATTTTTTGAATCGCAATAAAATCCGGAAAACCCGTCCCGACAACCAACATTTTCTTAAAAGGATTATATTTTCTTTTTGCCATAACAACCTTCCCTTCCTCAAGATCAACATTGTTTGTCCACTTATCCACAACTTTCCCCCTTTCTTCCAAATCTTTTCTCACCTTCAATTCAAACCTTGCTCCGGCCGCCCGAGACGTCCGCCCCTGTTTAATCTTTGATTTTTCTTTAGACTGGGGAACGCCGTTATCATCCCAAGAAGTCTCATAATTCTCTGAATCTCCAGCTTTCTCGATAATATCCATGATTTTTCCCTTTTCCATAGAAAAACAAATCGAAAAAACTATTTAAATCTTACAAATACATTCTTATTCTCTCAAATCCCAATCCCTGTCTTTAGATGAATATAATCTAACACTAAATTCAAAATAGCTCCAATGCAAATCCAAAAACCTATCTTAGTAAAAATATTTTTATCGTATAAAAAATACAAAACTCCCGCGCCAATAATAAGTGCAACAAAAACATAAATATTATGTAACGGATAAACACTAAAACTACACTGACTTCCCAGACCTTTGGGACACGCACTTTCAAACCATCCAACCTTTCCAATAATTCGGTAATACACGTGGTCGAGGTCAATCAAGTTTCCAGCTAAAAGTCCTCACAAAACCACAGGACTTTTATAAAAAATATAAATCACAAAGGGCAAAATATAATGCATTAAAAACATCTTATCAATAACCAACTCCAACCAGTTTATCGCACGGACGAATAGTTCTCATGCCAAATTCATATGTTTCATCTGACTCCACCCCGGGGAAATTATCGACCGCCCAAAAATCTACCCAGATTGGTTCTCGTTCGGGATGCTCTATTTTAACAAGAAGATGAGGAGAATTTGAACAAAAACTCTGATGTATTGTTACTTCTTCCTTGCTAAATCTCCCAGATTCAAACAACAGCTTTCTATAAACCCTCCCCTGGATATTGCTATCCACATAATCTCCCTCAGGCAAATTCCAGAAATATTCAAAATCCTTTATCCAAAAAACCTTCCACGGCTCTAAAAGATACTGGCGAATTGGGGAAGTATATTTTTTCTCCACTTCAAAAAATAACTCTTTTGCATATTCATATTTATTTTCATTCTCACCAGCTATCTTATTATTTAATTCAAGAGCGCTTTCTGGAATATTTGAATCAAGAGGCAAAAAATAAAATAAAACCAAAATCAAGACAGAACCCACTGCAGAGAGTACAACAACCCAATTAAAATATTTTTTCCGGTAAAGAAAATAAATCAAAAGAGCATCCACAATCAGCCACGTCCAAATTATCTGGCGAGTATTTGACTCAACTGAGAAGGGCACAAATGCTATGAAAACATTGATTATCCAAATCAGCACAATCAAAAAAATCCCTTTACCAATATCAAGCAATATCTTTTTTGATTTCTTTTCCATTTTTAACTGAACCGATTAAAAATCATTCCTATTGCAATTATTGCTCCTATCAAATCTGTTACTAAATCTAATGCATTATTAATATACCCTCCAACTCCTGTACTTGGAGTTATGACTGTTGCTATAAATTCTACTATTTCATTTACTGCTCCTAGTCCTGCCATAACTACTACTATAGTTAGTGCTGTCCATCTGTTATGATTCTTTTGTAAAAGTGGTTTTAAAACATAATAAATTGCTAGTGTTGCTACAAAGAAACCATAAATGTGTACTGCTTGATCATATTTTAAAATGTTGTAAGGATCTCCTATAATGTTAAAAATCATGTATTCATATAATTTTATTCCTTTGATGTAAATATTGCCTCCTGCTAAGTGGAGTGTTGCCCAGATGAATAAATGCCACAGAACATAGAGTGGAAATTTTACTTTTTTATGTGCTTTATACACTACCCATGTTAAGAAAAAGACTACTACTAAATAAAAGAGGAACTCATAATTTCCTTTGATTAAAATAAGCAGGGTGAAGAAGAGAAATGAACAAATAACTGCTATTGTTAGAGGTAATAATTTTTTCTGCATAAAAAAGAAAAGTTGTTTAGCTATTTATTTCTTTCTAAAATAGTTGTTCTAAACGATTTGGGACGAGAAATCTAACGAATTAAACAATAAGAGGTGTTTTTTGATTACCAAAGGTATTTATAATTGTGTGAAATATTTTTGAGTATGGTTTGGGTTGAGGGGTGAAACTATGAAAAAACTAACTTTACACATTAAGGGTATGACTTGTAAGAGTTGTGAAATATTAATTAAAGATGAGCTTGAAGAGCACAAAGGTGTACAAAATATTGTTGTGTCTCAGCCTGAAGGAAAAGTAATTTTAGAGTTTGATTCTACAATCATTTCAGAAGAGTCTATTAAAGAAATTATTAAGAAAGAAGGGTTTGTTGTATGAAGACTACTGTTTTTGTGCCTGATATTGAGTGTGATAGTTGTGTTAAGATTCTTACTAAAAAGTTTAAGACTATATCTGCTATTAAACAATTTACTATTAAGGAGGATCAGATTATTTTTGAGCATGATGAAAAAAGTCTTTCTCCTGAAGATATTGTAAAAACAATTAAAGAGGCTGATTTTAGGGCAGCAACTAATCCTTTTGAGAGAAAATCTTTCAAGGAAAGAATGCGTGATTTTAAAGAAAATCCTGCTAAATATGCTCTTGAGCGAAGAGGTATTATTTATGCCTTAACTATTTTTATTATTTTAAGTGTATTAGGTATTTTTGCTTATTTTACTTTTCTTCATACTATTCCTAATTTTGCTAAAGATTATGGATGGTGGCTTTTGTATCTTATCTTAAGTACTACTTTTTTGGGGTTTGCTCTTTGGCATATACAATCGTATAAAGGGAAAGTTACTTGCATGGTTGGTATGCAATCAGGTATGATGCTTGGTGCAATTCTTGGTGCAACTAATGGTTTTTTTATTGGTGCATTTGTTGGTATGCTTATTGGTGTTCTAGTTGGTGCTTGGACTGGTACTTGTTGTGGTATTATGGGTGTTATGGAAGGTATGATGGCTGGATTAATGGGTGGTACTATGGGTCCTATGATTAGTCTTATGATGTTCTTTGACCATCTTTTGTGGTTCATGCCTTTGTATATGTTGATTAACATCATTATTTTGCTTGGATTATCTTATTTGTTATTTGAAGAAGTTGTTGAACACAAGCAAGGGATTCAGAAGAAACATATTGATTTTGTGACTTTTGCTTTTATTACTCTTATCGTAACAGTAGCACTTGCTGCTCTTATGATCTATGGACCAAAATCATCTTTTATTATTGGAGGAATTTAATATGGAAAAAAAAGATACTACTGTTGTTTTAGGAACTAAGCATTTTCTTTTTGAAAAAACTTAGCGCTTGTTAAGGGAACAACATTTGCAAGTTTCTTCTGCTCTTGAAAAAGCTAAGTTGCATGAAAAAGAGAAAGATGAATTTGGTTCATTTTTGGAAGCTTTTGATGATGCTGAAAAGAAGATTCTAAAAGTTGTTAAAGAAGAGGATGGTATTACTCAAGCTACTTTACAATTGAAAGCTGGTTTGTCTAAAACTAGATTATCTTTGATTTTGGCTGCTTTAGAGGAAAAAGGTATTATTGCAAGGAAGGCAAAGGGTAAGACTAAAAAAGTGTTTCTCAAAAAAATAATTACTAAGAATGCTAAATAACCTTTTGGTAACTCTTCTTTAGATTATAGTATTCTGCAATAGATAACTTTAAAAATTTAGAGATATCAAAAAACACGAGGTGATTTCATGGAATGGATGAAAAATGCTAAATTAGTTCTTCGAATTGGTGTTGCTGGTGAGTTTTTTGGTCACGGTGCTTTCGCTTTAGGATTAGCTGGGTTAAAGAAAGGGTGGATTCCTTATTTTACTGCTCTTGGTATTCCTGAAGCTACTGCATTAATGTTGTTACCGCTTATTGGTATTATGGATATTGCAGTTGGTTTAATTATTCTCTTCCGTCCTTTTAAAGCTGTTGTGGCTTGGGCTGCTGCTTGGGGATTCTTAACTGCTTTAGTTAGACCACTTTCTGCAAGAAATCTTGGTGGAGTTTTAGATTTTATTGAACGCTTTGCAAACTGGGCTGCTCCTTTAGCTTTGCTTGCATTAAATAAGTTCCCTAAGAAAAAGGGTGATTGGTGGAAAGTTTAATTCCACTTTTTTTTATTTTTTTAGCGTTTTTTAAATGTTTTTTTCAAAAATACTTTTTTAGTTTTTCCAGTGACTTCTCTTGAGATGATGTTTCTTTCTTCTAAAGAAGCTAGGAGTAGGGATAATCTTGTTTTTGAAACTCCTGATTTGTATCTTAGTGTTGATTGAGTGATTCCTTCTTGTTCATGGATTGTTTTTTAAGACTTTTGTGTTAGGTCATTCCTTTGTCTTTTTTGGTGAATTTGAAGGGTTTGTGTATGCCTATTTTTTCGTATTGTTGTATGATGTTGTCTTCTTCTTTTCCTATGTTTCTTTTTTCTATTTTGTATAAGGTGTCAGTGGTTCTTATTCTTTCTTCTACTTTAAACGTTACTTCTTCTCCTTTCTTCGCTTTCTTTACTTGTTTATCATTTACTCTGATTTCTTTTGCTGTTGTTTTGTAGTATCCTGTTGTTGGTCCTGTGAAGATTACTTCGTCTCCTTCTTCTAGTTCGTTTTGGTCTATGAGTATGGATACGACTTTGTCTTTTACGTAGTAGTTTGTTACTTCTCCTATTTTTGATTTTTTTTCTTTTGCGCTTGATCCATAGAATTTTGTCCAAGAGTCGTTTGTTGGTGTTCCTAGTAGGAAGTTTGTTGAGAATCCTCTGTTGAAGACTTTGTCTAGTTCTCCTACTAGTCTTGCTGCTTCTTTTTTGGTGAATTGGTTTTTTTCTATTAAGTCTATTGCTTCTCTATAAGCTTTTGTTATGTTGTAGATGTATTCTGGTCCTTTTGCTCTTCCTTCTATTTTGAATACTGCTATGCCTGTTTGTATGAGTTTGTCGAGTATTGGTAGTGCGCAGAGGTCTTTTGGTGATAGGATGTAGTCTTCTCCTAGTATAAATTCTCTTCTTGGGTCTTCTATGTCTGTTATTTTGTATTTTTTTCTGCATTCTTGTAGGCATTGGCCTCTGTTTGCTGATAGTCTGTTGTGGTGTTGGCTCATAAAGCATCTTCCTGAGTAGGCTACACAGAGTGATCCATGAACAAAGGTTTCTAGTTCTATTTTTCTTCCTTTGTAATTCAAATTTTCTTTGTCTATTTTTCTTTTCATTTCTTGTATTTGATCCAAGGTACATTCTCTTGCTAAGACTATTCTTGGTGAGTATTTTGAAAAGAATTTTACTGCTTGGTAGTTGGCAACTGATGCTTGTGTGCTTATGTGTACTTCTATTTCTTTGTCATTGCACATTTGTACTACTGACATGTCTGAGGCTATGATTGCGTCTACTTTTGCTTTTTTTACTTCATCTAGAATTCTTTCTACTTTTTCTAGTTCGTGATCATAGAGTACTGTGTTTACAGTTAGATAACCTTTGATTTTTTTTTCATGGAGTTTTTGCATGACTTCTTTTAGTTCTTTTATTTCGAAGTTTCTTGCAGAGCTAGATCTCATGTTTATGAATTTTATTCCGAAATAGATTGCGTCTGCTCCTGCTTTTATTGCACAATTTAATGTTTCCCAGTCTCCTGCTGGTGCTAGTAGTTCTGGTTTCATTTTCTTTTGGAGTAAGCAAAAATTTCTTTGTAAATGTTGTCTATAATTTTTGGGTTTATTTTGTTTTGTGTTTTTAGTTTCTTTTTGACTTCTTTTTCTCTTTGTGGTGTTATGATTGAAATTTCTTCTTTTTTCTTTAATGCTCTTATTTTGTCTACAATTTTGAATCTTTTTTCTAAGGTTGATATTATTTTTTTGTCTAGTTTGTCGATTTTTTTTCTTAATAGTGGAATTTTTTTGTCCATTTTAGATTATTTTTTTCCCATCTTTATAAACATGTATGACGTTTACTGGGCAGGATTCTGCTGTTTCTTTATTTTTTTCAAGTTCTTTTTCATCAAACTCTTTTTTTTCATTTCCTTCTTGTTCTTCACTTTCTTTTAAGTGAGATTTTCCTTCTTCTTCCATTTCCCAGTTTTCTGGGTCTAGGGCTGCGCAGACTCCACACCCAATACATCCTTCTTTATCGTGTAAAAAATTGCATTTCATAGAGAATTTTTGTGTTAGAGGGTTTAAAAAAATTCCTGTTTTGGCTTTTAAGTTAATGTAAGGCTATAGTAATAACACCTTCTGCCCATAGGATTAATAAGACACCTAGGGCTAAGAGTACTAGTCCTATTGCTAATCTCATCCATTTCTTTTGTTCTTGTTTCCAAGATTTTATTTTTTTAGTGCTCATGCCAAAGTAGACTAATGCTAGTATTATTATTAATGGTAAGACAAAGATGAGGTTATAGAAGACTAAGAGCCAGAAGACTTCCCAATTTAAGCCTATTTTTGCTAAGATTGTTGTTATTGCTAAGTATGGTCCTCCAGTGCAAGGTAGTTCTACTGCTGCTACAAAGATACCTAAGAGAATACTTCCTGGAACACTTACGTTTTTCATATATTTTTTAATTTGTTCTGCTCTTTTTGCTGGTATTCTTAAGGAGATGCCTTGTCCATACCACCAGAAGTCTTTAATTTCTAATAGTCCTAATATGATTACTAAAATTCCTACAATCCAACTGAGTGGTTGACTAATGTCTAATTTTTGAATAAATAATAATAAACCAAAACCTGCGGCTAAGTAAGTTACAAAGACTGCTGTAATATAAATCAGCCCTACTGTGAGCATCTTTTTCTTATTTTTAGATAAACCTAAGAGGGTAGCTATGAGTAAAATTAATACACCTATAGCGCATGGGTTAATAGAATCTACTGCAGCTGTTGCTAGAACAACTGGCATTGTTGGTAAAGTTATGTTTACTACCATTCATTTCACTCCGGTACTGCACATCCTGTTTTTTCACTTAATTGTTGGAAGGTTGGTTCGCTTATAATTCTTGAGCCGTCTTTGAATTCCCAGGTGTCATATTTGTCAATTTCTTTTTCTATACAATACTCACTTTGTTCATCGTCTCCTCTTGGATCACATTCTACATAATTAATATATTGGAATGAGCTACCAAATTTCTTTTTTGTTTTTGCACAGTGTGGGCACCAAAAAGTTCCAAACATTGTTGCTTCTGCTTCTGTTAAACATTTTGCGAATGTATCTATTTTTTCTTGACTAATTGAAGTACTACTACATCCTGCTAAGAGTAAGAGTAAAGGAACCAATAATATTGTTAACATTTTTTTCATGCTTTCATTCTCCAGACAATAATACAAGATATCCATAACACTATGTCTAATCCTAAACAAACAATACAGTAAGTCTTTAAAAGACTATGCATTACAAATATGAGATACAAACCATAAATTACACCAAACAAAAGTACTCCTCTTATCCAACTTAAAACTTTTTCTTTCTTTACCCACAAAAATCCTTTTTTCTTTCCTAATGCAATTACTAATCCAAAAACAAATAATAAAGTTAGGAATCCTAAGAAGGCATTGCTTGTTAAGATGTCTAAAATAACATGTTGGTCTGCTATATCAAGTAAGGGTATTGGTAAGCCATAATCTATAGTTACCATATAAGATAAGCCATCTATATTTGCGTAAGGTCCTTTGTTCACAATACCGCAATCAAAATTATTGCCAAAAGTACAATATTTGCTTGCTGTTGCACTAAAATGTTCATAAATCAAAAATAATGAGATAAGCATGCCTAAAATAAGTAAAACTTTCAACAAACCCAATCCTCTTTTCTTCTTCACCACTAGAAAAAACTAATAAGTACTCTATTAAAAATCTTGTGGTTTGCTAAAAAATGGTGGGCCAGGGAGGACTCGAACCTCCGATCGACTCGGTGTAAACGAGTAGTCATAGCCGTTGTCCAAATCTTTTAAGATTTTCTAGACCACTGGCCCTAAGTAATTAGAATGAATAAAAAATGGCTATATAAAGATTATGCTTTGTTCAGTAGTTCACCAGGTGCGTAAGTGGGCAGGAACCTTCAAAAAAGGAGGTGGGGTGTGCTCTTGGTTAATAAGAGATTACTTGTAATTGTTTGATACATGAAAAATGTTTGGTGTTTCTAGTGAGAATTTTTTTAATGCCATGTGTTACCAAAGTGGCTGCGATTATACAGTCAAATTTATCAATAGTTGTTCCTTTCTTTTTGAGATCCCAATGAATTTGAGATGCTTTTTTACAGGAGTCTTTTGTTAAGTGAATTAAGAATATGTCATTAAAGAATTCATCATAATATTGTTCTTCTATATTATGCTCTCTGTCTTCTGGGTTTAAACCAAAGGATAGTTCTAAATAACTCATTATAGTTGTTGCTAGTGGTTCTTTGTTCTTCTTGAAAAATTTGCCTATACTTTCGTCCCCTTTAAAAAGGTCTATGATTGCACTAGTATCTAATCCTATCATGGTAATCTTTTATTAAATGATTCTCTGAGTTCTTTCATTGTTTTCTCTTTATGTGTCCAATTAGAGTGCTTGAATATACCAAAAAATTTCATAACATCTTGTTTTTTCTTAAAGTCAAGGATTATGTCAGAAAAACTTTTCTCTTTAGTTTTAAGTGTTTTCAAAAATTGGTATGCTTCTTTTTTAAGCGAAATATTAATACTTGTCATAGGTACTCATACGATGTACATATATATAAGTCTTTCGTTTTCTTATTTTTTTAACGACGACTTCTAATCTTTTTTGAAACGAGCAACATCATGCTTTAATTTTTCAAAAGACACTGCTGTGTTTTTATCCATAATAAAGACTCTTCTCCAGAGAAGAATATTTGATATAACAAGGAATATTCCTAAATAAAGAATTGCACTAGTCTTTGTTGATAGTCCATAAAATGACCACACTGCTACAGTTATAAGCAAGAGTACACTAACAATGCTAATGATATTTTCTGTGTTGTCCATAAAGCCTCTTTTGAATAAGAAAGTAAGCTTCTTTATATGTTTTACTTACAAAACACTGAAAACTTTCCGATAATAAGCAGGTTAAAGACATAATTTATAAATAAAAGAATTGATTATTTCTTCTATGGATAAATTTACTGTTGTTGCTCCTGTTGGTAAAGAAATCAATAACATTTTTATTGGTATTCGTGATTTTCCTACTGCTAAGTTAATTCTTCTTACTCCTGCTAATAAGGTTCGTGCTGCACATAAGATTGCTAAGCAGGTTGATAAATTTAAGATTCCTGTGAAGCTTGTTGAAATTGGTGGCAATATCTGGGAGTCTCTTTTTAAAAAAATTTCTCAAATTACAAAAGTTGAGGGTGAAAAGAAATTACTTATTAATACTGCTTCTGCTGATCGTAGTTCTCAATGTGCTTTAACTTCTGCTGCTTTTGTTAATGGTATCCGTGCTTTTGCTGTTGAGAATGGTGATACTATGCTCCTCCCTATTCTTAAATTTTCTTACTACAAACTCTTGACTGATAAAAAGATGAGTATTTTAAAATTACTCTACCAAGATAAAACTTGTTGTGCTTCTTTGGAAGAGTTAAGTAAAAAGACTAAGATGAGTTTGCCTTTAATCTCCTACCACATCAATGGTACTTTAAAGTCTGAAGGATTAAAAAAATTAGGTTTGGTTGATACTATTGAGTCTGGTGGTAAGATTAGTGTTAATTTGTCTACTATGGGTCAGTTATTAATTAAAGGGTATGTTCCTGTTTGTTAATGAGTATGTTTCATTACTTTTTTTAGTTTGGCATTGGTGTGTAGAGATCATCATTCCATTCTCCTTGCACTTCTAGTATTCCCCATACTCCTTTGTCTAATCTTGCTAATGCGTGGTCTACTAGGATGTATTTTCCTGGTAGTTCTACTTCAAATTCTATGATTGTTGCTCCTCCTGCTGGTATGACTGTGGTTTGTATATCATGTTGTACTGGTGTTCCTCCTTCTGGGTAAACAGTATCAAAAATTTCTCCTATGACATGGAAGTTACTTACTAAATTTACTCCGCCATTTCCTACATAGAGTCTTATTTTGTCTCCTACTTGTGCATGCATATTTCCGTTTAGTGCTTCTTTTCTTCCATTAAAAATGATGTATGTTGGGTTGCCATCTAAGTATTTTTTTGAATCAAAGATTTGGAGTCCTCTATTTCCTATTGATCCTGATGTGTAGCTTTCTCCTTGTACTATGTAGAATTCTTTGTCTACTTTTGGTAGTTCTATTTCTGGTTCTATTAATATGAGTCCATACATACCATGAGTCATGTGTACTCCTACATTTGGTGTTGCGCAGTGATAAATATAGAGTCCTGGGTTGAGTGCTTTAAAGGTGAAAGTTTTTTCTTTTCCTGGTGCTACTTGCATAACTGCTGCTCCACCTCCTGGTCCTGTTACTGCATGGAGGTCTATACTATGTATGTGTAAGTTTGTTGCTTTATTTTTTAAGGTTACGGTTACTTGGTCTCCTACTTTTGCTTTCATAAATGGTCCTGGTATTTTTCCGTTAAAGGTCCAAGAGTTGACGTATACTTTTGGTGCTATTTCATTAATGACTTCTTCTGCTTCTATAATATAATGTTGTTGGTTGGTTAGTGGAAGGTCATTGGGATTTCTTGCTATGTCTTGTACAAATCTAAATTTGTCTGCTTGTTTTAAGAATTTTACTGCGTTTGCAAATGGTATTTGTGGTCCATCTGCTGGTCCCATAGTGTGCATAAAGTAATCAAAGCTTGGCATGGTGTTGACTGCTTGGTCTATGTAGAGGAGTGAGGCTAGTAAGATGATAATAATAACAAAATAGTTTTTTCTATGTTTTTTGAGTTGTTTGTGTTTTTTTGCGTAGCTTAAAATTAGAATAATAAATATAATCAGTAAAAGTAATGCTGCTCCTAGTTTTATAAGAAATGTTGTTAAATAATACAATGTACACCTCTTCGTATAATTGTTTCTTTTTGTTTATATAATTATCTATTTACTATTTGTTCTACATGTTTCTGTAATTTTTTAGTCCATAATCATGTTTCTTTTAAGAATAAAGAGGGTATATTAAACCATAAATTTATATAAACAAATATCTCTATAATGAATTAATACTCTCAAGAGGTCATATAATGAGTAATAAAGATAATGGATTATTAGCAATCAGAATTGGTGTAAGTCTCTTATTCATAATTGCTGGTTTTGGTAAGCTTACTGGTATCTTGGGTCCTGGTATTTCTGGTTTTTCGGGAATGGTTTTTGGTTCTGTGATTTTGGCTTGGGTTGTTGCACTTGCTGAATTGTTAGGTGGAGTTGCTGTATTGACTGGCTTTAAAACCAAGTGTGCAAGTTGGGGATTAGCTATTATTGTTTTAGGTGCTTTATTTAAAGTGCATTTCCCTGCATTTGATGCTAGTGCGCCGATGACTGTAATAGGTGTATTCATGCACTTGTCATTACTAGCAACTTTGATTGGTCTAAGTCTTGCTGGATCTGGTAGTCATGCTGTAAAGGCTGACTAACTTTTTCTTTTTTTTACTATGTTTATCAAAAAATGTCCCAAATGTTTATCTGCTAAGATTAATCTCTTTGCTGGAGCTATTACTGGTGAGTATCATTGTCAAAAATGTAATTATGTTGGTACTTTAATTCTTGAAGAAGAAGTTGATCCAGACTAAGATTGTTCTTTTAGAAAGTCTACATAATTAATCCTACTCTTTTCTAGCTTCATAGGAATGCCTTTTTTTTCACATAATGCAACTGCTTTTTTATTTTTTAGAAATCTCTTATTTAGTATAACTGCTTCTACTGGTATTTTCTTTTCAACAAGATAACCTAATCTATACACTTTATAATAAGGTCTTTTAGCAAGAAGTTTCCATCTTTTCCTAATAACAAATCCATTTTTGACAATTAAGACTAGATCAATGTCCGAGTAAGTTCTGTCATATTTCTTTCCAAGATACTTTTCATATTTCCCTAATTTATTTTTCAAGAAAGATCCTGTGATGAGTATTTTCTCAATTTTCTTATCAGTTAAGAAGTTCTTGTTGAGATATTTTTTTAACTTATTTGAGATTTTTTTATGATAGTTGATAGAAAATATTTGTTTCTTCACCTTTTTTTCCATAGTCGTCTAACCAGTAGCGTGAAATATTGCTGCTACATCTATTCCTTCTTTAGAAAGTGTGTTAAAAGTTTCTACTGCTTCTGGTGTTTTTTGTATTAGTAATTCTTTACAACTTCTTTTTAGTGTTCTTTCTAATTCTTCTGATATTTCTAATAACCCATTACATCCTTTTCCTATGATGATTACTTCTGGATTTTTTGCTAGAATATCTTGTATATCTTCTTCTCTTAGTTGTTGTTTGTATCTATCTTGCCAGTATCTTGCTCTTCCTTGGATTATTTTTATGTCTCCTAGGTATCTCTTTCCTTTTACTACAAAAGAGCCTATTTTGAATTCATTTATCATAATTTACTGCATTATTTCAGCAGCTTATATATCTTTCCTTAAAATGAGCTATAGTTTATTGATTAATGTTGGAGTTTGACTGATTCTGGCCATAACCCTAGCTTTCGTGCTATGTCTATTGTTTTTTGTGTTTCTTTTTCATAAGGAAATTCTTCTTGACAAGAGACACATCTTTCTCCTGCAACTACAAAAATATGTTTTTCTATGTCTAAAGTGATATCATCTACTTTTTCTAGTTTTCCTTTTTGACATTTTGGACAAGTTTTCATGTTCCTTCTGCTCTTGTTATGATGAAGAGTTCTTTTTCTATTTTGTATTGTATAAATATGATTTTTCTACTTTTTCTTTTTGTTTGTACATAAGCTTCATATTTATTTTTTCCAACTTTAGTGATTTTATATGATCTTTCTATTGCTTTTTTTAGTGAATCAATGTCATAATTCCATTTTTTCATCCAAGTTAAAACAAAATGTTTGCTTGGTCTAATTGTGTATTGTTCAAGGTTGATAAATTGTTTTCTATTTTTCACATTGTTTTTGTCATATTTAAACATTGCCATCTCTACCTTTGAACTACTTGTATTCTTGGCCTGTAGTTTCCTGTTCCTAGTCTTGTAAAGAGTGATTGGATCTTTTGCACTCCTGCTGTTACTGCTCCATAGACTGCTTCATTGTTCTGCCCTATAGTGTCTAATATTCCTTTGATTTCTATGCTGCTTTGTCCTAGTGCTATGAGTTTTGCATAACTTCCTCCTGTTGCTTGGAGGTTTGTTGCCCAGTCTTTTGCTGTTTCTGCTGCTCCTGAGAATGTGTCGTAAGTTTCTATCATAAGAGGGATTAATTGTAGCATTTCTACGGTGTATCCTTGTGCATGTTTTTGTCTTTGTTCATTTCTTTGTTGTTTTCCTTTTGTTTCTAATTGTTGTATGCTTTGTGTGAGTTGTTCTACTAATGTTGTTCCTTGCACTTCTTTTTCTCTCTCTTCTTTTTCTTCTAGTTGTTTTGAGGTTTCTTCACAGTCTTGCATTCTTCCTTGGAGTGTTGTTGCATATTCTAGAAGTGTTGCTTTATCTCCTGCACAATAGGTTGTCATATCTTCTAGTGTTGCGCTTATACCTCTGACTATTTCTACTTGGTTTTCTAATAATGTTGTAAGTGGTGTCCAATTTTTACGAAAGAGGTTTCTGAGTGGTAAGAGTGGTTTTATTTGTTTGCGTATTGCTATTTTAACTTCTTCTAATGTTTTCTGTTCTGCTTGTAGCACTCTGAGTGAGTTTTCATAGTCTCCTTGCATGGTATAAACTGTTGGTAGTGTAATTGTTTGCAGTGTTGTCATTTTTTCCCCCATGCTTCTAGTTTTTCTGACAAATCTTTTTCTTGGAGTAATCCTCTTATTCTGTATTCTGTATTTCCTACTTGGAATGTTTCTTGGTTGATTGGTAAGGTTGTGTCTGTTATTTTGTCTACCAAGTAGGGTTTGTTGCTGCTCCTTTGTAATGCATATCTTTCATCTGATGCTGTGCAACTATGGAGCATGTATCCTGCTGCAAAGCTGATTAAATATATCTTGAGTTTTATGAGTGATTTTATAAGTCCCATTTTATTCCTCCTTTCCTAATTTTTTATCGAAATAGTGTTTTAGTTCTTCGTACATTGTTGCAGATTGTTCTTTTGCTTCTTGGTAATATTTTTTGAGTTGTGTTTTTGCTACGTGTTTGATAAGGTCTGTTTTGGTTTTTTCTGGTAAATTATCCCAGAGTGTTTGGAAGTAGTCTTGTTTTTTTTGTTTTGTTGGTTGTGTTTTTCCTTGGTGTTGTTTTAGAAAATCTATGAGTGTTTTGTTGTTTTTTGGATTCACTTCTTGTATTTTTGTTTCTAGTGTTGGTTGTTCTCTTATTGAAGTTCCTGTGCAATAGCCTGCTAGAAATATTGCTGCTCCGGCGAGGAGTGGTTTTGTGTATGTCATAAAAGTTTTTAGGTTCTTAGTTTTAAAACATCTTTTGCAGAAATTTCCGTTACTTTTTCAGTATATTCCAAAGATTATTTAGTCTTCTCAAATACTTCGCGAAAAAGAGTTCTTTTTTCTTTGTTTTTCCTTAGCAAAACGTTTATATTCTTCTCCTTCTTCTTTTTTTCATGACTTGGAGAAATGTTTTGGATGATTTTGTGCCTTCTAGAGCTGATGCTCTTGCTCTCAAAAAGCTCATTACTACTATCACTAAAAAGATTAAAGTAAAGGATACTAAGGTAATTGTTGGGGGTTCTGGTGGGAAGAATACTTGGTTGAAAGGAACACATGATGTTGATTTATACGTCAAATTCAATTACTCTAAATTCAAAGACAAATCTGATCAATTATCTGCTATCTTGCATAAGTCCTTAAAAAAGCAGTTTAGACGTGTTATTAGTCTACATGGTTCTCGTGATTATTTTCAAATAGTACATGCTGGTTTTACTTTTGAGATTGTTCCTATTCTTGATATAAAAAACTACAAACAGGCTAGAAATACTACTGATTTATCTCAATTACACGTTAATTTTGTTAAAAAATATCCTAAGTTAGTTAATGAAATTCGTTTGGCTAAGTTGTTTGCTAAAGCTACTAATACTTATGGTGCTGAGAGTTATTTGCGTGGTTTTTCTGGGTATGCTTTGGAAGTTTTAACTATTCAGTTTGGTTCTTTCCTAAAGTTCATAAAGGCTGTTAGTAAATGGAAAGCTTCTCATATTATTGGAAAGAAGAAAGATGTTGCTTTACTAAATGCTTCTAAAAAGATGTCTCCTTTAATTTTAATTGATCCAGTCCAACCTGATCGTAATGTTGCTGCTGCTTTATCTCAAGAGAAGTATGATTTGTTTAAGAGTGCTGCTAAAAAGTTTGTCAAAAATCCTTCTCTAAAGTCTTTCACTAAAAAATCTTTTGATTTAAAAAAACTTGCTAAGAAAGGAAAAGTGTTCTTCTTTACTCTTACTCCTCTTTCTGGAAAAAGAGATATTGTTGGTGCTAAAATGTTAAAAGCTTTTGAGTTCTTACAAAAACAACTTACTTTGCATGATTTTAATCTCTTAGCTTCTAATTGGGAGTTTGATGAAAAGAAATCTTTTATGTATTTTGTTCTTGACTCTAAGCCTTTAACTAAGACTTTCAAACATTATGGTCCTCCTAAGGATGCAGTAAAGTCTTTGAAACAATTTAAGAAGAAATACAAGACAATTGCTTTTGAAGGGAAAAAAAGTTATACAAAAAAACAACGCCTTTTCACAACTCTTGAACCTCTTTTTGAACAACTCTTGTGTCAAAAGAATATAAAAGAACGAGTTCGTACAATACAAATAACTGCAGTTATTGATAAGAATTAAGTAAGTTTACAACAGTTAATATTGAACCAATCAACATATCGGTCTCCGTTCCAATTATTAGCTTCTGCGCCAACCATTAAATATCCTTGTGGGCAAGCTAATCCTTTTGTTTTTTTCTTCCAAACTTGTTCACGAAGCGGTTTGCAGTCTTTATAATCGATACTCGGTGCTTTTGTTATGAAGTCTTTGTTATCAATAGCTTGTTGTAAGGTCTTTTCTTTTCCATTTATAGATATAAGTAACTGATCACTACTATGGCCTGGATTGGGATAATGATTATTTGCATAAACTCCTGCTCCAACTCCTAAGAATATGATTATTCCAAGAATTGCATAAAGCCAATTATTGGTTAGGTTAATTGTTAGTTTAAGAGTCATAAATCACCTTTTTTCTTAAAATAAATAGTTGAGTGGATTTATATATATTTCGTTTTTAGGAACAATAACTTAAATAGAAGCAAAAAGGTTATAAAGAAGAATTACTCTTAGTTTCTTTGAAAAGATGGTGGAATTAAAGCTCAATATTGAAAAAAAGCATATTTGGTTGTTAGCTTTGCTTATTGTTGCTGTTGGTTTTGTTATTGCTCAAGGTCCTCAAAACCCTGGTCATGATGTTACTCAAATTGGTGGATTAGATCAAAAAATTGATGCAAAAATAGCTGCAAAATTAACAAGTGGTGCAATTAAATTAGATTGTAAGATTGCATATAAGGCTTCACACCCACCAAAGAGTGGTTCTGCTGTTGTTGAATGTCCTGCTGGATATGTGTTGACTGGTGGTGGCGGTTCTGTTAAGTACCCTTATAATCCAAATAGTATTGCTAACCTCTTGCATGGTGCTGACAGTACAGGTGTGCCTAAAAAAATTCATTGTAATGATTATTCTGGCAAAGAATGTTGGGATTTGACAGCTGTTTGTTGTCGTATTAAATCAGATTAAAGGTTTTTTGGTAGTAAATAATGAATTTTCTTAATAATAAACAAGTCAAAAAACTTTTTTCTTCTATTCCTCACTCTCTTGATTTAAATTCTCTAACTCTTTTCCAAAAAGAGAAAAAGCTCTTTTTAGTAACTAAAGCTGCTGCTAGTTTGGTTGATTCTTCTTTGCAAGTTCGTTCTATTGGCTTATTTTTGGGCACTTTAGAGAACAAACAAGTAATTCTCTCTCCTTCTGCTAAAGCTATGTTGGAATAACTACTCTCTAAGAAAAGCAAAACTCTTTAATAAGACAATCATCTATCTTTCATTATGGCTAAGAAGGATTTTATTGCTGATAATATTAAGATTGTACAGAATTCTATTTTTAATTTTGGTGAGTTGTATAAGATGATTTTTAGATGGTTTGAAGTGTATGAGTATGATCATCATGAGGATCGGTATGATGAAGAGACTAAGCCTGATGGTAAGGATGTTCGTGTGTATTGGACTGCTGAAAAAAAGATTGATGCTTATACTATGTTTGTTATTGAATTGAATATGTATCTTCTTGGTTTGAGTGCTACTGAGATTGAGCGGAATGGGTTGAAGTCTAAGACTAATAAGGGTAATATTGAATTTCGTATTAGTGTGTATTTGAAGAAGGATTATACTGGTAAGTGGCAAAGTTTTCCTTTGATGGCTTATGTTTATGATCGTATTATTGCAAAAAAGCGTTTAGATAGGTATGAGGGTGAAATTTATGGTGATTATAAAAAATTGATTGATGAGATTAAGGCTTTTTTGAGTTTGCATCATTTATAGTTTCTTGTATCCAAAGAAAAAGTAATATTCCTACTCCTAATGTATTGCTACTGTCTGCTATGTTGAAACTTGGCCAAAATCCTAAGTCTATAAAATCTATGACTTTTCCTAAAAAAATTCTGTCTATGAGGTTGCTTATTGCTCCTCCAAATAAAAATCCTAGTGCTATGGGATAATGTTTTGCGTGATAAAAAATTACTCCTAGGATAATAATGGTTATGAAAATTAAAAATGTTCTTTGTCCTTGTAAGATACCAAATGCTGCTCCTGTATTTGTTGTATAAGGAAAATAATTTTTTACGAAATATTTGCTGAGTTGATCTAAGATTACTATAAGAAGTGCTATGCTATAGAATATTTTTGGTGGTTGCATGTTACCATCTTCTGACTTGTTGTGGTGTTTGTTGGCTACTTTGTTGATAGGTTTCTGCTGGGGGTTGTTGGAATGCTCTTTCTAAGTTTATAAGTCTTTGATTAATCATTTCTAGTCTTGAGCTTATGAGGTCTAGTTTGCTGAGAAGTGTTTGCATTTCTGCTTCGTTTAAACTACTTGGTCTGTCCATTGCTTGTGGTTTTAATTGTTCCATTGGAGAAATTCCTCTTAGAGCTTCTTGTTCCATTGGTTGCATTGCTGCTTGCTCTACACTACCATGTTCCCAGTTTCCACTTTCTTGTGCGTATGCGTGTTTAATTGCTGGTTCTGGTTGTTTCTTTTTTTTAAATAACCCAAATAACCCCATTCTAAAAAATACTGTGCTGTTTCTTCTATTTAAAGGTATTCTTTGGTAGTAATAAAGTTTAAAAAGAAGTACTGTTACAATTTAAGTGTGGTTTCTGAAAAAGAGGGAGAACTTTTTCCTGAAGATGAAGAGGAAGAGCTAGGGGAACTTGCAAAGGGTAAGTTTGGTGGTAAATGTAGTTATATGATTACTATGGATGCTCCTCAAGCAAGTGTTGAAGCTAATTATTTTGGTCTTTTAAGTTTACTTGAAAGAAAATTTCCTTTTGGTTCTACATATGATGGGGTTAAGGGACATATTGAAAAGATTAAAGATATTTATATGGCTAGTGAAACTTCTGCTTATTTTGGTATGGTG
>DAVM01000009.1:53767-93986 GCA_002505585.1 Candidatus Woesearchaeota archaeon UBA489 | reverse complement strand
GATAATTTTAATTTCATCTTTTCTTTGAGCATACGATTGGCTGGAGGAAATAAACAAAGACCCATAATTAAAACCACTATTGATAAAAAAATCTCTCCTGAAAAAAGTGCACCAAGAAAACCCATAAAGAATAGAATGCTTAAAATCCAACTAAGAACGCCTAAAAAAGTGATTTTTCTTATATCTTCCATGAGTATAAGTTTACTACTAATACTATTTAAAACTTGTTAACCAACTCTCACAACCATAACGCTTATATACAACTAGTTATATATCTTTTTTACAACTTTCAGGGACTTTAAAATGACTGATAAAACTCAACCTATTTTCATTCTCCCAGAGGGATATTCTCGTACTGTTGGCAAAGATGCTCAACGTAATAACATTATGGCTGCTAAACTTGTTGCTGAAACTGTTCGTACTACTTTAGGTCCTAAGGGTATGGATAAAATGTTGGTTGATTCTTTAGGTGATATCACTATTACTAATGATGGAGTTACTATCTTAGAAGAAATGCAGATTGAGCACCCTGCAGCTAAGATGATTGTTGAAGTTGCTAAAACTCAAGAGGATGAAGTTGGTGATGGTACTACTACTGCTGTTGTTTTCGCAGGTGAATTATTAAAAAATGCTGAAGTTCTTTTAGAAAAAAATGTACATCCTACTGTTATTGCTCGTGGATACAGAAATGCTGCTACTAAAGCTCAAGAAATTTTAAATAAAATTGCTGTTACTGTTACTGCTGCTGATGAAGATGTCTTAAAAAAGGTTGCTATGACTGCTATGACTGGTAAAGGTGCTGAGTCTTCTAAAGAATTGTTAGCTTCATTAATTGTTGACGGTGTTAAATTAGTTGCTGATACTAATGCTATTGATATTGAAAATATTAAGATTGAAAAAAAGGTTGGTGGTGGTGTTGAAAACGCTGAACTCATCAAAGGTATTGTTATTGACAAAGAAGCTGTTCACGCTAGTATGCCTAAAAAAGTAGAAAATGCAAAAGTTGCTTTACTTGATGCTCCTATTGAAATTAAAAACACTGAAACTGATGCTAAGATTCAAATTTCTTCTCCTGATCAAATGGATGCTTTCTTAAAACAGGAAGAAAAGATGATTAAGGATAAGACTCAAAAGATTATTGAATCCGGCGCTACCGTTGTTTTATGTCAAAAAGGTATTGATGACTTAGCTCAACACTACTTAGCTAAAGCTAACATCTTCGCGTGTAGAAGAGTTAAAAAATCTGACATGGAAAAACTTTCTCGTGCTACTGGTGCTAGAGTTGTAAATACTATTGAAGATTTATCTTCTGATGACTTAGGTTCTGCTGGTGTTGTTGAAGAATTAAAAGTTGGTGATGAAGATATGACTTACGTTCGTGATTGTCCTAATCCTAAAGCTGTTACTTTGTTATTAAGAGGTGGAACGCAACATGTTATTGATGAAGTTGAGCGTGCTGCTAAGGATGCTATGGGTGATATTGCTGCTACTTTAAGAGTTGGTAAGGCTGTTGGTGGTGCTGGTGCTCCTGAAATGGAACTTGCTCGTCAATTAAAAGAGTTTGCTACTTCTTTGTCTGGTCGTGAACAATTGGCTGTTAATTCTTTTGCTGATGCTATGGAGGTTATTCCTCGTACTTTGGCTGAAAATGCTGGCTTAGATCCTATTGATGTATTAACTGAACTCCGTTCTCATCATGAAAAAGATGGTACTTGGGGTGGTATTGATATTTCTTCAGGAAAAGTTTTGGATGCTTGGGAAAATGGTATTATTGAACCTCTCAAAATTAAGACTCAAGCTATTAAGTCTGCTTCTGAAGTGACTGAATTAATTCTTCGTATTGATGATGTTATTGCTGGTGGTTCTGGAGACAGTGGTGGAATGCCTCCTGGTGGTATGGGTGGCGGTATGCCTCCTGGCATGATGTAAAAGATTGTTAGAAGTATTAATTTTTCTTATAGGTTGGTTCCATGCCAAATACTTTTGTTCTCCAAAAATCCATAAATGGTGCAAATGCTGGTGAAGTTGCCATTACTACTCCAAGTCCTGCTGGTATTGCTTATTGCATTTCTTCTATTGATGCTCCTGCACACGCTAGCATTCCTGCATAAATGAATGGTTGAGTTGGTGCAAAAGAGACTGCATTGATTACATTTTTTACAAATTTACCACTTTCTTCTACTACAGTAAATTTTTTTCCTAAAAATTCTCTTGTTTTTTGATAAGGATGAAGCCCTAATGTGTGTCCTAAAATTGCTAAAAATCTACTTGCGATTACTTCTTCTGTTTCCATTTCGGCAAAACAATATTCTATTGGTGCCATTATTGGAGTGTAGAACACCCATCCTGCGCTTGTGCTTGCTGCCCAATTTTTGAGTCTAGAGCGAAAACTAGGTTTTTTTCTAGTTCCTTCACTAGGAGTTTCAACTGTATTTTCTAGTCTTTCCTCTAAGTCTCTATTTGCAAGATTCATATAATATACTCTCTTTTAATTATTTATAAGGTTTTCTACTATTCACTACTCTGTAGAAACAACACATAGAAAGATTTATAAAGACTAAACACCTTTTGAGAGCATCATGAAAGCTCTAAAACTCTTCTTAATTTTATGCTTAGCTTTTTTCACAGTTTCACCTATCTTCGCTTCTGCTTATATTTATACACAAGGTGACTTAAACCCTTATTACCAACGCCCTTATAATTACTACAATAGTTATCAAGGAAACCGTCATTATGGCAATTATTTTGGTGGATATAGTGGTTATGGTTATCGTTCTAATTTTTACACTAGTGGTTACAACGATTATTCCAGAACGTATGGTTTTTATACTGGTGGAGATCCTTATTTCAAATACACTGTTCTAGATTCTTTTTTAAGATCTAGTCCAAGGAGATAAAATGACTGAACAATCTAAACTTCCTGTTTTTGCTGAAGAAATAACTAATGCATTACTATATTTTAGAAGAAAAAACATTACAAGTAAGGATTTAAATAATCTTCTTGGGGATGTTGCTTCAAATATTACTAAACACGTTTCTGAATTAAGTCCTAAAGATGCTCAAGAACAATTATTACCAGGTGTTGCACGAGAATTAAAAGCAAGTTTAGGAAATAGAGTTCAAGGACAAATTACTGATAATGATTTAACACAACATAGTATAATCTTAGCTTATGGTGTTGCGAATTATGCAAGACATGCGATTGATCAACAGATTTCGACAAATAATTTCTTAGCATATGCAGCTCGTCAAAGAAATCTTTAAAGCATTGTTGTTACTAAATATCCTACTCCTTTTCCTATAAAATAAGTTAATATTATTACTAGCAATGTTACAAAAAGGTGTATTGTTATGAGTTTTCCTGGATCTTTTTTTTGTATGGTTGCTATATAATAACTGAAGCTTCCTATTAAGATTGCTCCCCATATTATGCTTATGAGTATTGCTGTTTTTAATTCAAATAAGAGTACTGGTATTGCGAAAGTTAGAGTAAAGATGAGTTTTGATAGGAATGTTGAAAAAGTTGTTTCCCATAAAGCTTTTTTACTCACTTGATTAACTTCTTCTGCTGTATGCATGCCCATTGCATCTGACAACGCATCTGCTATTGCTACTGAAAATACCCCTACTATGACTGCTAGTGATGAACTTGTTCCTGCATCTAACCCTACCATCATTCCTAGTGTGGTTATGACTCCTGATGTTACTCCGAATCCTATCCCTTTTTCTATGGAGTACTTTCGTCTTTTTCCCATACTTTTAGTCTTTTTCAATAATTTATAAAATGTTGGTTTACACCACTGAAATCTTTATATACACTCTTTCCTTTACTCTTTTTGGGGTTGTTGTATGGTTGAAATTAAAGTTGTTGATAAAGAGAATATTCCTGCAGTTGCTACTCTTCTCCGTTCTTATTGGCGTGATCGGAAGATGATTTATACTCAAAAGTGGGCTGAAGACTATATTACTGTTGGTCACAAGGTTGAGTTAAAGCGTGAACAAACTTTTGTTTTACTTGACAAAAACAAGGTGCTTGGTACTATTGCTGTTCTTTTGTGGGAAGGTAATGTTGCTGAATTGCGTGATTTTGTTGTTAAGAAAGAGCAGAGGAATAAAGGTTTGGGTAAGAAATTGTTAGAGTTTGCTTTGGATTGGTGTAAACGTAATAATGTTCGTAAAGTCTTTGCTTTAGTTTCTCAAGATTTAAGGTCTTTTTTTGAGTCTTATCAATTCATTTTGGAAGGGTTTCTTAAAAATCATTTCAAAGAAGGTGAACATTTATTACTAGTGAGTTTTTTCCCTGAAAAAAAGCAAGATACGCAAGTTGATCTAAAAGCTAAGTTTGATCGTTTGAGTGAGGTGCAAACTATTGAGCGTGAAACTTCTGCTAGATTAAGTGGTTTGAGAACTTAGAGTAATCTAAAAAAATTAGAAGATTTATAAACTATAAAATTTATAGTTCTCATAGAATGGCTTTAACAACAATACAAGTAACTAAGGAAACAAAGAAGAAAATCTCTTCATTTAGACTAAAAGGAGAAAGTTACGGGCACAAAACAAAGAAATAATTGTTTGTAAGGGCACAAATGTAACTAGTAACAATACTATCACGAACAAAACCTTTTTATAGGTCCTTTCCTCATCTTTAATCACAAAAAGGTGATACTATGGCTACAGCAAGTTCTTCAAATGCAGATTTATTACAAAACCACTTAAAACTCCAAAAGGTTTCTGTTGAATTAATCGAATCTATGAATAATCTTTCTACTAAGATGGATCGTATGTTGTCCTTATTCGAAAATGCTGCTAAGAATATTGATCAGGCTGAGGGTGATGATTCTATGAGTAATAAACTTGAAGCTTTGTTGGAACAAAACAAAATTATTGCTCGTGGGTTAGTTTTAATCGAAAAATATATTCGTGATAAAACTGCTACTGGGTTTAAACCAACTTCTTTTGAGTCGTCTTTATAATGGAAGAAATTCATTTTTTGGTTGATGAGATTAGTGAGAAATTAAATAGTGATATGCGTAGTGTTCTCCAACAAATGAAGGATCCTCAGTCTAAAAAACGTGTTGGATTTATTTGTAAGTTTACTCGTGAGTTAGTGAGAGCTTCTGCTCCTGTTAAACAAAAGAGTGTTCCTTTACAACAAGTGCAAAATGAGACTAGGGAATTAAAGAGTCTTGTGCAAGATGTTCGTAATCAAGTGAATACGCAACGTTTTCTGAAAATTTATCCTCGTCATGTACAACAACCTTATTATCATCCACAAATGCAGCCTGTTCCTCAACCTAGAGCTCCTTTACCTCAACAACCTCCTATGCAACCTGCTCCTCAACAAGTTCTTGCGCAACCTGTACAACAACCTTCACCACCTCCTGCTCCACAACCACCTCAAGAAGAATCTGCTCCTACTAAGGAGACTATCCAAATAGATTTTTCTAAAGAACCTCCTCAAACACAAGAGCCTGCTCTTTCTACTCAATCTGGAGAAGTTAGTTTAATTAAGGAGAGTGATTCTAAACAAACTGTTGTAAGCGCTTCTATCAAAAATAACACTTATACTCTTGTTGAACCTCTTTTAACTGATGAAGATAAAAAGTTATTAACTGAAGTGAAGAAAGAAGTTGAAGGAAATCCTAAAATTTTGAAAGACAAGATGAAGACTTATAAACAATTACAAAAGTCTGCTAAAAAATTAAAGATTGCTTTAGATGAGGATAATGATACTACGTTAATGAAATTGCGTTATTATTTAGTGCGTAACATTTTGAATTTAGCACAAATTGAACCTTTGTTGCACGACGAACATATTACTAAAATTATTTGTGAGGGTGTGAATAAACCTTTAACTATTATTCGTAATGGACAAGAGTTACATACTAATGTTCGTTTGAATCATCACGAGATTATTAATAATTTGTTATTGCAGATTGCTAAAAAGACTTATCAGCCTTTATCTATAGATGAACCTATTCTTGATGCTTCTTATAAAAACTTTCATGTGCAGGGAACTTTAGGTTCTGATATTGTTCCTGCAAAGTTTATTATTAGTAAAGAGTGAATTTATTCCTTCAATATCACATACAAAAACAAGACAATTACTAGTAAGAGAACAGCAATCATTTGTAATATAGGATTCCATTTTGCATAAAAATCAATTTCTTCTATCTCTTCTTCTGGTTCCTTTGTTTGATTAACTTCTTCAATTTCTTTTTTTTCGTTTGTTAAGTAAAAGCTTATGTCTGCAAATCTTCCTCCTGGTGGGTATTGTTTATGATACAACACAATCATATCATATTCTCCGTCATCATTTAAGTCATAGGTATTCTTTTCTCCTTTTTGAACATCTTTTCCTAAGGAGTTTATTGTAAAGCTCATTTCTTCTTGAGCTATTTGTGTTATTGTTAATGTATAATTTTCTTTTTTAATTGTTAATTCTACTTTTGCTTTTGGTTCTAATAATAAACTCATTCCTTTTGTTGTTAAGTCTCCTGCTGCATAGTTTGTTCCTTTGGTTATTTTTTTGTTTCCTATGGGATGTTCAAATCCTGTTTCTTCAGGAAATTCATAAGGGTTTTGTTTTTGACCATAGGAGTTTAATGTTTTTGGTTGTTTTGTCTTTGTTTCATTATCTGCTAAAGTAGAAGGTAATACTATTAAGCTAATAAAGAAAAAGGTACAAAGATAAACAAAATATAATGATGAATAAGATTGTTTTTTCATTTTTGTTAGATTCTTTTATTAACAAAGCCTAAAAAGAGTTTTAATGTAGTGAGTTCCAGTTAGGTGGAATATCTCGTTTTTCGTATTTTTCTTTACCAGTACAAGAACACTGACAAACAAATGCTAAACAGGCATGACTTTCTTTTTCACTTGAAGAAAAACCTGTTTTTAAACAAGTTGTTTCACAATCTTTAGAGAGTATCTCTGTATTACAGTCTTGTTTTGCTTCACAATATGCATAAAAAATGTTGTCAAGACCGTTATATTTCCATCCAGTTGCTTCTTTTTTAAAGTAAAATATTGTTGAAACTTTATCACCATACGTGCCTAAAGTTATAAGATAAGTAACATAGCCAAAATTCCCTTCAATTTCTGCTTCTAAAAATAGAACTGAACGTAATGGACGACTTGATAAATAGATTTGGTGATATTTATTAACAACTCGATAAAATCTTTTTACAAATTCTTCTTTACTTAATAAGTTCTTTTTAGTTTCAGTAAGTGTGTCATAAAGCTTAGACGGATCTTTCTTTTCCATGAAACGAGCAACATCTCTTGCAACTTTCTCTAGTTCTAGTTCTTCAAAATCTTCTGTGTATTCATCATCTCTATCACAAATTTGATTATCATTTGTGTCTAAGCAACAGTCTATTCCAATTTTTAAATATTTGTCTGGACAAATAATATCTGATGCTGAGATTTTATAGTTATTTGAAGTAGTGCATGCTGTAATAAACACTAGTAATCCTAAAAATAAGAGGATTGTTTTTTTCATCAGTATCCTAAAATATAGATATTAGTTTATAAATATTCTTATTAAATAGATGTTTTTTGGTTACAGAAAATCTACGGTTATTTCATCAATTCTTTCGTAAGGCCTTACATCTGCTTTTTTCTCTACTCTTCCTGATTCCAATAGTCCTTGCCATGCTATTTGTACTCCATTATCTCCTGCATATTTCAAAGGCACTGCATAGCTTTTTGCTTTTCTTCCTTCACACATTTTTTCTATCATTCTTGTTAGTCTTTTGTTTGCTGCTACTCCTCCTATCAAGAGTACTTCTTTTTTATTCAAATGTGCTAATGCTCTTTCTGTTACTTCTGTTATCATACTAAAGCAGGTTTCTTGTACTGAATAACAAATATTTTCTTTTTTTTCACCTTTCTTGTACAAGTCTAGTACTCTTGTTATTATGCCTGAAAAGGTTACGTCCATTCCTTTGACGCTATAAGGTAATTCTATCCATTTTCCTTTCTTCGCTAGTTGTTCTATTTTTGGTCCTCCTGGAAATCCTAATCCTAGTCCTCTTGCTAATTTGTCTAATGCATTTCCTAGTCCTATGTCTTCTGTTTCTCCGAAGATTCTATATTTTCCTCCTTCTAGTGCTATGATTTGTGTGTTTGCTCCGCTTAAGTATAACATAACTGGATTCTTCGCTTTCGTATACAATAATCCTGAAGTTAAGTGACTAATTGCGTGGTTAACTCCAATTAAAGGCACTCCTAAGTCTTCTGCTAATTCCTTCGCTTTATTTAGTCCTACATGTAAACAAGGCCCTATTCCTGGTCCTCTAGAATATGCTATTAAGTCTATTTTTTTTACTTTACTTTGTTCTATAACTTTTCTTATTACTTCTTCTTTTACTTCTTTGTGATGTTCTGCAACTTCGTTTGGTATCATGCCTCCTTCTTGAGTTAAATACATGTCTCTTACGTCACTAAATATTTTCCCTTTCTTACTTACTATGCCAGCTCCAAAAGTATGTGCTGTACTTTCTATGCCTAAACAGATCATTACTCTTCTTCCTCTTCTGGTTCTCGAGGTATGTAAGGTGGTGCTTGAATACTTACAGTGGATGTTATTTCTTCGTGTCTGTCCCTGCTATGTCTTTCATCTATAACATCTGCTGAAACAAATTTTAAAGTTATACTGAGTTGTCCTTCAACACCTGTGCAATAAATAGTGCGATTTTCTAAAGTAATTTGAGCGTGTGGTTGATCTGTTTTTAGAAATGCTTCTAGTTCATTAAAGGGTGTTTTTCTTTTATTAACTTGTTCTAAAGTATGTTCAAAGTCAAATATTGAATAATGGTTAGTCATAGTTTATCATCTACAAGCGTAATGTTTGTATTCTTATGTCATCATATAACTTCATATATTCTGTATGATTCGTTTCTCTTTTTAACGCTCTTGTTTTTTCACAAATTTTTGCGAAAAAATTGTAGAGTTGTTCTTCTATTTTTTCTTCTTGTACTACTTTTAATACTACTATGTTGTTTAGTCCTTCTCCTTGTTCTATGTTTGCTTTTCCTAAAGATTTTAATGCTTTCAAAATATAGTCTATTATTGGTTCTGCTTTTGTTAGTTCTAAGGATTGAGTAAAGCTTTGTGGTTCTTGATTTTTGGTGTAATTAAAGGTAAATGTTCCTATACCTGTTTTTGTTTCGAATTTGGTTAATTGTACTTTTTCTAGTTGTAATACTATTTCTTGCATATTTTTAAGAAGATATACTTATTTATAAGGATTTTGGAGTTAAGATTTTAACTATATTAATAGTATTTTGACTATAAATCAATATTTTTATAACTTTTAAATTAACTTAACCATATCTTTAGTTTTATACACTTTAATGTTATTTTGTTCCTCAAAATGAGCATCATCACTCCATATGCCATCTGTTTTTAGTGCAGAGGCAACAGCAAGAAAAGGAACATCAGCAACGTCTGAAATTAAGGGTTTACATTTTTCTAGGAATTTTTCATATTCTAGTTTGGGAATAGTTTCAATTCTTTCAAATAAAATAGAAAGTAATATCTCAAATTCTTCAGAAGTAATTTTTGCTTTCTTCTTTATTAAGTCTGCATACTTTCGTGTCTCTATGATAGAATAATCAGGTGTAACAAATACAAAGTCTTTGTTAAAAAGAATTTTTCTTGAAATACCATTTTTTATGAGTGCTGCAATAATTCTATTTGTATCTACAACAAGCTTCATTGAGTTAAACCATGTTTCTTTGCAATTTCTTGTTTTATTTTATGACCTATATTTTCTGCATCTTCTTCAGTTAATTCACTATTCACAAGAATTTTGTCCATGAGTTCCACCTTTCTTGCTTGTGTCCAGAGTGCTTGTCGAGCTATTTCACTCCATTTTACTTCTTTATGCTTTTTCATAACTTGGTGCAATTCTTCTGGTATTGCTAAGGTCATATTTGTCATTGTAATCACTTAAGTAAATTAAGTAATCTTACTTATTTAAGCTTTTCGGTTGATTAGGTAAATAACCATTATTTTACTTCAAAAGTGTGTTAGGTATAATCGCCATAATTCAGAGGTGTCTCCAAATTTCATCTTCTTTGTTATCCCACAGTTCTTTCATTTTAGGTTGTTGTACTTCATCAAAGAATTCAACTTCAAAATGTGTGACTATATTTTTGTCTAAAAAAGTCTCAGGAACTCCCATCTCTTCAAGATACACCTCAAGACACTTTTGTCAAAAGAAAATGAAGAAATTTTGCGATTACGCCATGAAGAAAAATTGTCTTTTAAAAAAATTGGGGAGAGAGTTGGTTTATCAAAAAGTGGTGTGTGGAGGAGACATAAAAAATTATTACCATATTTAAGGGAAGGGTTAAAGAGAGAAAGATTTTTATAATTACAATAAACTGAAATAAGTATGGCTTTACTAAAATCGCAACAAACTTTAGCAACTGGTTCCTCTGCCCCTAATTTTTCTCTTCCTGGTGTTGATGGTAACCTCTATTCCTTAAATTCTTTTAAAGATGTTAAAGCTTTTTTGGTTATTTTTATGTGTAATCATTGTCCTTATGTTATTCCTAAGATTAAGGTCATGAAGAATTTGCAGTTACAATTTAAGAGTCGTGGATTGCAAGTGATTGGTGTTAATGCTAATGATGTTATTAATTATCCTGATGATAATCCTGAGGCTATGAAAAAGTTTGCTGAAGAGAATAATTTAAATTTTCCTTATTTGTTTGATGCTTCGCAAGAGGTTCCTAAGGCTTATGGTGCTGTGTGTACTCCTGATCCTTTTTTGTTTGATGCCAACAAAAAGTTAGTGTATCATGGTCGTTTTGATGACGCTCTTTCGCCTGAAGAAACTCCAACTACTTTTGATATGGCTGATGCTATTGATGCTGTTTTAAACGGAGAAAAACCAGAAAAAGATTTTTTGCCTTCTATGGGTTGTTCTATTAAGTGGAAGTAGGTAAAAAGGTAGGTTTTTGTATAGTGTTGCTCAACTGTATGCAAAGAAGAAAGAGCTTCACTTGTTTGCGAAAAGACCACAGATGGAAGAAATTATAGCACAGACTAAACAAAATCCTGCTATTATTGCTAGGGTTGAGCTTATACTACTGCCTTGTAAGTATGTTTGCATAGTAGCGTCACTCATACCATAAACCATAGAGTACATACTTGGTTCTGTTGATTCACCAATGAAGAAACTTAGCATGAATAAAAATAAACCTAGCATATACAAACCAAAACTTGTAATGTACCAATCGCTAGCGCTCATTTTTTTATGGGTTCCATTCACAGGCTATTCCATCTAAATCTCTATCTAAATGGTGAACATCATTAGTTACTCCACCACATAGTTTAAAGACTGCTTGTGCTTCTTTTTGTGTTTTAAAATCATCACAATCATACTTATTAAAATCACAAGATTGCTCTTTTTTTTCTTTAAGCTCACGTATTTTATCCTCTAATATTTGCCTTTGTTTCTCCATTGAGCGCTTACGCTCCTCTTCTAAACTTTCAAATGAACCAATTACTTTTCCACTTGGAATATCAAAGATAAGACCCCCTCTGTCACTTGTTATTACTGCTGTATGAGATGTATCATCTTCAAGATTATAACTCCATTCATTATGATAGTTGAATGGTGTGTTTGTGTAGAATAAAAAGTTTGGAAGAATAATGAATGGTCCTGGTAGTGGCACTGAGTATATGTTGCCAAATATTGTTGTTGAAGTTCTTCTTAATACATATACACACATGTGCTCACTATCAAAGTCTTTATCTTTAACTAGACTACAATGAAGATCTTTTTTTAAGTAATCACTAACTTCTGAACTGGTTGGTTTCATAAACACCATTAAAGAAAGAACAATAGTAAACAAGACAATAAACAAAAAATAACTCCACAAGAATCCTTTAATAAAGTGTTCCATCTTTATTGTTGAAGATGATTTAGCTGCTGATAAAGAATATTCAAGATATGAAGACTTATTTGAAAAACAAAAGATCTTAGTAGATGATTTAAACGAAAATCTTTTAGAGATTAATACTCATTGGGATATAGATTTCTACGAAGTTTAATCCTATCATAGTTCTATTACTTTTACTTTATGACTTCGTAACCTCCATAATCTACTACTAGAAACTTAACTAGTCTTTATCTCTACTACATCTCTATGCTTTAACACATGTTCTTTTCCTATGACTTGTTTTGTTTTCACATCTATTGCTTTCACAAATTTATTTCCTATGTCTTGATGTATTCTAAAAGCAAATTGGAGTGCTGTGCTTCCTGAAGGTAATAAGAAGCAATCTGGAATAACATTGCCATCTTTGTCTTCTAATTTATTTACTCCTCCTGGAAAAACTGCTATATAGTTCAAAATATCCAACACTGCTTTGTTTAGTACGTCTTGTACTCCTGTTGTTTTATGTTTTTCTAACACATTCTTCTTTATTACTTCTAATCCTTTTTCTTGTTGTTCTGTCACTTCTCCTTTTACTGCAAATTTCTCTTCTCCTGGTACATAACTTATTATTTCTTTCTTTGCTGCTTCTCTTAATGCTAGTTCACTTGCTGCTGAACAAGGAATGATATGATGATCTTTAAATTGTTCTTTTAATTTTTTAAAATTCTCTTCTGCTCCTGGTAAGTCTATTTTATTAGCTGCTATTATTAATGGCTTACTTCTTTCCCTTAACTTTGTTGCTAATCCTAATAATTCTTCTTCTTTCCAGTATTCTGGATTCTCAGACAATCCTTTTATTGCATCTTTTGCCATGTCTTCCGTCACTCTTAACCCACTCAATTGTTTTGAAATTGCTAATGCTGGATCTGCTTTTGTTTGTTGTAGTGTTCTTGCAAACTTATTCCATCCTTTTTTTAATATTTCTAAGTACCAATGGTCTAATTCTTTTTCTAAAAAGATTATATCTTGTGTAGGGTCATGACTACCAATTTCTACAGGTTCCCCTCCTTCATTAGTGCTTCCACTCACATCTATAACATGGATTAAGACATCTGCTTGATTTAAATCACTCAAAAATTGGTTCCCCATTCCTTTTCCTTCATGTGCTCCTGGTACTAAACCTGCTACGTCTATAAGTTGTATTGGAACAAACCTATTTCCTTCTACACAATACCCTTCTCTTGGATTACATTGTACTTTAAAATCTACATCTACACATTTAATTTTGATATATCCCACACCTGAATTGGGCTTAATGGTGGCAAAAGGATAATTTGCTATCTCTACATCAGCTAAAGTTGCTGCTTTGAAAAAAGAACTTTTACCTACATTTGCTTTTCCTACGATTCCTATAATCATGTCAATATAATTAAGGAAGGTCTTTTTAAAGATTCTTGTTAAGTGTATAAATGTAGTTATTCTCTCCTTTTATACCTATTCGAGTTATTTTTCCCTGTTTTTCTAGAACATGCACGTGATACCTAACCCCTTGTCTAGTCATAAATACTTTCTTTGAAAGTTCATTAACAGTTGATGGTTCTCGAGAAATTATTTCTAGAATTAGTTCCCTATTACCCATAGTCCACTGTATTTTTCTTTCAGTTATCTTCAGGTTTTGTTCAATTTGTTTTCCTTTATATCCTAAGTTTGCCTCTGAATAGTTCTTTATTAACAAAAGATAATCCTCCCATAAGCTTTTAACTCCTTCTTTTAAAATATATAGATAACCATATTCCTTATAATCTCCTTTTGTTCTTTCTGTATAAGTCGTATCATATCCTAAATCTTGCGAAAGCTTTTGTAGATCTTTTGTTAACTTTTTATTTTTTAAAGCTATAACAATTGCAGTCGAGTCTACAGTTCCATCGTCAATGATCACAGCTAAGAGAAATGCTAATTTATGTTCCCAGCTTTTAGAAAATAATTCTTTAGGAACTCTAGCAAGTTTTGACCTGAAGTCAAGATAGTAGAGATTATAGACTAAAAACATAGAGTAAGAACATGCTGAAGGAAAATAAACTCTATTAATATCTGCAGCATGAGCATAAGGTGTCCTATAATTAACAGAGCCAAATACAGATTCTATTTTCTTAATATAAAGACGTTTATGTAAAGAATTGTACTGTCTATAAGCTAACTTAGCTAACCTATTATTTTTAGGTGTAGTTGCATATCCGTCAGCAATATGGTGAGCTATTAACATATCAAAGAGAGGTGTTATTTGAATAGGTAGTTTTGGATTTTGTACAATATCCCAACCTCCTCCTGTTTTATAAGCAATTACATTTTCTTGTAATATAAAAGGAGGAATTGCTAACAATCTAACAAGTTTCAATAAAAGATTAAGAGGTATAAAAAGAGAATATCCTTTTTTCAGTACATTTTTGAAAGTTGAAAAAGGAATTGGGCAAGATTTAGTTATCTTTTTATGAATATCTCTCTTAGTTTTATAAGAAAGCTTTATTCTTTTATTTATAAAGTCTATAAAATGTTTCTCAAGTTTAACACTTATTTTGTCACCTAATTCCCATAAATTAATCTGTTTTCTTGACATATTTTAAGAAAGATAATCAAACTTATAAGCTTCTGGAGGGTCTTTGAGAAGTAAGAATTGTTTCTAAACTATATCTAGAGGTTTTCCGATGTTTTCGGAAGGTTTACGAACCTTTTCCTACTCTAAGAAAGTCTTATATACTTCTTTTTCTTTATTCTTTCAGAGGTGTTGCAGTGAAAAATAATCCAACAGTTTTAATTGCTTTATTTATCTTATTTGCTGCTTTCCTTTCTGCGCAATCGCAAGTTTTTACTGGGTTTGCTGTTACTGATTGTGATGATTCTGACAACGCTAATCTTTACGAAAAAGGCACTACTTCTGCTGGTGGAGACACTTTAATTGATTATTGTGATGGTGATGCTCTTATTGAATATTTTTGTGAAAGTAAAGATTTGAGAGTTAAAGTTTTCCAGTGTGACAAAGGTTGTGACAGAGGTGCTTGTTTAAAGACTGCTGGTAAAGGTGGAAAAAGTGCTAAGCGTTCTTTAAAATTAGGTTCTGTTTCTAATCAGATTGAGATTGGTGAGTTTGTTGGTGATGTGAAAGAAACTTTGTCTGAATTCGACACTGATGCTTTAAAAAGTGGTAAAGTGTATACTAAGAGTGGTGCTTCTGATTTTAATCAGTACTTACGCTTCAAGACTAATGATGGTGTTCTTGACGGTAGGATTTTGTTTGCTGAGAATGAGGATGATGAGATTGGTGATTTTTTGGTTTTTGAAGATAAAAATTTTACTTTTGAGTATGAATTGCAATTTGAGTCTGGTTTAACTTCTGAGATTGATAGTAAATCATTACCAGACTTAGAAGACGAATCTGTTTTCATTTTAGATAGGGAATATATGATTGATAGTGCTGAATTAAGTGGTACTCGTGTTACTTTAAAGTTAGTTTCTGGTGATGCTCCTTCTAGGATTGACGAGGGTGAGTCTAAGAAATACCAGTTAGAGAATGGTGTGTTAAATATTGAGGTATTGAATATTGATGATTCTAATAAGCGTGTTACTTTGTTAGTGAATGGTAAGACTAAGAAGTTAATTAAGGGTGAAGTTGCTATTGTTGAGGATGTTGTTATTGGTATTCGTGATGTGTTTGTTAATGAAGTTGGTGAGGGTTCTGATTTCATCTTCTTGTATTTAGGTGCTGAGCGTGTTGAGTTTAAGGATGATGATTATTCTGATAATGATTTTGATCAAACTATTAAAGTGAATGGTGATTCTATTAGTAGCGGCTACACCAAGATTAAGGGTGTGAAGTCTGGTGATGATTTTGAAATTCTTTCTTTGAAGTATCGTATGAAACCTAGAGCTAAGAGTGGTAGTACTGTGTATGTTCCTCCTAAGAAAGGTCTGAAAGAATTTTTGAGGGATCCTGAGGCTATGTTGGCTAATTGGGATATTGTGTATGGTGGTTTATCTTCTCAGGATGAAAAAGTTATGGTTAGGGTTGATCCTCGTGGTGGTGACCAGTATGATTTAGAGTTCCAAAATATAAAAGGTGAGCAGTATGATGTTCCTTTTGTTGTTAATAAAGGTGGTAATTTGGCAACTGGTGATGATGACAATACTTTGTTTTTTGTTGAAGGTCTTAATACTACTGATTTTGTTGTTGCAAGGAATGATTATTTGGTTTTAACTAATCGCAATAATAAGAATGGTGTTACTAATATTGCTCGGTATTCTTCTATTGATACTTCTAGCAAGGTTGTTGATTTTGATGAGCTTATTGAGGGTTCTAAAAAACTTTCTTATTCTGGTACTGAAGGTGTTGATGCTGTTGGTGATTTAATTATTAGTGGTCATAATTATAGAGTGTATATTGGTGGTGCTCCTGATTATAAGTTGGCTGTTGATTTGAATAGTGATGGTGATGTTGCTTCTGATGAAACTAATGTTGTTGTTAAGGGTGGTGGTTTGTTTGATTTGGGTACTAATCAAACTCCTAATAATTCTTTCAACTTTACTTTGACTACTGAGAGTTCTCAGTTTGATTCTTCTTCTAGTGATGAAGTTATTAATATTGAAATTCTTAACACTGGTAGTGGTGTTGATTTAACTATTCCTACTCAAAGTGGTGTTACTATTGAAACTGCTTCTGGTAATGATCTAGCTTTGAGTAATTATGGTGTTTTCATGAAAAAAGATGATGATGATCCTGATGAATTAAAGATTGAATACCCTCTAAGTCAGGCTGTTGGTGATCTTGAATTGGTTTTCTTTGAAACTATTACTAAGTCTATTGAAGTTATCCCACCTCCTCCTGTTGTACAAACTCCTAAGCCTCTTCCTACTCCTCCTAAAGTTGAGCCTCCTGTGCAACAACCTGCTCCTACTCCTGAACCTCCAATAATTATCAAAGAGTCTTGGTTGAAGAGGTTGTGGAATGCTATCATGCATGTTATTGTTGGTTAGGTATATTTATATAATACTTAAGCCTTTAAGTGTGTATGAATAAAAGATTGTTTGTAAGTTTGTGTTTAGTGCTTGGCTTAAGTCTTTTCTTAAGTGCTTGTACTTCTTCTAGTAAACCTATCACTAATTTTAAGGAGTGTGTTGCTGCTGGGTATCCTATTATGGAGTCTTTTCCTGAGCAATGTATGGTTCCTGGTGGTAAAATTTTTACTGCTAAAGAAAAGCTTGCAAGTCCTGGGAAGTATTGTCAAGTTGACAAGGATTGTACTTTAGTAAATTTAGAGCATGGTTTTGGTTGTTGTTGGATTGGTTCTTGTGATCGTATTGATTATTCTTTAGATAAGTGGGCTGCTATTAATAAAGAGTGGTTCTCTTTGCAACAGAAAGATAATTGTCCTTCTAAAGAGCCTAAGGGTTCTGCTGTTGTTGGTGAGTGTGGTCCTGCTCCTGGTTGTGCTTCAGAAATTATTAATGATAAGTTCAAAGCTGCTTGTGTTGAGAGTCTTTGTGTGAAAATACCAGTAAAAGAGTAGTGAATTTTCTAAGAAAAGATTATAAAGAACTGTTTCTTTTTGTGGTGGATGGTTGAAGTTAAGATTAGGGGTTTTGGTAAGTATGTTCCTAAGAAAGTAATTCCTAATAGTTTTTTTGTTAGACAAAACCCTTTATTTCAGTATTCTGCTGATGGAGAAAGAGTTGGTAAGGGTATTGAGACTTCTGAGGATTGGATTGTTAAACGTACAGGTATTGTTGAGCGTCGTTGGGCTGAAGGATTGCAAGTGCATGATATGGCTGCTTTAGCTATTGAACAGGCTCTTGAAAGAAGTCCTTTTATTAGTAAAGATTTAACTGGTATTGTTGTTGCTTCTGTTACTCAGGAAGGGAATTTTCCTAGTGCTGCAAGTAAAGTTAAAGAGATAATAAAAGCTCGGGGTGCTAGTGATTGTTATGATGTTCTTGCTGCTTGTGCTGGTTTTCCTGTTGCTGTTGATAAAGTGTATACTCAAATGCAAAAGTCTGGTGGAGTTTATGCTGTTGTTGGTGTTGAGAAACTTTCTGCTATTACTGATTTGAAAGATATGAATGCTCCTTTGTTTGGTGATGGTGCTGGTGCTTGGATTCTTGGTCCTGCTGAAACTCCTGGTGTTGTTGCAACTTATCAAAGGACTAATACTGAAGAAGGGAAAATTACATGGATTAATCAAGATTCTAATGGAAAGTTAAGAATGCCTAATGGTAAAGAAGTTTTTAAAGAGGCAGTTCTTAGTTTACCTCTTGTTTGTAGAAAGTTAGTAAGTGATGCACGTTGGAGTTTAGAAGACGTTGATTTAGTTTTTTTTCATCAAGCTAATAAACGTATTCTTGATGTTGTACAAAAAGAGTTAGGTTTGTATGGTAGTCAAGTGTTTATGAATATCCAAAAATATGGAAATACTTCTGCTGCTTCTGCCCCTATTTGTTCTGTTGAAGCTTTTGAAGAGGGAAGATTAAAATCTGGTAAAAAGATTATTATGGCTTGTATTGGTGCTGGTATGATTACTAGTGGTGTTGCAGCTATTGTTTAAGAATTTTTATCTTAAAATGTTTTCTAGCTATTTAATTGTATTGTTTTTTTGTTGTTACTCTTTGTAAGAAAGGTTTTTCAATAGGTTTTTAAATCCTTAATGGTTTTAATTAAATGGCAGATATTGATTCTGCAGATGGGATTTCAACGACAAAAAATATTGTTTTAAGTTCATTGTGTGCTTTGGTTAGTGTATTTTCTTCTTGTAAGTCTTATCCTGATAGATTACATCCTATAGAATTACCAGCTTTGCCTGAATACAGTCATCCAGTTATGGTTGAAGAAAGTGTTGAGGTTCTTAGTGGCCATGGTGGTCCTTACATGGAAAATATGAGTATTGCAACAGAGTTTAAGAATGATGTGCCTAAAACACCTATAGTTAGAATTCCTTCAAAAGTACTTGCACAGCCTTCCAACATTTTACAAAGAAGCTTTACATTTCAAGGTAGAAAAGATTTCAATTTGCAGTTTCCAAAAGATACAACTTATGTAGTTGATCAAACAAGAAATGTAGAGCTTTTTAGAACTTATCATTGGTATGGTTTAGAGAAAAGTGTAAGAGATCTTATTGAAAAGGATATATACAAAGTTGAGTTGAGAGAACCTCCACAGTTCAGAATACCAAATGAATTTAATGAAAATAATTTTGATGAAGAATATCAAAGAGAAATGGTAAGTAGGACTATAAACGCAGCTGGAAGACTTTTAAAAGACACTATTTATAAAAATGCAAATAGTATTCCTGGTGCTAATGCTTTTATAGCTACAGAAAAAAGAGCAAAAAGTTTCTTAGGATATTTCAATCCTTTAAACTGGCTTGAAGGAAATTCTAGTGTTGACTTTGATGTTAGAAGTACAAAAGATTATGCTATAGAGTTCGGGAAAGGGAATTTGTTTATTAAAATAGGAACAAGCTCTGAAGATGATGAAATGGTTATGTTATGTTTTAAAAATTAAAGAGTGTTGTATGCTACAATTAAAATAAATATATTTAATAAGTGGATAAGTGTACATACATAACAAAATTTTTTTAACTTAAATGTTGAAATAGAAAGTAACACTAGCGATCCTAGTACTGCAAAGAGTGATAAAAAGATTATATAAAATCTTTGTTGTGTGTAAGTTAGTAAGAATATTGTAAAATAAAAGAAGAGTCCTAATGCTGCATTAGATATACCAAAGAGATGTCCTTCTTTGCTTAGGAAGATTTTTGTACAATTTATTGTTTTATTAACGTCACAGAGTGCTTTATAATTCTTATTTTTCTTTGCTTTTCCTTCAACTCTTAATGCATAAAGTGATAAGCATACTCCAAAGATAGCTAGAGTAAAAAGATAATGAGTTTCCATAGGTAGGTAGCTTTAAGTGTTGTTTAAAAATGTTATTAAAGCTTAATTGTAGAAACCTTTAAATACAAACTTCTTTGTTTTCTTTCTATTCGGGCCCGTGGCTCAGCCTGGTTAGAGCGCCAGTCTTATATGACACTTTCAGCTAAAAAATGTTTAAGAGAGCTGGAGGTCGGCAGTTCAAATCTGCTCGGGCCCATTTTATTTTATCATTTTAGAAAAGTAACATTTATAATCAATTCAAACACTCTTAAAATCATGGTAAATGATATTGGAGTAATCAGAATAGTCACTGCATTGAACAGAGAAATTTCTCTTAAAGAAAAGAAAGAAACCAAAGTATTAGAACGTAAAAAAAATAGGTGGTTTGAATGGCCTTGTATTGCTGCTTGTGAAGTAAGTGAACATGGAACTGAAGCTTATGTTTTTCATAGTCTTTCACAAGAATCTTCAACTAATCTTTTAGGTTTTGTTGGAGGCTTAGGCGGAGGTTTCTTATATGCTCTAACTCATAATCTTTTGGATCGGTTTAGGCATAAGAAAAAAATTTCTTTTTTAGATACTTGCAAATATGCTCTTGTTACTGAATCTGGTTGTGTTATAGCTACTGTTGCAACTGACGCAACTATTGGACAACTAGGAACTTTAACTAATCTTATTCAACAAGATCCTTTAACTCCTGGAAACATTGCTTTGCGTGTTGCAGCTTTACCACTTGCTTACATGATTGGTATTCGTGCTATGAGTGCATTAACTTTACGTCAAAAAAGGGAAGCATATAGAATGATGGCACAAAAAGGATCTTTAGATAAAGTTGAAAAAGTTATGAGAGCAAATTTTTCTTCTAATTGTGCAGTACAAAGATTAAAAGGTAGACGTCTCGATGTAATTGGTTATACAGATATAATGTCTATTGAAGCAAAAAGACTTCCTAGATTAGAAAGAAAAGATCCAGCGAATAAAGATAATCTAATATATACAGTTTCTTCTCCAACATTCATGCACACTCCAGAGCTAAGACCTATTGTTAGACAAGTTATGCAACAAAGCTTTAAAGAAGCAGGGGTTACTACTACTCCTCTTGAGAGTTTAGTTGCACATGAGCATTAACAGAAAAAGTTTATAAATTAAGATAAGAACAAAAAATGATGAAAAAACTTTTAGCTATTCTAGTACTTGTAATAATTGTAATTAATTTCCTTTTATTCATCTTTACTAAAATTACTGCTTTACCCTTCTGGATAATCATCATTATTTGTGCTATCTTCGCTTACAAAATACTCCCTAAGATAAAGAGTTAAAAAGTCATAACCAAAGCAAGGGGACATAGGTTTATATATATCCTTGAGATTGAAATTTAATTATGACTAACTTTAATCAAGATGCATTCAATCAATTTGTTCTTGATAATGATGTTGTCGGTATTAAAGAAAAACCTTTTACTCTAAAATCTAAAAGAACTTCTCATTGGTATGTAAACTGGAGAAAACCTAGCAGTGATATGAAATCACTATGGGAAATGACAGCTTTTGTAAAAAATTTTGTTAAAGATCAAGGACTTAACCCTGATTGTTTTTATGGTGTTCCTGAAGGTGCAACACCTTTAGGAATTGTAACTCAATTAAGATGGGTAAATGAAGAGAGAAATATTACTCAAGGTGGATACGTGCTTCCTATGGGTAGAGGAAAACCAAAAGAACATGGTGATCCTGCAAACAAATATTTTGTTAATGCTCCTGAAGGGGAAGTAGCTGTTCTTGAAGATGTTACGACTACTGGTGGTTCTTTACTAAATACTATTGCAAATTTACAAGAATTAGATGGTGTGAAAGTTATTGCTGCTATTGGTTTAAATAATCGTATGGAAGTAACACCTATAGAGATAAAAGATAAATCAGAAACTTATGAAGCTTTTAGAGAAATATTTGAAAGAGCTACTAACTCACCTTATACAAATCAAGGCACTATGAGTGTTCAACAAGCAGTGGAAGCTGCTGGTGTTCCTTATTTCGCATTAAGTACAGCTACTGAATTATTACCTCTTGTTGTAGCTAGAGAAAAAACAGACAGTACATTAGTGAAAGCTATAGAAACAGAATTTAGAACATTTGGTGTAGAACCTTTAACCTTAGGAGGAGAATAAAATGAGTGAGATTATTACAAGACAAACAAGTATTATTCCGGCATGTGATGTGCCTTTACAAGTTTATTTAGATATTGTGCAAGCAACAAAGGATACTCCTGAAGTTAGTGGTTATAAGATTGGTTTTCAATTAGGATTAGGAGAAGGATTATCTAGAGTTGTAGGATTAACAAGAAATTTTACAGATAAACCTGTTATTTATGATCACCAAAAAGCTGGTAATGATATTCATGATACTGGAAAGAATTTTGCAACAACTATGGTAGAAGGTGGTATTGATAATGTAATCTTATTTCCATTCACTGGTCCTGTTACTGCAAGAGCATGGATTGATGCTGCAAAAGGTGAAGGATTAAATGTTATTATTGGTGGTAGGATGACTCATGATGGTTTTGCAAGAAGTGATGGTGGCTTTATTGCAGATGAAGCAGTCCAAGAGATATATGATATTGCTCTTGAAAAAGGAGTTACTGACTTTGTTATGCCTGGTAACCAACCTGAGTTTGTTGCTAATCAATTAGCAAGTTTTCAAGCAAGAGGAATAGATCCTACATTTTATGCTCCTGGTTTTGTTGACCAAGGTGGAAGCATTTCTGAAACTGCTAAGGTTGCTGGTAAGAAGTGGCATGCTATTGCTGGTCGTGGAGTGTTCTGGAATAAAGGAGAAAAAAGATATAATACCAAAGCAGAAATGGAAGTAGCTGTTAGAACACTAACTAGTCAACTCTAATTAGAGGTTTAAGAAAAGTAAGGAGTTAGATACCTTTAAAAACAAATAGAATTCTCTCATTTTACTATGCTGCCATGGTGTAGTTCGGTCTATCATTCTGGCTTTTCGAGCCAGGGACCCGGGTTCGAATCCCGGTGGCAGCGCTTATTTTCTTCAATAGCTTTATATAATCTTAAAACTCAACTTTTTTCAAGTGGGAGTCTGCTAAAATAAACATTTTTTTCACTGCTGTTGAAACTTTGGGTTTACTTATCATCATCATTCTTGGACTAAAACATTTAGGATCTGTTAATTATTTTGATATGCCTCATGGTTTTATTGGTGTTCTCCGTGCTTCTGCTTTAGTATTTTTTGCTTATATGGGTTTTGAAGCTATTGTTACTTTAACTGAAGAAACTAAGAATGCTAAGAGGAATATTTCTAAGGCTATTATTCTTTCTGTTATTATCACTTCCATTATTTATGTTCTTGTTGCTTTGGCTTCTGTGAGTATTCTTGATTGGCAAATTCTTGGTAGTTCTTCTGCTCCTATGGCTGATGTTGCTGCTGCTTCTATGGGTCCTATTGCTTTTATTATTCTTGGTATCATTGCTTTATTCTCTACTGCCAACACTGTTTTAATCAAATCTGTTACTAGTTCTCGTATTGTATATGGTATGGCTTCTGATCGTGCTCTTCCTAAATTATTAAAAAGAGTTTCTTCTTCTAGAAAAACTCCTGTTTTTGCTATTCTTGCTGTTGGTTTGGTTATGGTTCTTTTCTCTTTCCTCAAAAATATTGAGTTAGTTGCTAATATTACTACTTTATTCTTATTCATCACTTTTGCTACTATTAATTGTACTGTTATTGTTCTTCAGTATAAAGCTCCTAAGATTAAGCGTCCTTTCAAAATTCCTGTGAATATAGGTAAATTCCAGGTTTTAGCATTTTTGGGTGCTGTTTCTTCTTTAGTGCTCTTATATTTCGCTTGCACTAATATCTTACAGATTCTTGCCTAAACAACTAGTTTAACTAAAAAACGTTGTATTTATATAAGTGAAATTATTAACTATTTAACAAGATAAGAGGTGATATGATGGCTGATGAACATTTGCTTGATTTCTATGGTACTGAGTGTCCTCATTGTATTGAGATGGATCCTTTAGTTGAACGTTTAGAGAAAGAGGAAGGTGTTAAAGTTAAAAAAGTTGAAGTTTGGCATAATGATAAAAATGCTCAATTGTGGAAAAAGTTAGATAATGGTAAGTGTGGAGGAGTCCCCTTTTTCTTTAATACTAAGACTAAGAAGTCTCTTTGTGGTAGTGTGAGTTATGAAGATCTCAAAAAGTGGGCTTTAGGTAAATAAATTTTAAAAGAGGTGATGGAGAGTTTCAAAGCGTGTTGCAGATTTGTTTAATCCTTTAGAGGGTAAGTATTTACAGATTCTTGATGTTAATGGGAATGTTGTTAACTCTTCTCTAGATCCTAAACTTCCTTCTACAACTTTAAAAAAGATGTATGAAGTGATGATGTTAACTAAGCTTGCTGATGAAAAGGCTCTCGCATTACAACGTTCTGGTCGCATGGGTACTTTCGCTCAATCACGTGGTCAAGAAGCACAAGTTGGTGCTGGGTTTGCTATGGAGAAAAAGGATTGGCTTATTCCTTCTTTTAGAGAAACTGGTGTACAATTAGTTCGTGAGTGGCCTTTAGAAAACTTTTATTTGGTTTTCATGGGTTGTGAAGAAGGTAGTAAAGCTCCTAAAGGTGTTAATAACTTTCCTGTTGCTGTTCCTGTCGGTTCTCAAATGTTGCATGCTGTTGGTCTTGCTTGGGCTTCTAAGTTGAAGAAAGAAAAGGTTTGTGCTGTTACTTTTTTTGGTGATGGTGGCTCTTCTGAAGGTGATTTCCATGAAGCTATGAATTTTGCTGGTGTTTTCGCTACTCCTACTGTCTTTATTTGTCAAAATAATCAGTATGCTATTTCTTTACCTCGTGCTCAACAGACTGCTGCTAAAACTATTGCGCAAAAAGCTGTTGCTTATGGTTTTCCAGGTATGCAAGTTGATGGGAATGATCCTTTAGCTACTTATGTTGCTACTAAAGATGCTTTAAATCACGCTCGTTCTGGTAATGGCCCTACTTTGTTAGAATTTTTAACTTATCGTTTAGGTCCTCATACTAGTTCTGACGATCCTACTATTTACCGTCTTGATAAAGAAGTTAAGGAATGGGAAAAGAAATGTCCTATTGTTCGTTTTCGTAAATATTTAACTAAGAAAAATTTGTGGAATAAAAAGTATGAAGCTCACTTAATTAATAAGTGTAAAAAACAAATTGAGGTTGCTGTTAAAATTGCAGAAAAAAAGATTAAAGAAATAAAAGTAGAAGATATGTTTAACTACACTTATGCTTCTTTAACTCCAGAGTTACAAGAACAGTTAGAGTATGCGAAAAAAGCTGAGGGGAGTTCATGACATTGGAAAAGAGAGTTGCTTATTGGGTTGATGCTGGAATGACTGATTATGGAGAATTATATAGTTTGCAAGAGAAATTAGCATACTTAAAGAAAACAGGAGGAGCACCTGATATAATTATTACTTCTCAACATTATGCTGCTGTAAATTTTGGAAGTGATGTAAATAATAATGTATTTAGTGATACTTTTTTACAAGAAGTTATAAGGTTAAGAGGAGAAAGGTATACTCCTGAAGATGTTACTAGTGTGTTAGCTGAGAGAGGTTTTACTTTTTCTAAGACTAGTAGAGGTGGTGGTGCGACTGTACTTTTTCCTGGACAATTAATGTTTTATCCTGTTGTTGATACAAAACCTATTACTGGAAGGAGTTTGGGTGTTGCTGAATATAAAAAAATAGTGTATGAGGTTATGTTTAGTTCTTTACAAAAGTTAGGGGTTGAAGAATTAAAAGTTGGTTCAGATCAAAGGTATGCTACTCGAAGAGATAGACGAGATGTTTGGGTTCAGAGAGATGGTAAGTCTCTTAAGATGGGTTCAAAAGGTTTAAGGCTTTCTGGTAATATTGCGTTTCAAGGGTTTGCTTTGTATATTGATAATGGTTGTGTTGAACCTTTTAAGTTAGTTAATGCTTGTGGGTATGATCCTAAGGAAGTAAGTGTTACTTCAGTTGAAGAAGTAGTTGGGAGTAGTATTAATCATGCAACTGTTCACAAAATTGTCAGGGAACAAATAAAGGAACGTTTTGGGTATGAAAGGATTGAAGATATGTCTTTAGAACAATTACAATTGATAATAAATAAGCCAAAAGAGGAAGTTACACAATGCCAAGAATAAATATGGTTGATGCTATTAACTTGGCTCTTTCACAAGAGATGCAAAAAGATAAGCGTGTTATGCTTTTAGGTGAAGATGTTGGTAAGGAAGGTGGTGTTTTTAGAGTCACTAAAGGTTTACAAAAAAAGTTTGGTAAGGATCGTGTTGTTGATACTCCTTTAGCTGAGTCTGGTATTATTGGGACTTCTATTGGGTTAGCTGTTAATGGCTTCCGCCCCGTCGCTGAAATTCAGTTTAGTGGTTTTATTTATCCTGCTTTTAATCAAATCATTTCTCATGCTTCTCGTTTGCGTAATCGTTCTCGTGGTCGTTTCACTTGTCCTTTGGTTATTCGTGCTCCTTATTCTGGAGGTATTCGTGCTTTGGAGCATCATTCTGAGAGTATGGAAGCTTTGTACGCTCACATTCCTGGTTTGAAGGTTGTTATTCCTTCTACTCCTTCTGATGCTAAAGGTTTATTACTTTCCTCTTTACGTGATCCTGATCCTGTATTATTTTTAGAACCTAAGCGTTTGTATCGTGCTATTAAAGAGGAAGTTTCTACTAAAGAAGTTGTTATTCCTCTTGGTAAAGCTAATGTTGTGCAAGAAGGTTCTGATGTTACTCTTGTTGCTTGGGGTGCTATGGTTAGGGAATGTCAAAAAGCTGTTGAGTTATTAAAAGATAAAGAGGTTTCTTTAGAGATTATTGATCTTCGTACTATTTCTCCTTTAGATACTGAAACTATTGTAACTTCTGTTAACAAAACTGGAAGATTAATCATTGTACATGAAGCTCCTAAATCTTGTGGGTTAGGTGCGGAAATTAGTGCAAGAGTTAATGAAAAAAGTATTTTGCATTTAAAATCACCAATTATTAGAGTTACTGGTTTTGATACTATTTTTCCTTTGTACCAAAATGAGATGAAGTATTTGCCTTCTCCTGAACGTATTGTTTCTGCTATTCATGAGGTGATGGAGTACTAATGGATTTTAAATTTCCTGATGTTGGTGAGGGTATCACTGAGGGTGAAATTGTTAAATGGAAAGTTAAAGTTGGTGATACTGTTAAAGAAGATCAGATTCTAGCTGAGGTTGAAACTGATAAAGCTGTTGTCGAAATTCCTTCTCCTATTGGTGGCAAAATTGTCAAAATATTTTTTGAGAATGGTGCTACTGTTAAGGTTGGTCAAGTGATGGTGCAAATTGGTGGTTCTACTACTAAAACTAAAAGTCCTCCTAAAGAAATTTCTGCTCCTAAAAAAAAGGGTTCTGTTGGTGTTGTTGGTGATCTTGAAGAGGCTAAAGATGAACCTACACCTAAAAAGGAAGTAAAAAAAATTGTTCCTAAAGAAGCAAGTACTGATATTCTTGCTCTTCCAGCTGTTCGTAAAGTTGCTAAAGAGTTAGGTGTTGACTTAGGCTCTATTTCTGGTTCTGGTAAGGATGGTTCTATTACTAAGGAAGATGTTGAAATGGCTGCTAATAAAATTAAGAAGTCTGTTGTTTCTAGTCCTGGTATTAAGGTTACTAAAAAGTATGATATGTATGGATACGTTGATCACGTTCCTCTTCATGGTTTACGGAAAACTATTGCTAAGAATATGATGCGTGCTCAACAAAATACTGCTTTTGTTACGCATATGGATGAGGTTGATGTTACACATTTGGTTGAAGTTCGTGAAAAAGAAAAGAAGAAGTTAGCAAAGAAAGGTATTAAGCTTACTTATTTACCTTTTATTATTAAAGCTATCATCAAAGGTTGTGAAGCGCATCCTTTATTGAATGCTACTATTAATGAAGAAACTCAAGATATTATTGTTAAAAAATATTTTAATGTTGGTATTGCTATTGATACTGAGCAAGGGTTAATGGTTCCTGTTATTAAACGTGCTAAAATTAAATCTATTCCTGATTTGGCTAAAGAAATTGTTCATTTGGCTGAGCTTGCTCGTACTCGAAAAATTAATTTAAGTGATTTGCAAGGTGGTACTATTACTATTACTTCTCTTGGTTCTATTGGTGGTGTATTTGCTACTCCTATTATTAATTATCCTGAAGTTGCTAACATTGGTATTGGCAAGATTAAAGAAAAGCCTGTTGTTAGGGATGGAAAGATTGTTATTAGGCATATGATGACTATATTTGTTACTTTTGATCATCGTGTTGTTGATGGTGCTGAAGCTGCTCGTTTCTTGAATGTGGTTATGGAGCATTTAAATGATCCTGATTTGTTTTTGGTAGAATAAGATGGGAAAAACTCAAATAGTGTTAATTCATGGAGGAATGACTTTTAAGAACAGAAGAGATTATGTACATTTTTTAAAAACTAGAAAGATAACTACTAAAGAAAAAGTAAGATGGCATGGTGCTTATTTAAAGAAACAATTAGGGAAGAGTTTTGAAATTATTAAACCACGTATGCCTTTACAAGATAATGCACAATATGAAGATTGGAAGATTCATTTTAAAAGATATTTCCCTTTGCTAAAAGATAATCTTATTTTAATTGGTTCTTCATTAGGTGGTATTTTTCTTGCAAAATATTTATCTGAACACAAATTTCCTAAAAAGATTTTAGCTACTTATTTAATTTGTCCACCTTTTGATAATTCTTTACCTGATGAAGATTTAGTTGATGGTTTTAAATTGAAAGCAAATTTGTCTTCGCTTGAAAAGAATGCTAAAAAGCTTACTTTGTTATTTGCTAAAAAGGATAAAGTTGTTCCTGTTTCTCATGCTAAAAAGTATGCTCATAAATTAAAAAATCCTAATATTGTTATCTTCCCTCACATAAAAGGTCATTTTGAAATAACTAAATTTCCCGAAATTATTAAGATGATAAAGGCTGATGTTAAAAAAAAATAAAGAATTAAAGAGGTTTTTTCGTGGAGAGATTGCTACTAACCAGAAGATTTTAACTAAATATAGTCATGATGCTAGTTTATTTGAAATTACTCCTCAAGCTGTTGTTTTCCCAAGAAATAGTGAGGATATCAAGAAGCTTGTAAAGTTTGTTAGTAAAGAGAAGAATCATGATCCTTCACTTTCTTTGACTGTTCGTGCTGCTGGTACTGATATGAGTGGTGGTCCTTTAAATGAGTCTATTATTGTTGATGTTACTAAGAAATTAAATAGAGTTGGTAAAGTTAAAAACAAGCATATTTCTGCTCAGCCTGGTGTTTTTTATTGTGATTTTGAAAAAGTGACTTTAAAACAAAATTTATTACTGCCTTCTTTTCCTGCTTCTCGTGAATTATGTGCTCTTGGTGGTATGGTGGCTAATAATGCTGGTGGAGAAAAGTCTTTAAAGTATGGCAAGACTATTGATTATGTTACTAACTTAAAAGTTGTTTTAAGTGATGGGAAAGAATATACTTTCAAACCTTTGAACAAAAAAGAATTACAAAAAAAGTTACAACTTAAGAATTTTGAAGGAAAACTATACAAAAAGATGTATAGATTAATTAACAAAAATTATTCTTTCATAAAGCGTTCCAAACCTAAGGTGTCTAAGAATTCTAGTGGCTATAATTTGTGGGATATTTGGGATAAAAAAACTTTTGACTTAACTAAGTTGTTTGTTGGTTCTCAAGGAACTTTAGGTATTATTACTAAGGGAACTTTTCGTTTGATTAAAAAGAAAAAATATTCTGGTTTAGTTGTTATCTTCTGTAAGGATTTAAAGCCTGTTGTTGATATTGTGCATAAAGTGTTACCTTTCTCTCCTTCTAGTTTTGAATCTTTTGATGATCATTCTTTGAAATTAGCTTTAAAGTTTTTCCCTGGTTTTCTAAAGTTGATGGGTGCTAAAAACATTTTTTCTTTAGCTTGGAGTTTTCTTCCTGAATTCTGGTTAGCTTTAACGTTTGGTATTCCTAAATTAACGTTATTAGTGGAGTTTGAAGAGGATTCTCAGGAAGCTGTGGATAAGAAGATGCAAATACTTTCTTCTAAATTAAAAAATTTGAACGTCAAATCTAAAATGATTGCTAATCCTCAAACTATCAAGAAGTATTGGTTGGTGCGTAGAGAGAGTTTTAATTTGCTTCGCCATAAAGTGAAAAATAAGCAAACTGCTCCTTTTATTGATGATTTCGTTATTCATCCTGATAAATTAAGAGTATTCTTTCCTAAATTAATTAAGATTTTAGAAAAGCATGATTTATTGTATACTATTATTGGGCATGTTGGTGATGGGAATTTTCATATTATTCCTTTAATGAATTTGGCTGATGAAAATGAACGGAAGAAGATTCCTATTGTTTCTAAGGAAGTGTATTCTTTAGTGTTAAAAATGAAGGGTTCTATTACTGGTGAACATAATGATGGATTAATTCGTAGTCCTTATTTAAAACAGATGTATGGCACTAAAATGTGTAAGTTGTTTAAAGAAGTTAAAGATATTTTTGATTCTGATAATTTGTTTAATCCTGGAAAAAAAGTTAATAGTGATTTAGAATTTGCTTTAGAACATATAAAGAGATCTTAGAAAATTTAGATAATTTTTTCAGTTATTTGAAAGATTATCAAGAGAGTATGCTGGTGTATGAACATGTACATAATAAGGAAGTGGCCCTTCATAATCTACTAATGCATCTATAGAGTCAAGAATATGTGGTATTTGGTGTTGCTGTATATATACTTCTTTGTTTTGTTGTAAAATAGTATGTTGAGAAAATAGGTTACGACCTACTTGATTATAAAGAAAGACTAAAAGTTTTGATAAATTAACAACATTGTATTCATCTTGTAGATCTAAGGATGCTTGAAGACCTATTTTTCGTGGATGATGGATTTGGATAAAAGGTTCTTCTTTCCATTTTCCCACTATTACTGCATTATCTGTTAGAGAATGTTCTAATAAATCAGTCAGTACACTAGGCAAAATAGATGATGCTTTTTGTACATCTTTCATGTTTACTAATGCAAAAGTGTTTTCTATGTCTGAAGGCATGGTGGCAAAAGAAGTTATTAGTTTGTTTTTAAAGGTATTGTTTTTTGTTGAAGCTTGTGGAAAAAGAAAATAATTATTTTATTTAATAAATTCCAATGCTTTTTTTACTGATTTTTTTGTTTCTTCCTCAGTTTTTTTCCGTTCTTCTTCTTGTTTTTTTGTATATGCATCTCTTAATGTTTTGAGACTTTTAGAGTATTTTGGTTGCATTTCTGCAAAGAGTGGTTGGTGATCTTTATTTGTTTTTTTATATGTTGTGTTAACTGGTTCTTTAAAAGTATATTTTCCTTGAACCATCATTGTAGTTATAATCGTATCAATTTTTTCATCTAAATCTGTATCTTCACAAGTTATTCTCCCTTTTTCTTCTCCTTTATTAAAGATCATTGTTGCTGCTGAGCCATTCATGTCATAAGTTATTTTTTGACCATCAATTGTTTGAGAATAATGTTCTGGGGTTGGTTTCATCCATTCATAGATTTCTTTCACTCCTGCAACTAATGCTATAGCTCCTAAGGTTGTTCCAAGAACAATTCCATGTGTTTTAGTAAATCCTTTTTTTGCCATTTTTCTAATTTTTTTAGTCTATTCCCTCTTTATAAGTCTTTCTATTTTAATCACTGAGAAGTAATTACTATTCATACTGTAATGCATCTACTGGGTTTAATTTGCTCGCTCTTCTTGCTGGTAATAATCCTGATAGTAATCCTATGACAAATGCAAAGAGTAAACAACCTACTATTAATTGCCAAGTAAAGATTGGTTGTAAGATGCCAAAGCCTGCTTGCAAGACTATTTTTCCTCCATACAAAGCTATACTATAACCTGCTAACACCCCTAATATTCCTCCTAATAATCCTAATAATCCTGATTCTAGTACAAAGACAAATAAGATATCACTATTTCTTGCTCCTATTGCTTTCATTACTCCTATTTCTTTTGTCCTTTCTAATACTGAAGTATACATGGTATTCATGATATTTACTGCTGCTACAAAGATAGATATTAATGCTATTAAGATTAACACTACATTTATTATGTTCAACACTGAGGTAAATGTTTCTAGTAATTGTTCAAATGTTTGTACTTGGAAGTCTTCTTGTCCTGATCTTTGATTTCTATGTTTCCTTAACTTTTCTTGTATTGTTTCTGCTAATTGTGTTGGATTTTTCCCTGGTGCTGCTCTTACTAATATAAATTGGTAATCTTTTACTTCAAACAATTCTTCTGCTGCTTTGTCTGTCATGTAAATATTTCTATCATCTACTGGATTGCCCATCTTTTCATAAAACCCTATTACTTCCATCTTTATTCCGTTAAGCTTTACTTTCTCTCCTACTCTCATTCCTCTTGCAAAGACTTTGTCTGGGTAAAGATAATTATTTCCTAAAACTATTTTTGTTTTTTCTTTCCCTCTTAGTGGTTTTCCTTGTTCTATTTTTAGTGTGTATAACTCATCAATTAATTTTCTATGTTCTTTAAAGTCTGATCCAAAAGTGTAAGCAAATTTTTTTACATCTTCAAATTCTATTTCTCCACTTAGAACATACATTCCTGTTGCTTCTGATACTCCATTAACCTTTTCTACAAAATCTGAATCTCTTTTATCCAATCTTACATTGCTATCTAATGGTGGTCCTCCAAAACCAAAACCTCTTGGCTGAATTATCAATTTATCCGTCCCCATTTGTTCTGCTATGTCTTCTACATAGCTTGAGAGTCCTTGACCAAAACTTACTAATGTAAAAATTGCTGTTATACCTATAAAGATTGAAATTATTGTTAAGACGCTTCTTAGTTTTCTCTGCCACAATGCGTGCAATGAATATTTTAGTAAATCTTTGCTTATCATTTTGTTTGTTGTAATGCGTCTATGGGATTTAATTTTGATGCTTGATGTGCTGGTAATAGTCCAGCTACTGTTCCGATTACAAAAGAAAAGAGTAATGCTCCTAGTAATAATAATGGAGATAAACTAACACTTAGTAATGAAGTTCCTAATACTGCTCTACCTATAGCTGCTAATCCATGTGCTAATCCTGCTCCTAATAAAATGCCAATTATTCCTCCTATGGCTCCTAAGAATCCTGATTCTAAAAAGAATAATGTAAAAATATTACCATTTGTTGCTCCTATACTTTTCATTATGCCTATTTCTTTTGTTCTTTCCAACACTGAAGTGTACATAGTGTTCATTATACCTATACCTCCTATGACTATAGAGATTGCTGCTATGATATACACAAAGAGTTGTACTGCAAAGAGTGTTGAGTTTAATGTTGCTATGTTTGCTTCTGGTGATTCTACTGTGAAGTCTTCTTCTCCTTTATCTACATCTCTTTCTTTTCTTAAATATTTTTCTATTCTTTCTTGTAGTTTTTCCAATGATGTTCCTTTGTTTGCTTTCACTAAGATTACACCATATTTTTCTGGCACGTCATAGAGTTCTCTCATGGTTTCTTCTTCCATTAAGATTGCGTTGTCTACAACAAAACTTCCTTTCTTTTTCAACAACCCTACTACTTCAAATTCTTTATCTGCTACTAGCACTTTGTCTCTTTGTCTTATTGGTCTACTAAATCTATCTCCTATGGCATATTTATGTCCTAACACTACTTTCCCTATATCACGACTAGTAATCATTCTTCCTTCTGCTAACTCAAGTTGTGCTATTTTCTGCAACTCTTTACTTTTCTTGTCTTCTGGCATGCTTGCTACAAACGTGAAGTCTGATCTTCCTGCAAAAGTTAACTTCGTACTTTCTATTAATCTGCCAATTACTAGGTCTACTCCTGTTATTTTTTCTAAGTCTTCCACCATATCTTTTGTTAATGGTTCTACTACTCCTGTTCCTGGTGGTCCTGCTCGTAGTCCTGATGCTTGTATGGTTAAAACATCTACACTTAAGAAGTCAAATTGTCCTGCTATGGTTTCTCGTAGCCCTTCTCCTAATCCTATTAAGGAAACTACTGCTGCTATACCTATAAATATGCCAACCATGGTCAGCCAGTTTCTGAGTTTTCTAGTTTTTAAAGAAAGGTAAACAAGACGAATAAAGTCTTGGATCATTGTTTTCGTTTTTTGATTTTTCTATAAGTATAAATACCTATGAGGATTACTGCTATAGTTATGAGTATAGTATTCAAGTTATTTTTCTTTATTAACCCTAGTTTTGTTGCTTCTTTTTCTGTTAATAAGTTTAGTTCTAAATTATAGGTTTTTTTGTAATTGGTGTCACGAACTTCATACTCTACTTTAATAGGTAAGTGCACTGTTGAGATTTCTTTATTTACATATATTTCAAAGTCTTCTGATTCTGTATCATCTGAATCTAAGTCTCCTAAGTAAACATAGTTGCTTGTTGATAAGAGTTTATAGTCTTGTGAAGGTAAAAGTTCTAGTTCTAAAAATTTAATATCACTTTCTCCTGCATTTGCTAATTCTAGTGTTATGGCTCCTTTATTGCCACTAGTTATGAGTTCACTTGATCTCACGTATGCTTTCAAATTTATTTCTTCTTTTTCTATGTCTATATAGAAGTCGTCATCGTAAGTCCATTCTGCTGATCCTTTTGTTAGTTTGAGTTTGACTGCATGATCTCCATCTACTGCATTTGAGTCTACTTTTAGTTTAAAGTCTACTATTGTTGCTTCTTTAAAATCTGATCTGCCTACTATAATACCTAATTCTCTTAGTGCATCTCCTGAGTAAAGAGTAAAGGGATATTCTGGTTGTATTTCAAGCAAGACATTTTCTTCTGTTGTTGTCCATAAGTTTTCTATTTTGAATCTTACTTCTACTACTTCTCCTGCTCTTACTGGGTCTGGATCTTGGTTGACCATGGTTACATAGAGTGATTGTGCAGCTACAATGCTTGAAAAAAGTAATAATGGTAGTACTAATAAGAATATTTTTTTCATTTTTTGCCATTCCTCTTTATCTTTTCTATCATTCCATCCTTTAAATAAATAACTCTTTCTGCGTGTTTCACTAAATCTATATCATGTGTTACTAAAATTACTGTTTTTCCTTTTTTAAAGTGTAAATCAGCTAATATTTCCATTACTTCTTTTCCTGTTTTGCTATCCAAGTTTCCTGTTGGTTCATCTGCTAACACTACATTTGGCGTATTTGCTAAGGCTCTTGCAATTGCGACTCTTTGTCTTTGTCCACCGCTTAATTCTGTTGGTTTATGATCCATTCTATCTCTTAGTCCTAATTGTTTCAATAATTGTTGTGCTTGTTGTAATTGTTTTTGTCTGTTTATTCCTTGGAATAACATTGGTAATGCTACGTTTTCTTCTGCTGTTAGCATTGGAAGTAAATTGAATTGTTGAAAAATAAATCCTATACTTTTGCCTCTTGTTTGTGCTAAGTCTGATTCATGTAATGTTGCTATGTCTCTACCATTTAATGAAACCACTCCTTTTGATGGTACATCTAAACATCCCACTATGTGCATCATAGTACTTTTTCCACTACCACTTGGTCCTACTACTGCTACAAATTCTCCTTCTTCTATCTTTAAAGACACTCCTCTGAGTGCATGGACTTTTGTTTCCCCCATATCATAGGTTTTCCACACATTTTTGAGTTCTATGACTGGTTTTGTTACTTTTTTTCCCATGAGTTGGAGTACAGGAAAGAAATTATATAAACATTGTGTTATTATTGGAGAGATAAGAAAAGGTTATAAATCACTAAACAGAGAGTTTTGTTAAGAATATTTATTGAACTAAATTTATTAAGAGTTTAAATATGTCAATTTCCCTTTGTATGCTTACTAGAAATGAGGAAGCTTTTGTAGAGCAAGCTCTTAATTCTGTCAAAGGTTTGGTTGATGAAATCATCATTGTTGATGATAATTCTTCTGATAAGACTGTAGAGATTGCTAAAAAGTTCACTGATAAAGTTTTTTCTAGATCTTTAGATAATAATTTTGCTGAAGCCAGAAACTTCACTCTCCAAAAAGCTACTAAGGATTGGATTCTTATTTTAGATGCTGATGAGGTTATTTCTTCAAAAGATCATTCCACTATTAAAGAATTAATTCAAGATTCAAACTATGTTGCTTATTCTTTAATGCAAGCTAGTTATACTAATGACTCTTCACAATTTTCTTTTACTCCAATTACAAATCCTTCTAAAGAATCTAAAGGTTTCAAAGGCTACATTTCATGCAACATTATTCGTTTATTCAAAAACCACCAAAATATTAAGTTTGCTAATCCTGTCCACGAATCTGTTGATGCTTCAATTCAAGATAAAAACAAAATTAAAAAGACTAATCTCTTCATTCACCATTACCAATTTGAAAAGCAAGATCAAAAAGAAAAGCAGTTAAGATACTTAAAAATTTATGAAGAAAAGATTGATCTCTTCACTAATAAAGCTAAAGTCTATAGGGATATGGGAATCATTTATTCTAGTTTCAAACAAGAGTATGAAAAAGCAATCACTTGTTTCAAAAAGTCTCTAGAATTCAATGAGAACAACATAAAAACTTATGTTGGGTTAGTTATGTGCTACACAAAATTGAAACAATTCAAAGAAGCACTAAACATCTTAGAGATAGCTGGAAAAAAATTCCAAAACAATCAAGAAATTGCAAAAATTAAACAAGCAGTGCATTATTTACAGTCACTCTAATCTACTGATATTTTAGAACATGCTAAACATTTTTTCCAGACAAACAGTAACTTAAGTGATGCTAAAACTATAATACCATAAATAAATCTATGTAAATACAAATTATCAACAAAATGTGTAACTAAATTAATATCAGCAAAAGCAAATAATCCCCAATTAATACCAGCCACAACAGTAATTATTAAACTAACATTATCCAGCCAGCTCACCTCTGGAATGCTTGGATGAAAAATTCCCATATGCCTTCAAAACAGCTCTTCCCTTATAAGTATGTCAATATTCCTTTCTAGAAGTAACCACAAGGTTTAAAAAGCGATTATTACAAAAGTTGAAGTAAATGAAACGAAGTTCACGCCGTTGGAAGAAAAAAAATCAGATGCGCTGGAAGTGGCAACGAAAGCGTATGAAAAAAGAAAAACGAAGGCGTAGAGCTAAATAATGGGGGATAGAGAAAAGTTTATATAGAATTGCAATCGTCAATTACGTCACGTGAGAAAATAACAAAATGGTACAATAAATTATTGCAGTGGTTTTTGGTGTTGAAGGGGATTTTCAAATATATCACTTCTTTTCATAGTTATCTTATAACAAAGTTAACAACACATGCTCGGAATCATGATGAGCTTGCTGTGGTAATGAGTGCTTACAAAAGTATGAGTAAGGATAAAATATGGTAGAATATAGAAGCTTTTTTGTAAAAGCGCAATGTCAATATATAATTTCATGTCGGCCTACAATAATTCCCGTTGATCCTGCGGGAGGTCGCTGCTATTGGGATTCCACTTAGGCATGCAAGTCAAGGGTTCTTCGGGACACTGGCAAAAGGCTCAGTAACACGTCGATAATCTGCCTTATGGTCTGGAATAACCACTGGGAAACTGTGGCTAACACCGGATAAGAAATAAAAACTGGAATGTTTTATTTCTGAAAGTTTACGCCATAAGATGAGTCGGCGGCTGATTAGGCTGTTGGTGAGGTAAAGGCTCACCAAACCTGAGATCGGTAGGGGGGATGAGAGTCCTAGCCCCGAGAAGGGCACTGAGATAAGGGCCCTAGCCCTAAGGGGTGCAGCAGCCGGGAAAACTTTACAATGCACGAAAGTGTGATAAGGGAATCCTAAGTGCCTGCCTTTTGGGTAGGCTTTTGTTAAGTGTAAGTAGCTTAACGAATAAGTGGTGGGTAATACTGGTGCCAGCCGCCGCGGTAACACCAGAGCCACAAGTGGAGACCACAATTATTGGGTCTAAAGCGTTCGTAGCCGAATGAGAAAGTCTTTTGTGAAATGGTTATGCTTAACATAACCGTGAGCAATTGATACTCCTTATTTAGAGACCGGGAGGGGACAAGAGTATGCCAGGGGGAGCGGTAAAATGTTATAATCCTTGGTAGACTACCGATAGCGAAGGCACTTGTCCAGAACGGGTCTGACGGTCAGGAACGAAAGCTAGGGGAGCAAAAGGGATTAGATACCCCTGTAGTCCTAGCTGTAAACGCTGCATACTATGTGTTGCATATCCTATGTGGGTATGCAGTGCCGGAGCGAAGGCGTTAAGTATGCCACCTGGGTAGTACGGCCGCAAGACTGAAACTTTAAGGAATTGGCGGGGGCGCACTACAAGGAGTGACGCGTGCGGTTTAATCTAACTACACACAGAGAATTTCACCAGGGGCGACGGCAGGATGAAGGTCAGATTAAAGGTCTTACCTAACGAGCCGAGAGATGTTGCATGGCCGCCGTCAGTTCGTGCCGCAAGGTGTCTGGTTAAGTCCAGTAACGAACAAGACCTATGCCTCTATTTGCCACCGACTTCTTTTGAAGGATCGAGCACAATAGAGGGACTGCCTTGGTAACGAGGAGGAAGGTGTAGGCAACGGTAGGTCTGTATGGCTCGAATCTCCTGGGCTACACGCGCGCGGCAATGGTAAGGACAATGGGATACGACTCCGAGAGGAGAAGTCAAACCTCGAAACCTTACCCCAGTACAGATTGAGGATTGTAACTCATCCTCATGACGCCGGAATTCCTAGTAATCGCTTCTCATCAAGGAGCGGTGAATATGTCCCTGTGCCTTGCACACACTGCCCGTCAAGCCAATCGAGCAGGGTTTGGGTGAGGCTCAATCTTCGGATTGATACGAACCTGAGCTCAGTGAGAAGGGTTAAGTCGTCACAAGGTATCCGTAGGGGAACCTGCGGATGGATCACCTCCTATTTTTTTATTGCACTTAAACTTGAAAGCTTTTCTTCCATATGTCCTTACTACTCATACTGTAACGTTTGTGGGCCCGTAGCTCAGCCTGGAATACAAAATTCTGGTTGGGTTTTGTGTGGGCGATAGAGCGCCTCCCTTGCAAGGAGGAGGCCTCGGGTTCAAATCCCGACGGGTCCATTTCATATTCACAAATGTTGAAACAATGCAACTCTCAAAGTTGAGAAACTTTTTGGGTGAAGCAATATAATCATATTCATTATATTGGTGCATAGGTGGAGTCAAAGCAAAAAATCCTACATCCTATGAGATGGATGACTTGGTTCGAGAAGAGATGAAGGGCGTGGCAAGCGACGAAATGCTCCGGCGAGGTGCATGCAACTGTTGAACCGGAGATGCCTGAATACGACTTCGTGTTTCTTTAGAAACGATCCGAAAGGATGTCTCACCCGGGGAATTGAAGCGTCTTAGTACCCGGTGGAAAAGAAATCAATTGAGATGCTGTGAGTATCAGCGAGAAAAAACAGCAGACGGCAAACTGAATCTGTGCTTGAAAGAGTTCAGAGATGTGGTGTTGCAAGACTTGTTTTTAATCTTCGTCACAGATATTGAAGTGTTCTGGAATGTTCTACTATAAAGGGTGACAGTCCCGTAAGTGTTCTGTGGAAAGATGTACAAGTATCTTGAGTAGGGCTCATTGGAAATTGGGTCTGAATTTGGGAGGCATCAACTTCCAACCGTAAATATCTCTCGAATCCGATAGCGTATAGTACTGTGAAGGAACGTTGAAAAGTACTCGCAACAGAGAGTGCAAAGATCCTGAAATCTCATAGGTATAGAATGATACGGCTTTTAGGAGTTGTATCGTACGTTTCGAATAACGGGCCAGGGAGTGTATGTCAGTGGCAAGGGTAAGTTTTTACAACGTACCCATAGGGAAACCAATATGTCGCAAGCAATGAGGACAGAAGTATGAAAATGCTTTTAGTCACTGGTGTACTACCCGAAACCGGGCGATCTAACCAAGGGCAGGGTGAAGCGGGACTGACGTCTCGTGGAGGCCCGAGGCGGTGCTACGTGCATGTGTTCGTTTGACCCTAGGTTAGGGGTGAAAAGCCAATCGAGCTCGGTAATAGCTGGTTCCTGCCGAAATAGGCCTAAGTCTAGTCTCAACTGAGATGGTTCAGGGGGTAGAGCTACGGATTGAAGATTTAGGGGAAGAAATTCCTCGGTTTTCTGTCCAACTCCAAATACTTGGACATCGTAGAAGTTGGGAAACAGGGGCGTTGGGGTAAACCTACGTCTCTATAGGGGAACAGCCCCATCTTATGTTAAGGTCCCAAAATGCTAATTAAGTGTGAAAGGGTGAAGGGTGTGTATAACCCGAAACAGCTGGGAGGTTTGCTTAGAAGCAGCAATCCTTTAA
>DAVM01000009.1:0-53437 GCA_002505585.1 Candidatus Woesearchaeota archaeon UBA489 | reverse complement strand
AGAAAGCGTAATAGCTCACCAGTCGAGGTTATATGCCCCGAAAATGGACGGGACTAAATTAGCTACCGATACATAAGACACGCATTTAGGTGCGTAGTGGTAGGCAGGCGTTCTGCTCGGACAGAAGCATGTTTGTAAAGATATGTGGACCGTGTGGAAATGAGAATCCTGGTAATAGTAGGACATAAATACAGTGAGAATCTGTAATACCGTAAGGGCTAGGGTTTCTTAGCAATGTCAATCATCTAAGAGTCAGTCAGTCCTAACTGCATTCCTAATTGGAAGGGCAGGAAGGGGAAAATGGTTAACATTCCATTACTACATTTGTACGTGTGGCAACACAAGGTATATTTTTGACGCTTTCGGCTAGACTGACACATACTATCGTGTGTGTTAACAAAGATAAATGAGGGGAGTATCGTAACGATGAGAACCTGATTAAACTTTGGAATAGTAGTTCTTTAGAATTGTTCAGTTGATGCCAAGAGCCCCTGAAAAGAAAATATGCAAGGATCAAATGTATCTGTACCAACAACCGGCACTGGTGTCCCTAGCTGAGAAGGCTAAGGTATGCAGGATTAATCTAACTTAGGGAAATCGACCAATTAGCTCCGTATCTTCGGTAGAAGGAGTCCCTGCGCTCGTATACTTTTGTGTGCGAGTACAGGGTGCAATAACTAGGGGGGTCCGACTGTTTAACAAAAACTTAACATCTCGCGAGCCTGCAAAGGTGTGTATGGGATGTGATATCTGCCCAATGCCAGTATCTAAAACCTCTTTTCAAGGAGGCTAAGGACTGGTGAATGGCGGGAATAACTATAATTCTCTTAAGGTAGCGAAATACCTTGTCGTTTGATTGACGACGTGCATGAATGGTGTAACGAGACCTCTATTGTCCCAAGTTAGAATCCTCCGAATATACTATTCTGGTGCGAAGGCCAGAGATGTCCAGTGGGAAGCGAAGACCCCGTAGAACTTTACTGTAGCTTGTTGTTGTGATGTAGAAATGAGTGTATAGCGTAGGTGGGAGTCGTTTGATGGCAGTTTCGCCAGGGACTGTCTAGACAAAAGTGTAACACCACTCATTTGTTTTTGCACCACTGACTTATCTTTTATGGTGAGGACAGCAGCTGGCGGACAGTTTGGCTGGGGCGGCACCCTGCTGAAAAGGTATCAGCAGGGCCCTAAGGTAAGCTCATCTGATTTAGAAATTCAGAGTAGAGTGCAAGAGCAAAAGCTTGCCTGACTGTATTCCCAACACCACGGAATGCAGAGACGAAAGTCGGGTCTAGCGAACCCCTGTGTCCTTATTGATGAGGGCCAGGGATGACAGAAAAGCTATCTCGGGGATAATTGAGTGGTAGCGCCTAAGAGCTCAAATCGACGGCGCTGCTTGCTACTTCGATGTCGGCTCATCGCATCCTGGGCGCGCAGCGACGCCCAAGGGTACGGGTGTTCACCGGTTAAAGCGGTTCGTGAGCTGGGTTAAGAACGTCGTGAGACAGTTTGTATGATATCTACTGGATATGCTTTGATGATCTGAGAGGAAGGATCTTTTAGTACGAGAGGAACAAAGGTTCGGCGCCACTAGTCGATCGGTTGTCTGACAAGGCAGGCCGAGCAGCCACGCGCCAAGGGATAAGTCCTGAAAGCATCTAAGGACGAAACCTGCCTCAAAAAGAGATCGAGAACGCTCGTAAAACACGAGGTTGATAGGGTCGGGATGTACGTGCCGAGGCAACGAGGCATGAGTCTGCGACTACTAATAGTTCAAACCTAACGATTTATTTGTTTAACTCCACCTATGTATCCAATTATTTTTTTCTATATAATTAATTTGGATTAGTTTCTAATTCGTCAAATCTAGCATCTGCTGTTTCGCTTATTCCTTTTTTTTGATTTTTCTTTTGTTAATTTTATATTTTATGATGTACAAAGTAGGCTATAATATTATCAAACAGAAAATTAATCCTGCTAAAATGATTATTTCTAGAGGTATAGCCATTTTAATACTTTAACTCCACCCATTGTACTTTTCCTTCTTTCACTAAATCTCTTACTTGTCTTTGTTTTTGGTTTAAACTACTCTTCCCTGTTTTTATTTCTATGAATTTTATTGCGTCTTCATCGAATGCTATCCCATCTATTGGCATTCCTATAAACACAAAGTTATTTTTGTCTGCTATTTCTTCAAAGTTTTTCATGAATGGCACGAAGTGTTCCCAGTTTTTGCCGTGTTTTACTGATTGACTTCTATGCATGAATTGGAGCTCTTCTAGTTGTTTTTGAAAGTTTAAGAGTTTGTTTCTGTAGTAGAGTATAAATAAAATTAATACTATTGTTCCTAGTACATATATCCAGATCATTTTTTATTCCCTTCTTCATCTAAATTTTTAAATTCTTCTTTCTTCTCTCCTGTAAAATATTTACAGAATTGGTAGGGACATAACTTACATTTCCAGGGTTCTAAGTTTTCTGGTTTTTGCGGCGTTACTGTACTCCCTATTTGATCTCTTAAGTAATCGAATTGTTGTAATAATTTGTTTATTAGTTCTTCATTTTTTTCTACTACAAATTCTTTTAATTCTTGTGTATCTTTATTTTCTACTATTAGTATTCCTTTTTGTATATTGAAAAAATGTAGGTAGAGTTGTAGTTGTTTTTCCATTGCTGGTGTTGGTTTTTCTAATATCTTAAACGCATAATCTTTTGTTGTTTTTATTTCTAAGACATAACTTTCTTCTTCTAGTGTTATTATTGCGTCTGCTCTTCCATTAAATTGTTCGTTTAGTGGTATGGTTATTTCTACTGCTTTTACTATGCCCATGCTAAAGAGTGCGCTCATTAATCTCATGTGTGAATAATCTCCTTGTTCAAAGATTCTTCTTGTTCTTGCTTCTAGTTGTGCTTTTGGTTTGTTTTTAAAGGAATAGTAGATTTGTCTTGGGCATGTGTCTGCTTCGCTTACATAGAATGCTGTTCTTTCTTTATTATAAGGTTGTTTTTCGTAGAATTTGTCTATTTTTTCTATTAGCATAATACTTAGTGGGTAACTTTCTTTAAAAAGATTCTGGAAAAAAATTCGGATTATTTACGATTTAGCCTAAATAGAAAACCTTATATATAATAAAGTTATACTCCTAGTTATACAAATGAAAACTTTAACAAGAACTAGAAAAATTGGCGGTTCACTCATAGTAACTATTCCTAGAACTATTGTTGAGGAGGAGGGATTAACTGAAAATCAGGCTGTAAAAATAGATATACAAAAAATCAAGAAAAGTGGTTTTGGTATGTTTAAAGGATTAGGTCCATTAAGTAAAAAGGACAAATTTAAAGGGCAATTAGAAGAATGAATGCTTTTGTTATTGATGCTTTTGCTTGGGTAGAATATTTCAATGGTACTCAAATAGGTGAAAAAGTAAAAGAAATTGTAGAAAATGAGAAAAACAAAATAACCTCTAATGTAATCACGATCGCAGAATTAGCAAGTTATTTTAGTAGACATAACAAAAATTTCGATGAAGTAAAAAAGATTGTACTTTCTTTATCTTCAATTTACCATATTCCTATTGAATTTGCAGAAAAAGCTGGTAAATTACACACAGAATTAAGAAAAGAAAGAAAGCATATGGGGCTTGCTGATATTTTTGTACTACTGACAGCTAGAGAATTACAATCTAAAGTAGTTACAGGTGATGAAGATTTCAGAGGATTAAAAGAAGCACTTATGATCAAGTAAAAACATTTATAAATAGCTTAAATCACTATTTCTTTAGGTAGGAACGTTGCTTACTGTCGGTGCTTTGCGCTGAGGAAAGTCCGCCCACTTGTATCTGTAAAGGTACACCATAGGGAGTCACTCTTTTTTGAGTCCAAGAAATTGGAGGCAACCGTGTAGAGACGACACGGCCTTGTTGCGCTATGATGGTGCAAACGCTAAGACGTTTGGATGTCATTTGTTTGATGTCTTGAAGTTTCTCGTGAGAGAAATGAGTTAACCACTTGAGTTTGTTGCAAGGATGCGTTGAAACGACGAGCCCTGACTAGTGCAAGTCCTTTGTGGACGCTTAGTAGAATGTAAGCGATATCTGTCCGGCCTTTCTTTTAGGAAGGTGTTGGAACCGTAGGTTCTAATGTGGAGATATACAGAAGGCGGCTTATGCGTTTCTACCTACTTTTTTTCTAATCCAAAAGATATTTAAACAGTTATTCTAAAGTGTTTCTTATGGCTCAAGACAAAATTTCCATGCCTTCTGGTGGCGGTGGATTAATGAGGTATGATTCTGAACAAAGAAGTAAGATTGTTTTAACTCCTGTTACTGTTGTTGTTTTGATTATTGTTGTTATCTTTATTTCTATGTTGCTCCACACTCGTGGTTTTGGTTTGTTCTAAATGCTTTCTAGTACTTTCATGTCTGGGCTTAACAATTCTATTTTGTCATCTTTACTTCTCAACCCTCTATAGATTCTTTGTAAAAATTCTCTTTTTGCTTTGTCGAAATAAAAGTCCATGAAGTCATCTGGCCTACTTAAATGTAATACTTTCCAAAAGACTGATTGCATGCTTGGATAGGGATATTTTGTAAAAATTATGCTATTACATATGTCTCCTGGTAAATCTACTCCTCTTGAGCATTTGGTTGAATAGAAAACGTCTAACTTCTTTTCTTTAAATAACTGCAACAGCTCTCCTTGTTTATATTTTTCTTGTTGTTCTCTTAATCTTTCTCTGCTTTGTAAGTTACTTAATCCATATTTTTCTATTTCTTCTTCTGTTGGTAAGTCTTGGTAACTATTGACGTGTACTAAGATGGGTTTTTTCGCTTGCTCTACACTTTTCACTAATGCTTTCAAGTAATCTTCTCTTGTTACTCTTCCTGTGTCAAAGTTTTTGTATCTAAAATTCTTTTCTAATGTTGTAAACTTTCTTCTTATTGTTCCTGGTTGTTTCACTTCTGCATCTATTACTTTAAATTCTTTTAGTCCATAAATTGTTTCTAATACTTTTTTGTTATGTAGTGTTCCACTCATCATTAAAAACACATTGTTTTTGTCTAATAATTCTTTTAATTTTTTCTCTAAATTAACATTCACTATTCTAACCATGGTATTTTCTTTGGTATTTCTGTAGTACATTAAGTAGCTATCATCATATAAATTTTCAAAATATTTCGCTACTAAGTAAGGTTGTTCTAATGCTTCATGAACATTGAGTTGATCATTTTGTAAGAATATTCTCATGAATGCTAAGACTTTTGAGTTCTTCAAAGTGTGTATTTTTTGGTTTTGTATGTCGTCTTGCAAGTTCCCATCATTTAAAATGTTTAATACTGCATCATCTACTTCTAATAACAAATCTTTCATTTTCTCTTCTTTGGCTTGCCCTATTAATTGATCTAGTTTAAAGTGTAAATAGTCTAAACTCAGTATTTTTTCGTTTGAAAGGTTGTCTAAGAATTCATCACATTCGTCTATTATTTCTACTTCTGTTTTTGGTTTTCTATTCATAGTATTTTCTATTTCATACTTCTTGCTATTGAATACCAAAATATCTGCGTTGAGGTAGCTTTTGAATTGTGCGTAATAACTACATCCTGGTTTTCTTTCAAACCAAGTATAGTCTTGCCCTTTGAGTCCTTCATAAGTATGTTCTTTTGCATCTTTTAATCCGTATTCTCCTGTGAACCAATCTTTTCCTATTACTGGACTCCAATAAGGACATGCTGCTGCTACTGATAATCTTCTTACATCATCTATGTGTTCAAAATCTCCTTCGTCTACTGCAGAATTTTCTTTTAAGTATTGTTGGATCAAAGGCATATTTTCTTTTTTCAAATCTATTGTACAAGGTAAGTTTGTATCATCTGCGTTTACCATTTTATTGTATTTACAAGGATGATTATTTCTTCCTGTAAAAACTGTTATGTTTAATTTCTCTCCATTCTTTTTCTTTATGTGCATATTTTCTCCATAGTCTACTTGGTATTGTTGTTGTAAATATTTCACTGGTACTACTACTGAACATTTCCCTAAATCTTTTGCTATGTTTAAAGCAATGGCACTTTTTCCTGTTCCGCACATTCCTTTTATAAAAATTATTTTGTGCCCTTCTTCTATTGCTTCTAATACTTCTTGTACTACATCTGCTTGCGTCTTCCCATTTGAGAATTCTAGAGGTTCGAGGGCTTTGCCTTCTTGTGTATACAAATTCCAGGACATTATTCTTCTGCAAGAAATACTGTTTATAAAGATTGTGTGGGTTAATGAGAAGTGTTTAAGACTCAACACGAAATCTTTTCGGGAAATATGCCTAAAACTATATAAGGAAGCTTTATTTTAAGGATAGTATGAAAAAGAAAGTGGGAATAAAAGATACAAAAAAGAAAGAAATCCATGAAGGATGGTCTAAAAGCAAGAATGCTTGTTATGAAGATCTAAATTGGATAATCAAGTTTGTTGAAAAAAATAAAGATGAGTGAGGAAAATAAGAAGACAGAAGGATTTGGTTTAATCATAACAAAAAGTGAAGTTGGAAGTAAACCAAGTAAGTATGAATTCACACAAGTAAATCGTAATATTCCCATAGAAGTAATTTTCGCTTATTTAAGAGAGTTTTTGAAGAGTGAAGAAGAAAAGTTTTCTAAAGAATTTAGAGCAAAATTTGAATAAAAGGTAAATTTATAAACACTACTTCTTTCCTTCTTTTTACAATGATGCCTGGTATGAATCCTAAGATGCTTAAACAAGCTATGAAAAAGATGGGTATGAAGCAGGAAGACATTGATGCTACTGAAGTTATTATCAAAACTCCTTCTAAAGATTTAGTTATCCGTAATCCTCAGGTTGTTAAGATCAACGCTATGGGTCAAGAGTCTTTGCAAGTAACTGGTGAAATTGAAGAAGTTTCTACTGAAAAGTTTTCTGAGGATGACGTTAAAACTGTTGCTTCTCAGGCTTCTGTTTCTGAAGATGAGGCTCGTGCTGCTTTGGAAGCTGCTGATGGTGATTTAGCCCAAGCTATTCTTGCTTTACAAAAATAACTCTTCTCCATCTAAACCTTTAAAAAGTTCTACCACTTAAGAATAGTATGGAACATGCTAAAAAATTATTAAATGAAGCTAATGAATCTTTAAAACGTGCTGACCATTTAGCTTCTGTTACTTTCAAATTAATCAATGATCCTAAACTCTTATGGGTTGCTTTAGAGAATACTCATAAAGCTGCTATAAATTGCATGAACTCCCTCTTACAATTTGATTATATCTATAAACGTATTCCTCATATTCCTGAAGTTTTCAAAGAAAAGTTACGTTTATTCAAAGAGACTACTGCTAAACGCTACACTATTTCTAGAGAAACTATTATTTTAATTGCAGATCTTCAAGAACTTGTAGAAAAGCATAAGGCTAGTTCTATGGAGTTTGTTCGTAAAGATAAATTTGTTATTGCTTCTCAAGATTATCGTTTACGCACTTTAGACATCAAAAAAGTTAAGGATTTTGTGGAAAAGACCAAAATGTTTATAAACAAGGCTAATCTTCTTTTCAAATCCAGTGATAGAAGAAGTTGAAGTTTCTGATGCAAAAGAAGAATTAAAGCGTGCAGACCATTCTATTTATGTTACTTTAAAGTATACTAAAACTGCTGATGTTATTAAGAATATCATTAAGCGTTTGATTATTGCTTTTGATTTTGCTATGGAAGATCTCATCCAGTTTTTGGTTGAGAAAAAGAAGTTAAAGAATGTTCCTTCTAGTAAGCGTGCTAAGACTGAGTTGTTAGTTAAAAAGATTCCTAAGCTTAAGGAAAATATGCAGGCTTATTTGGTTATGAGAAAGATTGATGTTGCTCCTTTTACTAAGAGAGAGGAATATAGGAAACATGTTACTTTGATTGCTAAGGTTTCTTTGAAAGAAACTAGGGAAGTGAATATGGATGTTCTTCGCAACTTTTTTGCTAGGACTGGGGAGTTTGTTGAGTTTGTTGATGCTGTTAAAGCTGGCACTGTCAAATGAGAATTACTAAAGAGTGTTTAATTTGTTCTAAGGAGTTTGCTATTCATCAATGTCAAGTTTGTGGTCGTGTTGTTTGTGATACTCACTTTGTTGCTGCTAAAGGTATGTGTTCTGAATGTCCTGCTAAACAAGAAGTGTAGAAATGTTTAAATAGAGGTTACAGTTATATTCTTGTATGACTTTAGTTGCTTCTATTTCGTCATCAAAAGGAGGTTCTGGTAAGAGCACTACTTCTATTAATTTAGGTGTTGCTTTAGCAAATTTGGGTCGTGATGTTACTGTTATTGATTCTAATTTGTCTACTCCTAATTTGAGTATGTATTTGGGTGCTCCTAGTTTGCCTGTTACTCTCCATCATGTTTTAAGTGGTAATGCTAAGATTGCTGATGCTACTTATACTCATGATTCTGGTGCGAAGATTGTTCCTGGTTCTCTTTCCATGCGTAATTTTGAGAAGTTAAAATTGGAAGATTTAAGGCATCATTTACACGAAGTAAAATCTGATGTAGTTATTCTTGATGGTGCTGCTGGTATTGATAAGGAAGCGCAAGATTCTATTCGTTTGGCTCACCAAATTTTGGTTGTTACTAATCCTGAATTGCCTGCTGTTGCTGATGCTTTGAAAACTGTAAGGATTGCGCAAAAGTTTGATGTTCCTGTTCGTGGTGTTGTGTTAACTCGTGCTGGTCATCGTTTAGATTTAAAGGTGAAGAATGTTGAAACTATTCTTGAACATCCTGTTATTGGTGTTATTCCTGAGGATGTGTTTATTAAGAAAGCTTTAATTCAGCGTGAGCCTGTTGTGCATGCTTTTCCTAATGCTCCTGCTTCTAGGGCTTATTCTGCTTTGGGAAAGTTTTTAATGGGTCATGAGTTTAATCCTGAACAGATTGGTAAGTTTTTTAGGTTCATGAAGTGGTCTTTTGGTGTGAAGTAAAAGAAATATTTATATAGTAGTTCTTTAAAGTTGTAAGTAAGGTGGATAAGGAAAAGAGAGAATTTTTGATTACTGTTGTTAGTATTTTATTGTTTGCTAGTTTTGCTCATAATTTTGGTGGTAGTGCTACTGGTTTGGCTTTTCAAGAATATTTAGAAGGTCAAGGTCTTGATGTGGTTGAATTTCCTGAAGCTACACCTTCTGAAGATTTTATTATTGTTGAGCCTGATATAATTGTTGAACCTATAAAGCCTGATGTAATTATTGAGCCTCCTGTTGATACTAGAACTTATAATCAAAAGTATGGAGCTACAGTTTTTAGTAGAGGAGTTCAAGCTTATAGAGGTCATAGTGATTTTAGAAAAGCTTTAGAAGATAGTGTTCCAAAATACACCCCACCTACAAAAAGTGTTGAATCTTTTTTTAGTATGGGATCAAATGCTCCTGGAGAAGAATCTCATCGAAGTTTCGCAGATGCTCTAAGAAGAGCTAACTAATAATCATTATGTATCAAAAAAAGGAGGAAAAAAGATCATGTTAAACAAACTGTCAAAAAAAATGTGGTTGTTCCTCATTGCATTTATTGCAGTGGCTGCTGGAGCATATGCATTCATTATACTAGTTGTTGCGAATGTCGTGCCACCTGGTAACTGTGTAGAAACTGATGCTGGTTTGGACTTTTTCAGTGCTGGTTCAATTTCTGGTAGTTTTCAAGCACCTGGTATGAATGCCACTAATAATGTTACTTTTACAGATGTTTGTGCTTCTAATACAACAGTTTTTGAATTTGTCTGTGGTAGTTCAGTAAGTAACAATTATAGAGGACTTGCAGCACTAGTTTGGGAAGACTGTAATGCAACTGGTAACGCAACTTCGTGTTGGAACGGTAGATGTATCTAAGGATACATTTTTTCTTTCTTTTTTTATTTTCGTAAACTTTTCGATTTTCTCGGAAAACCTCTAAATATATATTAAAAACAATTCTTATCTCTCACATAGCCTCCAAGAGCTTATAAGAAGAAATAAATTCTAAAGCAGATGGATAAAAGAGTTATTTTTCCAAAAGGAAAACAAAAAGAATTTTTGCTCAATACAAGAAAAGAGTTTAAGTTAACTTGGCCAGAGTTTGCAAGAAAGATTGGTGTGAAGAGGAAAACATTAGAAAAAGCTTATCGATATGAAAATTGTAGTTTACCACTAAAAGTTTTTTCAAAAATTGCAAAATTAAAGAACATTAAAGAAAAAGAGCTTATTGACAAGTGCAAAGTTAAAGTAGTAGATTTTATTCCAGACGCAACAAAATTAAGATATTTAGGAGAGCATAGGGCTAAACTTAAAGAAACAAATATTCTTTATAAAAAAGAAGTCTCAACAATAGACAATAGCACTATCAAAACAAGCAAAAGTGATCAAAAGAAATGTCTTATATTCCCAGAGAGATTAACACCTAACCTAGCTGAAGAAATAGGCATACATATTGGAGATGGATTTCTATCTGATAAAAAGCATGATTTTCGAGTTAAGGGTGACAAAGAAAAGGAAAGAGAATACTATAACAATTTTATTAGAGGATTGTACAAAATGCTTTACAATATTAATGTAAAAATCAAGGAGTATGAAGAGTCATATGGTTTTGAGTTATATTCTCAGGGTGTTTGGAATTTCAAAACTAAGGCATTAGGAATAGAAGCAGGAAAAAAAGATAATATGACTTTTCCTAGTATTCTCAAAGTAAATGACAAGGAAATTTTGTGTTCTTTTATAAGAGGCCTTTTCGATACTGATGGAAGCATTTGTTTTAAAAGTCAAAACAAAATTAAAAAATATTACCCTGTTATATCTATAGCACTTATTTCCAAGAATATTATCTTTGGAGCAGCAGAAATGCTAACCATGCTTGGTTTTGAGCCTTATAGATATCAAGATAAATTAGGATACTGGGTAATTGTCCTAAATGGCTATGAACGACTAGAAAGATACTATGAAATGATTGGTTGGAGTAACCCAAAACATTTAAGAAAGCTAAAAGAGTGGAAAATTAAGTATCCTATGTTAGCAAAAAACATAGATATATAAAATATGGCGGGTGTAGTTTAATGGTAGAATCCAGACCTGTGGCGTCTGTGGCGGGAGTTCGATTCTCCCCATTCGCCCTTTCTTAAAAAGGAGGCACAATGGAACTAAAAAGAGCTAAGGGAACTCAGGATTTTTTGTCTAATGAAATGATTCTTCGTTTAGAGGTAGAGGATTCTATCCGTAACATCTTCGAACTTTATGGTTTTTCTCCTGTTGAGACTCCTGTTCTTGAACGTTTTGATGTTTTAACTGCTAAGTTTGCTGGTGGTGAAGAGATTCTTAAGGAAATGTTTACTTTGCAAGATCAAGGGAAAAGAAAATTAGGGTTGCGTTATGATTTTACTGTTCCTCTTGCTCGTTTGGTTGCTATGAATCCTCAAGTAAAGTTGCCTTTCAAAAGGTATCAGATTGGTAAGAATTTTCGTGATGGTCCTTTGAAGCCTGGTCGTTATCGTGAATTTACTCAGTGTGATGTTGATATTGTTGGTGTTTCTTCTGTTAAGGCTGATGCTGAGTTGGCTAATATTGCTGTTGCTGTTTTTAAAGAATTAAAAATTCCTGCTGTTGTTAAAATGAACAATCGTAAAGTTTTGGATGCTATTTTGGAGGAGGCTGGTGTGAAAAAGAGTCAGTGGGTTTCTGTTATTTTAACTATTGATAAGTTGGCTAAGTTGGGTTTAGCTTCTGTGAAAAAAGAGTTACAAGCTAAGGGTGTTGATGCTAAGGCTATTGCTAAGGTTATTAAATTAATTTCTATTAAGGGTTCTAATAAAGAGAAAGTAAAAGTATTAAAAACTGCTTTGAAGAATCAGGAGGGTATTAAGGAGGTTGAAGAGTTATTGGCTTTTGCTCCTCGTGTTGAGTTTGATTGTTCTCTTGCTCGTGGTTTGGTTTATTATACTGGTTTTGTTATGGAGGCTTTTGCTTTGAAGAGCAAGATTTCTTCTTCTATTGGTGGTGGTGGTAGGTATGATGATATGATTGGTTCTTTCAAAGGGAATATTTTTTGTCCTGCTTCTGGTTTTTCTTTTGGTTTGGATACTATTGTTGATGTGTTGAAAGAGAAGGTAAAGAACTTTAAACAATCTGTTACTACAGTTTTTATTATTCCTATTAAGACTTTTAAAGAGTCTTTACAAGTTACTCAAGAATTAAGAAGTAATGGTATTAATGCTGAGGTTGATTTGATGGATAAAAACATTTCTAAGAATTTGGATTATGCTAATAAGAAGTCTATTCCTTTTGTAGTATTTTTTGGAAATGATGAATTAAAAAAGAAAAGAGTGAAATTAAGAGATATGAAATCTGGTAAGGAAGAACTGATTACTGTTAAAGAGTTGATTAAAAAAGTAACTAATCTTTGACTACGTTTATGTGTATTTCACCAAAGGGTATTTCTTGTTCTAAGTTGACTTTTTGTTGACAGTCTAAGTGTAATAATGGTACTAAGGTGTATATTTTTTCGTACCTATCTGTACTATTGTTTAATAATTCATCAAAAGTTATCCTGTCTCTTGTACTAAAATATTGTTTTACTTTGTCATAAACGTCTTTTATTAGTTCTGATATGTCTATTTTTTTTTCTGGTATGACTGCTTCATTTATGGATACGTCATCTTGTATTTTTCTTACTGTTCTTCTTACGTCTACTTCTAGTGCTTTTTCTAGTGCGTCCATTAAGTCATTTATAGTTAATTGTCTTTTTCTTGGTTGTGGTGTTTTGATTAAGAGTTGGGGTATTGTTTCGTTTGCTAGTGGGTTTTCTATGAATGCTCCGTCTTCTTCGAAGAGGTCTTCTTCGTCTTGGTGAAAGAGTTGGCTGTCAAATGCTGCTATATGTTCATTGAGTAATTTGTCTGATTTGATTTTTAGTAAGAATGCTAGTGCTAAGACCATTTTTCCTGATATGAAGAAATTATGTTCTTTCATAGTGTCTAGCGCTTTTTTGTATCTGTTTGCTAATACTGCTACGTCTACGTTCCAGGGGTCTAATTCTTCTGTTTTGACTAGTTCTTGGATTATGGTTTGCCAGGTTACTGAGTCTTTTTGTGTTAAAATGTTGTATAGCTTGTCTTGCATACGTTTCAGAGTTGTTTTGAGCTTTATAAAGGTTCTGAGAAAAGAAATTGTAACTATTCTTTAATAGTTACAGATAGAAAGATTTATATATGAGTATTAACACTTATTTTCTATCACCTCTTTTTCCCTTGGAAGGCTAACTTGTTAGACTTCCTTGGGTTTTACTACATTGAGAGTGAACTCTACAGAATTAATCTTTCTTCTTTTTTTCAATATAATCAGAATTAAAAATACTTTCTGCTAAGGATTTTACTTTATCCACGTCTAAGTCATGGGGGAGTCCTGCTGTTAGACTTTCTGTTGTTTCTTTTTCAGGTTCTACAGTTGTACTAGTAACTTCTTTTCCAGGCATGGTTAGTTTTGTTAGTATGTTTTCTGTTTGTTCCTGCTGTTCTTGTTCTGGTTTTTGTTCTAGTGCTTCTATTACTGTTGTTGGTTGTTCTTCTAGTTGCGGATCATAAGTCATTGCTTCTGTCTCTTCTTTTGGCTCTGGATAAGTTTGTGCAACTTCTGGTTCAATAGGAGTTTCTTCTATTGGTTGTGCAACAACTTCTTTTTGTTCTTTTACTGCACCTAGTCTTGTTGGTTCATCTCCATTTTTTGTTTCTGCTTCTTGTTGTTTTTGAATTGTTGCTTCACTTAGTGTTTTTCCAGGCATACTTAATTTTGTTAGAATATCTTCTTGTTGTTCCTCTTTTTTTTGTTCTTCACTCAACTCAATCACCTCATTGTGTTTGTTTTATTTCTACGTAATGACATTTTCCACAATAATTTCTGTCTTTGTGTTCTGCAAAAAAGTATGATGGTCCACATTTTGGACAACTTGGTTTTCTTTGTAGTGTATCTCCTGATACTGTGTATTTCTCCCACTTCTTACTTGGCTTCTTATTTTTGAATTGTGTTTTTGCCATTATTCTTCTTTCTTCTCTTCTGTTTTTACTTCTTCTTTCTTTTCTTCAACTTTTACTTCTGCAGGTTTCTCTTCTTTTTTCTCTTCTGCAGGCTTTCCTGTTGGTTTAGCTTCTTCTTTCTTTTCTTCAGGCTTTTTGTTCCTGTTTTTCTTTTTGTCAATTATTGCAAATTGTTTGTGTGCTGCTTCTGTATCATAAATATTAACTACAATTTTTGATGTTGAGCTTCCGAATGATGCTTGTAAACCATGAAGCACTACTAATGGTTCTTTTGCTTTTGTTTGTTCTACTACTGCTTTTTTTATTGCTGTTAAAGAAGGTGTACTTTCTTTTGCATGATCTATGTTGTACACTAATTCCTTTCTGGAAAGTAATGGTTGTTTTGTTTCTGTTACTAATTGAAGTTTCATTTTACTTTTATTGCGTATTCTCCTTTTACTGTTATATTCATCTTTTTTGCAATGTCTGATCTTTCTACGTCTACAATTGTGAGTCTTCCTTTCCAATTATCTGTGAATTGGTTTCTTTTACATATGGGACAACTTGGTCCATCTACAAAAAGTTTACAATTTCTACATACTTTTTTGCTCATTTTTTAGTTTTTCCTTTTGTTGCTTTTTTATCTTCTTCTGGTTTCCCTACTTTTTTTGCTGCATCTTCTTGTATCCATTCTAGTTTTCCTAGGAATGGTTGTCTCATAGTTAATCCTATTTTTGGGTTGTGTAAATCTTTGTAACTCACTGCAATGACTCTCGCTCTGCAAGTGTCTCCAATTTTGAGTGTTCTTTTGCTTTGTTTTCCTGATAAAACATTGCTTTTCGAAAAACTCACAAAGTCGTCCATTGTTTGACTTACATGCACCATGCCATCTAATGGTCCTATTTCTACGAATGCTCCGAAGTCGCTTATGTCTGTTACTTTTCCGACTACTAGTTCTTGGAGTTCTGGTTTATAAGTGATTAAGTTAAAAGTTGTGTCATAATAAGCTGCTCCATCTCCTGGAATAATTACTCCTTCTCCTATGTTTTTTACTCCTATAACTCCTATAACTACTCCTAGATCTTTTGAGACAAAGCCTTCAAATTGGCTATTGAGTTGTTCTAGAACTGATTTTTCTGTGTCCTCTGCAAATATTGCTGGGGGCACTCTAATGTGACTTTTTACTGCTACTTCATAAAACATGGTTAAACGAGCTCCAAATGACTCTTATTTCGAATGGTGATTAAAGGAATGTTCCTCTTTTTAAGCTTTTCTTTCAGTTCTTTATCTTGTGTTGCTACTATAAGGTCTTCTTTTGGCTCATAAGTGAAGAGTAGGTCGTCTACTGGTTTGTCTTTTTTTGTTGGTAAAATTTCCAGTCTTGTTATGTAGGTTTTTGCTAATTGCTCGTCCTTTTTCCCTTCTAGTTCTTCTAGTGTTTTGTCCAGTATGCAAAGGGTAAAAGAAAAATCCAAGATTCTTCTTAGTTCTGTTTCTAAGTCTATTTTCCATCTCAAGCTTTGGAGTAGAAAATCTGTATCTAAAAGTATTGTTTTCATGAGAAAATTTAGGTGAGAAACCTTTATAAATTTGTTCTTGATTTGAACTGTATGGATAATGTATCTGAAACTAGATTAAAGCGTTATTTTAAGGTTACTCAAGAGGCTTTAGAGAAGGCTAAAAAGACTCCTGAAAATCTTGATATTACTGGTGCTCGTGCTCGTTTTCTTGACATGGTTGAACGTTATTTGTCTGATGCTAAGCACTTTAATGAAAATAGGAAAAAAGTTGATGCTTTTGCTGCTATTAATTATGCTCATGGTTGGCTTGATGCTGGTGCTGTTATTGGCCTTTGGGATGTTGATGATAATGCTTTATTTACTCGTGATGCTAAAACTAAAAAGAAAACATAATTTTTTAAACTATTAGTCTTTCTATGTTTGTATGAAAGTTGAGGTGTTGAGTCTTGGTGGTAGTGTTATTATTCCTAAATCTACTGACAATATTGATGTGAAGTTTTTGAAAGAGTTCAAAAAGATTCTTCTTTCTTTTAAAGATAGGAATTTTGTTGTTGTTGCTGGTGGTGGTAGTACTGCTAGGAAATATATGCAGGCTTTAGGATCTATTGGTGTTGAAAAAAAGAGTAAGTGTTTGATTGGTATTGCTTTGACTCGTTTGCATGCTAGGTTACTTACTTATTTCTTTGGAAAGTGTGCTGCTCCTCAGAATCCTACTAATTTGAAAGATATTAGAAAGTTAGTTAAAAAGTACAAAGTTGTTTTCACTGGTGCTCTTCGATATGAAGAAGATAATACTAGTGATGGTACTGCTGCTAAAATTGCAAATTATTTTCGTACTTCTTTTGTTAATGTTACTGATGTAAAAGGATTATTTAATAAAGATCCAAAGAAATACAAGGATGCGAAATTAATAAGAACTATTAGTTTTCAAGAATTTAATAAGATTATGAGTAAAATGCAGTATTCTCCTGGTCAGCATTTTATTTTGGATCAACATGCTGCTAAGATTATTAAGAAGCATAAAGTAAAGACTGTTATTTTGGATAAGAATTTACGAAATTTAAAGAATTGTTTACAAGGAAAGAAGTTCTTAGGCACCATAATTCAGTAAATACAAAGAGTTATAAGGATTTCTTCTTAAACATTTTCTATGAAAAAGCCTAAGGTTACTATTATTACTGGCACTCCTGGTACTGGAAAGTCTACTTTGGCTAAAAAGTTGGCTAAAGAACGTAAGGCTATTGTTGTTGATGTGAATGCTTTAATAAAAAAAGAGAAATTGTTTGATGGGTATGATCGTTCTTTGAAGACTTCTTTGGTAGATATTGAAAAATTGAATAAGAAGTTACTAAAACTTATTAAAGAATTACAAAAAGAGAAGAAGGATATTATTATTGATTCTCATTTGTCTCATTACTTGCCTCCTCGTGTTGTTGATGAGTGTATTGTCACTAAGTGTTCTAAACTTCTTACTTTAAAGCGTCGTTTAGAGAAGCGTAAGTATTCTAAGAAAAAGGTTCGTGAAAATATGGATGCTGAAATTTTTGATGTATGTGCTTTAGAAGCTTATGTAAATAAGCACAAAAAGATTAAGATTGTTGATTCTTGTAAGAGGAAAAAGAAATGATTGATATTGTTCAGTTTTCTGGAGAATCTTTCCCTTTAGGTTTTACAAAAGTGTTGCTAACTAAACAGTTGCATATTATTGAAGGTGGTTCTGATGCTGTTAATCGTCGTGCTGTGGAAAATAAGCAGGTTGATATTTTACTCTCTCCTGAGAAAGGAAGGTCTAAGAAGTATTTGCATCAGCGTGATGCTGGTTTAAACCAGATACTCTGTAAGTTAGCTAAAAAAAATAAGATTGCTATTGGGTTCAGCTTTTCTAGTCTATTACATGCTAAAGATCTTTCTTGGACTCTTGGTCAAATGTTGCAAAACATCCGTTTATGTAGAAAATTTAAAGTTAAGATGATCATTGCTTCTTTTGCTAAAAATAAGTGGGAGATGCGTGCTGCTTCTGATTTGCTTGCTTTTGCTACTATTCTTGGTTTGACCCCTAAGGAAGCTAAGGCTTCTTTGAATTTTCAGAAGAAAACTAGAGATTTGAAAGTAATTACACCCAAACCTTTATAAAGACATTTCTTATGTGTTTTAACTGTAAGAAGAAGGAAGCAAAGAGAGCTTTTTTCTGTGGGTGTGAGAAAGATCAAACCTATAGCACCAAATTTAAGAGAGAAAAAAAGGTACTTAGCTTATGAGGTTTCCTCTGCTAAAGTATTACAAAATGCTGATGTAAAATCTGCTGTTCAACTTGGATTGCAGTCTTTTATGGGTACTTTTGGTTGTGCTAAAGCTGGTGTGGTTTTGGTCGAGAACACTGCAAAGAAAGGTATTATAAAAGTGCAAGTAAAATATGTTGATCAGGCAAAAACTGCGTTGGCTTTGATTAAAGAAATCAACAAACAAAAAGTTATTGTCAAGACTGTTAAAGTTTCAGGTATGTTACATCAAGCAAAAAAAGGAGGGTTGAAAAAACATGCAACCAACTGATGAAACTTCGCATCAAGCGATGGGATATGATAGAACTAGTATTATGTTTAGTCCTGATGGACGATTACTCCAAGTGGAGTATGCTAAAAAAACTGTTCGCCAAGGAAGTACTGCTATTGGTTTAGTTTGTCGTGATGGCGTTTTACTGATTACTGATAAACGTGTTTTCGAAAGATTAATTATTCCTAAGTCTATTGAAAAAGTTTTTCAGGTTGATAAACATATTGCTGCTACTGCTGCTGGTATTTTAAGTGATGCTCGTATTTTGATTGAGCGTGCTCAGGTTGCTGCACAACAGCATAGAGTTACTTATGCTGAACCTATTACTACTGAAAGTTTAGTGAAAGAGATTTGTAATTTAAAACAACTCTACACGCAGGTTGGTGGTGCTCGTCCTTTTGGTGTGAGTATTATGTTTGCTGGTCAAGGAGAGAATCCTCATGTTTTTGTTACTGACCCTACTGGTATTTTCTTTGAGTACAAAGCTACTGCTATTGGTGAGGACGAAGTGAAGGTGAAAGAAATTTTAAACAAAGAATATAAAGACAATTTGTCTAGACAAGATGCTATTAAACTTGCTGTTTCTGCTTTGAAGCGTGTTATGGGTAAGAATTTTAGTGTTGATCGTTTAGATGGTGCTTTTATTTCAAGTAAGGATAAACAATTTGTGAGATTAAAGAAGGAAGAGCTAAGCAAAGCTAAATAATATGGTTGATGTTGATAAGGCAATTGTTGCACGATTAAAGAAGGAAGGAAGAACTTTCGAGATTTTGGTAGATTGTGATAAAGCTTTGGATTTTAAGGCTGGTAAGGAAATTCCTATTGAAGATGTTGTTGCAACAGATGATATTTTTAGTGATGTAAAGAAAGGAGAAAAAGCTTCTAGTGCTGAAGTTGAAAATTTGTTTAACACTTCTGATGTTCTTGAGGTCGCTAAAGTTATTATCAAAGATGGTGAAGTGCAATTAACACAAGAGCATAAAGAAAATATGCGTGAAGTTGTTAGAAAACAGCTTGTTGAATTAATTCACCGTAATGCTGTGGATGCACAAACTGGTTTGCCTCATCCTGTTCAACGTATTGAGAATGCTATGCGTGAAGCTAATATTAAAGTTCGTGAATATGAGTCTGCTGAAAAGCAGTTAGATCAAGTGTTAAATGAGTTAAAGCCTATTATTCCTATTAAGGTTGAGGTTATGGATATTACTTTACAAATTCCTGCTAAGTTTGCTGGTAATTGTATGAATGTTCTTAAAAAATATAAGTTGTCTAAGAATGAGTGGCAAAGTGATGGTTCTTTAATGGCTGTTGTTGAAATCCCTGCTGGTATCCAGGAGGAGTTTTTTGATGAAGTAAATAAGTTAACACATGGTGAAGTTGAAAGTAAGATTGATCGGAGGAATGTATAAGATGAGTAATTTAAAAGTGAAAGAAAAAGATATTGTTGTTCCTGGTGAAGTCCTAGCTAATGGCATGGATTTTTTACCTTCTCAAGGAACTTTTCGTGATGGTGATGATATTGTAGCTAATATGATTGGTTTAACTTTTATTGATGGTAGAGTTCTAAAGGTTATTCCTTTGAATGCTAAATATATACCTCGTCCTGGTGATATGGTTATTGGCAAGGTTACTGAAATGAGTTTTAGTTCTTGGTTTTTAGATATTGGTTGTGCTAATCGTGCTATGTTGTCTGTTCGTGAAACGCAAGAGTTTATTGAGAGTGGTGTTGACCTTTCTCGGTATTATAGGTTCGGAGATTACATTGTTGCTAAGATTATTAAAGTTACTCGTGGTAATATTGATCTTACTATGAAGGAGCAAGGCTTGCGCCGTTTGGGTGTTGGTAAATTAATCAACATTAATACTTCTAAGGTTCCTCGTATTATTGGAAAGCAAGGGAGTATGATTTCTATGATTAAAGAGAAGACTAATTGTCGTATTGTTGTTGGCAAAAATGGTTTGGTTTGGCTTCAAGGTGAACCTGCTGATGAACGTGTTGCTGCTGAAGCAATTACTATGATTAATGAGGATGCTCATAAAGATGGGTTGACTGAACGTATTGAAGAATTTATTAATAAGAAATGTAAAGGTGGCAAAGATGAAAAGAAATGATGGTAGAAAGGTTGATGAACTCCGTCCTATGGAGGCTAAAACTGGTGTAGTTAAGCGTGCTGATGGTAGTGCTATGTTTAAGATTGGTGATACTATTGCGATGGCTTCTGTGTATGGTCCTCGTGAATTGCATCCTAAGTTTTTACAAAATCCTGAAAAGGGTTTGTTGAGATGTAATTATAATATGATGACTTTTTCTGGTTCTGGTGACCGTGTTCGTCCAGCTCCTTCTAGAAGGTCTCGTGAAATTTCTTTGGTTACACAGAATGCTTTACTTCCTGTGTTAAATATGGAGGCTTATCCTAATAGTGTTATTGACGTTTTCGTTGAGTTAGTTCAGACTGATGCTGGTACTCGTTGTGCTGGTATTTGTGCTGCTGCTATGGCTCTTGCTGATGCTGGTATTCCTATGACAGATATTGTTAGTGCTGTTTCTGTTGGGTACTTAAAGAACACTTTGTTGGTTGATATTAATGCTGTTGAAGATTGTGATCTGCATGCTACTGATATTGCTGTTGCTTGTTTGCCTAGGAGTGGAGAGTTTTCTTTGTTACAAATTGATGGTGATGTGAACCAAAAGCAATTAGTGGAGGCATTAGAAAAAGCTAAGGGTGCTTGTAAAAAGATTTATGCTGTCCAACAAAAAGCTTTGAAGGAGAAGTATAAAAAATGAAAGAACATATTAAAAAATTATTGGATAATGATTTGCGTGAGGATGGTCGTAAATTGTTGGAATACAGGAAAAATATTAAAGTAGAGTATGGTATTTCTCCTAAGTCTGCTGAGGGTTCTGCACAAGTTACTATTGGTGACACTGTTGTTGTCGCTGGTGTGAAATTTGGTGTTGGTACTCCTTTCCCTGACACTCCTGATGAAGGTGTTATGATTGTTGGTGCTGAATTGATTCCTTTCAGTAGTCCTGATTTTGAATCTGGTCCTCCTAGTATTGTAGCTATTGAATTGTCACGTGTTGTTGATCGTGCTATTCGTGAGAGTGGTTGTCTTGATACTAAAAAGTTGTGTATTAAGAAGGGTGAAGTTGTTTGGACTGTTTTTGTTGACATGTATCCTCTTAATGATGATGGTAATTTATTTGATGCTATGTCTTTGGCTGCTATTGCTGCTATGAAGGATGCTAAGTTTCCTGATTATGACAAGAAGACTGGTAAAGTAAATTATACTAAACGTACTAAGACTGGTTTACCTTTGAAAGGTACTCCTTTAGAATGTACTGTCATCAAAATTAAGGATAAACTTTTACTTGATCCTTCTGTTGAAGAATGGAAAGCTTTGGATGCTCGTTTAACTGTTGGTTTTTTAGATAATGGTAATATTTGTGCTATGCAAAAGGGCGGAGAGAAAAGTTTAAGTGTTAAAGAAATTAGTAAGATGGTTGAGATTGCTGGTGAGCAAGTGAAAAAATTAAGGAAGGTTTTGTAAAATGAAAGTAAGATACACTAAGTATGAAGAAGCACGTATTATTGGTGCGCGTGCTTTGCAAATTGCTATGGGTGCTCCTATGTTAGTAAAGTTAGCTCAGAAGGATTTACAAAAAATTAATTTTAATCCTATTGAAATTGCTAAGATGGAATTTTATCAAGGGTTACTTCCTTTAACTATTAAACGTCCGCTTCCTAAAAAGGCGGAATAGTTTTTTCTTTTTTCTTTTAAGATATAAAACATGCTACTATTTTTATTCACTATAAAGTAAAACATTAAAGATTCATTTTAAAATAACTAATACTAGTGAGTTTTATTAAGTGGTCGTAAAGTTATTTAAAGGGTTCAGACCTATAATTTGATACTAATATTCATTAGCAAAGACAAAAAAAAGACGGAGGTGGCTGCCAGTGGCAGGTATTTTTGAGAAATCGAGCTCAGCGATCATAAACCCTTTGAGTGCTATTTGGTATTCTATAGTGGATCAACTACCAGGAATTGTTGGTGCAGTAGTTGTACTTATTATTGGTTGTTTTGTAGCGGTTATTTTAGGGCATGCTCTAAGAGTTGTTCTAGAAAAGTTAAGAGTAGATGATTACGTGAGGAAAGCTCACTTAACAAAGGCTATTGGTCATACCCATGTGCCAGCTATAGCGGGAGAACTTTTTAAATGGTATATTATTATCTTGTTCTTACAGCAAGCTGTTGCATTAATTAACTTGGGTACATTGAGTATATTACTCGATCGATTTGTTAGTTGGTTACCACATGTAATCGTTGCAGTTGTAGTACTATTATTTGGTATTGCTGTAGCAAACTATGTAAAGATGAAGACTGAAGAGCACACCAAACAAAGAGGAATTCGCATTTGTGGTTCCGTTTTGAAAGCTGTGATCGTGATCATGGTACTCATTCTCGCTTTGAAACAGATTGGCGTTGATGTGTCCATTTTGGAAAACACTTTCCTATTGATCATTGGTTCATTAGCAATTGGACTTGCTCTAGCTCTAGGTATAAGCCTTGGATTAGGTTTACGCAAAGAGTCAGAAAATCTTGTCAGAGAAATTAAGAAGCAATTCTAATTTCTTTTCTTTTTTCTTTTTATTTTTTTAATACTATTTAGATAGTTAACTTTATATACCCTTTTCTCACGTTCTTTAGCCATGGTAGAAGAGCAATTATTGGTTCCTTTAGAAATGTACCTTAAGGCTGGTTTGCATATTGGCACTAAATTTAGGACTAAGTATATGGAGCGTTTTATTTACAAGGTTCGTCCTGATGGTTTATCTGTTTTAAATGTACAAGAAATCAATAAGCGTATTGAAATTGCTGCTAAGTTTGTTGCTCGTTTCAAGCCTGAAGAAATTGCTGTTGTTGGTAAAAGAGAAAATAGTTGGAAAGCTTTGAATAGGTTTGCTAAGGCTATTGGTGCTAAGAGTTTTGCTGGAAAATACCGTTCTGGTGTTTTGACTAACCCTAAGTTAGACGGTTTTACTGAAGCTAAGGTTGTTATTTGTGCTGATCCTTGGCCTGATAAGGATTCTATTAAGGATGCTATGAAGTCTGGTGCTTTTATTGTTGCTTTGTGTGATACTAATAATGAGTCTACTAATGTGGATTTTGTTGTTCCTTGTAATAATAAGGGAAAGAAAAGTTTGGGGTTATTTTTCTGGATTCTCTCTCGTGAATATTTGAAGACTAATGGTGTTATTAAGTCTGATGAAGAGATGCCTATTAAGTTAGAAGAGTTTATTGAAGAGTAGTTTTCAGATCCTTATGGCTAGAGATAAATTACTTAGAACAAGTAAAATTAATTCAATAAATGTTAATCTTTCTATAGAGGGAGCAAGAGCTTTAGAGGATATATTGAGGCATAAACTAGTTACAAGTCTTACTTTAGGGGAACAAAGAAGAATTCAGCGTAGATGTTTTCAGATAATTAATAAGGAGTATGGTTTAGAGGAAAAAGGTTTTTATGCTAGTCTTACTTTTGATGGTGTGCTTCAAGAAGTTATTGTTCATTGTAAAGAAGGAGATGTTTCGGAAGTTAAAGCATATATTAGTAGGAAATATTTTTAGATTTTGAATATTCTATCACTTATTATATCTAGTCTTTTTACTAGTTTTGTGCTTACTTTTTTTCTATCAAATAAGAAGACTGGATTTAATTGTAGTATTCTTGCTCTGTCTATTATATGATCTAAGAAGCTAATTATTTGTGCTTCTGTGTAATATTTGTACAAGTCATGTACTGCGTCTAAAATTAACATTTTTCTTTCTTTGTTTGTTTCTTGTACTATGTGTGTTATTAGTTGGTCTGCTTTCTGTAACGTAAATTTGCCTGTTGAATACACTGTATTTGTTTGTTCTATTGGTGATCCTATTACTTTACTTACATGATCTGCGAAGCTTAATTTGTGCATTGGTAGGTTTCTTTTCTGTAACATATCGAAGAGGTTGTGTGCTGGTCTGTTCAATAATACTGCTATTGCGTTCTGTGGTAAGTATTCTATGATATTATAGGCTTCTAAATGTCTTTCTCTGTCTACTTGTAGTGCTAGAGTAAATTGTGGGGGGAGTTGTTGTATTGTTGAGAAGATCTTTTTTCACCTCTTTTTCATTTTTTATTTACTTTACTTATATACCTTTCTCCTAGAGTTCTCTTGTTTGTAATAGCTCTTTGGCTTCTAGTATGTTTGTTTCTAGCAATTCTGCTGCTTTTGGTAGACTTATGTGTTTGTTGCTATACAATTCATATACCATTGCTGTCCTCAAGTCTTTCCTTTCTTTCAAGATATATCTGATTGCGTCTCTTAAGAATTCTGATAATGAATCGTAGTAGCCTGTGTGATTTACTGCTTCTAGTTGTAATTTCAACTCTGTTGGTACTGTGAAACTCAAAGTGTTACTTTTTACCATTATTACAACAATACTACAACAATATCATATTTAAGCTTTTCTCTTTTCACTGACCTCTAAATCAAGCAAAAAAAGGTGGTTTTCAAACATTTTTCCCTAACTACAGAGCTTCTACTTGCCGAATTCAAAGGTTTCAGGCTAAGAAAGACTTTTATAGAGTGAGCACTTCACAATTAAAACAAAAATAAAGGGTTTTGAGCAAATGGAATCACCAGACTATAAAGCAGAGAGTATCACAGTTTTAAAGGGCTTAGAAGCTGTAAAACGACGTCCTGCCATGTACATAGGTGACGTTAGCGAGCGTGGCCTCCATCATTTAGTATACGAAGTCGTAGATAATTCCATTGACGAAGCCCTAACTGGTAATTGTACTGAGATCACTCTTTCTATCAATCAAGACGGTTCTATTACTGTTTCTGATGATGGAAGAGGTATTCCTGTTGATGTGCATGCTGGTGAAGGGAAATCTGCTTTAGAATTAGTTATGACTGTTCTCCACGCTGGTGGAAAATTTGATAAAAAAACTTACAAGGTTTCAGGAGGATTACATGGTGTTGGTATTTCTGTAGTTAATGCTTTATCTTCTTTACTAGAAGCTCGTGTTCGTCGTGATGGAAAGATTCATTATCAAAAATATGTGGAAGGAAAACCAACTTCTGACGTAAAAGTTATTGGTGAAACGCAAAAGACTGGAACTACTATTACTTTCTTACCTAACAAAGCTATTTTTAATTCTACTGAATTTAGTTATGAAATATTAGCAACTCGTTTAAGAGAATTAGCTTTCCTAAATAAAGGATTAAAGATTACTATTACTGACGAACGTTCTAACAAACAAGCTGTTTTCCAATATGAAGGTGGTATTGTTTCTTTCGTTAAACACTTAAATAAAACTAAACAAACTTTACATGACACCCCTATTTACGTACACAAAAAACAAGATAGTGTTGAAGCAGAAATTGCTATGCAATATACTGAAAGTTACAATGAAACTATTCATTCTTTTGTAAACAACATCAACACTGTTGAACATGGAACGCATTATAGTGGTTTTGCTACTGCTTTAACTAGAGCTATTAATGATTACATTAAAAAGAATAAGTTAGGTAATGAAAAACTTTCAGGGAGTGATGTACGTGAAGGATTAACTTGTATTATTTCTGTAAAAGTTCCTGAACCACAATTTGAAGGACAAACTAAGACTAAATTAGGAAATTCTGAAATGAAAGGATTAGTTGATTCTTTAGTCTATGAACAATTATCTACTTTCTTTGAAGAAAACCCTGCTATTACTAAAAAAGTTATTGGAAAATGTATTGGTGCTGCTCGTGCACGTGAAGCTGCAAGAAAAGCTCGTGAATTAACTAGAAGAAAATCTGTTTTAGAATCAGGTAACTTGCCAGGAAAATTAGCAGATTGCCAAGAACGTGATCCTGCTAAAGCTGAATTATTCATTGTTGAAGGGGATTCTGCTGGTGGTTCTTCTAAATCTGGAAGAAGTAGAAAAACTCAAGCTATTCTTCCATTACGTGGTAAAATTATTAATGTTGAAAAAGCTCGTATCGATAAAATATTTAGAAATAACGAAATCGTTACTTTAATTACTGCTATTGGTGCTGGTTTTGGTGATGAATTTAATAAAGAGAAAGTAAGATATCATAAAATTATTGTTATGTGTGATGCTGATGTTGATGGTGCTCATATCTCTTGTTTACTTTTAACTTTCTTTTATCGGTATATGAGACAAATTATTGAAGAAGGGTATTTGTATCTTGCACAACCTCCTCTCTACAAAGTTTCTAAGAATAAAAAATCTTTGTATGTGTATAAAGAAAAAGATTTAGATGCAGCTTTAGAAGAAGTTGGTGGAAGAGAAGGTTCCCATATTCAAAGATATAAAGGTTTAGGTGAAATGAATCCTAAACAATTATGGGAAACTACTATGGATCCTGAAGATAGACAATTACTACAAATCACTATTAATGATGCTGTTGAAGCTGATCAAATGTTTTCTGTTTTAATGGGTGAAGAAGTTGAGCCACGTCGCGAGTTTATTCAAACTCATGCTAAAGAAGTTAAGAATTTGGATGTATAACTATGACTGAAGAGATTAATCAAAAATTAATTGAACAAAATATGAAAGAGTCTTACATAGATTACGCTATGTCTGTTATTACTCAACGTGCTTTGCCTAATGTCTATGATGGACTAAAACCTGTACATAGACGTATTCTCTACATCATGAACAAATTAGGCTTACTCCATACTAAACCCTTCCGTAAATCTGCTTTTATTGTTGGTCGTGTTATGGGAGAACTGCATCCTCATGGTGATTCTGCTATTTATGACGCTTTAGTTAGAATGGCTCAAGACTTTTCTTTACGTTACCCTTTAGTTCGTGGCCAAGGTAATTTTGGTAATATTGATGGTGATCGTGCTGCTGCTCCTAGGTATACTGAAGCTAAACTTATGAAGATTGCTTCTGAATTATTGGTTGATATTGAAAAGGATACTGTTGACTTCGTTCCTAACTATGATAATTCTACTGAAGAACCTGTTGTTTTGCCTGCTAAACTTCCTAATTTACTAATCAATGGTACTACTGGTATTGCTGTTGGTATGGCTACTAATATCCCTCCTCATAATATTTCTGAAGTTATTGATGCAACTTTAAAGTTGGTTGATAATCCTGAGTGTACTGTGCAAGAATTAATGCAATGTATTCGTGGTCCTGATTTTCCTACTGGTGGTTTAATTATGGGCAAAGCTGGTATTGTAAATGCTTACAAAACTGGTAAAGGGAGAGTTGTTGTTAAAGCTAAGGCTGATATTGAAGATCATAAAATTATTATTACTGAAATTCCTTATATGGTAAATAAGGGTTTGTTAATTGAATCTATTGCTGAAAAAGTTAAAGATCGTCGTGTTGATAATATTGCTGACATTATTGATGAATCTGATCGTGATGGTATGCGTATTGTTATTAAATTAAAAAAAGGTGGAGATCCTCAAGTTACTTTAAACCAATTATTCACGCAAACTGCTCTACGTACTACTTTTAGCATGAACTTATTAGCTATTCATGATGGCGAACCTAAGATTTTAAATTTAACACAAATTTTGTCTTATTACATAACTCATCGTAAGGATGTTGTTACTCGTAGAACTAAATTCGATTTAAAGAAGGCTGAAGATCGTGCTCATGTTTTAGAAGGCTTAATTGTTGCTTTAGATAATATTGATCCTGTCATAAAGTTGATTAAAGGAGCTGAGAATGCAGATATTGCTCGTGAGGGATTAATCTCTACTTTCAAATTAACTAAAATTCAAGCTCAAGCTATTTTAGACATGCGTCTCCAAAGGTTAACTTCTTTAGAAACTGCTAAAATTAAACAAGAACGTGAAGAATTACTCAAATTAATTGAAGAATTAAAAGGTATTTTAGAATCTCCTCAAAAGATCTTAGACATTATCAAAAGTGAATTACTTGAATTAAAAGAGAAATTTAATGATGCTAGAAGAACTAAACTTTTAGATGAAGAAGATTCTATTATCCAAACTGAAGATTTAATTGAAGAAGAGAAAGTTGTTATTACTGCAACTTATTCTGGTTATGTTAAAAAAGTTCCTTTAGCAACTTATAAACAACAACGTCGTGGTGGAAGAGGTGTTATTGGTGCTGAAACTAAAGAAGAAGATGTTATACAAAATGTTTTCACTACTTCCAACCTAAACCAATTATTATTTTTCACTAACAAAGGAAGAGTACATTGGTTAAAAGCTTATGAAGTACCTACTGGTTCAAGATACGCAAGAGGTAAAGCTATGGTTAACTTACTCCGCCTCCGCGATGGAGAAAAAGTAAGTACTATTCTTCCAGTTGCACAATTTGATGAACAACATTTTATTACTATGGTTACTAAAAAGGGGTTAGTTAAAAAAACTAGTCTAAAAGAGTTTTCTAATCCTAGACAAGGTGGCATTATTAGTATTGGATTAAAAGACAACGATGAATTAGTCTTTGCTCGTTTAACCTCTGGTTCTGAAGAAATTTTGATTGGTACTAAAGATGGAGTTGCTATTCGTTTTAGTGAACAAGACGTTCGTCCTATGGGTAGGAGTGCTTCTGGTGTACGAGCTATTCTTCTTCGCCCTCAAGATGAAGTTATTGGTATGGAATTAGTTAAAGAAAATGCTTCAATTCTAACTATCACTGAATTTGGTTTTGGAAAACGTACTAAAATAGAAGAATATAGCAAGATTAAACGTGGTGGTAAAGGGGTTATTAATATTCAAACTACTGAACGAAATGGGAAAGTTGTTGGTATCAAAGTTGTAGATGATACTGATGAAGTATTATTTGTTTCACAAAAAGGCGTTATCATTCGTGTTTCTGCTAAAGACATATCTACTATTGGTAGAAATACTCAAGGATTACGTGTTATGAGAGTTGATGCTAAGGATAAAGTTACTACAATTGCTAAGATTGTACAAGATGAAAAAGTTGAAGAAGTTGTTGAAAAAGTAAAAGAAGTTCCTATTGAAGAAAATGATGTTGATGAGTCTTCTGAAAAAGAATCTGTTGATGAAAGTGAAGAAGAATAAAGTTTTAAGAAATAATTGTTCCTATTCCAATTAATCTCCACCTATTACCTATCATTCTGCTTATTGTTATAATATCTTCTTTTGCACAACAAACTGGTATTTTTAATTTTAAGTGCACCATATCTTTTTTAAGATCTATTACTATTCCTACTGTTGCTGCTGAGTTCACATTTAACATAAATGCTTCCATTTTTTTTATCGTTTCTACTTTAACATCTTCTTTTGTTCCCACCACTCTTTGTAATAATTGTGGTTTTAATTTAAGTTCGTACCATACTGGAGGCACTTTTCCTTTTTTTCCCACTATATTACCTGTTAAACTATCTGATTTTACATAATAAGGATCTAATGAAGTTAACAACCCTATTGAGCCTCCTGGACTTACATGCTCTACTCTATCTCCGCCAGTCTCTAATCCTTGTATGGTTGTTGTTACTGGTTCCCAAATTTTTTTCCCTTCTTTTTCTACTCCTCTTCCTGGCTTAATTTCTATTTCGTCACCTATTTTAAATTCTCCTTGTTTTAATGCTCCACCTAAAACGCCTCCACATAAAGCGTCTATTTCTGTTCCTGGTTTATTCACATCAAAACTTCTTGCTACAAACATTATTGGATCTTGTTTTAAATCTCTTTTTGGTGTTGGTATTACTTCTTGTATTGCTGCTATTAAGACATCTGTATTCACATTATGTTGTGCACTTAAAGGTAATATTGGTGCTTTTTCTGCTATTGTTCCTTTGACAAATTTTGTTATTTGTTCATAATTCTTTTTTGCTTGTGTTTCGTTCACTAAGTCTATTTTGTTCTGTACTATAATTATATTTTTTAATCCTATTAATTCTAATGCCATTAAATGTTCTTTTGTTTGTGGTTGTGGACATTCTTCGTTTGCTGCTACTAATAATAAGGCCCCGTCTATGATTGCTGCTCCGCTCAACATTGTTGCCATTAAACTTTCGTGTCCTGGTGCATCTACAAAGCTTACTTTCCTTAAGAACTTACATTTTCCTTTTGGTTCTTTTTCATCTGCTACTAGAACTTTTTTCTTTTTATCTTCGCATTCCCAGAATGAAGTGTTTGCATACCCTAATCTTATGGTTATTCCTCTCTTTAATTCTTCAGAGTGTGTATCTGTCCACTTTCCTGATAATGCTTTTGTTAGAGTTGTTTTTCCATGATCTACATGTCCTATTAATCCAATATTTACTTCTGGTTGGAGAGCTATCTGTTTAGAAAGAGTTTTTTTCTTTATTGTTGTTTTTTTTGTAACCACGTGATTGTCTCCTAGTTGTAGCACTTCTGATGAAAAATGGCTTTATAAATGTTTTTAAGGCTTATGAATAGTTCAGAAGCAAGTTCAGTAAAGTTTAAATATTCTCAAAATTAGCTTATATTATCTAAAAGAGATGTGATGGATGAAACAATCAAGAAAAATTGTAGGTCTTCTATTAATTTTACTAGTAGCTTATATGGCTATTGAAAGTGTTGAGGCGAGTAATACTGAACAGTTAGAGTCTTTTTCTAGTAAGATTGTAGATTTTTTTAGAAGTACACTAAACCAAGACCAAATTATTACTGGTAGGAGTACTAATGGTTATTTGAAGACGTATGCTCGTTGTTCTGACGATCTTGATTGTATAAGTGGTAATTGTGATAGGTGGGATGGTTATGGTGGGAGATGTTGTGCTTTTCCTAAACCATATGAATGTTGTAAAAAAAGTGGTTTATCATCTGATTGTACTAAAGGGTTTGTTTGTAAGAATAATTTAGGTGGTCCTAGGACTGATTATAGTCAACCTCATTATTGTAAGGAAGGTGGCACAAAAAAAGAAGGGGATTCTTGTGAGGATAATAAGGAATGTGCAACAGGAAAATGTGATTGGGGTTTATTTGTATGTGTTGATCCAAAGAGGGATGCGTGTACAACTACTGCTTGGTGTTGCAATAGGAAATCAAAATGTAATTATGATAGTAAAAATCCTGTTTGGAAGTGTGGAGATTTTAGGAACGGAATTGGTTATTGTATAAAAATACAAAAGAGCGAATCTAAGGCTACAGTGCCTAAAAAAACTCAAGCTGCTCCATCTAAGTCTCCAGCAACTAATTTTAAATCAAGTAAGCTTTCTACTACAGGAAGTAAAAGGATTATAATTAGAAAGCTTTCAAAAGGAGATAACTCTTTAAATCTAGGTTTAATTTCTGCTGGAAGTAAAACGTGGTATGTTGATATTCAGGGAGCTGTAAGAAAAGTGGGGATTGGTGTGTATACTTCGAATAATAAGAATGTTAATATGTTTGGTGGTTGGCAGGGTTCTCTAAAAGTTAATGGAAACACTGTTTGGAAAGTTTTGTGGGAGAATAAGGAAGCAAAGGTATTTGTTCATGCGCTTAATAATAAGGTGTGGGAGGCAGATCATAAGAGTGGTTTTTTTGATATTACTGGTTATGTTAAGATGGGAAAGAATGTGATTACGTATACTCATAATACTGATGGTGGACATGGTCCATTAATTACTGTTCATGGAGGGACTGTAAAAAAGTGGACTGGAGAGTCAAAAAGTAAGCCAAAAGTAAAGCAAGAACAATCTACTTCAAAGAATAAGCTTGAGTTATTTCCTAAACAAAAAATAGATGCTAGTAGGATTGTCAAGAGAACAATTAACAGACCGCAAGAAAAAGAACCTGAAAAGCCTAAGGTAGAAGAAAAACCAAGGTTTATTGAAGTGGATGGTAAACAAATTCAAATTAAAAATATAAAGAAATTTGAAGATTCTAGAATTGAGCAACAAATAGGTGAACAAAAAAAAGCTCAAGATAGATTAGGGATATCTAAGGAAAAGGAAAGCACTGGACTTATGGATGCAGCAAAGGATGTTCTTATTACTGCTGTCACAGGTGCTGCTGGTAAAGCAGGCAAAATTATTCAAACAGGAATTGACTTTTTAGGAGCCAAAGAAGATATTGAAGATGCAAGTAAGAAGGTATCGGAATCAGAATCTGTGGGTGATTTAGCAGAGAAAGGCTTAGAATTTTTAGCAGAGCAGAATGGTGTTACTCAAGCTGCATATTATTCTGTTCAGAACATTGAAAGAGATCTGGAATTAAGGGAAGAGGAAGCAAAATTAAGAGAGATGATTATTCAGAAAACAAATGCTGATAAAGAGCTTAATGATTGTAAAGATAAAGTATATGAGGATTGTCATTGGAAGTGGTGTGCTTTTAATCTTGGTTGTTATGATGAGGATTTTTCTTCGTGTAAATTATCCGGGTTCAAGAATTGTGAGGCAAAACATGGTGAACATAAGTTTGCTATTATTCCTATTGATGGCAAGGGTACTGTTGTGATTAATAAGGAAACTGGAGAGACTACTATTTTTGGAGATGTAGATCTGGAGGATATTCCTAATTATGTTTAGAAAAATAATATTGATAATAATGTGTATGATTTTTATAGCGCAGCCAATAGTTGCTGACGAAGCAGCTAAAACTTATCTTTCTGGAGAATATTTTGAGTATTTGGGTCTTTTTGATGATGCAAAGAAAGAGTATGAACAAGCTCTGTCTTTATTCAAAACAAAAGGGGATGAAATTTGGATAAAAAGAACACAAGATGCTATAGATAGATTGAATAAGATAACTAAGGAAAAGTCTGAAGATATGATAGCTGTTCCAAGTAACTGGAAGTTTTTAGGAGAATTAAAATTAGAAGACTCAAAAACTCAGTACTTTCATACAAAAGATAGGGAATTTGTTTCAATCACAAAGATCCCAACAGATTTGTCTACAAGGCAAGTTTATGATCTAATGACAGAAATGAAAGATAAAGAATATAGATTATTAAAAGATGCAAAAGCAAATTGTCAGGAGCAAACATATAGTTATAGTTGTAAGAAGGATGTATCAACAATAATTAAAAAATATTCTTATGTAATGGACAAAAAAGCTATATTTGTAACTTATGCTTCTGTTAAAAATGAAAATGTAGAAGATTTTTACAATGCTTTAAAGAATCCTAAAGTAAAAGTGAAAGAGGGGTCTTCGTTGTGGAAGTGGGGTTTAAGTATTTTAGTTATTGCTGTTTGTTTGGTTATATTTAGGAAGAAGGGGAAGAAGAAATCTCCTTCAAAGATGTTTGTAAAGCGCAAGAAGAAACGAAAGAAGAAAAAGAGATAGATATCAAGCACAGCAACATTTTATAGAGATTAATGGATTAAAACCTTCATAATTTCCCCAATGTTTCTCTCAAAACCTCTTCATCTTCTGGATTTGTAAGCCCATAGCACTTTTCAGAGGTTTCATACAGTTTCATTTTCATCTTTCCTTCTTTAATTAGTCTAGAGAGTTCAACAGGCAACAGACATTCAATTGTCCTATCACCTTTATGACTTTCTTTAAATTTTTTAAGGATTTCATCCAGATCTTCAACTACATTTGGATAAAGTCCAAAAATATTCATACTGCAATTAGCATCGCTTTCTAAGCCTTTTTCTGTTAAAGTGTTCTTTTCTATATCAAAGGTCTCAACAATATCTAAAACATATTCTTCTTTATCTAAGTGAAAGATCCCTCGATTAACTTTTCCTTTTTCAGGGAGAACTTCTTTAAGTTGATAACCTATTGTAGCACAAGAACCTTTGTTTTTTTCATCTAAAAGATGTTCAACTAATTTTTTAAAAGCTATTTTTCCATAGAGATCATCTCCATTGCAGATTACAAAAGGACAATCTACTACTCCTTTAATAGAACAAAGTGCAGCAGTTGTTCCCCATGGTTTATCTCTAAGTTCTTTATTAAATTCTTGGTGTGCATAAGAGATAGGAATGCCTAAATATTCTAACCCGAATTTTTCTTTAAATAATTTTTCAGTTTGGTCACTTACAATAAAAACTATCTTCGTAAATCCTGCAGGTAGTGCTTGGTTTAAAGAGATTTCAATTAAGCTTTCATTATTTTTTCCAATTTTAGCAAAGAATTTGGGTTTCCCTCCAAATCTTGAAGAAATTCCTGCAACCAAATAAACTAGTGAAATATTTTTTTCCATTAGAAAGATTTATTCTTTTTTTTCTTCTTTTTTCTCTTCAGCTTTCACTTCTTTCTTTTCTTCTTTAGGAGCTTCAGCTTTCGCTTCTGCTGGTTTTTCAGCTGCTTTCTCTTCTGTTTTCTCTTCTTTCTTTCCTAAGAGTTCTTCTACTTTTTTTGTTCCATATTTTTTAATTGCTAAATTTATTTGTGCTGTAAATTCATTAATATTGTTTCCTCTTACTGTCTTCCTTTCAATACTACCCTTCCTCTTTATCTTCACTCCTACATCTCCTTTCTTCATCAACATTTTTTTTCTTACTCCACTATCTAATTCTTTTTTTAGTGGAAATCCTGCTGTATCACTGCCACCTGTTAATTGTAATTCATATCCTGCTAATCCAAATAAGTTTCCAGAAACTGTATCACCTAGTTTTCTTCCAATTAAACTTGTACTTTCTATTGGTTTATTGTAACTTTTTCCTGTTTTGACGTCATTTATGACACATTTTATGTCCATTGTTTTACATCCCCCATGTTGGATTGGTTTTTCTTTTTAATTGTGCTATTGTTTTTAAGATGTCGATTTCATCTTCGTTTAAATAGTTTTTCCCTGTTTTGAGCTTTTTAAAGGTATCTCCTGTTAAATCTGAGAGTAATATGTCTTCTTCTTTGATTTGTCTTCCTACTACTACTCCTGGTATGGATATGGCTACTTCTTCTCCTGTTTTCGCTTCTGTTACTGTTTTTCCTTCTAGTTGTAGTGCTTTTACTATCCCTACTCCACTTCCATCTTCTTTTATTAGTACTGTATCTGTTTTCAAGGTTCCTACTTGTACTTGTACTCCTACTACTGCTGGGTTGCTTTGCCTAAAAACACATCCTCTTAAAAGTTTTATTTTGCATGGTTTTGTGAGTTCTGCTAGTTCTTGTTGTTCTTTATTTTTTATTTGTTCTTTTGTCCATTCTTGTAGGTCTTCTATGAGTTTGTAGATTACTCTGTGAGTTATGATTTTCAAGTTTTGTTGTTGTACTGGTTTCACATTAAACCCTAATAATACTCTATACAATGGATTTTCTTCTGCTGTTGCTTCTGTGATATCTTTTTTTGTTATTTCTCCTATGCTTGCTCTTTTGATTGGAATGTTTTCTTTTTTCAATAATCCTAATAGTGCTTCTAAACTTCCTATGGTGTCTGCTTTGATTACTATTCCTTCATCGTCTGTATCTATAAACACTTCTTGTATTTCTTCTTGTATTGCTTTTGCTATTTCTTCTGTGTTTTTATTTGCTACTCTTAGTGGCATGCCTCCTACTGCTTGTTTCAAATCTGGTGCACAGATTCTTACTCCTTGTGCTGCGTGTACTTCTTTTACTGATTGCACTTTTCCTTGTTGGTTTTTTTCTGGTGTAAAGAGTGATCTTACTTTTGTTATGATGGGTTTTTCTACGCCTCCTATAGCTATAGTGTCTCCTACTTGTAAGGTTCCGTCATAGATTACTACATCTAGACAAACTCCTAGTCCTTCTTCTTCTGTTACTTCTAATATGGTTCCTTTTCCTGGTCCTTTGACTTCTGTTTCTAAACTTTCTTCCAAGTATTTTTGTGCTAGTCCTGTTAATACCATGAAGAGTTCTGGTAATCCTTCTCCTGTTTTCGCACTTAGGGGTACTATGGCTACTTGTTGTGTGTAGTCTTTTACTCTGTCAAATCTTTCTGCGTTGATTCCTGCTTCACTTAATTTTCCTACTAAAGTATATAATTTTGTGTCTAAATCTTGTTGTAATGCGTCTGTTTGATTTTGTATGTTTTCCAAAAGCCCTGTTTTTGCGCTTCTCCATCCTGAGATTTGGTCTATTTTGTTGAGTGCTATGATGAAGGGTGTTTTATACTGTTTCAAGATTGCTATGCTTTCTAGTGTTTGTTCTTTTACTCCTTCTTTTGCGTCTATGACTAATATGGCTATATCTGCTAAATTTCCTCCTCTCTTCCTCATATTGTTAAATGCTGCGTGTCCTGGGCTATCGAGAAAGAGTAATCCTGGTATAGTAAAAGTTTGATTTAAAGTTTGGAGTAAGTTTCCACACACCTGTTGTATGGCTAGAAGAGGAACGTTATAGGATTTGAGGGTTTGTGTTATACCACCTGCTTCTCCTTTTGTGATAGAAATACCTTTAATATGTTCTAGTATACTGGATTTGCCATGGTCTACATGCCCTACTAAGATGACTATTGGTTGTCTGATCATTTTGTATTGTCCTTATGGTGGTCATAAAGAAAGTAGAGAAGAATAGGGCTTTAAAAAGGTTAGGATTCTATATTAAAACCAAGAAATTCTTTTTTTCGAAAGAATGAGTAAATGTCTATACCATCGGTTGTTCTAAGATTTGCTATTTCTTCTAGATTAAGAAGACGGACAGCTGGTATTTTTGGTTTTTTTGCAGATTTATGGCGTCTCTTGCCTAATGGATATAATGCAGCTTTAATTCTTTCTTTAGCTCTACGCGAAAATTGAGGCACAAATACTTCTAACCAATAATGTGTCATTAAGCCTTTTTGTCCTTCTCTATAAGTTTCTTCTTCAAAAGTAAGAATTTTTTCATAGCGAAGTGGTGGAAATGTTTGTATGGTTAATAATCCTGTTTCTGCAATGGCTTCTTCATTCCATTCTCTAGGCCAGATTTCTCTTCGTTTTTTTAGTATTTTATGTCTAGCTGGAGCAACAAAGAATTCATAAAGAAGATTAAGTTTGTTAGCTAACTCTTCTTTTGTTGGTGCTGTTATGAGGCGACGTAAACTTCTTCGGCGTTCTCCAGTAAATGGTTCTGCTCTAAGTAAAGATAATAGTCTATAGGAAGCTCTTCCTTTAAAGTCATAGCCTCCTTGAAAATTTGTATAAACAAATTCACCTTGTTTTTGCCTATTAGGACTAAGCCTTGCTACAAATAGTTTTCCACTTTTCGTATTTATTTCTGCACGTACTACTCCACCTATACTAATGCGTTTTGAATAAGCCATGAGTGGGAAAAATTTAGTCCTGTTTTGGAAAAGTTAAGTGTTTATCGAAAAGTTCTCTAAGTGTTCTCATTGGTTGTTTAAGTGAAGTGTAAGGATTGTTATTTTCTCGTTCTCTTGTAAGAAATGAGTCCATACGTGCTTTTACAAGATGTGTTACATGTTCAAAAGTGTTTGCTGTTGCATAAGGAGTAAAATAAACTTGGTTTGGTTTTGTTGGAACACTTTCAGGTATTGTACTTTCTGGAAAACGAACTAAACTATTGCTTAAATCATAAGGATGTAGTTTTGTCCTAATTGTTTCATAAACTTTTTTGTTGAATATTTCATCTTTTCCTTTAAGACCTAACATTTCTATTGCAATTTTCATAAGCATACAGTCAACTCTATCCACTAGTTCTTCAGAAGTAAAAGATGTTATCAAACTTTCAATTCCTGGTCTTCCTTTTTTTCCTCTTGCCATTGATTTTGCTGTAGCTAATTGGTGAGCATGATATTCTTTAACAAATAAGTCTATATCACTTGGTTTAAGATCTAAAATTGGACTTATCAAAAGTTTAGATAAGTCTTCTTCTGGAAGTCCCCGTTTTGCACGATTTGGACTAAACATCACACTTTGCATTCCTAGGTCTTGTTCAAGGAATTCTACTACTCCTTCTCGCATAAATCTACCTGCATAATTATGAGGGTAAGCATCTCCATGTATATACCTAAAAGATCTTTCATCTGAATAGAGTTCTTCAAAAAATGGTTGAAATGCTTTTTGAAATGCTCTTACTGTTCTTTGATGTGTTAACCATTGTTTCCAAGGAAAATGATCATTTTGAGCATTTTGTAATGAAATAGTTGGTGTTGGTTTAGCTACGAGTTGTTGATAAAGATTAAAAGCTCTTAGGTAGTGAGATACACAAAGTTGTGCTTCACGAATATAATCTTCTGAAGAGTGAATTTCATATGGTGCTCCATCTACTTCTTGTGCTAAATCATCAAGATGATAAGTACCTAAAAGTTGGCAGCGAATTTGTGTGTTCATAATAGATCTAACTATTCTACTTTTTTCTTCATGAAGTTCAGAAATATTTAGTACTGTTGATCTCTGATGGTCAGCTCCTAAAAGACGATCTTCTAATCCAGCTTGATAATCTTCTATGGTTCTATTTATTGCTAGCAAATCTCTATCATGACTTGGTGCATCTATACGTTGCATAACAAGAGCATATGCTTTTTGTTCTTCTGCTATTTTTTTTCCTTTAACAAGAACTTCATGTTCACTAAAGCCAACAAAACGTGGTGAGGGTAATTTTGCCTTATTCCAAAAAATTAATGTTTGTCTTTGATATTTTGCTCTTGCTTCTAGTTCATCTGGAGAAAGATGTCTTGGTATTCTTTTTTTGCTTAAACAACCTGGTACAATTTCTACTCCTGGATGATCTACTTTTGCAAAAAGTCGTCCATATTCTCCAGGTGGATTATTAGTATTATAAAGACTTACTTTTGCAAGTAGTGAGCGTGCAAAAAGACTTCCTACAACGCTTGAATCGACTTCTGGTGGTTTTTCTCTATTAAGGAGATCTATTGGTGGCCAATGGAAATCTTGATATTTCTTTAACATTGAAGGAGTAGTATAATAGGCAATTTCCCTAAGTTCTTCTGGTATACTGATAAGCTTAATATTAGGGTTAGTGCGCATGGTGTATATTTCTCTTGGTGTACTTTTTTAAGTAATCACACTCCTTTTTTTTAGTTTGAATAGGTAAAGGCTTTTTATAGGACGCTATATAAAGCTTTCTTTTATAACTATCTAAAAGTAGTTAACTGTAGATTCTTCTTGCTATTTTATTTATTTCATTAGCTAAAGTGCTTAGACGGTCAAAAAGAGGTGTGTAAGCTAAATATTCAAGGCCTTTCTTATTAGTATAAAGTTTTTTCAGAAGTTCAGTTGTTTCTTTCCGAAGACAGTTTTTTGTTTGTGACATTTTGTTTGCAAGTTGAATATCTTCAGTATAAAAAGCTTTCATGACATTTGAATAAAGCTCTGTGAGTTGCTTAAGGTATTGTTTAATTTGTTCTTTTTCTTTAGAAGGAATTTTTTCTAAGATAGGGAAAAAGTGTGCTATTTCTCTTATTTGGTCTGCAATAAATTTAATTTGTGAAGCAGTATTCCATATTTCAAAAAGTTGAAGGGAAGTTAATTGGAGATTTTTTGCATATTCAGGGTCTTTAAGCCCTCTTCGAATAGCACGGAGTATAACAAAAGACATTCTAAGAACATCTTGACCGCGATGGTCTATGTTTATTGCATGGTCCTTTTGAAAACAAAGAGGAATATCACTCATCATAGATCTTGTAATGATATCCATTTTTCTCATGAGTTCATTGAGAGAAATATCTCTTATATTAAGAAAATCACGTATAAGAGTTTTATCTTTTGTTTGTTCAATAATTTCTAACCCCATTAAACTATGAATTGTATCTCTAATAACTTCAGTATTTTTTTGTATATTTTCTCCTGTAAGTTTAATTACACTAAAATTATTTAAGTATGCTGAAATTATTTCTCTCCTTATACGACGAGCATCTTTATTATCAACGTTAAGTATTGTTTCTTTTGATTCCTGTTGTGTTTCACTTAGTGTTGGTGCTAGAACAATTTCGTTATTACTATTTTCATTGAGATAAATAAGGTTTCCTTTGTCTAGTTGATTTTTTTTCAACCATTCTTTTGGAAGTGATATAACATAAGAATTATTTCCAAATTTGATGAGTTTTCTGTAATCCATGTATATACATCCCCCTCTAAATATTTCTTTATAAATATAATTTACGCACGCATATACTAAATATATGCTATATCAGGTAAGTATATATGAATATATAAGCTTTACTATAGTATCGAAAAAATTTCGGGGGGTAAAAAAATGAAAGAACCTGTCAAAGATGCTGAGCTAAGGTATAAGGACCATGAAGATAGAAATGATTTCTATAATGAAGAAGAAATTGAAAGTTTATTGGAAGACGATGAAATCTCTACAGAAGAAGAGGCATTTATGAGAGGCTACATGGATTCCTAAAGAGTAGGAAAAAGCATGTGGGGATGCTAAAAATGAAATTTAAATTAGAGATTAAAAGTGAGTCAAATCCTGAAGGAGATACTAAGATGTTTCTTGATGAAGAAGCTGCTATTGACGAGTCTATTAGAAAAAGATGCATTGTAGCGTATGCATGACGAAATTGTGAATAATTGGGGGTTGGTACATGAAAAAATATCGTAAATGTATATCTTGTTTGGACTTAATTATAAAGAGTGCTAAAACAAACCCATACATTTGTAGAGATTGTGAGAAAGAATTAGAGAAAATGGATTTAGCTATGCCTGTTTATAATAAAAGACTATTCAAGAATTAAGGTTTTAGTTTAGGTATAACTATTTTTAATTTATTTTTTTTATATTGTGCTACTGCATTTTTTATGTTTGCGTTTGAAGGTAAATCTATTGCTCTATAGAAAGTTTTAGCTGGTCGCCATTTAATCTTTTTTTGTTCTGCTTTTATTTCAATAAGTCTGTCATTCATTTTTAATTGTAAATTATTTTTACTAACATCTGGGAGAAGTACTTTTATCATTACTTGTTTGTGATTTTGTGATATTTCACTATAAGGTTCTTCAAATTTTCCTAATCTTTTTTTTACAAAATTAGCATTTTTTTTAAAGAATGTTAGAATTCTATTAACATCTTCTTGTTCTAAGAGATCATTCACTAAAGTCCTTTTTTTTACCACCTAATTAACACCTCTCTATTAGTTTATTAAACAATATGTGAATCATGAGCACCTTTGTATTTATAAAGGTCTTCATTGCTAAACCAGAGTGCTATTTCTCTTTGTGCTTCTTCAACGCTTCCTGATGCATGAATAATATTTCTTACAGGTCTTTGTTTTTCATCTGATAAAGCGTAAGATTCTAAGGAAAAGTCTCCTCTTATTGTTCCTGGTAGTGCTTGTCTTGGTTCTGTGTTTCCTACTAGTTTTCTTCCTAGTTCTACTGCGTGTGGTCCTTCAATTACAAATGCAACTACTGGTCCTTCTCTTAAAAAGTCAACATTCCATTTTTGGATTCTTGTAGCTATTTCCATGTTTGTTTCTTTCATTTCTATGCCTTTTGCTTTATAGGCTTCTCTTGTTTTATTTCCTAAAGAGTTTGCCCATTCTTCTGTCATTAAGTAATGTTGGTCTGCTAGTCTTTCGTCTGCTAGTACCATTTTCATTCCTACAACTTTGAGGTTTGTTGATTCAAATCGTTTGATTACTTCTCCGATAAGTCCTTTCATTACTCCATCAGGTTTTATCATTATTAGGCTTTTTTCTATCATTGTTTTTACTTCCTATGTTTTGTTGTCCATTTTGTGTGTATTGCTTTTCGTTTGAGTTGGAGTTGATTTTTTTTGCATTTGGATTTACAAAAGTGGAATTGTTTTCCGTCATTTTTGACGTATAAAACTCCTGTTCCTACTTCTATGGTACTTCCACAAAAAGCACATTGTGTCATGCTATTTTCTTCCTCTCTTTCCTTGAGATAAGCTTCTTGCTTCTATTTCTGTTTCTCTTAACATGATTATATCTTTTACTCTTATTGGTCCTTTGACATTTCTTCGCATAACTCTTCCTTTATCTCTTCCATCTAAGATTTTGCATCTTACTTGGATTGTTGATCCTCTTGTTCCTGTCCTACCTACTATTTCTTCTACTATTGCTGGTGAGGCTATAGTAAATTGTACTGCTGTTCCTTTTTGTGGTGCGGCAGCTTCTTTTTTGGATTTTTGTTGTTCTTTTGGTTGTTCTTCAGCCATAGTTCTTAATTAAGTTCTTTTGCAAGAGTTTTTATGATATCTGCTGCTTCGCCTTCTTGTACTATTGCAACGCTTGTTGTGGGTACATTGAGTCCTGCTGCGACTCCTAATTCTTCTCTTGTTGCAGTATCTACATGAGGAACTTTTTTTTCAGCACAGAGTGGTTTAATATGCATAGTTATTTCTGGCGGGTTAACGTCTTTTGCAACTACTACTAATTTTGCTGTGCCTCTTTCTACTGCTTTAGTAGTTTCGTTAGTTCCTTTCTTTATTTTGCCTGTTTTACGCGCTAATTCAATAGCCTCGTATACTTTTCTTAAAAGTTCATCTGATTGTTCAGCCATAGTTATACCTCCCAATTATGATCATTGGTGTTGTATAGAGTGGCGAAAAAGGGATTTAAAAAGCTTTCCCTTAGCAGAGAGGAAATTGATGTTTAAAAGGAAAGTTTTTAAAGAGGAAATATGAATGGCTTGAGTACTATGGTTGAGTATACAGTTTTTGGTGGACTTATAAGAAGGAGTTTTATAGAGAATTGTAGAGCAAGAGTTATTGAAACACAAGAAAGGATATATATTGAAGCACCTGATGAGTAAATAGCAAGAGTTGGGATAGCTGCAATTTATCATTGTAATGAAGAAAGATATACTCCTCAAAGAATAACACCTGATAAGAATAGAGGAATAAGAGCTACAAGTAGTACTTTTGTAAGAGCAAGATTTTTTACTGACCTTTCAGAGGTTTTTGATGTTAAGTCAATTGATGATTTAATTAGAGAAAGTAAAGTAAGTAGAAAAAATCAAGAATCTATAAGAAGAACTGCAGGAAATAATGCTTACGCAACTGGTATAAAAAGTAGTAATGGGAAAAATGGTTCAAGTGATGCACAAGCTCCTTAAACCTAGTCATCCTAATTTTGATTCTAGTTATGAAAAAGTTCTTGTGAATGATATTGTAGAAGAAGATTACCGATGTCCATAGCATAATTCTATTTTATCTTTCTCTTTCTTCTCTATTTTGCAAAATCCTACTCTTTCTAGTTGTACTATGTCATGCTTTTCTGCTTTCTTTAATGTTTTTTCACCTAGTCCTTTTTTTGTTGTTCCGTCTGGCATATGTACCCATACTCTTACTAGCTCTTCTGTTACTGGTAGCCAATGTATGAGTTTTGCGTGTAGTTGTTGGTCGTATTCATCACTTTGATATATTTTATTTTTAAAATTAAATAAGTGCATGAATCTGTACATTTTGTTTTTTTCTAATTTGTCATTTATGTAATAGTCTTGTTCTGTTACAAAAGTTCTTTGTCCTTTTGTTGGTTCGTCTGGATGTAGTGGTACCGTTACTTTTTGTGTTGGTGCGTCTTTAATGGTTACTTTTGTTGGCTTCTCTACAAAGAAGTATCTTTTTGATGAGTGGTCTACAAATTCTTTGTTGTAACTGTAGATTGCTTGCATGAATATTGCATAATTTACTGTTTTGTCTACTTTGCTTGGTCCTAATTCGTGTATATATTTTGTGAATGCTGCTGGGAGTATGCCTCTTCTTCTAAATGCTCCTACGAATGGTAGTCTTGCGTCTTCCCATCCTTCATAGTTTCCTTTTTGTATTTCTTCTTTTGTTAGGCTTGTTTTTATTTTCATGTCTGTGAAGTTTATTCTTCCTATAGAAATGTATTCTGGTGTTTTCCAGCCGAAGTGTTTGTACAAATAGGTTTTTCTTTCGTCGTTTACTGTGTGGTCTTTACCGTGTATTACGTGTGTCATGCCTTCTTCATGGTCGTCTACTGCTACTGAGAAGTTCATTAGTGGCCATACTCTGTATTTTTTCTTTGTTTTTGGGTGTTCGTTGTCGTTTATTCTGAATGCTGGCCAGTCTCTTATTGCTGGATTTTTGTGTCTTATGTCTGTTTTTATTCTGAGTACTGCTTCTCCTTGTTGGTATTCTGTGAACATTTTGTTCCACTTTTCTAAGTTTTCTTCTTTTGTTTGTTCTCTGCATGGGCATGCTTCTTTTTTTGTTGTTTTTTCTCTAAAGAATTCTGTTGCACATGTGCAGATGTATGCTTTGTTCATATCTATGAGTGTTTTTGCGTGTAAATAATATAAATCCATGTTGTCTGATTGTATTATTATTTCGTCTACTTTATCTTCTGTTATCCATTTTGTGTCTTCAACTACTGCTTTGTATGCTGTTGGTTCTATGTTGTCTGGGTTTGTGTCTGATATTCTTAGAATAAATTTTCCTTTGTATTTTTTTGCATATTCTGAATTAAGTAAGATTGTTATTATGTGTCCTATGTGTAGCATTCCTGATGGACCTATTTCTATTCTGAATATGGGTTTTTTCCCTACATTTTTTAGTTCTGGTAATTCTCTAAATTCTCTTATTCCTACTGTTTCTTTTTCTTTTGTCTTTATGGTTTTTGCGTATTCTTTAAACTTTTTTTCTTGTTTGTCTTTGTTCCATTTTTTTATTTCTTTGATTGTTTTTTCTATTGTTACTAATACTTCTTTTACTTTTTTCTTGAGTTCTGGTTTTTCCCCTAATACTTTTCCTAGTACTGAATTGGGAGTTGCTTCGCCATATTTACTAAAATTCTGCAAGACATACCTCTCTATAGTCTTTTTCATAGGTGTTTGAAAGAAAAAGTTGTATTTAATGGTATCGTATCTTATTTGCCATAGCGTCTTTTTCTTTGCCCATATTCTTGTAGGCATGCTTCAAAGTCTTCTTTTTCAAATTCTGGCCAGAGTTTGTTTGGTAGAAAGATTATTTCACTGTAGGTAGATTGCCAGGGTAAAAATCCGCTGAGTCTTGATTCTGATGTTCTTATGAGTAAGTCTACATCACTATTCAAATATAAATTATCTGCAAAGGTTGTTTCATTAATTTCATTCACATTCAATTTTTCTTTTTGTATTTGTTCTACTATTTTTTTTGTTGCATCTATAACTTCTGCTCTTCCTCCATAAGCCATTGCAAAATTTAAGATATGTTTTTTATGATGTTTTGTTCTTTTCATTACTTCTTCCATAGATTTTCTTACTTCATCTGGAAACATAGAAATTCTCCCTATGAAATTTATTCGTATTTGGTTTTCTTCTAGTCTTTTGTCATCTTTTAATGCTGTAAATTCTTTTTTGAAGAGTTTCATTAAATAGTCAAATTCTTTTTTTGGTCTATCAAAGTTTTCTACAGAAAAAGCATAGAGTGTTAATTCTTTTATTTCGTATTCTTGGCACCAGTTAAGGAGTTGTTCTATTTTTTTTGCTCCCCATTCATGTCCTTTGAATGGTTTTAACATTAATCTTTTAGCAAATCTCCTATTACCATCAAGTATTATTCCTACATGTTTAGGCACATAGTTGGTTGTTGGTTGCATAAGTCTAGTATTCCTCTCTCGCTTTATAGTATATGTTTTTCAGAATAGACATTTAAATAGATTTCGTTTGGTTATAGTACTTGAAAAACTATTGTAAAGAAGAGAAAGGTGGTGTAAAAGAGTAGGAGTAATATTCCTTGGAATACTTTGCTTATCCATTTTGATCTTACAAATTGTATGAAGGCTAGTCCCATAAAGAGCATTATTGGTAGATAAAAGAAGATGTCTGCTGTGGTAAGTGTGAGTGGTGTGATTATGGCTGCTATTCCTCCTACTAGAAGTATGTTTGTTATTCCTGATCCTATGAGGTTTCCTATTAAGATGCTGCTTAGTCCTTTTTTTGCTGAGGTTATTGTTACAAAAAGTTCTGGGAGTGATGTTCCTATTGCTATTGCTGTTATTCCTATTATTGTTGGTGATATTGTAAAGAAGAGTGCTATGTCTATCGCTGATGTCACTAAGTATTTTGCTCCAAAAAAGATTGCTGTTAGTCCTATGGTGCAATAAAAGAGTTTTTTGTATACATCCCAGAGTAATTTACTTTTGAAATCTCCTTTAACGTCTACTCCATGTCTTAAGAGGTAGCCATATATTCTATAATTTACTCCTTGGTCTATTGCTTGTTCATAATTTTTAAGATTTAGTTTGCCATTTACAGGATGAATGTATTCTTTTAAGAATTTTTTTAGTGTTTCTTCTCCTCTTATTGGTTTGCGTTTTAATAATCTATAAAGGTAAACTAAGAACAAGAGTAATAAGATTATACCTTCTGAAAAGCTTATTGTTTTATCTAAAGCTAGTATAAAGAAGAATATGAAAAGTCCCATGAGGAGAAGGCTGTCTTTTAGGTATTCATTTTTTTTGAGAATGATTGTTGTCATAACTGTTGCTATGCCTAAGACTAATCCTATGTTTGCTATGTTTGATCCTATTATATTTCCTATTACTATTGTTGATTGTTTATAGAATGATGCTAGTATACTTGTTGCTAGTTCTGGTAGTGATGTTCCTATGGAGACGAGTGTTAGTCCTATGACAAATCCTGATATGCCTAGTAATCTTGCTATTCTTGCTGCTTCGTCTACAAAGAGGTCTGCTCCTTTAATTAAGAGTATCATTGAGGCAAGAAATATTAATAAAGAGTAAAAAATCATGCTATTTTGCTGTTTATAGGAGTATTTAACATTTTCTTGGTATGGTTGAGTAACAACGAAAAGACTAGAAAAATTTATATACTCTAGAATAGTAAAATAGAAACACTATATTTGAGTGATAAAAAGTGGCACTAGAAAGTTTTACAACAATACAACAGTATCTCACGGCAATTATCCTTGTCGTAGCAACGATGCTTTGGTATAAAACACGCAAAGAAAGAGATCTTGCAAAACTTAAATCGCAGCGCATTTTTAATATCATACTCTTAATGATGTTACCATTTATCATTAAAATTATTCATTTTATTCCAGAAAAAATTAGTAATCTTTTACAAACAGCAATTTTCTTCTTAATTGTTCTAGCTTTAACAGTAATTACTATAAAAGAATACAAAGCGCATTTAGCAAGAAGAATAGCAGACTTAAAAGAGCTGCTAAAAGAATCTAAAAAACACCCTATTAGGTTGGAATTTGCTCGTCACATTGTTGCTCCTGAGTTTATGAAATTAAAAAACAAAGAAGAAGAATTGAGAAAAGAGAAGAATACTCTTAGCGCTAAAGAAAGAAGTTTGAAAGATAAAGAAATCAAATTGAACAAAAAAGAAGAAAGTGCACAAAAAGAAAAAGAAAAAAATAAAGTTGAAAGAAGAGAAATTGCCAAAATTAAAGCAAATATTGAAAGGAAAGAAGAAGAAATAGAAGACAATCATTCTGAAATAGAAAGAAAATTAAATAAAATTAGAAAAAAAGAAGCACGTCTTGATGAAAGAGAAAGAAATACAGAAAAGAAACACACAGAATTAACTATCAATTTCAAAAAAAGAAAAGAAGAACAATTAAAGAAGTCACAAGAAGAGTACAAAAACGCAAAGAATACAATCATTAGTAATTATAAAGAAAGAACTGCAGAAGTAGATAAATTAGAGGATAATATTGAAAGAAGAGAAGCTGAAGTAAACAAAAAAATAAAGTCTTATGCATCTATTGATAGAGAAGTTGAAGACAAGAAAGAGGACATTGCAGACAGAAAAAGATCTTTGCAAAAGATTGAAGATAAGACAGAAAGACACGTACAAAAATTAGCTGAAATAAAAAGAGAACTTCGTGAAGAGAAAAAAGCAACTAAAAAAGAGCTTGCTGAGGAAAGAGCAAGAGTAAAAAAAGAACAAAGAGCTTTAGAAGATAAAGAAGATGATGTTGCTGATGAAAAAGCTGAAATAAAAAGAAGAGAGCAACGTGCAGAAAAACTTATAGAGAGTGCAAAGAAAGAGAAAGAGAGATTAAAAGACAAAGAACAAGTACTAGAAAGCAGAGAAGATGCCGTTGAAAGAAGAAAAAGAAATTTAGAAAATGAAGAAAGAAAGGTTACAAAAGAAAGAAGTGAAGTGAACAAAAGAGAAATGCAGTTAGAAAAAAAAGAAAGTGAGTTACTAATCGCTCAAAGTGAAATAGAAGAGTTAAAATTAGAAGCTAAGGAATTAAAAAAAGCTGAGAAAGATAATAAAAAATCAGGAATAAAGGTTAAAGCAAGATAAAATGGCAATTGAAAACACACTATTAATTGTAGATATTGTTGCAGTCATGCTAGCATTAGTGAGCATGGTATATATATCCCGTTTAAGAGAATTTGAGGTACGTGATGTAGAATCTAGTTTAAATGCTATTATGTTTGGTGTTTTCTTTTTATTAATAATTCTTATCGTAAACACAATACAAAGACTAGATAGAGTATTCCATGATAAGTTTATTGGGTTTATTCCAGAGATTACTACCTATGTTGGATACTTAACACAAATCAGTGAGTTGGCGCTTGCTCCTTTGTTGGCTGCTTGTTTTTTGATTGGTGTTTTTTTATTAAGAGAAAACGCTTAAGTTTAATTATTTTCAAATAAATAGAAACATTTATAAAGTAGTTTTAGCAACGATTTATTTAGATTTCTGAAGGTGTTAATTAAATGAATGCACAAGATCATGTAAGAAAAGGAACCACAACTATTGGTATGCTTTGTAAAGGTGGCGTTGTTATGGCTGCTGATAAGAGAGCTACTATTGGTGGACATATTGTTGTTGAAAAGAATATTGATAAAGTTCTCAAATTAACTGACAATATTGCTATTACTGTTGCTGGATCTGTTTCTGATATCCAATTATTGGTGAAGTTGATTGGTGCTGAATTAAACTTAAAAAAGATTCGTACTGGCAAAGATGCTTCTGTTAAAGAAGCTGCTAATTTGTTAGGTATGATGGTGTATAATAATATCAGAAAATTTAGTACTATTATGGGCATTACTGGTTTTTTAATGGGTGGTGTTGACCAAAGTGGTGTACATTTGTACAATATTGGTGTTGATGGATCTGTTACTGAAAGTGATGGATATACTGCTGATGGTTCTGGTTTCATGATGGCTTTAGGAGTTTTAGATACTTTATACAAAAAAGATGCTCCTGTTGCTGATGGTGTGAAATTAGGAGTACAAGCTATTAATGCTGCTATGCAACGTGATGCTGCTACTGGTGAAGGTATTGATGTAGTTACTGTCACTAAAGATGGAGTAAAAAAAGTTTTTGCGAAAAAAGTTGATTCATTTGTCAGAGTGTAAAGAGGTTGAGTTAGTATTCTGATTAAAATTTGTAATTATAAAAGAATATTTTTAAAATGCCAACTATTATTGATGAAATATTGAAGCACTTACCTAAAGATGCTGATATTAGTGAAACAAGCTTTGAGGGTGCTAATATTATTTTGTACACTAAGAATAAAAAGTTTTTCTTAAATCAAAGCACTATTATTAGGGATGTTGTGGGTATTGTTAAAAAGCGTATTGAACTTCGTCCTGATCCTGCCATTACTCTTAATATTGAAAAAGCTGAGGCTGAGATTAAAAAATTGATTCCTAAAGAAGCTAAGGTTGCTAATGTTCTTTTTGATGCTCCTCGTTCTGTTGTTGTTATTGAAGCTGAAAAACCTGGTTTGGTTATTGGTAAGCAAGGTGAATTGTTAAGAGAGATTAAGAGTAAGACTTTTTGGATTCCTTTAATTAAACGTAGTCCTGCTTTACGTTCTCAGATTATTGAGAATATTCGTGGTGTTCTTTATCAAAATAGTGATTATCGTAAAAAGTTTTTGCATAAGATTGGTTTGAAGATTTATGATGATAATGCTCAGAAGGATGATAAAAAAGAGGATTGGGTTCGTTTGACTGTTCTTGGTGCTGGCCGTCATGTTGGTCGTTCTTGTTTTTTGTTGCAAACTCCTAGATCAAAGATTTTGCTTGATTGTGGTGTGAATGCTGCTGCTTCTGGTCCAAAGGCATATCCTCATTTTGATGCTCCTGATTTTAATTTACAAGATATTGATGCTATTATTTTAAGCCATCCTCATGTTGATCATGGTGGTTTCATCCCTTACTTGTATAAACTTGGGTATAGAGGTCCTGTTTATTGTACTGCTCCTACTCGTGATATTATTGCGCTTCTTTGTTTGGATATGATTGATGTTAATTTTAAGCAGACTGGTTCTGCTTTATTTGGCGCTGCTGATGTTCGTGAGATGGTTAAGCATATTATTTGTTTGGATTATGAGGAAGTTACTGATATTGCTCCTGATGTTCGTATTACTTTGTATAATGCTGGGCATATTTTGGGTAGTTCTATGACTCATTTACATATTGGCAATGGATTACACAACTTCCTGTATACTGGTGATTTTAAATATTTAAGAACACACTTGTTAGAGCCTGCTAGTACTAAATTTCCTCGTTTGGATACTGTTTTAATGGAGGCTACTTATGGTGGTCGTGCTAATGTTTTAGAGCCTCGTAAAGAGACTGAAAAAAAGATGGTTGAGTTAATTAACAAGACTATTGCTCGTGGTGGGAAGGTGTTGATTCCTGTTTTTGGTGTTGGTCGTTCTCAAGAGATGATGTTATTAATTGAGAATGCTGTGAGATCTGGTGCGATGAAGGAAGCTCCTATTTTTGTGCAAGGTATGGTTTGGGATATTACTGCTATTCATACTGCTTACCCTGATTTTTTAAATAGAAATATTCGTAAGGCTATTTTCCATAAAGATGAAAATCCTTTTTTATCTCCTTTGTTGAAAAAGGTTGGGAGTAAAAAAGAGCAACAAGCTGTTATTGATGGTGAACCTTGTATTATTTTGGCTACTGCTGGAATGATGAATGCTGGTGCTTCTTTGGAGTATTTTCGTCAGCTTGCTGAGAATCCTAAAAATTCTTTGTTGTTTGTTGGGTATGTTTCTGAAGGGACTGTTGGTAGAAAGGTGCAAGATGGTGAGAGTGAAGTACAAGTTCCTTTGAGAGAGGGGAGGCCTGAAAATGTAAAGGTGAATATGGAGATTGCTACTTTTCATGCTTTTACTGGTCATGCTGGTCGTAATGAGTTGATGAATTTTGTTCGTAATTTGTCTCCTCGTCCTAAGAAAGTCATTGTTAATCATGGTGAGGTTAGTCGTTGTCTTGATCTTGCTTCTTCTATTTACAAAGCTAATCGTATTGAGACTATTGCTCCTGCTAATTTGGATGCCATACGCTTAAAGTAAGTTATTACTTTAAAGTAATCACAAATAGAAATCTTTATATACTGTCTTTTATGGTTGAAATAATGGGGTAGTGAAATGAAGAATAAACTCACAATATTTTTAATCCTATTTAATTTTGCTTTAGGTATCTATGCTGGTCTTTTTGTTGAAAATTTTTATAGCACAAAATTTGCAGGAAATGTTGAGAATCCAGAAGAAAATGCGCAAGAAACAATAACTCGTTTAGCACCTCATAATAGAATTGAAGAAGAAGATATTGCTGTGTTTGATGATAGAATAGTTATTGATTTAAAAAGTTTAAAAGGAAGAAAGACTTCTTGGTCAACTTATGCTGATAGTGGATCAATGAAACCAACTTTAGGAAAAGGATGTAATGGTTTAGAATTTGTTCCAAAAACACCTCAAGAAATTTATGAAGGAGACATAATTGCTTTTTCAAAAAATGGTGGATTAGTTGTGCATAGAGTTATTAAAACTGGGTATGATGCAGAAGGATGGTTTGCAATTGCTCAAGGAGATAATAACGAGTTTTCTGATGGAAAAGTTAGGTTTCACCAAACAGAATATATTACTTATGCAATTATTTGTTAAAGAGTAAAAGTTAAATAAACTGTTACTGCATACAAAAACGTTCCTAAGAAAAAGAAAAAAGGTTTTCCTTTCTTTCCACGAGGTATTAAATCATGAATAACAATATAGAGTAAAGCTCCTCCTAAGAAGCCAAGGGATGAATAAAAATAAGTATCTGCTAATCCAAAACGAAGTGCAAAGAATACTCCAAAGAGTGGTGATAAAGATAAGAAAATTCTTGCAATATGACTTTCATGATGTTTACTACTATGTACTTCTTTCAAAGAAAAGCTACTAATAGCACTATGAAGAGCTATAGGAACAAAAAAGAGAAGAATATTTCTCATACCAAGTACAGCTAGTCTTGTTAATACAACACCAACAAGAACATGATAACAAAAGAAAGTGATTGTATGAATTTCATTAAGTTGTTTAGCACGCTTATTTCCTGTTTCATGTTGATAAACATATTTTTCGATTAAATGGAAAAATGTAAATCCTGTAAGTAAAAAAAAGAATAAAAGCATGTTTAAGTTTTTTGTACCTTGAGTTAATTCTGGCAAGAGGTATAAGAAGAGATAAGAAACTGAAACTCCTGCAACGAAAGAGAGTAGTCGCCCTACTAATTTTTTGTTGCAATGATTGTGAAAGAATTCACTAAAGTAATGTATAAATGCTAAAATGAACCCTAAAATTATAGGTACTGACAATAAATTCCACCTCTTTTTTTGATAAATAATTTAGTCTTCTTGTGTTTTTTTGTCTGCAAAAGCAGTTGCACAATCGCTTGAACAGAATCTGTAAGTTTCTTCATTAAATTCTTGTTCTACAAAGTCTTCTTCTAAGAGTTTATGACAATTTGAGCATACGGCAGTTTTTTCCCCTTCTTCGTAGCCTTTCATAAAGCCTTCATCAACATCTGTTATCTCATCTTCTTCATCTATAAGTTCTTCACGTCCAGTGTTGGAGTAAATATCTTTATCTTCTTTTTGATTTTCAGGTACTTTTTTTTCATCCTCTTCATAGAGCACGGTTATCTCCCCCATTGCGTTTTTGAATCGGAAGAAGTTTTGTTATTTAAGGTTATCTATAGTAGAAAAGAAATATTTTTTATGGTTGCATTAATAAAAGAGGCTTTCAAGAGGTGCAGTGCATTTCATTGAATTGACTACTTTTAGAACATCTGATTGTTTTTTTGGATAAACTTCTATATCACAAGTGTATTGTGTTACATAAGAAAAATCTCCACATTGGAGTATGCTAATTTTAACTTGTTCATTCTTTGATTCTCTTATAGTGTACAATAAGTTTGCAGTATTATGAGTAATATCTTTTTCTAAAAGAGTATAAATGGATGATTCTTCTACTGTGTCTAAGATAATTTTTGTTATTGGTAGATAGCCTAGAGAATAGGCACTGACTAAGACTTGGCAAGTATTTTGACTGTTTGAAGTGGTTGCTTTAAATGTTTGATCATCATATTTTTCTAATTTATAATTTCCCCAATTAGGATATTTTACTGCAAAGTTTTGATGTTTTAGTTCTCTATGAACTGTAACACTACATCCTGATAGAAATAATACTAGAAAGAACAAAGCAAATAGTATGATAAAGTTATCTTTTTTCATGAGGATAAGGCAAGAGTTATTTTAAAAAATTAAAGTGTTTAGTTATAAGATTATTCCCACCAAGGTTCTTTAGTTCCAGCGCCTTTACCTGCACAAGTAACATCACATTCTA
>DAVM01000012.1 GCA_002505585.1 Candidatus Woesearchaeota archaeon UBA489 | reverse complement strand
TATGGAAATAAAGATGTCAAAAAATATGAATACGCAAGCATGCTAGGAATAGGATTTGCTTATATGGCAATGAAGAACAATGAAAGGTTTGTGTTGTCAACATTCGCAGAAAAATTAGAAAGGTTTACACCAAAAAGAGGGAAAAAACAATTAGTAGCAATATTAGACTATTTAAGAACAAAAAAACCAGAAGGAAAAAGTAAGTTTGAACAATCACTACAAAATTATGCAAAGACCATAAAAACAAGATCATTAATAGTGGTGATATCAGATTTTTTGTATGACTTAGAAGAAATAAAAAGATCACTCTTTGGCTTTAAAAATCATGAAATAATCTTAATCCAAGTGTTAGATGAAGTAGAAACAACAATGAAATTAAAAGGAGAATTTAAGTTAAAAGACTTAGAAACAAAAACCTTCATGAAAGCATCATTAAACCCCTTTGCAAGAAAAAATTATTTAGACAAATTACAAGAACATAACAAAAGAATAAAACACTTAGCAAACCAAATGGGAGCAACATTTTATTCAGTAACAACAGATAAGCCTATTTTTAATACGTTCTTTGAAGTGTTGCAATAAAAAAATAGCGGGCCCGAAGGGATTTGAACCCTCGACCCCTTGGTATCACTAGCCTAGTTAACTTCTAGAGCTTTAAGAGCTTCACCCACAATAAAGTGTCAAGTGCTCTAACCAGGCTGAGCTACGAGCCCACATGAGCAAACCTATTCCTTATCCTTTTAAAAAAGTTCTTATTTAGGACATAAAAGAAAACTATATAAACAAAGGACAGAAAAGAAATAGTATGCAGGTGACATTAGATAAAAAACCAAAGAACCCAACAATTATTGAAGGATTTCCAGGTTTTGGACTTGTAGGGACAATAGCAACAGAATTCTTAGTCAAACATTTAGAAGCAAAAGAAATAGGAAGAATAAGAGTACAAGAATTACCACCAGTAGTAGCAGTCCATAGTGGGGAGCCAATAGAACCAATAGGGATATTTTATTCACAAAAATTTAACATAGTAATTATTTATGCACTCAGTAGTGTACAAGGACTAGAATGGCAACTTGCAGAAGCAATAGTAAACGTTGCAAAACAAATGAAAGCAAAAGAAATAATCAGTTTAGAAGGAGTAGGTAGTCAAGCAGCAACAAAAGACTCAAGAACTTTCTATATGGGAACAAACAAAAAATTAAAAAAAATGAATGTACAACCATTAAAAGAAGGAATAATTATGGGAGTGACAGGAGCATTGTTGTTAAGAAAAAAAATGAATGTAACTTCATTCTTTGCAGAAACACATAGTGCTTTACCTGATTCAAGAGCAGCAGCAGAAATTATCAAAATACTAGACAATTATTTGAACTTAAAAGTAGACTACAAACCACTACTAGCAAAAGCAAAAGAATTTGAAAGCAAAGTACAAGGATTAGTAGAAAAAGCAAAAGTAGCAACAAAAACCCAACAAAAAAGAGAACCAAGCTATTTCGGATGAAAGCTCCTTACTTATTCTTCTTTATCACTCTTATTTTTTTAACAAGTTGTACAAGATCAATAGAAGAATCCTCAGTTTCTTTTGCAAGTGAAGGTGGAAAACCATTAGGAAATGTTTTTGTAGAAATAGCAGACACTCTTGAAGAAAGAGCATTAGGATTAATGCATAGAGATGCGTTAGAAGAAAACAAAGGTATGTTCTTTATTTTTGAAAGAGAAGATATGCATAGTTTTTGGATGAAAAACACTTATATTCCTTTAGACATAATTTTTATTTCTGAAGATTTAAGAGTAGTAGACATCATACAAGCTGAACTTTGTAAAAAAAGCCCTTGTAAGAACTATACACCAAAAGAAAAAGCATTGTATGTTTTAGAAGTTAATCAAGGCTATAGTAAAAGTAAAGGAATAGAACTAGAAAACAAAGTAAGTATTAACCTACTTTAACGTCTTTTCTTACGTCTAGTAACACGAATAGCAGGAACTTCTTGTATAGCTTTCAAAGTTCTCTCTAATTTTTTAATACGCTTCTCTTGAGAATCAATTTTTGCATCAACAGTTTTATGTTTTTGCTTCACTTTAGTAAAAGAAGACTTAGTGGTGATTTGGTGATCACGTAATTTAGACATCAAAAACTTAAAATTATCACTTCTTGCTACAATCCAATCTCCAACACCTATTTTTATCACCTCTCCTAAGTAAATTTAAGGAATTGTTGTTTAAAAAGTTTCCGATTAAGATTATACGAACCTTTTTAAATGTTGAAAAAAATAAAAAAGTAGAGAGGTGAAAAGTGATAGACGAATTAACAACAGAATTAAAATTAATGGGATGTACACCAGCAACAATAAAAGCATACACAGTGCACAACCAAAGATTTCTTGATTATATCAAAAAAAATCCTAAAGAAATACAAGAACGAGATATAAAAAAATACTTAGGGTATTTATTAGCAGACAAAAAACAAAGACCAGCATCAGTAAACTTAACATTATCTTCTTTAAAGTTCTATTATGAAACAATCTTAAAGAAAAAAATATTTGATGAAATAAAACCACCAAAAAAAGAAAATAAATTACCAACAGTATTAACAAAACAAGAAATAAGAAATATGTTAAGAAGTGTGAAAAATAAAAAACATAGTTTGTTAATAGAATTCTTGTACTCATCAGGACTAAGAGTAAGCGAAGCAGTAAAAATGCAAGTAAATAGTTTAGATTTTAGTGAAAACATGGGAAGAGTACTCTCAGGAAAAGGAAGAAAAGACAGACATATAATCTTAAGCAAAAATTTAGTAAAACATTTGAAAGAATATTTAAAAGAAAGAAAGCATGACTCCAAATATGTCTTCCCAGGAGAAGGAGGGAGATCGCATCTAAGCATAAGAATGGCACAGAAAGTGGTGCAAAAAGCAGCAAAAGAAGCAGGAATAAAAAGAAGAGTGTTTTGTCATGCACTAAGAAGTAGTTTTGCAACACACCTCTTAGAAGCAGGAACAGATATTAGAGTAATACAAGAATTGTTAGGACATGCAAGTATAAGTACAACAGAAAGATATGTTTATGTAAGTACAGAACAATTAAAGAAAGTAAAAAGCCCTTTTGATGACCTTTAATGCTTACCATACACTAAAATTAATTCAGAATACAACTCACGTAAAGTAATCTTAAAAACAGAATAAATAGGAATAGCCAAAATCATACCTAAAGCACCAAACAATTTAGCAAAAGCAAGCACTAACAAAATAGCCAAAAGAGGATCAAGCTTCACACGACTAGACAACATGAAAGGCTGGAGATAAAAATTATCAACCAACTGCGCAACAACAACAGTAACTAAAACACCCAAAGCAACACTACCAGAAGGATCAAGCAAAGCAATAAACAAAGGAGGAATAGCACCTAAAAGAGGACCAATAAAAGGAATAATGTTTAAAATACCAGCTAACAAACCAAAAAACAACCAAGCCTTAACACCAGAAATAGAAAAACCAATAACACAAATCAAAGCAATAACAGCACTTTGTATTAATTTACCAGTAAAATAATCATTTAACTCACGAGAAGCATCAACAACAGTACATTTCACACTACGAGAAAACTTCTTAGGAATACTCAAATAAAACCTTTGCAATAATCTTTTTCCACGACGAAAATACAAATAGAAAAGCAAAGGAACAATCAATAAAGCAGTTAATAATTGTTTAGTTAAAATAGGAATACTACTGCCTAATTCCTTCAAGAAAAAAGATTTCATCTTTGCAAGATTTTCAGAAGTAAAAACAACAGCCTCAACCTTAGAAGGAATAAATTGAGCAATACGAGCAGAATACACATCCAACAAAGTTGCATCATCAGAAAAATCCTGTGTCGTAATATACATAACATCTTGAATTTCAGTAACAGTATGATCAACCAACCAATACATAGCAGACAAAGAAGCAACAACAATCACAATTAAAATAAAAGTTTTGAACCAACCATCTGGCAATCTTCTACGAAAGACATGATGATACAGAGTACGCAATTTACAAGTAATAAAAATTAAACAAACACCTAAAAGAAGAGTAACAAAAATATCTTTGAAGTAAAACAAAACACCCAAAATTAAAGCCATAATAATAAAAACAACACTCAAAATCTTCCACACTTGAGGATTAGTAGTTAAAGCCATGAAACAATTACAGTAATGGAAAGTTTATAAACATTTGGAAAGAAATCAACATGTTTATATAGCAGAATAGATACCAAAAAATAATGGAAAAGAGAGGGATGTTATTATTAGCAGTAATAATTTTACTAGTAGGATTCTTTGCAACAAATCAAAATAGTATAACAGGGCAACAAATTGCAATGCCACCTATAGAAATAGATGAGCAACCAAACAAACTTCCTCAATATATAGAAGCAGCTTTAGGAGATTTCTTCTTAGTACCATCTGGAACTACACAAGGAAATGAATTAGTTCAATTCGTAGCTTACGACCCTTTTAGTCCAGACATTACACTTGCAAATAAAAGAACAGGAACAAAACAGTTTACTTTACAAACAATCAATAGTTACTTCGGACAAAAAACAGCAGATTTAATTTACAAAGGAGAAACAATTAAAATCATTCTAAATGAAGGAAGATATTATCCAGACGGAAGACCAAGAATTTATTTAATGAGTTATGCTAATCCGAAAAAACAAGTAGGGATTGGAGAAACAATGGCCTTTTCGGAAATTAATATTTGTGGACCTAATGGTTGTCCAACAGGATATGATTTCCACCCAAGTGTATGGACAATTACTAAAATAGACACAACAGCTAGAACAATAGCTGTACAAGACATGTTTGTACAAGGCAGTAAATCTTTCACTTATGATACACAAGGAAATGTAGATTTTATTAATTATGGAAGAAGTTACAAAGGTAGTATTGTTAAAGCAGGAAACAAATATGCATTAAGATTAGTAGATCCAAAATTCCATATCATGGACACTTCTAATGTAGGTATAGCTTACTATAAATAAAAAAAATTCTTTGAAGAACTTACTTAACAGGAAGATTTATAAGTATATAGTGTAGTATATAGGTTACTATGGTAACTCAGAAAGATGATTCTACTTCAGAAGAAAGAGAATTAGCACAAACTATCGTAGAACAGCTTAGTCTCCAATATAGAAGACTTCCAAAAACTAGTTTAATCACATTAGCAACAGGCTTAGTGCTTTTAGGAGTAGACCAAGAAACAGGAAATAATGCAGCACAATACATAGGAATAGGATTAATCGCAGTGAATGTATTATTTTATGGTTGTTCTGAAATAGGCAAACATTTTGCAAAATATAATCACCCAACTAGTAGTTAAAGATTCAAAACATTCTTTAGAAGTAGCCTATTTATATGCTTTTTTTCTATGCCCTAAAGTTAAAACAAGAATTTTCAATTGATTTTTTGTAAGATTTAAAATAATACGATAGTCACCAACTCTTAAAGAATAATAAGAATTACCTACAAGCTTTTTTATATAGCTTTCTGGCCTGATTCTTATACGCTCAAGAGAATTTAAAATCCTTTCTTTTAAAGGTTTTTCAAGCTTGCTAAGTTTTTTTAAAGCAATTCTAGAATAAGTAATTTCATACATACTATAACCCTAACTCTTTTTTTACTTGTTCATGAGTATAAATTTTTCCTTCTTTAAACTCTTTTTCAGCAAGCTTAATCTCTTCTTTTGTTTCTTCAGATAACTCTTCTGTATCTTCAATAAGATCCCAGATTACTTCTTCATAGCTTTCTTTTTCATACATCTTTTTGCTTTTTAATTCAGAAAGTAGCTTTTCACTGATTTGAATAGTAGTTGCCATAGTGAGTATATAATTGACTATAGTATATAAAGTTTTTGGAAATTTTAAAGATTCAAAACATTTCTAACATAGTCTGGTAAAGTTCTTAATCTTTCTAAAACATCTTCATCCCATTTAGAAGTATCAAAAGGTAAAGCTATAGATTCAACGTTTGATAACTTTGAAATACATGAATCATGTTCAAAGATTGATGATTTAAGCCAGAAAGTGAATGATATGTCTAAAAGATTATTCAAATAACTAATATTACGTATAATGTAGCTTATGTGAACCGTCAAAACTCTCTTATTTAGCCATTTCTAGCAGTTTTTCGAGCACAACAGGTATTTCTAGTGTTCCAGTAGATCCACTGAAGTGTTTCTTCCCATGTTCTACAATAACCTCAGACCCTAGCTTTTCTTTGAAATCACCTTGATTATCTGCAGGAACAAAAGGATCATCATCAGAAAACAAAGCAACACTCCTCTTTAAGTGAGGCTTGACCTTAGCCAAATCAAGAGGAGTAGTAAGCCAATGACGATCAATCTCTTTCTCCTCAGGATTATTATCAACACCAGTCAAACGCTTAAAAAAACCAGCAACAAAGATAGCGCCTCCTACAACAACATCCTCAGGCAAAGACTCTAAATATCGAGCAATAGCTTGACAACCCATAGAATGCCCAACAAAATAAGTATCTTGATCAGGAGAGCCAACGACTTGCTTAACAGCAGGAACCCAATTTTGAATACGAGGATTACTAGCATCAGGCATTTGAGGCACAAAAACTTCAAAACCCTTAGCCTCTAACTCCATCTTAAGCCAAGGAAACCAGCCTTCACCAGGAAATCCATCCCAACCATGAACAATAAATACCCTTTTAGCCATGTAAATCACTAAAACAGCTGAATTAATATACTTTTCTACTGCCTAAAAGTTTTAATAAAAAATTAAAAGATTATTAATTTATTTTTCTACACAAAAACAGTTTCTTTCTGAACCAGCAAAATCACACACCATACCATCAGGACAAGCACGATCCTTATCACAACTAGTTGCAAAAACACTAGCCCTTTTTCCACAAGGAATTGCTTCTGTAGCATAAACTTCATCCCTACTACCAAAGTTAACAACATCACGAGAAATACTACTAGGGTTTGTTCTTACAGGAGCACGATCTCCACCATAAAAACCAGCACCACTATCCACTCCAAATCTATGATCCACGCTTCCAGGCTCTCTATCAACATTAAGCTCATAAGTATAAAACAAGCCAGTAGCACCAGGAGCCATAGAATTAGAGACAATAGCTGCACTTAACACTAAAACAACCGATAAAAAGAAACTTTTTTGCTGTCTATTCCACCCTTTTCCCATACATTAAAAAGTGCTTTTATTCTTTATAAATATTACTATGCTTAAAACTTTTAAGAAAAACCTAAAAGATATTTTCTTACTTTTTCATTGCAATAATCCTTATAAATTAACATAATTACAAAATAAAAACACAAGGAGCTGATATTATGCCAGAAGTTAAACCACTCAAATACAAAAAAATAGAAGGATTTCTAACAGAAAAACAATTATCAGAACATCACGATGTTTTGTATGCAGGCTATTGTAAAAACACAGACAAGATTAGGGCGAAGATAAAAGAAATAAATTTAGAAGGAACAAACCCAACCTATAGTGATTTAAGAGAATTAAAAGTTGAAGAAACATTCGCAGTCAATGGAGTAAGATTACATGAAGCATACTTTGACAACATGCAAGAAGGAACAGGAACACCAGAAGGAAAAATAAAAGAATTACTAGAAAGAGATTTTGGTAGTGTAGAAAACTGGCAAAAAGAATTCCAAGCATGTGGATTAGCCTCAAGAGGATGGGTAGTACTAGCATACGATTGGCAAGAAGGAAAGTTAAGGAACTATGTCTGTGATGTACATAACCATGGAGGAGTCTGGGATTGTAGTGCTTTACTAGTCTTAGACGTCTATGAACATGCCTACTTTTTGGACTATTCAACAGCAAGAAAAGACTATGTAGAGAAATTCATGCAGCATATAGACTGGGAAGGAATAAACAAGAAATTAGCATCAATAGCTGAATCTTGTCCTATTTAGGTAAAGGTTTTTCAAAGCGAAACCCACACTGTTTACAGTACTCAACAGCGTATAAACCATCTTTAAAACGCTCTTGGCCAACATGTAAAGAACTAGGACAATCAGGGCAACTTTTTCCAGCATCTTTTAAAATATTTTTGTCTTTTATCAATGAAAATAACCTTTAAGCAATGATTATAAGTTTTAATCTTCTCTAACTTCTTTTGTAAGAGTACTACCCTTCACTTTTTTGAAAAATTGCTCACCATTTTTAGTTAAACTCACATAAGTTTGTTTACCACGACGACGCTTTTCAAGCAAACCAGAATCAACAAGAATACCAACATACTCAGAAGTAGTAGAACGAACTTGATCATACACCTTATTAGGATACAACTCACTAGCCAAAGTCTTAATAGCCAACCAATCCTGGCCAGTCTCATTCAAAAGAAGACCAACACGCTGAAACATAGCCTGCTGCGTATCAGTAAGACTATCCAAAACATCAAAACTGGGAACAGGAGCATCTTCAAGCTCTTCAATAACACGACTAGGACCAGACTTCTCAGCAATCTGCATTTGTTCCTGAGCCAAATTCACATAAGAAAGAGTTTCACCAAGCTCATCCACACGAGAACCCATTTGATCAATAGCCTTAACACGCTCATTATCACGATCATTCAAGTGAGAAATCCAATCCTTCATAATTTTCATATCTTGTTTAATCTTTGAAAAAGAATCATGCAAATTAGCTTGAATAAAAGCAAGCTCACGCTGATAATTAAAATCAGGCTCCTTCTTTTTTTTAAAAAACCACACCACTTTTCAAGAAAAAAGAAAGAGTAGAAGTTTTTAAACCTTTTGGCAAGCGTCTCCGAAACGTCGTAGACGTCTATAGACTGTTCGTAGACGTGTCGTCGACGCGTCGTCGACGGGTGAAAATGGGTAAAAAAGGGTTTTTTAGTAAATAAAGCACTAGAAAAAGGCTAAAATAGGCTTATTTAGAGAAAAGAGAGAGTTAGAAAAATAATCATAAAGAGAGCTCAAACAGGGATAAAATAGGCCAAAATAGCCTCCTTTTATGAGAAGTGAGAGGTAGTATAAGAGAGACTTTTAAGATCAAAAGAAGGATAAAAGAGAGTTAAATAAGACCTAAAAAACATTAAAACAGGCTCCTTTTAAGGAAAGTGAGGTATGGGTAAAGTGAGCTATTTGAGAGCTGAAAAGGAATAAAAGAGTCTGAAAAGGAGGATGAAAAAGGCTTAGTTAGGCAGAAGTGAGGGTTTAAACTGAATAAACCCTACAAAATAGGCTTAAAACTGTGTGTTTTTATACTCGTTGAGTGTTAGTTAAGTGTAAGCTACTTAGGCGAAAAACCCCAATTTGGTCTTTAAATTAATAAAGTGAGGGTTAAATGTCGAAAAGCGTTGTCTGAGTATTCTTTCGTTGTCTCATCTTTATGAGTTTAGAAAGCATTTCTGGGTCTTTAAAGCCTTTTTTGATAAAAACTAAAGATCTACCGTTAAAATATCTTTCTCTCGTTAAAGGTACTTTCTTGGTCAAAAGGTGTGATATATGGCTTCTAACTGATGATTCTGAGAGTTTTAATCTTAGAGCTACGTCAGCGTAGGTTACATCTATCTTTTCCTTCTCAAGGTCATAAATAGTCACGTATGTTGCGAATTCGCGGTCTGTGAGACTATCGAAGCGTGATTTGAGTATTTCATTGATTGTCTGAACACTTCTTTCTGCTTCTTTTTCTTGTTTTGCCTCTTGAATCATTGTCTGCCATTGTCCATTGTTGACTGTTGACTGTTGACGATTGTTGTCCACCCCTTCATTTCCACTGGAAGTTTCAAAAAAAGAGGAATTTTCCTTTTTTTCAAGCCTAACCTCTAATAATTTATCTATTTTGGTATTTAAAGCTTTTAAGAGCTCTTTTTGCTCTAATATGGCTTTTTTGTTCTCTTTTGTTTCTTGTTTTAAGAAATCTATGTCTGTTTTCACTCTTGAAAACGCTATTTTTATATTTTCATCCATTATAATATACCTCCTCTGTTGGATTTTAACTAGTAAGACGTTTTAGTATATAAGCCTTCCTAGGCTCTGTAAGAAGTGTTTTCGGACGTTTTACGGTTTTGACCATTGTCTGTTTTGACCCAGACAATCTTGGACAATCCCAGACACTGTCTAGACAATGTTGGACGATGCTTATCCGAGTGAGTCGATAATCTTCCGGAATAACGAGATAAACAGCCTTTGGTCGATTTGAACACCTGCCGACACTATGGCGTCGCCCAAGGCTTTTCCAATTTGGCGCTCGAGGGCTTCAGGAGGCTTAAAATCCAAAACGCGCCTTAAAGTATATTTTGTTAAAAAACCCTCATTTAAAGCTATACAAACCTCATTTTTGCCATCTTTATGCCAAACCCTTCGAGCAGCAATGTCTACAACAACAAGCTTATTTTCCCAAACCCCACCTTTTTCAATAAAACCAAGTTGTTTTAATTCTCGAATAATTAAAGTTTTAATGATTGTCTGATAGTCATTGTCTATGATCCATTCAGGTGTAAAACCCTCAAAAACAGCCTTTTCACAATTAAAATAATAAACTCTTCCTAAATATTTTTTAGCTTTTTGACGAGGAGATTTCTTTCTTTTTTTGTAAGAACTCTCAACAACATAAGCATAAGCTTTCAATTCACCAGCTTTATTTTTTCTTTTCTTAACACGAATAAACATTAGTAGTGGGCACTATATTATGATTTATATAATTATGGGTTTTAAGAAGAGTTAAAGGTTAAAAGAAGAGATTAAGCAGCTTGCTTTTCAACACCTACATCAGACTTTAAAGCCAACCTAGGAAAAGGAATATGAGGAGGAAGCCCAACTTCATTACCTAAAGACAAGGCCTTAACATTACATTTTTGTAGAATACTATTCAAAATAGGCTGAGATCTTTTAGCATCAACTTTTTTAACCTTATTCCAATGAGCAACCATCTCTTTTTTAGAATCTTCATCAAGCATATAAAGCACTTTACCAGCTAACTCAATAACAGCAAGATCCTTCCCAAAAATTACATTAAAAGTGAAACCAATATTCACAGCACCACTATTCTCAGAAATAGCAGAAACATTCTGTTCAGAAATATTAGTAATCTTCACATTATTCTTAGCCTCAATATTACCAACAATATCTTTCTTCTTAATTACAGAAATCTTATCTAAAGCAAAACTGATGATCATAGTAAAAGAGTAGCAAATTGAGAGTTATATAAAGATTTCTATTTCTTTTTCAACAACTTCAAAACATTCTCTTTTCCCTTCCAATCCAAAGCTTCTTTTAAAACCTCAGAAATTGAAGAAACAGGAACAATCTTAACCTTCCTTAACATTTCTTTACTCAAAATAACATCCTTTTCATTAGCCTTAGGAATTAACACCTTCTTAATATTAGCCTGAATAGCAGCCTCAACTTTTTGAGTAACACCACCAACAGCAAGAACTTCACCACGAACAGAAAGACTTCCAGTCATAGCAGTATCTTGATGAACAGGAACTTTTTTTAAGGCAGAGATAATAGCAGTAGCAACAGCAATAGAAGCTGAATCTCCTTCAACACCACCATGCTCAGTAGCAGTTTGTAAAAATTGCACATAAATATCATACTTCTCTTTAATATCCTCACCAAAAGATTTTAAGATAATAGCAGAAACATTTTTGACAGCTTCTTTAGCTATTTCTCCAAGCTTACCAGTAGCAACAAACTCAGCTTTTTTTCCACCAGGAGTAACTTCAGATTCAATAGGAAGAACTAAACCAGAATAATAAGAATCAGCACCCAAAACAGCCAACCCATTAACACGGCCAACACGTTTACCAGTAGTAACAATCACTTCATATTTCTTTTTACTCTTAATATACTTATCAACCATTTGTTGTTCCAAAGTTCTAGCAAGCCTCTTAGCTTTAACAATATGCAAAGGAAGAACTACTTTAGTTTTAGACTCTAAAGCAATATCACCAGCAGCACGAATCAAACCACCAAGCTCCCTTAAACGCATAGTCAACTTTCCAAAAGTACCAGCACGAACACGAGCCTCTTGAATAATAACATCAACAGCTTCTTTAGTAAAAGGAGGAATTTTTTTATCCTTCTTCACTTCCTGAGCAACAAAAATAGCAAACTTATCACGATTAGTTATATTATCCTCAATAGCAGAATTCATATTCACTTCATAACCATATCCCCTAATTCTTGAACGAAGAGCAGGATGAATTTTTTTAACAGTCTCCAAAGTACCAGCAGCAACTAAAATAAAATCTGTAGGAACAGGTTCAGACCTCACCATAGCACCAGAAGAACGTTCAGACTGACCAGTAATAGGAAACTTACGTTCTTGCATAGCAACTAATAACTCTTGCTGAGAATGAGGTTGGAGACTACCAACTTCATCAACGAAGAGAACACCTTTGTTAGCCTTATGAATCATACCAGGAACCAATCTTTCAAAAGCAGGAGTACCAAGACCACCAGATTGCAAAGGATCATGTAAGACATCTCCTAACAAAGCACCAGCATGAGCACCAGTAGCATCAACAAAAGCAGATTTTTTATTATTACTATTATCAACCAACATCTTAGGAACTTTACCAGAAACCTTCATACGCTTACTAAGATTCATAAACAAAACAAAAGCAGCCAAAAAAATCATAGAACCAATCAAAGAAGCAGCAGCCATAATATCACCATACTGCTTTCTCACCCACCAAGGTGTGATGACTGCAATAATAACAAGAACAAAAAAAATAATATTTTGGTTTTTTAAAGAAGCAGTAGATTGAATTTTAGCCTTATTTACTAACTCCTTTCCTTGCCCTTTAGGAAGTTCCCTAATCAAAGGATTATTATCATCATTAGTATTAGGAAGAGAAATAATATCAGTTAATTTTTCTTGAGGTAATAATTCAGCCAAAGCTTGACCAGTCAAAGACTTCCCAATACCAGGCTCACCAATAAGTAAAACATTTCTTCTTTGCTTAGCAGCCTTCTTAACTACTTCAACAGCCTCATCCTGACCAATAATTTGCTCCACTAAAGCACCAGGAATCTTAATATCATCAGTAGTTTTAAATTTTAGAGCCATAGTAAGAAAGAAAAGGATGTATGGGGTTTTAATAGTTTTCGGCTGTTACATAATATCTTCTTCAGCAATAACCATAAAATCACCGACAGCTATAACTGCTGAGAAAGGAATAGTAAGATCACTATTAGAATCTTTTTCTAAATCTAGGTTTTCAGCATAAGAAGTAGGATTTTTAAGAATTAAGTGAATTAATTCACCAGTTCTAGTTTCAAAAGAAATATTACCAACTTCACCAAATCTTTTACCAGATTTAGTAACAACTGTCTTCCCTAATAATTGTTTTGAATATTTTTTGTCTTCTTCAGCCATTGTTAAACTTTTAGAGTAACAACTCTTAGTATTTATAAGTTTTCTGGTGTTCTTTTTCTTTCTTTAAAAGACTTGAATTTGATTAAAACACTATAAAATAGTTAATTAACACTTCTTATGGAATATTGATAATTCTTACCCCTCACACCTTAATTTCATTTGGAAGTATATTTATAGAAAAAATTGTTGATCTTTTATTGATTAACTTATTAAACTTTAGTCTTCTAATATTCTTTTCTTTTTCTATTATTTTTTTAAATAGAAAACAATGAATAGAAGCTTTAAACTCAAAGAATAAGATATTTAATTCTTTATTTATTATATTATTATTATATAAAGATTATTATTATATATTATATATTATATTATTTGTTTTTTTTAAAAGTATAGTTTCAACAAAATTGTTAGAAAGTTCTATGGGAACTCAAGGTGTTCATTTAATCGTAGTAATTCCGAATTGAACCAAAAAATTTATAAAAAAAGTTTCCATAAGAAATAGAGGACATGGTGTTTATTTTTTATTACCTTAATCTTTAAATAAACAAGAAAAATTTAAACAACACATGACAAGACAATTAACAGATTTCTTACAAAATTACATAAAAAAAGGTTCGTTATTTAAGGATAAAAAAGCATTACAAAGCAATTATAAACCAAAAGCAGTACCATACAGAGGAGATCAAATAAATCAAGTAGCAGCAATACTAGCACCAATATTAAGAATGGAAAAACCATCAAATCTTTTTATTTATGGAAAAACAGGAACAGGAAAAACCTTAGTAACAAAACATGTAACAGAAAACATACGAAGAATAGCAAAAGAAAACAAAATAAACCTAAAAATATTTTATTTAAATTGTAAACTCAAAAGAGTAGCAGACACAGAATATAGATTAATAGCACAATTAGCAAGAGAATTTGGAGAAGAAGTACCAGCAACAGGACTACCAACAGACGAAATATACAAAATATTTTTGAACAAATTAGAAGAAGAAAAAATGATTTTATTAATAATATTAGATGAAATAGACCAATTAGTACATAAAACAGGAGACGAAATACTCTATAACTTAACAAGATTGAATTCAGAATTAAAAGAAAGCGAAATATCAATCATAGGAATAAGTAATGATTTACTCTTTACAGACAACATAGACCCAAGAGTAAAAAGCAGTTTAAGTGAAGAAGAAATAGTATTTCCACCATATAATGCCATACAACTACAAAAAATCCTAAAACAAAGATCAAAACTAGCATTTCATGAAAAAATAATCAAAGAAGGAGTAATAGAAAAATGCGCAGCTTATGCAGCAAGAGAACACGGAGATGCAAGAAGAGCACTAGAATTATTAAGAGTATCAGGAGAACTAGCAGAAAGAAAAGGAGATACTAGAATAGAAGTCAAATACATAGACCAAGCAGAAGAAAAAATAGAAAGAGATAGAGTAGTAGACATAGTAGCAACACAACCAAAACAATTCAAAATAACATTACACTCAATAGTTACAGTATGTAGTAATAATACAAATCAATCAATATTCACAGGAGATGTATATAACACTTACAAAGAAACATGTAGTCAATGTGGAATAACACCACTAACACAAAGAAGATTAAGTGACATCATAGCAGAATTAGACATGCTAGGCATAATAAACGCAAAAGTCATAAGCAAAGGAAGATATGGAAGAACAAGAGAAATATCACTAGCAATACCAGAAGGAAATATCACACAAATAACAACAATCTTGAAAAATTCCTTAAGTCTATAAAAAAATTATATTTATGAATAAACAAGAAGCAATAACACTCTTTATTGACAAAGGCTATCTAATTAGTCCAGACTTTTTTGAATTGAATACAGTAGATATACCACAATTCATAGAAACATTTAATAAAAAAATAACAACAAAAGAAAAACCTTTGATAATACACAAAGACTGTGCAAATTTAATAAACGCAGAAAAACAAGCAGACATTAATTGGTTAGAATTTGAAAAATCAAGAGTCATGTATGAGAAAGGAAAAAACAAAAACATTTATCAAACATTCCTAGATTTACTCCACTACAACACAGACACAGAATCAAAAGAAAGAATAGACACAGTAGTAGAAGAAGTGCAGCAACCAGAAGAAGAACAAACAATAGAACAAGATGAATTAGTAGATAGTAATGTTATATTAGTAGACCATTACAAAGAAGAATCAAAAAAAAGAACAGTAAAAGACTTCATATCACACTACAAAGCAAGATACAACTTCTTAAAAGGATTATTGCAACAAAGACCAGAACTACAAAGTGTAGTGTCTATAAACAGATCAAGAAACAAACCAGAAATGGAACAAATGAGTATCATAGGAATAGTCTATGACAAAAGAGTAACAGCAAAAGGAAATTTACTCTTTACATTAGAAGATGTAACAGGAACAATGAAAATATTAGTAAACCAAAACAAACCAGATTTATATGCACAAGCAGAAAAAATATGTGTAGATGAAGTCATAGGAGTAACAGGGCCAGCAAAAAATAATATGTTATTTGTCAATACACTATCATTCCCAGACATACCAAAACCAACACAAACACCAAAAAAATGTGAACAAGAAGTACTAGCAGCATTCATCTCAGACGTACACTTTGGCTCAAAAGACTTTCTAGGAAAAAACTTCCAAAAATTTGTAGACTGGTTAAATGGAAAGTCAGAAGATGAAAAAGAAAAAAAACAATCACAAAAAATAAAATATATCTTTATCTTAGGAGATTTAGTAGATGGAGTAGGGGTCTATCCAGGACAAGAAGAAAATTTGTTATTACACGACATAAGAGAACAATACCATCAAGCATACGAATATATATCACAAATAAGACCAGACATCAACATAATCATGGCACCAGGGAACCATGATGCAGTAAGAGTAACAGAACCACAACCAAACCTAACAGAAGCATACGCAAAAGAATTATGCAGTCTACCAAACTTCTTACCAGTAAGCAGCCCCTGCTTCGTCAATATACATTCAAGCAAAAACTTCGAAGGATTCAATGTATTAATGTATCACGGATCAAGCTTCCACTACTACATAGACAATGTTCCATTCTTAAGACAACAAAAAGCAAGAGACAACCCAGGAGAAATACTCAAATTATTATTACAAAAAAGACACTTAGCACCATCACATAGTTCAACAACATTTGTACCATACGAAAACGATGATCCACTATTAATAAAAAAAGTACCAGACATAATAGTAGCAGGAGACATGCACAAATCAGACATATCAAATTACAACGGAGTTCTAATAATTAACACTTCTTGTTGGCAAAGAAAAACAGACTACCAAGAAAAAACAGGAAATAATCCAGACCCATGCAAAGTACCACTCTTTAATTTGAAAACAAGAGAAATAACAACAAAAGACTTTAGCGACAAAGAAGAGGAAACAAAACAATGAATATGGACAGTTACTTTGTACAAATAGACAAACAAGTCTTAGAAGCACATGAGCAAGCAGGAAAAGCAAGAAGTAAAGGACACGACCCAGAAGATGTAGTAGCAATACCACTAGCAAAAAATATGGCAGAAAGAGTAGTAGGATTGATAAGTGTAGTAGCACCACAAATCAAAGATAGTGGGGTAGACACAAGAATAAAAGAATTAGAAGAAGAATATGGGGTACAAGACTGGAGAGTAGCACTAATAGCAGCACTAGAAGTAGCACAAGAAAAATACTGCAAATTTGAAACAAAAAAAGAAGCAATAGAAGTAGGAATAAGAGTAGGAATAGCTTACGTAACAAATGGAGTAGTAGCATCACCACTAGAAGGATTCACTAAATTAGAAATAAGAAAAAGAAAAGACGGAGGAGAATACATAGCACTCTTTTACTCAGGACCAATAAGAAGCGCAGGAGGAACAGCATCAAGCGTATCAATAATAATTAGTGATTATGTTCGCAAAAATTTAGGATACAAAGACTATGACCCAACAGAACAAGAAATAAAAAGAATGGTAACAGAACTCTATGATTATCACGACAGAGTAACCAACCTCCAATACCTACCAAGCGAACAAGAAATATATTTCATGGTAGAAAACTTACCAGTACAAATAGAAGGAGACCCATCAGAAAAAGTAGACGTAAGTAATTACAAAGGACTAGACAGAGTAAACACAGACAAAGTAAGAAACGGACCATGCTTAGTATTAGGAGAAGGCATCTGCCAAAAAGCACCAAAACTAAACAAAAAACTAACACAATGGGGAAAAGACTTTGGACTAGAAAAATGGGAATTCTTAAAAGAATTTTTAGACATACAAAAAAAAGCAAAAGCAAAACAAACAATAAAAACTGAAGAAACAGACTCAAAACTAAAACCAGACACTACTTTTATCAAAGACATAGTAGCAGGAAGACCAGTACTAACTTACCCACTAAGACCAGGAGGATTTAGGCTAAGATATGGTAGGTGTAGAACATCAGGATTCTCAGCAGACGCATTACACCCAGCAACCATGCAAGTATTACAAGGCTACATAGCAATAGGAACACAATTCAAAGTAGAAAGACCGGGAAAAGCAACAGTACTAGCAAGCTGTGATACCATAGAAGGACCAATAGTAAAACTAACCAACGGCAACGTTGTAAAATTAGAAACAGAAGAACAAGCAAAAAAAGTAATGAAAGAAATAGAAGAAATACTTTACTTAGGAGATATATTAGTAAACTACGGAGACTTCTTAGATAGAGCACATATGTTAATACCAGTAGGCTACTGTGAAGAATGGTGGGCCTTAGAATTACAAAAAGCAATCAAAGAAGGAAAAACAACAACCATAAACACAAAAAGAATAGAAGAACTAAAAAAACCAACAACACCAATACCTTATGAAGAAGCACTACAATTAACAACAGAACTAAGAATACCACTCCACCCAAGATATACTTATCATTGGAAATCAATAACCTCAGAACAATTTATTAAACTACAACAAACAATACTTAACAAAGCAAGTTCTAACGAAAAAAAGATTGTCATTCCTATAACAACAGAAGACCTAGAAGAAACAGGAATCAAAAGAACACTAGAACTCTTAGGAGTACCACACCAATATGTCTCAAATGAATACTTAGTAATAGAAAACGAATGGGCACAAGCACTACAAAAAAGTATGGAACAAACACCAGAAAAAGGAACAAATGGATTAGAGTTAACAAACCCTTCATTACATTTACGAGATAAATCAGGAACAACCATCGGAGCAAGAATGGGAAGACCAGAAAAAGCAAAAATGAGGAAATTAACAGGAAGTCCACAAGTCTTGTTCCCAGTAGCAAACGAAGGAGGAAGATTAAGAAGCTTCCAAGCAGCACTAGAAGCAAGAAAAATAACAGCAGAATTTCCTATGTATAGTTGTACTAAATGCAACAAAGAAACCATCTACCCAAGATGTGAAAACTGTCATCAAAAAACCACAAGAAAATATAATTGTCAAGAATGCGGACTAACCGAAAAAAAAGATTGTCACGAAAAAATCTATGCATTCAAAAGACAAGAAATAGACATCAAACACTACTTTGACAAAGCACTACAAATAATCGGAACAAGAAACTATCCAGAGTTAATTAAAGGAGTAAGAGGAACATCAAACGAAGATCATACACCAGAACACTTAGTAAAAGGAATACTAAGAGCACAGCACAAAATTTATGCAAACAAAGATGGCACAACAAGATATGACATGACAGAAATGCCCATAACACACTTCAAACCAAAAGAAATAGGAACAAGTGTAGCACAATTATTAAAAATGGGATATACACATGATATACATGAAAAAACATTAACAAACGAAGAACAAATAATAGAAATAAAACCACAAGATGTTATTTTACCAAATTCAGAAGAAAGTTTAGAAGCAGGAGCACAAGAAGTACTTTGTAATGTAGGAAACTTTGTAGACGAATTATTAGAAAAACTCTATGAACAAAAAAAATACTACAACTTTAAGAATAAAGAAGACTTAATAGGACACTTAATAGTAGCGTTATCACCACATACCTCAGCAGGCATAGTAGGAAGAATTATTGGATTTTCAAAAACACAAGGATTTCTAACACACCCAAGCTTTCACTCAATCATGAGAAGAGACTGTGATGGGGATGAAGCAGGAGTAATGCTTTTAATGGACATGTTCTTGAACTTCTCAAGAAAATACTTACCAACACATAGAGGAGCAACACAAGACGCACCATTAGTTCTAACGTCAAAGTTAATACCAAAAGAAGTAGACGATATGGTATTCAACATGGACGTAGTATGGAATTATCCACTAGAACTTTATGAAGCAGCACTAGAATATAAGAACCCATGGGATGTCAAAATAGATGTAATGGGAAACCACTTAGGAACACCAAGAGAATACGCAGGATTTGGATTTACTCATGATACAACAGATTTGAATTCAGGAGTAAGATGTAGTTCTTACAAAAGCCTACCAACAATGGAGGAAAAAGTAAAAGGACAAATGGAACTAGCAGAAAAAATAAGAGCAGTAGATGTAGATAAAGTAGCAACACTAGTAATAGAAAGACATTTTATAAGAGACATAAGAGGAAACTTAACAAAATTTTCGAAACAACAATTTAGATGCGTAGGATGCAATGAAAAGTTCAGGAGACCACCACTAGCAGGAACCTGTTACAAATGTGATGGAAAAATAATTTTTACCATATCAGAAGGAAGCATAGTAAAATACTTAGAACCAAGCATAGGCTTAACAGAAAAATACAATATAGACCCCTATTTACAACAAAATTTGGAGTTAACAAAAATGAGAATAGAAAGTTTGTTTGGAAAAGATCCAGAGAAACAAGAAGGATTAGGAAAATGGTTTGGCGGATAAATTACTTCTAAAATTATAAAACACAACCTTTTTAAATACACTTCTTACAACAACAGTAACGAATTTTGGTGAAACTAAGGTGATACTATGGAAGCTTACAAAAAATGTACTAAATGCGGATGTATCTCTTATGGCATTACCAGAATAGATTCTGAAAACTTAATTTTTTGTGGCAGTTGCAAAAAAGTATATGACAAATTATAATAAAAAAAATAAAATAATAGGCAAAAGTAAACAACCCATTAAATGATTTCTTCCAACATTCTTTAAAGGTGGAACAATACCTAAACAAGTAGCAACAATTAAGATTAATAAACCAAAAAAACCAGAAAGAATAACAACTAAAATAGTGATTAAAGAAATAATACTAATACATAAAGTTCTATAATTAATTTTGCACATAACTCTAGAAAAAACTTTAGTTAACTTTAAAGCAAGAATAGTAGCAAAACCACCAGTAATCAAAGAAGCAGCAACTAAAACAATAAATTCAGTTTTAGATAAAGAAGTTAAGATTTGAGAAATAGTAATCACAGCACCATTACGAGCTTTATCAATCAAATACAAAGTAACAAAACTTGCAATCATGTTTACAGTAGATAAACCACCAACCAAAACCAAAAAACTCTTAGCATTACTCTTTTTCATAAACTGAGAACCAATAATAGCAGCCTGAGCAGGACCCAAACCAGGAAGAGTAGAACAAAGAGAACCAATAACAACAGAAATAGAAATAGCCTGTATACCCTCAGAAGTTGGCAAAGAAGGATTAGAAACAACCTGAGGAGGAATCTTAGTGTTGGAACTTAAACTAATAAGCAAAGAAGAGATGCCAAATAAACCAGAAAGCAAAGGGAACAAAGGATTAGAAGTTAAAGACCCAGTTAAAACAATAATACCCAAAACACCAGCAAGAAGGAACACAATCAAAGCCCAAAGATGACCATTCTTTTCTTTGTATAATAAAAAAACAGAAGCGACAACTAAAATAAAACCAATCTTTTCTTTAAGGAAAGGATAAGAAAAATCAATAAACATCATAAGCAAAGGAATAATAGCAATACATAATAACAAAGAAGCTAAAGAACCAACAACAGTAAGAGCAACAGCTTCATATCCTTTCCCTTCTAATAACAACTTATGACCAGGAAGAACAGACAAAACATTATCACTATCAGGAGCACCAAGAAAAATAGAAGGAATAGTACTAAGAAAAGTATGAGTAATAGCCATACCAACAATAACCAAAGATAAAGTTAAAGGAGAAGCAAACTCTAAAAGTAAAGGAGAAAGAGTAAGTAAAGAAACAGCAATCAAATTCACATGAATACCAGGAATTAAGCCTGTGAAGATACCTAAAAGAATACCAACAAAAATACTAGTTAAGATTGTAAGTAAGATAAACATCAAAACACCTTAATAGTTTTAGCTTCCAATTCTAAACTATTCTTAAATTCTATAATAGTGCCAGAAACCTCAACAACATCATCTAACTTAAGAGAAATATTATTTTCTTTGAAAGCAACAACCTTAATTTTTCCAGACTTATCAACAATATCAAAAAGAACAACAGCAGGAGTATTACGCAAAGAAGAAATTTTTCCTTTAAGGGAAATTTCTTGATCAATAGAATCTTTAGAAAGAGAAGCAATAACAGCATCTTGCACACCTACTTTTTCTTCAACAAACATGATGAGTAAAATTCCAATTAAAGAACCAATCAAAGCAATTTTCAACAAAGTCTTTTCATCCATAAGGGGAAAGATTTATATCCTTTCTACATAATAATTACCTTATGAAACCCGAAGAAAAGATTAAGTTAATCAAAAGCTTTGCGGAAGAAGTCGTAACAGAAGAAGAGTTGAAAGAACTCTATAAGAAAAAGAAAAAAATCATAGCATACGATGGATTTGAACCATCAGGACAAATACACATAGCACAAGGATTGCTAAGAGCAATAACAGTAAACAAACTAACTTCAACAGGAATAAACTTCAAATTCTTAGTAGCAGACTGGTTCGCAATGCTTAATAATAAGTTTGGAGGGGATTTGAAAAAGATAAAGATAGTAGGAGAATACTTTATAGAAGTCTGGAAAGCTTCCGGAATGAACTTGAAGAACGTAGAGTTTATTTGGTCATCAGAATATGTAAAAAAAACACCAGAATACTGGGAAACAGTCTTGAAATTATCTATGCATAGCACAGTACAAAGAGTACTTAGATGTGGGCAAATAATGGGAAGAGAAGATAGTATAAATAATCCAAGTGCACAAATATTGTATCCACTAATGCAAGCAGCAGATATCCATCACTTAAGAGCAGACATAACACAACTAGGATTAGATCAAAGGAAAGTAAACATGCTAGCAAGAGATATCTTCCCAAAAATAGGACTAAAAGCACCAGTGGTTATTTCTCACCACATGCTCTTAGGATTACAATTCCAACCAACAGAAAAAACAGGAATAGAAAGAAAAATAGCAATGAAAATGAGCAAATCAAAACCACAAACAGCAATCTTCATGACAGACACAACAAAAGAAGTAGAAAAGAAATTCAACAAAGCCTATTGCCCAGAAGGAAAAGAAGAAGACAATCCAGTATTAGAATATGCAAAATATATAGTCTTTGAATTATTTGACAAAATAGAAATAAAGAGACCGGAAAAGTTTGGAGGAGACTTAACAATAAAGAACTATGAAGAATTGAAAGAACTTTATACTAAGAAAAAGTTGCATCCAATGGACTTGAAAAAAGCAATAGCAACCTATATAGACAAAGCACTAGAACCAGTAAGAAAACACTTTCGAACAAACAAAAAAGCAAAAGTACTACAAGAACAAGTGCTCAAATTAGACGTAACAAGATAGTTTAATGCGTCGACGACGTCTAAGAAAGATTAATCAACTAACTTTGGTGCACTATACCAAGCAGAACGTTCACTTCTAGGTTCTAATGTCTATTTAGCATATACTAAAGCTTCATCGAATGATCTTATTTGTGACGCCTTACTTGCACCTGGCAAAAGTCCAAAACCTCTTACTAAAAGACTTTCATGAAATAAATCACTACAATTATCTCCTCATATTTCAGGTTCTTTTACATTATATCTTGAAGCAACAAAAAATATGTCATATTCACCATAAGAATCATGTATGCAAACTACATGAGGATTAAGTTCAACTATTTCTCTAATTTGACTAACATTACTATCACTAATTGTTTCTCGTCTACTTTTTCTAACTCTATCAGAGAGTGAGAGATTTGTATCTGTGCTCATTTATCTTTACAGATATCTTACATAATTTATAAAGCTTTGTCACTACAACTATCTACGACATAAAAAGAATTCTCACTCATATTCCTTCTCAACAGCATCTTTAATATCCTTAGCCTTCTTCTTCCCAATCTTTTCAATAGACTGTAACCTCTTTTCACTAGCATTCATAATCTTCTTAACAGACTTAAACTTCTTCAACAAAGACTTAGCCAAAAGAGCACCAACACCAGGAAGAGACTCAACCAAAAACTCTTGTTGCTCTTTCAAAGAAACAGGCTTCCTCTTCTTCAACAAACTAAAATGTTTCTTAGGATTCTCTAAACGACGAGAAATAATCTCGAGTAAAGCAGCAGTATCACGATAATTTTTAGTATGCAAAATAGGAATTTGAAAATCAATAGCAATAGCTGCAAGCATACCACGAATAGCATTAGGGTGAAAATTACGGACAGTATAAATATTATCAGAACCCTCAATAATGATTAAAGGAATAGAAAAGTTTTCTTTCAACATAATCAATTGTTTAATAAGACGCTTATCAATGATAGAATTCAAAAAATCAGCCTGAGTCTTTTTCTCAATACCAACATTATGAATAACCTTATTACTATCCTTAGTTTCAATAATAAAATCAGCAGTAATCAATTGCTGCACTTCTACATCAATCTTGCGTTTAGCTAATTCTTTAATAATACCCGAACGCTTTTCCCTATGATCAACAATAATTCTAGCCATTATAACTTAGTTTGTTTTTCTTGAATCTTATACAACATCTCCTTCATCTTATTTTGCTTTTTTTGAGACACCCAATGATAAGCTTCATCACGAGTATCTTTAGTAACTAAATACACAACCTTACCAGGTTTTGTCCTACCAGTTCTTCCACTTCGTTGAGTACGTCGAAGTTCACTAGCAACAGGCTCATAGAAAATAACAGCACTCACTTCAGGAATATCCAAACCTTCTTCGCCAACAGAAGAAGCAACCAAAACATTAAACATAGAATCTTTGAACTCATTTAATAACTCAATTTGCTCTTTTTGTTTTAATCCAGAAGTTTCTTTATCAGCTTGACCAACAAATTTTCTGGCATCAATATCTTCACTTTTTAATAAAGAAACAATTTCATCAACAGTATTTCTGAAGTTAGCAAAGACAATTAATTTACACTCAACATCATTATTAATCTCCTCAAGAACAATCTCTTTTAATTTAGTTAACTTAGGATGAAGAACTTTTTGCTCATCCAAAGCATCAATCTTTTCTTTGAAATTAATCATTTCTTTAGCATTAGTAATGTTTTTAGCAGCCTTAGAAGTTTCCTTACTAACTTTATCTAAATATAATTTAACAGCATGCACAGTTTGAGTTTCTAATAACTCAACAACATAACCAACTTTAATAGCTTGAGCAACAAGAGAAACACCAACATACCCAGAACGATTTCCCTGGCGAATCTTTTGTTGCAATAACCCTTGCATCATTAACAAATCTCTTTTATTAACAATACTAGTAGGCTTAGTTAAACCAAAACTCTTTAATGTTTTAACTTTATTAAGATAAAAGTTTTTTCCAACATCTCTTAACTTTTTTAATTCAGGAGGAAGCTCAACTTTAACAAAATCAATCTTCTTCTCTTGAATGTGTTCTTGCATATCTTCATCCTCTTCAGTACGAATTTCAACAGCTTCAATTTGAAGATTATCACAAACCTCTTGCAAACCTTCCTTAGTAGAACCAGGAGAAGCAGTCAAAGCAAGTAACCTAGGTTGTCTAGACTGTTCAAAATAAAACTTAGCAACACCAGTATTAGCAAAACGCATTTTGGAACGATGACACTCATCAATACAAAGCAAAGAAACATCAGTAAAAGAAATTCTCTTTTTCTCCAAATCATTCTCCAAAGTTTGAGGAGTAGCAACAATAACAGAAGAACGCTTCCAAATAGTAACTCTTTCTTCAGGAGAAATCAAACCAGTAAGAGCATTAATAAAAAGAGGATCAAGATCAGTACACTCTCTAAATTCTTCTTTAATCTGATTAGTTAAAGGCTTAGTAGGAGAACAAACAATAACCTTAGAATCAGGAAATTTGTTTAAACGCTCAATAGCCAAAAGAATAGCAACCTTAGTCTTTCCAGTACCAGTAGGAAGACAAACAAGAGTATTTTTTTCCTTACAAGTCTCCAAAATGCTTGCCTGATAGCCACGAGGTGTAAAATTAATGATTTTTGCCATATATTTTAAATACCTAAGAGTCTTATTCAAATCTATGATAATTAAGCTTTTTGGTGTAATGGACTTGCTAGCAGCAATACTCTTAATCTTTTTGAAGTACGCAATAGGCCAAAACATAGCATATATTTTTATCATTTACTTAATAGTTAAAGGATTACTCTTTTTTGGAGATTTTAATAGTATAATGGATATAATCTGCGGAATATTCATGTTTTTGGCAGTACAAAGATCATTTACAATCATTACTTGGATATTAGTAGTCTTTCTCTTACAAAAATCATTCTTTTCATTAGTAGCTTGACTACTTAACTTCACCAAAATAATAAGCAATCGTAACTAACAAACTAGCAAGAATCAAAGCAAAAAATATAACAAAGAAGAAATTTATGTACCACATCAAAATAGAAGCAAAAATAATGAACACAAAACTAAAAAGATAAAAGAATTTAGAACCAAAAAAAGCAACACTACCAGTAATCAAAGGAATAGGTAACATGTTTGCAATCGCCAAAGCAATATTTATTTTAATTAACCAAACAACTGCAACAGAAAGAGTATTAACCAAACTTAAAATTAAAGCAAAAATAATACAAGCCATAGGACCAGCAACAGCAATCTTAGAATATTCAAAATCTGTCAACCCCAAAAATTCTTTCCCAAGTCTATGTCTAGCTTTAGACGATATTAAAATCATACCAGTAACAGCAAAAAAAACATATCCTTCAGAGAGAAAAGCAAACAAAGCAGGAATAATAATACCCAAAGGAATCCAACTAATAGAAGAACCCTTTTGTCCACCTTCACCTTTTCTGTGCAAATAAGAACTTCTTGCGAACCCCCAACGACGAAACTTCCAAACACTATACTCTAAATTACCCCCATACTTACAAGCAGTCCATTTTTGTGCAGCAACAAAAATAATTAAAGAGAACAAAGCTAAAATAGTCATTAACAAAAAATTAGAAAACCACAAAGAAAAATCAAACACCTTACGTCCATCATCAAAACCAAAAACAAAACCAAGAACTAAAGCAGAAATAACTAAAGCACTAACTTCTTTTGTTGTGAATCTTATTTTCATTTTTAATCAACTTTATCAAATCATCTTCATGCCCAGCACCAACAACAGCAACGATTTTATTCTTAGGTTCAAGAGACATCAATTTATATAAAGCTTTTGCCATATACTTATTACGCTCAACAATTAACACTTTATACAAAGAAGGGTAATTTCTCTTCAGTTTTTTTGTTAATGTCTGAATTACTTTATCACTAGGAACTTTAGTTAAATCAAAATCAATAACACCTCTTTTTCTCAAAATAAGACCCTGGAAAAATTCTTTAACAAAACACCACTTTTCCTTCCAAGTTATTTCCTTAGATAATCTCTTTAAAGTAATTGCAATATCTTGATCAACTAAAGCTAATCGAGCATCAACCTTCCTAGCACATTCAATAGCTTTTTTCATATCAGAACCGGGCTTAATACCAACCATCTTTCCCAACTTATCCTCTACCCAAGCACCAAATAAATTAAATAAAAACCCTTTAACACCAATCTGCCTAATATCCTTCCACTTAGCTTTCCTTTTAGCCCCACTCATCATAGCAACAAATCTTTTTTTATCTAACTCAACAGCAACAAAATCAGGCTTTTCTTCCAAAATAACCTTTTCAACAGTCTGCACACTCTCAATAGCAATATGAGAAGTCCCAACCAAAATTAAATCCTTATACTTTTTTATACCCATGATACATCAATCCTATTACTTCTTGAACAGCAATCTTTATATACTTTAAATGATTTTTCATTTTTGAATGGTTATAAAACCATTGGAGGCTGATTATATGCTCAAATTGAAGAAAATAACTTATGCTTACGACATGAAAGTATTCACAGATGCAGGAGAATACTTTGGTGATATAGAAGAATGCATAGTAACAAATAACAAAATTTTCGGATGGAGAGTAAGAGCAACAAGAAATTCTTCGTTACATCAACTCTTAGGGGGAGCAAAAGGAGTAATTGTACCGCATAGACTTGTAAAATCAGTAGGGGACATAATGATTATCAGCAAGACAGCAATACCAACAACAGCACATGAAGAAGAACAACTAACTGAAACATCCTTATCAGAACCAACCTCTTCAATTTAAAGGTATCATAATCTTTTTATACTAGTAAACTACTAAATTCTTTACATGGCTACCACGTTAGGGAATGCAATACAGTTTTTAACGGACTTCGGCTTTTTTACTGTAGTACTACCATTCTTATTAGTGTTTACCATAGTTTTTGGCATTCTAGAAAAAACAAAAATCTTTGGAGTAGAAAACAACAAACCAAAGAAAAACTTAAACGCAATGGTAGCATTTGTTATAGCATTCTTTGTCATAGCAGCATCAAATATTGTAACAGCAATACAGATATCACTTCCATGGATATCATTAATCTTAATAATCATTATTTGTTTTCTTTTACTCTCAGGAACATTCCTTGGAGATGGAGAATACAAACTTTGGGAACAAAACCCAGCAATAGCAAAATGGTTCATAGGATTAATCTTAGTAGGAATCTTAGCAATCTTCCTCTACGCATTCGACTTATTAGGAGTAGTCTTAGGATTTATAGGAGGAGGAGCAGGATCAACAGTTGGCTCAACAGTAATATTAATAATACTCATCATTGCAGCAATATGGTTTATAGTAGGAAAAAAAAGCGAGGATGACAGTTCAGACTAATACAAAAAATGGCAACAGACTTACACGAACTAATATTTATCTGGCAAGACTATGGCTTCTTTGACATACTCCTACCATTCCTTTTAATATTCACTTTAACTTTTGCAGTACTCCAAAAAACACACATTCTTGGTAGCAAAAGCAAAAACTTAAACATAGTAGTAGCATTAGTCTTAGGATTATTATTCTTACAAAACACTTTTTTGTTAGCAAGCCTACAAAACTTCTTACCAAACGTTTCTTTTTTTATAGTTGGTATCCTTATGTTCCTCTTAATAGTAGGAGTAATAATGGGAGACCAATTTACAGGTGGCTTTAATTCTGTTGGTTGGGCAACAGGAATAGCCTTAGTAGCATTACTCTGGGCGCTTTTTTCAGAACCAGGATTTGAGTACACAAACTTCCAAGATATCTTTTACGGATTCTTTGGAACAGAAGCATTACCAATAGTACTCTTTATCTTAGTGGTCATAGCAGTAATAGTTATTGGTTTGAAAAGCGGTGATAATGAAGATACTCCAACTCCACCACCAGCTGGACCTTGATAAAAAATGGCAACAATCTTACAAACACAACTCATAGAATTCTTAACACCAATATTTATTTTTTTACTCATTTTTGTAATGCTTTATGCACTCTTGCAAAAATCAAAAGCACTCGGAGGAGTAAAAGGATTTGACGCAATAGCAGCATTTGCAGTAGCAATACTCTTTATAGTAGTACCAGAAGGAACAATCTTCATCAAATCCTTTACACCATGGATGCTAATCTTTGGAGTATTAGTTTTTGTAGTATTCTTATTCTTCATGTTTTTAGGAGTAAGCTCCTCAACAATGGTAAATTTAGCAAAAAACAGTGTTTTCGTTACTTTTGCAGTTATTTTAATAGGAACAATATTTTTGATTTCGCTTTCACAAGCACTAGGACCATTTTTATTAACAAATACTGAAGCAGGATTTTGGAACGCCACAAAAAGAACCATCTTTCATCCAAAAATGTTAGGTGCAATCTTCATACTAGCAATGGCATCATTCTCCATAAAATTTATAGCAGAAAACCAATAAAAACTATTTTTTCAAACGATCAGTAATACGAGATAACTCATTAACATTATTAGTTAAAGGTTCAATAATTTTTTGTAATAATTTTTCTAAAGCCTTAATCTCAGAACCAACATCACTAATATTTTTATCATAATCATTGACTTTACTCACAATAACTTTTTGCAAACTCTCAAAACGATTTTCAACACGCAAAATTTCTTGCTTCATAGAAGCAATATTAGTCCTAACTTTTTCTTTCCAAACATTCATATCGCCAACATCCTCAACCATCTTCTGCCACTTTTCATTAATAATAGACTCAGCAATTTCTTCAATACGTTCATCTGTTTCCCTACTTGAAGCCATAGGAGCCATCATAGTAGGTGCAGCCATTGGTCTTGAAAATTGAGGCAAAGGCCTAGACATAGGTTCAGGTTGAATAACCTGTTGCATAGGAGGTTCAATAGGAGCATTCATCATAGAAGGTTGCATATTATCTTGTTCATTCCCAGCACTTGGAGCAGGAGGAGCACCCTCAACCTGCGACTTCATTTCCGCTTGAGTTAAAGCATCAGAAATTTGTTCATAAGAAAAACCCTTATTTTTTAATTGTTCAATAATTTCACTATTTACAACACCTTGTTGTTTCAAAGCAAGTACATCATCAGTAGGTATATCATTAGCCATTATTTATTCCCCCTTTTCACACTCAGTTTTTTGTTAGTCATTTCTTCAACAATTAATTTTCTAACTTCAGTCCTAGTAACCAAATTCAAAGGACTCCAAAGATCAATATATTTTTCTAAAACTTTTATTTGATCCCTCTTTGCAAACCCTTCCATCTCTTTAACCACATTAGTAATTACATCACGAACTTTAAACATATCTTGTTTCATTTCTTTTAAATCATCATTAATCAATCTCATCTCTTTTGTTAGTTTTTTATACTCCTCAATCATATTCTGATTTACAACCAATAAACGCTCACCAAAAAGATTATACCTATTTTCTAAAGTTCTCACACGATTATTTATATCAGAAATCACAAAAGTAATGTCTGTTTCAACAGTTTCTTGCACTTGTACCACTTAGATCAGCCTCTTCTTTTAGATAGCAACATATTTAGAACTTTAAATACCTTTCTCTCATAAATCTTAAGAAGAATGATGAACTTTCTCAGGAGGGATGTTACTTCCAGAACACAACATACGTAACCCTCTTCCAACATAATATGCTGCAACTAACCCAGTAACTGTTATTCCTAATTGAACAAACTCTTCACTTGTTGCTGGAGGTTGAGGAGAAGCTCCTTCAACATGAATTCTATCACACCATTTAAGAAGAGCATAACCTGCACCAATTACTAAACTTGCAAGACCTACCCTAGCTGCACCCAAACCAACAAGCGCACCACCATAAAGAAACTCTATACCATACCTCTTATTTAAAACAATGTCAGGTAAATTACCCTCCCAGATATTACTCCATGCACTACTAGAAGACCCATCACCTTGCATTAAAGCTTCTAAACCAAGACTTACACCAACACTAAGAACTCCAATTGAAACTCCCCAAATAGCATCTCTTCTAACATAATCAACTTCTTGTTTATGGATTGAGTGCATTATACACTTTTTTTACTATCAGGAAAGTATTTAAAATCTAATGGTTCTTATTCACTCCATGGCAGAGAAGAAAAAAAGTGGTGATTATCAAGTTATTCTCCAAGGAACAGAAGAAATACTCAAAATAGATGCAAGTAATTGGAATTATACACCCTCTCTTGAAGATAATCCTTACATCATGGCAAGTGTTATTGACAAATTAGCAGCAGCACCAAGAGTTAGTAGCATTATTTTTCATCAACAAAAAAATTTTACTTACCCTTATGATCAAACAAACCTTTTAGTAACCATAGCAAAAATCTATGACCACCTTACTAAAAGCAAAAAAGTGCTGAGCCTTACAGCCTTAGGTTATCAAGATGCTTACACTGGCTATTTTGCAGAAAAAAGATCACTCTTACACTACTTAATATATACACTCTTAAGAACAGACCCTTTAGGTTGTTATGTAGAAACAGCAAGACTTCTACGAGAAGAAAAAATAGCCCTACAAAAAGAACAAGACTTACAACTTTTAGATTTAAGAAAAACTTATGCTGGAATATTAGAATATATTTACACACTTTTAGACCAAACAAAACTTATCACTATTGCAAAACCAGACTTAGCAGGTTACTCACTAGGAGAACGTTCAGTCTATAGAAATATCTTCAGAGCAACCATAACACCTGACTTTATGTTAACTAAACTTATGGGGAGACCACCTTCAGACGGAGAACAAGTAGATATTTATTCTATTGGTCAAACAGAAGTTACTCTTTACAACAGACCTGACGATGTTAAACCTTTATACCATATTTATCCACCAGAATTCAAACTTTCAGAAGACGAATATATGTTATTAGACTTAGCAAGAAGTGTTTTGGCAGAACATAAGCCTCAAGAACAAGAATTTTTAGACCCTAAAAGGATGAGGAGAACTTTCTTTAACATAGGAAAAGATTTATTGCAAGAATTAGCAGAACATAAACAACTAGATATTTCTTATGAAAAAATTAAAGCATTAGCAAATATTTTAGTGAGGTATACAGTTGGTTTTGGACTAGTAGAAGTTTTATTACAAGATGAAAAAATACAAGACATTACTATTAATTCCCCAATTGGTCAAACACCAATATTTATAGTACACCAAGAATATGGTGATTGTATTACTAATATTACTCCAAGCAGAGATGATGCACAAAGTTGGGCAACAAAATTTAGATTACTTAGTGGCAGGCCTTTAGATGAAGCTAACCCAGTATTAGATACAGAATTAGCTATACCAGGAGCAAGAAGCAGAGTAGCTGTAATTACTAATCCTTTAAGCCCAACTGGACTAGCTTATGCATTAAGAAGACATAGGGATAATCCTTGGACTTTACCTTTGTTTATGCAAAACAAAATGATAAGTCCTTTAGCTAGCGGATTTTTGAGTTTTCTTATTGATGGTGGAAGAACCATGCTCTTTGCAGGAACAAGAAGTAGTGGGAAAACAAGTTTGTTAGGAGCAGCACTCATAGAAATAATGAGAAAATATAGGATTATTTCAGTTGAAGACACTTTAGAATTACCTCTAGCTGCAATGCGTGAATTACAATTTAATGTACAATCAATGAAAGTTAGGAGTGCTTTACTTAGTGGAGGAGGGGAAGTTTCAGCAGACGAAGGTATTAGGACATCACTTCGTTTAGGAGATAGTTCTTTAATTGTTGGAGAAATTAGAAGTACAGAAGCAAAAGCACTTTTTGAAGCAATGAGGATTGGTGCATTAGCAAATGTAGTTGCAGGAACCATACATGGTGCAAGCCCTTTTGCAGTTTTTGATAGAGTAGTTAATGATTTAGGAGTACCAAAAACAAGTTTCAAAGCAGTTGATGCAGTTATAGTAAGTAATCCAGTAAAAAGCGCTGATGGTTTACAGAGTTGGAAAAGAGTATTACAAATTACAGAAGTAAGAAAACATTGGAAAGATGATCCTCAAGCTGAAGGAGGATTTGTAGATTTATTTAAGTATGATAGCAAAATAGATACTTTGTTACCAACTGATGATCTCAAAAATGGTGACAGTGTTATTTTAAAATCCATAGCTGGAAACGTTAAAGCTTGGGCAGGTAATTGGGATGCTATTTGGAATAATATTTTATTAAGAGCACAAATTAAAGAAACTTTGTTACAATGCTCAACTGAACATCATTTACCAGAACTTTTAGAAGCAGATTTTGTTGTTAGAAGTAATGATGTTTTTCATAAACTTTCTGGAGAAATTAAAGAAGAGGTAGGGAGTTTAGATAATAAACTTATTTTTTCAGGCTGGCAAGATTGGTTAAAAAGGTCTGTTAAAGCAAAAGCATTATCTTAAATAAGATACTTACATATTCAGTATAAATACTTACGGGTTGTTTTCCATGCCAGACGACATCAAAAAAATACTCAAAAAATACGAGAAAAAACTCCAAGGAGAAACAGATACAAACATCTTTAGTAATCAAGAACCCATAACAACAACAGAATACACAACATTTAGGAAAGAAATACTAGAAAAAAAAGTAACCTACTACGAAAAACTCTGTAATACAGCAGAAAAAATACTCCACATAAATACAAAAGAAAAAGACAAACAAAAACTCTGGGAATCCATAAACCTCTGCCACCTAGACATAACACCAGACGGAGCAACAAGCTTCGCAGGACTCACATCACTCCTAACAGTACTACTAGGAATGCTTATAGGAGGAATCAGCTACGCACTAGGAAACTTCTTACTCTTCCCAATGCTATTATTAGTAATTGTAGGATTAATCTTAGTCAAACCACTCAACAACATACCACACTACATAGCAAACAAATGGCGACTAGAAGTAAGCAACCAAATGGTATTGTGTATATTATATGTAGTCATGTACATGAGACACACCAGCAACTTAGAACACGCAATCAAATTCGCAGCAGAACACGTAGGAGGACCACTAAGTTTAGACCTAAAAAAAGTCTTCTGGGACATAGAAACAGAAAAACATTTCACCATAAAAGAAAGTTTAGACACTTATCTCCAACAATGGAAAGGACATAACTTAGAATTCGTAGAATCATTCCACCTCATAGAAGGAAGTTTGTATGAAAATAATGATCAAAGAAGAATAGCAATGCTCGAAAAAGCACTACAAGTAATGCTAGATGGAACATACGAAAAAATGTTGCATTATGCACACAACTTACAAAGCCCAATAACCATACTCCACATGTTAGGAGTTATCCTACCAATATTAGGACTAGTAATCTTCCCACTCATAGGAAGTTTTTTATCAGGATTAATACAATGGTATCATTTATTTATTCTCTACAACCTAATCCTACCACTCTTAGTAATGGGAATGGGATATAATCTACTCAACAAAAGACCAACAGGCTACGGAGGAGAAGACATACTCCAACAAAACCCAGCATTCAAACAATACCAAGAATACAAAATAGGTGGAGCAACACTCAGCACAGCATTCATAACAACATGCATTATAATCACTTTCGTACTCATAGGATTTTTACCATTCATTATCCACTACACCACACCAGGACAAGACTTTGCATTCTTAGGAGGAAAATTCTTAGACTTCAAAGACGGAAACGGACCATACGGGCTAGGAGCACTCCTATTAAGTTTATTAATACCACTAGGAATAGCACTAGGACTCTCTTTCTACTTCGGAACAAAAAGCAAAAAACTCATAGAAATAAAAAAGAAAACAGATGACTTAGAATTAGAATTTAGTGGAGCACTCTTTCAATTAGGAAACAGAATAGGAGATGGTATGCCAGCAGAAATAGCATTCGGTAAAGTATCAGAAAGCATGCAAGGAACACCATCAGGAGAATTCTTCAAACAAGTAACCTCAAACATAAGAAGATTAGGCATGGGATTACACAAAGCAATCTTTGACCCACAAAAAGGAGCAATCTTACTTTATCCAAGCAGATTAATAGATAGTAGTATGAAAATATTAGTAGAAAGTTCAAGAAAAGGAAGTCAAATAGTAAGCAAAAGCATGCTAACCATAAGCGACTATTTTAATCGCATAAGAAAAGTCAATGAAAGACTAAAAGATTTACTCGCAGATGTATTAAGCAGCATGAAAAGTCAAACAACATTCTTAACACCACTCATAGCAGGAATAGTAGTAGGAGTGGGCATAATGGTGGTGACAATAATTAATAAATTAGGAGAACAATTTCAAAACGTAACAACAGGAGGAACAGGAGAAGGATTTACAACTGGACTAGGAACAATAGCAACAATACTAAACATTAAAGATGTCATACCAAGCTTTCACTTCCAAATAATAGTAGGACTCTATGTCATAGAAATAATAATAGTCTTAACAATACTCTCAACAACAATAGAAAGAGGCTATGACAAAACAACAACAAGATACAGACTAAGCAAAAATATCCTAAGAGGAACAGGACTCTATTTAATAGTATCATTACTAGGAGCATTACTTTTCACAGTACTAGCAAATAGTGTAAGCATAGTAGGAACCATAGGTTAGGAAATCTTTAAATAGAAACCAAACATAGTTTAAGACAATGAAAAAAGGTGATAAAGCAACAGTCCACTGGGGACATGTAGCAGTAATATTAATTGCAGTAGCATTAGCAGGTTATGTAAGTCAAGGAGAAATAACAGGACAAATAGTTTATAGAGACGCAGACTATGGTGGCTTTGGAGGGTATGGAGGTGGAGGATTCATGAATGGCTTTAGTTTCTTAGAATTCTACCAAAACTACGCACCCTTTGTAGACGCAGTAATCTTCTTACTCATTTTTTTAAGTATAGGAAAAACCATATTAGGAACACACTTCAAAAAAGGAGGACAAGCACTCTACGCCGGAGTAGGCTTATTTTTAGCACTAGCACTATTACTTTGGGAAGAACAAAATCAATTTTACCTTTTAGAAGAATTTGGCATTTTTGCACTCTTAATTTTAATAGTACTTGTCTTAGTAATTGTAGGTAAAGCACTACACGTAAACACATCAAGACAAGTAGCAATTCCAATAATAATATTTTTTACTTTCTTAGCTTACAAAATATTTGCAGATACAATCGTAGGAATATTTGGACAAACACCATTCATACAAACAATAAATGAATGGTTTTCAACAATTATGTGGATAAGCATCATATGGATTATTTTAACTTTCTTGTTTAGAAGAACAAGACCAGGACAAGCAACATGGCACTTCATGAGTGGAAGACCAGAACCATGACACAACGCAAACTAAAAAAATTAGTAGAAACAGACTTAATGCAATTAAAACTCTTACTAAAACTAAGAATGGCAAGCTACTCAACAATAAAACAAAAAGAACAACAAAGCATAAACCACTTTCATAACATCTGGCACTCAGCAAAAACAATAGAAAAACACTTACGAAGAGAATTGAAACTTATAGAAAAACTAAGAAAAAAAGCAGAAAAAGAACACAAACAAAAAAGATGGAATGGAATAAGAAAAGTGTTAAAACACGAATTACAAGAATTTAACGAAAACCTCAGAAAAGGAAAAAACTTTGTACAATCCTGCACACACCTAAACAAAAGACTCAATGACTTCCAACAAACCATGAAAACAGCAAAACGAAAAACACTTAAACAACATGAACTTACAACAATACACCAATTCATTAAATAAAAAAAGGAGAATTAAACAATGCGAAAACTCTTAACCTTTATGGGAATACTCGTACTCTTTATAGGACTACTACCTTATCTGAGTGGAATATCGTTCTTAAACTTCCTTTTAGTAATACCAATAGAAGGACCAATCTACCAAGGAATCATAATTGCAATAGGAGCAATTATGTTCTATACAGGAATAAAAAAATAATCAAAAAAACTGAACGAAAGACTTAAAAAGAACATAGTCGTCTAACAAACCGTGAAAAGAGGCAGGATGCAATCTAAAAAAGGGCAAGGCTTGCCCATGAACACAGTAATTATAACAATTCTAGTTATTCTAGTATTAGTAGTTGTAGCAGCATTCTTTTTAGGCGGCACATCAAACTTAGTAACAAAAATAAGAGAAATATTTTATGGATCAATCTCAGGAACAGACAGAACATTTGCATCAGGAACTTGTCAACAAAGATGTGACCAATTACAAATACTGCCAAAATCACAACTAGGAAACTCAGCATATTGTCAAGATTACTTCAACATAGACAGTGATAATGATGGAGAAGCAGATTATACAGGAACAGGAAAAGATAAAGTTTATACTCGTTACTATTGCTATGAAAGCTCAGGAACATTGGCACCAGGAACACAAGGTCCTACACAAAGAGTTGGTAAAAGTTTAGATGTTGGTTGCCCAATAGAAGGAATAAACCCAGAACAATACTGTATAACTCCATGGACAACTCTTAAACCACAACCTCAATGATTCTATAAACTTATATAATAGCTTCCACCTTTCGATACCATGCTTACCATTCGAACACTCATAGCAATTCTTTTAAGTACACTACTAGGAATTCTCATTTTAGCAGCGTTATGGAGACTGAACAGTGGATAAAAAAGGGAAATTAACATTAGAAACAATAATTAAATTAGTACTAGCAATATTAGCTTTCTTCATAGTATTTGGAATTTTTTCACCATTAGCATCACAAGAAGTAGCCATAGGTGCAAAAGCACAAGTATGTAGAAGCACACTTGCAATTTCTAAAACACTAACAGTTCCAGGAGCAGAAATTAGACCAATAAAACCACTCTGTAGTACAGACCGAATAAAAATTACAGAAAAAATGGTAAAGAAAAACACTGAAAAAGGAGAAACAAAAAAAGAAGGAGCAATACGTCTTGTTTTTGAAAAAATGAAAACATGTGAAGCAATAGTAAGAGGTCCAACAAAAGAAGGTTTCTTTAAAGATAATAATTGCTATGTTTGCTACTCTTTAGAACCAGACCAAAAATATAAACAAACAATAACACAACAAGAAATAGCTAACTCTTTTTATAAAAAAGAATCACCAAGAGGAATGATCTATTATAAAGACTTACAAAAAGGAGGTCAAGAAATGACCCTAAATCTTCAAGAAGGAGAACTCCAATTAGGCAAAAAAGAATATGCCATTGTTTATTTAGATCACTCAAAAGCAGCCCAATATGGTTATGTTAATGCAGCAGTAGGTGGTTGCATATTAGGCGGAGCAACAGGCATTAAACTTGCAAAAAATCCTCTTACAGCCCTCTATGCTTGTTTAGGAACTGCAGCAGTAGGAGTAGGAAGAGAAGCAGCATTATCTTCAGATTACTTTAAAGACACACAAAAAGATATGATAATTTTAACAGAACTCAAACGCGTCGGAGGAAAATGTGACCAAGTTATTTCTTAAAAACCATGAAAAAAAAGGTAGTCTGAGCATGGAATACATTATAGTATTTATAATACTTCTAGCACTACTAATAACTTTACTTATTTATTCAGGAATCTTACGCGGACAAGCAAGTGAACTCTTCCAAAAAGTTTTAAACTTTATTTTAATAAAATGAAAAAATTACGACAAACTAATAAAAAAGGAGCCTTAACTGTAAATAATATCATAGCAGCAATAATCTTAATTATTTTAGCATTTGGCATTCTTTTAATGAGTGGTACAAACATTCCAAAATCTTACAAAGATTTTGAAGTTATAGGTAAAGACATATCTCAATGGGCAAGTAAAGTTTTCACAAAAACTGATGAATACACAGCATGGCGAACAGGAGAACAAACCAAAGAAGAAATAAAAAAAACAACCAGAGCAGACAAAGAATTTGCCACATTCTATAAAGCATTTATTGATTTCTTAAATACTTGTTATAGTGCAACAAACAACCCTTGCACTTGTGCCACAGTTACCTTACCCATACCACCAGAAGGCTACAAAATAGTCTTCAAAAATATAGGAGACACTACTCATGCCCTTCCACTTAGACCAGATGATACAGATGTGACCATCATCAAAGGACCCTATACTTTTAAGCCAACAAAGAATAACCAATTTTGTCTCTATGGAGAAACCTTCCAACCCACATTACCAGAACCAATCACTTTAGTTACAGAAAAAGGAGTATTTAATCTCTATGCAGGAGGAAAAACTTACCAAATTTATTACCCTGAAAAAAATGAAAATTTCTTATCCCTAATGCGCATGCCCAAACCAGGAAAGCTTTTTGTAGAAACAATTGGTTTTAGTGGCGAATTACCCAAAGGATACACTACTCAACGGCTAAAAAAAGAAGCAATCTGCTTCATCCAAAATGATGATACTAAAATTCTTGTAGACCTTCCTTACTTTATGCTCAAAAACGAATGTGACACCACAGAAATCTCAGACGAAGAATACGACAAAGCACTAAATAAAATGTAAAGAAACTTTTAAATACAATCCATCAAGTAATTAAACTCTATGATACATCAAAAAAAAGGTGAGTTAGAACTCAAATATATTATTCTTCTAATCTTAGCTATTATTGTTTTAATAACATTAGCTGTTATATTCAGGCAACAGTTAAGCAATTTTCTAGAACAAATAACCTCCATTTCTACAGACATCAACAAATCAAGACCACCAATAAAAGATGTCATAGGCGGATAACTCATGAAAACAGGTCAAGGACAAACTCTTTCCCTTATGAATGGTTTATTAATCATGATATTAATCCTTATAGCACTTAGCTTTATTAGTTGTACCATTATGCAAGAAAATGCAGATGTAAGATCTAAAGTACTCTTTGATAAATTTGTTAGATATTATTCATCTTGTCAAGAAATATCATCACAAGACTGTTCTTGTGACTTTTTTGAATTTGATCAACTACAAAAAAACCAACAAATACAACTTATACCTTTAGCATCAGGAAATATTGAAATAAGACTCCTTAATTTAGGCGTTAGAGAACCAGTATTGTCACAAATAGTTAAAGGTGAAAACCTTTGTACTTATAATTATGATAAACGTCTTAAAAAATTTCAAAGAATAAATAAACAAAGTTATACTTTTTCATCAGTACTAAATGAAGGCTATAAAGGAACAACAAGTTTAGTATTATACAAAGATAAAGAAACCCCTTGTATTATAGAACCAAAAGATTATCTTTATTTATTAAAAGAAAAAACTAGTTGTACTGCTAAAAAAACAACTCCAAAACAAAATTATACTTTCCTCCTTAACTTAAGATCAGGTACTGCACGAGAGTATGGAGAATCAGATATGGTTAACTACAATGCTTACACTTCACGTATTTTAGTGCCTTTAGCTTATTCTTTAAACAAATTAGGTAAAGTACACATCTCTGCTTACGAAGGAACAGCCCTCCACCAATATGCTGGAAAAAGCATTAGTCAACAAAGAGGAATAATATTTGATTGGTTTGGTATAGGAAACTATGAAGAAAATGTAAAAAATGAATTCACCAAACTCTACACTCAATTTAATCAATCATTAACTAATAAATCTATCATTATTATTTCAATCCGTACAGACTGGGAATATGATTATTTAGAAGATAGTGGATCTAGAAAAAACCCACTCTACAAAGAAGGAACCTTTATTCTTATGCACCACCCACAAGCAGAAAATACACCATTACTCCTAAAACACCTCTCAAAAGAATTAGTAAATGTATCAATTGTAAAAGATTATAAACCACACATGCTATTACGAACCACTGAAAAAGCAGCAGAACATAGTGATGAATTAACAGAAATTATTACATTCATTAAAACCCCATCAGATTTGAAAACAGTTCCTATAATTTTCATAGATGTTCTCTCCCCACCAACAATGGTATTTAGAAAACTTAGTTTCAATAACCTTTACGAAAAACCAGAACCAATGATTGAAGCAATTGTTACAGCAGTAAAAAACTACATAACAGAAACGGAAAAACAACAAGCAGTTAAAAAAAATAATAAATCAACACCTATCCAAAAAAAGAAAGGAGAACTCTTTAAAAATTAAACAATGAAAAAAGGAGAATTCGAAGCACAACAAATCTTGCTTATGTTTGAAATAATATTTGCCTTAGCAGTCATCCTCACTTTTTATGTATCAATCTATGAAGATAATCCAACCCAATTTAAAGATATAGATGCTGACTTATCAAAATCAACAACACTCTATGGAGAAAACATTTTTGATAATGTTCAAATAATTGAAGACAAAACAAACGATTTAGAGAGGTCAATAACATGACCTTAAAGAAAGGAAATAGTATAATAGGTGGTTATATCCCTTATTTTGCTGTTGTTCTTCTAATCTCTTTACCTCTTGTAGTACACATAAAATCATTCGAAGGAAAAAATTTAGTAGAAGTGACACTTGATAAAGAAAAAATACAAAATCGTCTTTTAATTAATACCATAGTCCACCAATGTTTTTCTTACCAAGATCCCATAACAAAAAGAACCTATTATGGAGTCATTGACATGAAAAAATTTACTGAAAAAAACTTACAAAAATGTGTTGAAGGTGATCTACTAGTAAGCTTACCAGAACGTCACTCTCTAGCCTCAATTTCATCTGAAGGAAAATTTACAACAATAGCCATAGGAAAAGCAAAACAAAACCAAAAAACTGAACAATACCCTCAATTTTCATCATCAAAAAACTCAGAAAGAGAATATGTTTCAGTGAACAACAAAATGTTAAGAATGGTGGTAAGCTATGCGTAAAGGAGCCTTAAACCATGGTGCAGATATTATTTATGGAATTCTTATAATCCTAATTGCAATAATGTTGCAATCATTCTATAAAGAACCATCAACACCAACAACTGATTTTGAAACTATAGAAACACATACAGATGTAACATTATTCACTACAAACTTTCTAAGCACAACCATTACTACACCATCTAACGAATTCTTAACAGGAGAAGAAACCTATGGAGACCTTTTATTTTTAGCTCTAGAAGATAAAGAAAATCAAGCTGAATACCTCTCAATCTTTGAAAGAACAATGAGCAAATACATTAGAAACGGCCCAAGAATAGTAGGTGGTTATTGGCTAAAAACAGAAGATAGAACAACACTTAGCAGAGCAGGCATACTCTCACAAGACGCACCAATCTACCAGATACCTTACAAAAATGGAGAAACAATTTCTTTACAAATAGTTTTTGAAGCATGATAAACCACAAAATTAACAAAAAAGGAACAGTAGTCTTATTAATTATTTCTTTAGCTTACTTAATAACAACAGTATCTCTCTTGTATTATGGAACAAACCCTCAAAAAGATTTTGTTGGTGCAAAAGCTCTAAGATCATTAGATGAATTGAATGTAGGAAAAGAAGTACAACTTTACCTTGACCAAAGTGTTAGGAACTCTATGTATTTAGCAGCGAAAGATTTGAAAATAGCAGGACCTTTTGCAGACTCTTGTAAAAAAGAAGACTTAAAAGTACTCTTATTTTCTAAAGACTCTTGTATCTTAGAAGAAAAAAAATTACAAGAAAAATACTTAACATTCTTCAAAAAACATTTCATAACATTTTTGAAAGAACCATTTAAAGAAGTAACTTTTGTTGATGGCATAAAAAATTATGATTATACTATTACAGTTTCAGAAAATTCAGTTGAAATTATAGGCTTAGCAAAAAAACAACTTTCTTTTAAAGGAGAAGATATAGCTTATACACTCAACCCTTCTTTCAGAGAAAGCATTCCTTATAATCTTAAAGAATACTTATTTATCTATGAAAAACTCTCTTTAAACACCAACTGTTTACTCAAACAAGATAAAGAAATTCCTGGCTTAGACTGTGGAATAAGACCTTCTTTTACCCTATTCAAAGAACAAAAAGGTGACATTGCTTACTTAAAAGTTATTAAAACCAAACCTAAGCATGTACAAACAAATATAGCCATTTCATTCGCGATAAACTTAAAAACACTCCAAGAAACACAGAATAATCTCTTTACTTAAATGGGGGCTTAGAAAACTATGATGGGCTTAACTTATGAAGATATAATAAAAAATATACAAACACAAAAACAACTAACAGAATCAGAAGTAGAAGCGAAAATAAAAGAAAAATTAAACAAACTTTCTGGATTAATAAGTAAAGAAGGAGCAGCACACATAGTCGCAAACGAATTAGGTATAAACTTAATGGAAAACATTCGCAAGAATGGTATAAAAATAGCAAAACTACAAGCAAGCATGAGAAATGCAACAGTCTTTGGTAAAGTACTAAGAGTATATGATATAAGAACTTTTAACAAAAATGGCAAAGAAGGAAAAGTAGGGAGTTTCTTAATAGGAGATGACACAGGAGTCATAAGAATAGTTTTATGGGATGTACATCACTTACAACATTTAGAAAACCAAGAAATAAAAGAAGATGTAATTATCAAATTACAAGATGCTTATGTAAGAGAAAACCAAGGATTTAAAGAACTCCACCTAGGAGGAACAGGAAAATTAGAATTAAATCCAGAAGGAGTAACTATAAATGCAGTAGCACAACCAGTACAACAACAAGCAGAAGCAGTGAAGAAAAACATCAGTGACTTGCAACCAGGAGACGCAAACACTAAAATCTTAGGAACAGTAGTACAAGTCTTTGAACCAAGATTCTATGAGTCTTGTTCTGAATGTAACAAAAAAATAGTCAATGGAACATGCGCAGAACACGGAGCAGTAACAGGAACATGGGTTCCTATCTTAAACTTCTTTTTTGACGATGGAACAAGCAACATAAGAGCAGTAGCATTCAGAGAACATGCAATAACACTCTTAGGAACAGATGAAACGACAGTGCAGAATATGAAAGAAGACATAACACTCTTTGACATACAAAAACAAACACTCTTAGGGAAGCAATATGAATTAATAGGAAGAGTAACCAAAAATGACATGTTTGACAGAATAGAATTCTCAATACAACAACTCCAAGAAGCAGACCCAGAAAAAATAGCAACAGAAATGACCAGCAACCCACCACCACAAACACCTTAGAAACCTTTTTATATTGAAAAGAACACTTAAAATTATGGTGGAAAAAGACCAAAACAAACAAAAAACTTATGCAATTCTCTTTGCATTTTTAATTCTTTTAACTTTTGTGAGT
>DAVM01000010.1 GCA_002505585.1 Candidatus Woesearchaeota archaeon UBA489 | reverse complement strand
GACATGCACAAAAGAGTAATGAAACACACAACCTTTGGAAGAGTAAAAGGTATAATCCATTACGACGAAAATATTTCCTTAAAAGAATTCTTACAAAAAAGATACTATTACTCCCTATCACTACAAAAATATTTGAATAAACATCCACAAGCAAAAAAAGGAGAATTCAGATTCATAAGAAAAGCATATGTGAAAAATTGGAAACTATTATTAGCAGATCCCATACATTTACTAGGATTTTTTATCTTAAGAGTACTAGAAGGAGTACAAGCATTAAGAGCACTAAGGAAAACAAAAAATTAATTTACTCCTTTGCTTGAAGAACTTTGTTACTTTGGTAAAAATCTTCAACAGAATTTTTATTCCACCAACCAGTTAAATTAGGTTTGCAGATTAGCTTTGGCAGGTGAAACTTTACTTTTCCTGGATCGAAATTTTCACTAAACCAATTAGGATTCTCTTTATTCCAACGTATCTTTTGTATTTTTTCCCCCTTAAACTTCCAACCTCTTCTTATAAGAACATTTCGAATACAAATATCATGGAATCGAGTAAATTTATGCTGTTTTTTGTAGTCTAAACCTGAATCTACTTCTTCAGGTAACATATCATAAATTTCTTTTGCTTCAGTAAGTAACTTTGTCCAAATTTTTTCTCTAGCAATAGAATCTGCATAATAAGCATCTTCACAAATCTTGAAAACTCTTAATTTATCAATTATTTTCTCCTCAAAAGTCCAAGCTTTACGCCAATTTCCTTTACCATATAGGCCATTCCATTTAGTTACTAATGCATCTTTTTTAAAACCAGACTGACCTGGTCTATCAACAGTTTTCCACATTATTTCTTCCCTTCATAAAATTCAGGCTTAATAGAGAACACAGTTACAATAGGAATTTGTTGCTTATCATCAATGAAAGGCTTATAACTAATTTCAGGCTTAAAAATATCTGTGTTTACATAAGGAAAAGCAATCTTCCAAGCATCTGCTTCACCAACTCTAGCAAAAACATTTAAAACAACAAACTTAGGTTTCTTCTCAACAATTTCCTTAATTAATTCAGTAGCATCTGCCCCAGGAATACCCTGCACCTTTCTATTAGAAGCATACTGAAACTCAGCTTGTGTATGGTGCACAAAAATAAGATCATCAGGATCAGAATGATCACGAACCCATATAGCAGACTCTTTAACTTGCCCAAAGGAATTTTCTTTAGACCTAATAAGCTTGTCACCATGCTCAACATTTTGGTAAAACCCAACAGCTAAAAAAGCAATAATAACCAAAGTAGCCATAACCTTACTATGCTTTCTAATGTATTTAGATAAATCAAATAAACCTTTAGCAGCAATAATAAACATAAAAGGATACATAATGAACAAATAACGCTCTTCAATATACCTACCATACCCAAGACTCACAATGTACAAGAAAGGGACAAGGAAAGTAAGTAAAAGTAACAAATTAGCTTTAAGATTCTTATCTCTCTTCTTCCATAACAAATCAAAACCAATAATCAATTCAAATAAAAGAATAATGAAACCAATAATAAACAAAATAAGGAAAGCAGTTTCAATATGAGGAAAAGTAACTTTGATGTAATCAATAAAAGTCTGCCACATAGAACGAGGACTAGGAGCACGACCACCAATAGCCTTAACATAGAAAGCAAGAGGATGACCAAAACGAGAAAATTGATACCAAAGGAAAGGTAAAACAGTTAAGACACCAAGACCAATACTAATCCAGAGGTTCTTATCCTTTAAAGGCTTTAAACGGTAAACAATGAATAAATAAACAACTAAAATAGGAGCAAGCAAAGCACCAGTAAACTTCATTAAAAAAGCAAGAACCATAACAGGAATACAAAGCCATAAACATTTCTTCTGACCATGCTCATAACCACGAATGAATAAAAATAAAGACAATAACCACAACATTGCAACAGGAACATCAACTAACATACGGAAGCTGAAGAAAAGAAAAGACCAAAAAACAGTCAACATAAAAGCACTAGTCAAACCAACCTTCTTATCATACAAATCCTTACCAATAAAATACACTAAAACAACACTAATAATAGAAGATAAAAAAGGAATTAAACGAATGAAGAACTCACTACTCAAACCAATCTTAAACAAACCAGCAACAAGGAAAGGGAAAAGTAAAGGACGGAGAGGATCAACATCCCATTGAGGAGAACCAAAAGCCCACCAACGAGCAATATTTAAATAATCACCCTCATCCCACCAAACAGGTTGATTAACAGTGAGGAAAAAATAATATAAACGAATGGCTAACAAAATACCAGCAATAAGTAAAATAACAGAACCTTGATGGTTTTTAACCCAATCCAAAACCTTTTTTTGTCTCTTTTTTAGAGCATCCATGAAAAAGACAAGATTAGAGAGGTATAAAAACTTGTTGCTTTAATTCTTAGTACTTTCAACACGCTCCCAAGCATCAGTGTAGTGTTTTTTGAAAACCTTAGTCTGGAGGAAAACAGCAAGCCAAATGTATAAACGGAGAGGGAATAAATACAAAGTCCACAAGAATTCCTTGCAATTAGAAGGGTAGCTTAAAGCTCTAAAAGTGCCTAAACGAAGCTCATTCCAGAAACTCTTAACATGAGGAAAATCCTTATTATACTTTTTTAATTTTTGATGACTTTTGGCAGTACGCACACGCTGCTTAATAAAATCCTTTAAGTTACTAGGATACTTAACAAACACTTTAGCCTCAGGAACATAACGAACTTTAAAACCTTTTTTCCAAAACACAAAAGGAATATGGGAATCCTCAGCAACATCAAGAGGAATAGTCTTAATAGTATTACGGAAAGCAAACAAATAACCAGAACATTCCAAGAATTTGTTTTTAGCATTTAAATCACTACGAATACTATGAGCACCAGCATCTAATAACAAATGACTAAAATAACCAAACATAGAACTTTTCTTATTCAAAGCAATAGGACGACCAGAAACACAACCAACTTCAGGATCTTTAAAAGCATCAACAATCTTTTGCAAAGAAGTATTAACAAAAACATCACCATCAGTTAAAATCAAAATCTTACCCTTAGCTTTTTTGAACAACAAATTCAAAGCAAAAGACTTCCCTTTACCAGGATCCTTAAAATACTGCACCTTTTTATATTTCTTAATAACAGCAGCAGTCTCTTTATCAGGAGTAGCAACAATAACTTCAACCTTTTCATTAATCTTATTTTTAAGAACAGCTTCAATAGCAGTCCCAATAGTTCCAGGTTCCTTAAATGAAGTGATAATAACAGATATCATAGTAAAAGAACTCTATACAAACTTTTATAATCTTTACTACAGCACTACAAACCCATGAGCACCAAAAAAATACTGATAGTCCTCTTACATGGCATAGGAGACTGTTTAATGGCACTACCAGCAATACACTCTCTGAAGAGAAAGAACCCTAAAAGCCATATAACAGTCATGACTATCAATAAACCACTTTATCATGAACTCTTGAAATATGACACAGCAATCAATCAACTCACATATTCAACACTAAAACAAAACCCACATTATGGCAATCCACTCAAATTCTTTAGTGAAAAGAAAATCATAAAAGAAGACATTAGAAAAGCAGAAAAAAAATATGGTATAGTTGAAACACACTTTGTAAAAATGTTCAGGACACCAGCAAAATTGTATTCAAGATTACCCATAAGTTATTACAGAGAACACAAAACACTCAAAGTAGCAAAAGAATTAGGAGTTACCTTACTAACACAAAGGTATAATTTGAAATATAGTATAAAAGATGACGGATGGGCAAAAACATACATGAGAAGAAATAACTTACGACCAACAAAACTCATAGGATTACACTTTACAGGATCAACGAAAAACAAATCTTTAAGTTATAGGGAAGGACAAAGAATAATACGACAACTAAAGTTGAAAGGTTATGACTTAGTATTATTTCATGACAAACATTCTTATACAAGACAAGAAAAACATTATGATCCAAAAGAAGTAGCAACT
>DAVM01000008.1 GCA_002505585.1 Candidatus Woesearchaeota archaeon UBA489 | reverse complement strand
AAAGACATCTGGAAATGGAATTCTCTAGCACTAGGAGATGAAATAAAAGCCTATGTGTATAAGAAAAAAGGAGAAGGACTATTAAGAGGAATAAGGTCATTTATTTCACCCTGAAAACTCTCTATAAAATTCTATTTTTAACGTACTTGGCTGCCTTTTACGTATTTCTTCTAAGTGCCTATCAGAATCTTGAGCTACGTGATACCAACGTGCATTATGAAAATTTTGACAATACTTAGCTCCCAAAAGAGCACAATGGTTTAAGTCTATGCCATAAGCTGCACCTAGGAATTCTTTTCCTGCTTTTTCTTCAATTGTGATTTCTTGAAGAGACGCAACCAATGCTGAGAGATCTCCTATTCTCTTTGAAAAAAGACGTAATGAGTGTTTTGTCATTTTTTATTTCCTCCGTAACTTTTATTGTCCTTATCTTTAAATCTATAAATAAATTTGTGACAATATTATTCTAATAGGAATATTTATAAATGAGAAATTTAATGCATTCATATGGTCTTTGATATAACACAACTCAAAAAAATAAGAAAACAACTAGATTTGACACAACATCAGTTTGCACAAAAAGCAGGCATGAGCCAATCTATGATTACAAAAATAGAAGCTAGAAGATTAGACCCGACTTATACTTATGTAAAAAAAATTGAAGAAGCTATAGAACAATTAACAAAACATATAGAGAAAGAAGCAAAAGATATCATGTGTAAACAAGTAATTACTGTTGGTAAAAAAGATAAATTTGATAAGATAATTAAACTTTTTGTAAAACATAAGATTTCCCAAGTACCAGTACTGGATTCTGGGAAAATAATAGGATTAGTAACAGAATCATGCTTAGTAGATCATGCTGAGGAACATATTTTAAAAACATCTGCAGAAGAAATTATGGTAGAAAATCCACCAATAATAACAAAAAACGCAAAACTGTCAATGATTATAATACTTCTTAAATTTTATTCAATACTTCTCATTCAAGAAAAAGGAAAACTAAAAGGAGTAGTCACAAAAGCAGATATTATTACACATTTATGAGTTTTTCAACCTGCTTTAATACATCAATAACATTAATAGAACGCATACACTCAAAATCTTTCTTGAACACGCAAGCATATTTACGACAACCAACACAACTACTCTTTTCTTTCCAAATAACACTACTCTTAGGATAAGAAGGACCCCAAATCATAGGGATAGTAGGACCAAATAAAGCAACAGTTGGAGTAGAAGTAGCAGAAGCGATATGTAAGGCACTAGTATCAACACTAATTAATAGATCTAGTTTATCAATCAAAGCAATGTACTCTTGCAGATTAGTTTTACCAGCAAAATTACTCATACTACTCTTCTTTTCAGTCATACTAATAATATGATTGATATAATTCTTATCTTCATCAGTGCCAGTAAAAACAATATGACATTTATACAACTTAACTAAACTATCAGCAACCTCAGCAAAACGTTCAGGAACCCACTGTTGAGAACGATGCAAAGAAGGAGCATGAATACCAATCAATTTTTTTCCAAACTTCTTAGTAAGAGACATAACTTTCTTTTTAGCAACCTTATCAACAGGAAGAACAATTTGTTTATTAGAAGTATCAACACCAATAGATCTGACAACATCAAGATTATCTTCAATTTTATGCTGCCAAACAAGATTAGGCTTAATCTTTTTATTCAAGAAAAAACCCTTACCATAACGAATACCAGATTTAGCACAACCAAGACGATACTTAATGTTAGAACAAAAAAGCAACCAACTTATTTTGAAAGAACCAGGATGCAACAAAACAGAAAGATCATAATTTTTAGAAGAGATTATTTCCTTAGTTCTCTTGAAAGAGCCATATACAATTTTTTCATTAACATGAGGATTATTCTTGACTACCTCCTTCATCTTAGGTAAAACCAAAACATCAATTTGAGCATCTCTGAACTTCTCCTTCAAAGCACGAATAGTAGGAGTAGCAACAAGCAAATCACCCATCTTCAATAATTCAACAACAAGAATACGTTCAACTTTCTTAGGAAAAGGCTTGAACTTGAAAGGATTGAGCAAAGCATAAGCTAAGTAATCCAACCACATAACAAAATCACGGAATTTGTCCTCAAACCGCTTCAAAAGGTGAATAGCCATGCTTTCAAGAGAATAAAGCTCTTTAAAAAATTATGTATCTAGATATTATTGGTCACTTCATCAACATGATGTCTGGCAGGCCTATCAGGATTTTCATCAGCATATCCAAAAGAAATACCTAAATATACTCTCCGATATTTTTCAATACCTAAAGCTTTCTTAGCTCTTTGAATATAAGGATAAGCAAAGTACACAGGACAACTACCCAAACTTAAAATAATACCAAAATAATGAAAAGAATGAGGCAACACATTCTCATTTTCAACACCCTAAATAGGATGATGGGCATTACTAATAAACAAACCATTCTCTGTTTCATGCTGTTCAAACCACTTGAGTAGATTAAACGTTTGTTCTTCAAACATACTATTCTTAACTCGACAGAAACACATTTAAACGTTCCTATGAGGAAGCAATTACCATGAAACAAAACTATCCAGCGCTTCTTTATTCAGCGCCAGACGTAGATTACCCAGGAACACACGGAGGATCAACACACGTAGGAGAAATAGTCAAAGCACTAAGTGACCTCTGTGATAGAGTTTACTTAATCTGCACACACAAAAAATCCCAAAAATACATAGAAAAGAGAAAACAAATAACCATAATTCGTTTACCAAAACTACCAACAACACTTTTGAGAGTAAGCTCTTACTTTCTCTTTCCCTTTATCATAACATTCTTCTTAGGACTATTTAACAAAATCGGATTAGTCTATGAAAGAGGAAAAATCTTTGGAGGAGGAGCACTCTTCGCAGGAAATTTATTAGGGAAAAAAACAATCTATTCAATGATAGAACCTTACACAGAAATTCCTCTTATCCTAGGACAAATAAGAAAAGATTCATTCACTCACAAATTCATGCAATGGTGGCATAAAATAATAGTACAAAGAGCAGACAAAATTACTATAACACACCCAATATTTTTAACAACCATACCAAAAGAAAAAAGCTACTTCATACATACAGGAGCAAACCCTCAAAAATTTAATGAAAAACTACCCACACAACACCTCAAGAAGAGATATGGACTAGTGAAAGGAAAAACACTCCTCTACGTAGGAAGCTTCTCCAAATGGCACTCTTGCACAACAATGATTAAAGCAGTAATGCCTTTGATAAAGAAAGACAAACAAATAAAATTCTTGATGCTAGGAAAAGGAGAACATTATGAAACAAGCAAAAGACTAATAGAAGAATTAAAATTAGAAAAAAATATCCTTTTATTAGGAAAAATACCTTTTGAACAACTACCAAACTATATAGCAGCAGCAGACATTTGTTTAGCACTCTTTGACAGAACTTACCCTCCATTCAAAAAATTAGATTACTATTATTCACCAATAAAAATACATGAATACAAAGCAAGTGGAAAACCAATCATAGCAAGTAACATAGGAACACTCAAAAACTATGTAGTGAACGGAAAAAATGGTTACAGTGTTAATGAAGGAAACATAAAAGAAATAACAGAAGCAGTAAACAAATTATTAACACAAAAGAAAAAAGCACAAAAAATAGGGCAAACAAACAGAAAAGAAATAATGACAACTTATAACTGGGAAGTACAAAGCAAAAAATTATTAAAAGAACTTTATGGAAATTAAACATATGAAAACAATAGTAATGATACCAACCTATAACGAATCAGAAAACATAGCAAAGCTCATACAAGCAATCAAACAATTACCAATAAAAAACTTACATGTTCTAGTAACAGATGATAATAGTCCAGATGAAACATGGAAAATAGTAGAAAAATTAAGCAAAAAAGACAAAACAATCCATTTATTGAGAAGAATGGAAAACAAAGGAAGAGGACTAGCAGGCATAGCAGGATTTAAAGAAGCACTACAATTAGGAGCAGACGCAATAATAGAAATGGACGCAGACTATTCTCATCATCCAAAATACATACCCAAACTATTAGAAGCTTTACATGATGGAGATATGGCATTAGGATCAAGGTTTGTAAAAGGAGGAAGTGATGGAGACAGACCACTCTGGAGACAATTTGTAACCTTTGGAGCAAACATGTACATCAAACTCTTCTTAGGAGTCAAAGTCAAAGATTGTAATTCAGGCTACAGATGTTACAAAAGAAAAGTGTTAGAAACAATAAACTTAGATACCATGATAGCAAAAGGACCAGACATAGTACAAGAAATATTATACAAAGTACATTTAAAAAAATTCAAAATAGTAGAAGTACCAATATCCTTTGAAGAAAGAAAAGAAGGAAAATCAAAACTAGGAATGAAACATTTATTTAAAGGATACACTATGGTATTAAAATTAAAATTTTTACATCTAGTTGGGAAACTCTAAAAAAAACGAAATCTTTCTCTAGTTAGAACCCTTAGATATTCAATAATTGTCTTACCAATTTTAATCTTACTATCACCTTTTTTTAAATCATAACGTAAAGTTAGAGGAACTTCAGCAACACGTAATTTTTTTAATCTTCTTAATTTTAACAAAATTTCAGCCATACCAGGAAAACCAGTAGCTTCAATAAAACTAGCACCATACTTTTCATTAGCAGCCTTTAAGACTTTTGCATCATAAGCACGATACCCAATACCATAATCTCTTAAACCTTTAACAGGAAAAACAATTTTGAGTAATGTTCCTAAACCACGACTTAAGAAAGACCTAAAAAGAGACAAACCAACTTCTTTACCACCAGGAGCATAACGAGAAGCAATAACCACATCAAATCTACCAGTCTTTACTAAATCACTAATAGGTTTAATGTATTTAGGATCATGAGAATTATCAGAATCCATAGTAACAATAATATCATCATCTTTAGTTCTTTTGATAACCTCAGCAAACAAATCCTTCATAGTAATTCCTAAACCTTGATTCACTTTGTGATGTATTAAGAGAATAGGCATATTTTTTGTTAACTTTTTAACAATAGAAATAGAATTATCAGTAGAACCATCATTGAGAATAAGCACTTTATAGTCTGCTTTAATCTTCTTCATCTCAGCTTTCACTTTAGTTAAATAAGGCTCAATATCTTTCTCTTCATTATACATAGGTAAAGCAATCCAAATCATTGATTTATGATCTCCACAATTCTTTCACCAGTTTTTCCATCACCATAAGGAGAATTCCAATCTCTTGATTTATTAACCATTTCTTTTGCACAAGCTATCATCTTTTCAGGCTCTACTCCTGAAAGAATATTACAACCAAGAGTAAGAGTTTCTGGACGCTCAGTATTTTCTCTAGTAGTTACACAAGGAACCTTTAACACAGAAGCTTCCTCTTGAATACCACCAGAATCAGTAATGATTAATTTAGCATTTTTTAATAATTGCAAGAAATCTAAATATCCAACAGGATCAATAAGTTTTACTAAATCATCCAAAATAAACTTAGCTTTTTCAATACAGTTTTTTGTTCTAGGATGTACAGCAAAAATAAGAGGTAATTGCAACTCTTTAACAACACCATTTAATCCATCAACTAATTTTTTTAACTGAACAGGACTATCAACATTTGCAGGACGATGAGCAGTAGTGATAATATACTCATTTTTTTCTAAACCTAATGACTTCAAAATATTTTTGGATTGTTCTGCAATATCACCATTTTGGTAAACAGCATCAACAACAGTATTACCAACAACATACACTTTTTCTTTTTTAATACCTTCATTATCAATCTTTTGAGCAGCATCTTCAGTAGAAGCAAATAAAAAATCACTAATATGATCAACCAAAATCCTGTTATGTTCTTCAGGCATAGATTCATCATAACTACGCAAACCGGCTTCAACATGACCAACTTTTAAGTTAGCTTTCTTTGCAGCCAAAGCACCAGCCAAAACCGAATTAGTATCACCCTGCACCAAAACTACATCAGGATTTTCTTTTAACAAAATTTCTTCAATTCTTTCTAACATTAAACTAATCTGTTTTCCTGGAGAACAAGAACCAACACCCAAATTGTATTTAGGACTAGCTAGCTTTAACTCTTCAAAAAAAATACTATCCATATTTTTGTCATAATGTTGACCAGTATGGATAATAAAATATTCAATACCTTTTTCCTCACATGCACGCATAATAGGGCTTAATTTTATAATTTCAGGCCTTGTTCCGAGCACCATACAAATTTTCATGGTAGTTCTATAGGCATACAAACCCTTTTAAAGCTTTATGCCTCTTTTTCACTAATGCAACTGAAGAAACACTGGCTACTGCTAATATTGCTTTTAGCACTCTTTTTGAGGCTATATCATTTAGACAGCAAAGCACCAGGAACAGATGAACAATGGAGTATTGTCTATGCAGAAGACACCTTAAGTGGGAAATACTATGAAACTATAGAAGAATATACTTATCCACCAATCTTCAATTATGTATTAGCATTTACTATGCAATTAACTGGAAAATCTCATTACGCCTTACAATTCTTAATGGTGCTTTTTGGAGTATTAAGTGTTTACTTAGTTTATTTATTAACTAAAGAACTTTTTACCAAAAAAATAGCACTTTTAACAGCTTTTTTACTAGCAATTAATCCTTTTCATATAATGTACTCACAACACATTCGTTCTTACATATTTTTAATGGTATTATTTTTATTAGCAACCTTACTTTTCTATTATTATATAAAAACTAATAAAGTAAATTATTTGTACTGGCTCACTTTAGTTTATGTAATCTCTTTTTATACACATGTCTTTGCAGCATTTTATGTGATTACACATTTTATTATAGCATTCATTCTTTATTGCACTAAATCTTTTAAATTAAAACCTTATTTAATAAGTATGGGAGTAACAACGCTACTTTGTGCATTATGGTTACCTATCTTATTTCAGCAAGCAACAACTTTTGTTCCGGCAGCAGCAACATTAGACTTATTAGGAATACATAATTGGTACATAATACCTCACATCTTTTACAAATACGCTATGACAGTAGATGTATCAACAACACTAACAAACTTTTCTTACTTCTTTATTCTCTTTGGAATAATTTCCATAGTTTTTCTCCATGGTTGTTACACTTTACTGAACAAAAACACTACAAAAGGGGTCTTTTTAGTCTTATCACTTTTTTTACCTATAGGGATATTAGTGTTCCTCTCCTTTATCTTCCCACTTTATTCTTTTAGATACTCAGTCTACTTATTTCCAATTTATCTACTCCTTTTAGTACAAGGAATAGAAGCAATACAACATAAACTCTTGAAAAAATCAGTTCTTTTACTCACCATTTTAACCTGGTTCTCTCTACTCATTTATTATTATACCATAAGCTTAGAACCAAAATGGAATATAGCAATAGCCATTTAATTATTTTGTTAGAAAATTTTATCAATAGCCTTCTTAGCTTCAGCCCCAAGATAGAGTCCACCAAAAACCATAATCATACCCTTCTTATTTGAAATATCTTTTGCTAGCTTTATTGCCTCTTGCACATTCTTAGTTTGATATACTTTCTTATTCGTAGGAATATGTTTACTAAGTTCCTTAGGATCAACCCCATGATAATCTGCTTCTGTAACAATAATAGTATTAGCCTCTTTACTTAGAATAGAAATCATTTCAGAATAATCTTTATTATAAGAACAACCAAAAACTAAAACTCTTTTTTTGTTAAGGAACACATCTTCCATCACTTTATGGATTGTTTTTATACCATGGACATTATGCCCAACATCAATAAGAATTAGAGGTTTTTCATGCACAACTTCTAATCGCAAACTACACAAAGATTTTTTAAGCCCTCTTCTAATATGATTATCAGTTATGTTAAACTTACACTTTCTGAGAGACTGAGCACAAAGAATAGCAACAGCACCATTTTCCAATTGATGTTTTCCTAAAAAAGGAATTTCAAGATTTTTCAAATCTTTAAAATGAAACTTCTGCCCTTTCCTAGTCTGTTGTAATGGTATAATGTCCTTTTCATCAAGCTCTATAACTTCATTATTATTTTTAGCCTTTTTCTTGAAAATATTTTTTAATTGCTTACTTTTTTCAGAAGTAATAACTATAGACCCTTGCTTAATGATTCCAGCCTTACTTTTTGCAACCTTTTCCTTTGTTGTTCCTAAAATAGTAGTATGTTCTAAGGCAATATTAGTAATAATAGAAATAAAATTATTTTCAATTACATTAGTACTATCAAACTCTCCACCAATTCCCACTTCAATTATGCCAATATCAATTTTTTTGTCAGCAAAATACAAAAAAGCCATAATAGTCATCACTTGAAAAACACCAGGAACCAAACTCTCATCTTTTTTCCTCACTTTTTCAATAAGATGTCTTATCTTTTTGGTATACTCTACAAACTCTTTATCAGAAATAGCTTTATTATTTACCTTAATCCGCTCATTATACTTATACAAATGAGGAGAAGTAAAAAGACCAACTTTATATCCAGCAGCAATAAGTATCTCATTAATCATAGCGCAAGTAGATCCTTTTCCATTAGATCCACTCACATGAACATACTGCAACCTTTTCTGAGGACTATCAAAAAATGCCAATAATTTTTTAGTCTTCTCAACACCAGGACCAGACCCAAATCCTTGGAGACTTTCTAGGTACTCAACAGCTTCTTTATATTTCATGTTCCTTTAAATCTTCTTCCTTACAATTTTTATAAATTCTTTGCTAAAAGCTTATCTTCTTTATTTAAACCTTTTGAGGCATAAATTTACTCTTAAATGCTATTCCAATACTTTTTTAAAGCTCATTATGTGCTTTCCTAGTTACCATGATGGAAGCTCTCAAAAATACAGATCCGGAGACCTATGCGGCTCTACGAGAAGAATTAGCTAGACAGAAGACTACTATAGACTTGATAGCATCAGAGAATTATGTAAGCTTAGCAGTACTAGAAGCATTAGGATCAGTGGCAACGAATAAATATTCAGAAGGCTATCCAAATAAAAGATACTATGCAGGAAACAAAAATATTGATGCAATAGAACAATTAGCAATAGAAAGAGCAAAAAAATTATTCCAAGCAGAACACGCAAATGTACAGCCACATTCAGGAGCACCAGCAAATATAGCAGTTTATAATGCAATCCTAGAACCAGGAGACACAATACTTGCAATGCACTTAAATTATGGAGGCCACTTAACTCACGGTCATGCAGTAACAACACTAGCAAAAACCTATAACTTTGTAAGATATAAAGTAAATAAAAATACAGGAGAAATAGACTTTAAAGAATTAGAAGAAATAGCAAAAAAAGAAAAACCAAAATTAATATTAGTAGGATACTCAGCTTACTCTAAAGATTTAGACTATGCAGCATTTAAAAGAATAGCAGACTTAGTTGGTGCCTACACCATGGCAGACATTGCACACATAGCAGGATTAATAGCAGCAGGAGAAATGAAAAACCCCTTCCCACTTTTTGACATAGTAACAACAACAACACATAAAACATTGAGAGGACCAAGAGGAGGATTAATACTTTGCAAAGAAAAATTAGCAGCACAAATAGACAAAGCAGTCTTCCCAGGATTCCAAGGAGGACCACACGACAACGGCATTGCAGCAAAAGCAGTTTGTTTTAAAGAAGCACTAGAACCATCATTTAAAGAGTATGTGAAACAAATAAAGAACAATGCAACAGCGCTATGTAAAGAGTTACAAAAATTAGGTTTCACTATATGCTTTGGAGGAACAGAAAACCATTTGTTATTAATTAACTTAGAAAACAAACAAGTAAGTGGCGCAGAAGCAGAAAAAGCACTAGAAAAAGTAGGAATAGTACTCAATAAGAATATGGTACCAGAAGACAAAAGAAGACCAATGGACCCCTCAGGCATAAGAATGGGAACTCCAGCAGTAACAACAAGAGGCATGAAAGAAGAAGAAATGGAAAAAATTGCACATTTCATGCATGAAGCAATAGTTAATAGAGAAGATGAAGCGAAATTATTAGAACTAAAAGAACAAGTAACCTCTTTAGCTAAACAATTCCCCATTTATCAAGACTTAACTTATTAAAATGACAGCAACAATCTTAGATGGAAAGTTATTGGCACAGAAAATACAGCAAGAGCTCAAAGAAAAAATAACATTACTTGAAACTAAGCCAGGACTAGCAGCAATATTAGTTGGAGATGATCCATCATCACATATTTATGTTGGACGAAAAGAAAAAGCCTGCTTAAAAATAGGAATACACTTTGTTAAACATTTATTAGAAGAACAAACAACAGAAGAAGAAATTAAAGAACTCATAACAAAACTAAATGAAGACGAAACAATCCATGGCATCTTAGTACAACTACCACTACCTAAACATCTAAACACAAAAAATATATTAGCTATGATCAAACAAACAAAAGATGTAGATGGAATCACACCACATATGTGGGAAAAAATAATAGCAAAAGAAGAAAGTTTTGCACCCTGCACACCAAAAGGAATCATCAGGCTACTGGAAGATAATGCCATTTCACTAACAGGAAAACATGTAGTAATAATTAATAGAAAAATAATAGGAAAATCTTTAGCAATATTATTATTAAACAGAAATGCAACAGTAACCATTTGTCATTCACAAACACAAAATATTTCGGAAAAAATAAAAGAAGCAGATATTATAGTTAGTGCAGTAGGAAAACCTCATTTTATAACAGAAGAAATGGTAAAAGAAGGAGCAATAGTAGTAGATGTAGGAATAACCAGAGTTGACGGAAAAATCAAAGGAGACGTAGATTTTGAAAAAGTAAAAGAAAAAGCAGCCTATATTTCGCCAGTACCCGGAGGAGTAGGACCAATGACAGTAGTAATGCTCCTACAAAACACCTATTTAGCAGCTAAAAAACGAACGAAATCCTTATAAATGCCCTTTCTAGAATGAGGACTCCAATAAAATGACAGAAAACGATAAAATTCTCTACATAGGCTTTGGCTTTAATGGAGAACCAGGACTAGACTCTTTATTAAAACAAGGAAGTTTTGATATAGTAGGAGTAGTTACACCTAGAATAGATGATAAACATCAAAGAAAACTCTATCCAGAAGGCTTACCAGTAGAAAAATTAGCCCAACAAAATGGCTTAACTATCTATCAAACAGATGATAATAAAAGAATACAAGAAATCATAGAAGAAAAACAACCAACATCAGTAATGATGTGCTATTATACAAAAATAATTCCTCAAAGTATGTTAGAAGGAGGACCAACTTACTTTAATATACACCATGGCTGTGTTTTACCAAGATTAAGAGGAAGTAGCAATACTGAATGGGCAGTAAGAAATGGCATTAATAAGATAACTATAAGCTTATTCCAAGCAGTACCAGGGCTAGACGAAGGAGATTTGTATTGGGAACCAGAAATTACTATAACAGATGAAGAAACAGTTGTTGATTTAAGAAGAAAAATGAATGATTGTTTAAGAGAAAACTTAGGAAGAGTTTATGAACACATTTTGCACCCTGAAAGAAGTCCAGATTTAGATAGTATAGTTTTTAGAAGAGAGCAAACAGAAGAAGGAGCAACTTACACATGTTCTATAAGACCAGAAGATAATGTAATAGATTGGACTAAACCAGCAAAAGAAATTTATAACCTAATAAGAAGTGGTTGTGACCCAGAAGTTGCTGCAGTGACAACATTTTATCAAGGAAACCCTTTAAGAGTATGGCAAGCAAAATTACAAAAATCAACAAAAGTATGGGAAGGGCACATACCAGGAAAACCAATAGCAAGAACAAAAGAAGGAGTAGAAATTTTAACAGGAGATAAAGAAAACACAATATTATTACAAGAAGTAGAAAAAAATGGAGAAAGAAAACCAGCAAAAGAAATTATAACTTCCATAAGAGATACCTTAGGCTTATCACAATTAGAACTATGGCAAATGGTACAAAAGTTATCTTAATTACTTTTTTTTACTCAACAAACTTTTTAAGAAACCAAAAGCATAAGGGATATTTTGGAGATAGCTAACAATAGGACCAAAAAGAACAAAAGGTCTGTTTTTCTCACCCTTAGCTTTGAAGAATAATGTGATGTATCTAAAACATAAAATAAGAGGATGAAGAATTAAGTAAAAAAAGAACAAAGGATTAAAAAAACCAGCAACAATAAAAGCAAAAGGAGACAAGAAAAAAGCCATCTTAACCAACTGCTTTTTGTCATGCTTACTAGTATCAAAATTTAATTTACCAAACTTGAAGCTGTATTTAACCAAATCCCAAGGATTATCACGCCACTGATGCCACCACTCAGCCTTAGGCTCATAAATGATTTTATACCCTTTCTTAAGCAAAGCATTATTGAAAAAAGTATCAATAGCCCAACCAGCATCAACATTATATCCACCAACCTCATCATAAGCCTTACGAGAAAAAGTCCTAGGCAAAATACGACCCTCATTAGTTTCTCTTTCTAAACGAGGAATATTATTATACCTTAAATTCCAAATAACATCACGAAAACGAGGAATCCATTGTTTAGAAGGCCAAATAATAACCTTACCAACAACACCAGCAACTTTGTCTTTGATCAGAGGAGCAGTTAACTCTAGATAATCATCAGATAATTTCACATTAGCATCAGACATATAAATAATTTCACCAGTAGTATACTTCATCGCTTCAACATAATAAAAAGAAGCCCACTTACCAGGAATATTTTTCACATAATAATATTTAATCCACTTATATTTTTTTGCATACTTTTTAGCTAATTCAGAACATTTCATTCCAGGATGAGAATTATCAAGAAGAATAACTTCTTTATTTTTGTAAGTTTGAGCAATATAAGATTTGATACTTACTTCCAAAAGAGCCTCTTCTTCATTAAAGAAAGGACAAATTATAGAAACTTTTTTCATGATAAGTGTTTGATTTTGAGAAGTTTATAAGTTTGCCTATTCTTAAAAATACTTAGAATTAAACAGATTTTTAAAGTTCTATTCCAAGCACTTTGGAAACATCAGCAACACATCTTTCTTGGAAATTAGGTTGAGTAATATCAACATGAATACTTTTAATTCCTAAAGCTTCACTACCACTAACATACTTTTGTACATCATCAACATAAATAAACTCCTCTTTTTCTCCACCTAATCTTGCCAAACTAGCGTCCCATAATTTTTTTGTAGGTTTTTTTGCTCTGATATCTTGATCACAAGTAAGAATAATATCATCTTTCTCAAGAAGATTCTCTAAATCAAAAAGATTCATCATTCCACCCCAATGTAAAGGATTAGTGCTTGATAAAATAGCTTGCCTATGTCTTCTAGAATTTCTTACTCTTCTTATGAATTCAGCAACAATAGTGTTTAAAGTAAAAATATTATTCCAAGCATCAATGAATTCGTTATAATCCATTTTTACCCCTAAATCTTTTCTTACCTTTCCATAAAACTTTACTGAATCTATTTGTCCAAGATTATAAGCTTCGACAGCTCCTCCATTAAACTCTCTACTTTCAGCACTAGAACCAAACAAAAATGCAGAAACTTCTTCAGGAGTTCTTCCACAATCAACTGCAAGCCTTCTATTTGTGATACTCACATCAAAATCGTAAATGACACCCCCAGCATCCCAAATGATACTATAGTTACTTACCATGAAAAGAACCTTCATTAAAGCCTTTATATTCCTTTCTTAAGTAGGTATGGATTATGAAATTAATTAGATGTCCAGAAATAGCTATTATAAACTTAATCTTTAATGCAAAATCTTATAAAGGACCTTTAGATTAAAAAGTCTAATCAATAGGGGGTATGAAGTCCTAATGACTCACCAAATTATAGAAGAAGATATCAAAACCATCGGAGAATCATTAAAACAGTATGCACCACAACTTAGTGGCACAACACTACTCTTAACAGGAGGAGCAGGATTTCTAGGGAAATATATTGTAGGAACTTTAAATTATCTCAATGCAAATGTATTACAAAAACCTTGTAAAGTGATTATTCTAGATAATTTTATTGTAGGATTACAAGATGCATTAAAAGACAATGAACATATTAAAGTAATTAAACATGACGTATCAGAAGTTTATAAAACAGAAGAACACATAGACTATATATTACACGCAGCAAGTATAGGTTCACCAGTATTCTACATGAAACACCCAATTGAAACTTTAGACTCAGGAACATTAGGAACAAAACATATGTTAGAATTAGCAAAAGAAAAACATGTTAAAAGTTTATTACTTTTTAGCTCAAGCGAAGTCTATGGAGATCCAGATCCAAAATTCGTCCCAACCCCAGAAACCTACTTTGGCAATGTATCTTGTACAGGACCAAGAGCTTGTTATGATGAAGCAAAAAGAGTAGGCGAAGCGTATGCAGTAAATTATCACCAAATACATCACGTTCCAGCAAAAATATTAAGACCATTTAACGTCTTTGGACCAGGAATGAGATTAGATGATAGAAGAGTAGTACCAAACTTAGTCTTAGCAGCAATGAAAGGAGAAAAACTACCAGTTTATGGTGGAGGAAATAGAACAAGAACCTTTTGTTATGTGACAGATGCAATCACAGGAATATTTCAAGTATTATTTTCCCAATATAACGGAGAACCATTTAACATAGGCAATGATGCAAATGAATTAACAATGGAAAATTTAGCAAAAATAATTGTAGAGTTATTTGAAAATAAAGTAGAATTAAATCATATAGCAGGGCCAAATGATGCATATGATAAAGCAGATCCAGAAAGAAGATGTCCAGACTTGAAAAAAATAAAAACATTTGTCGGGTATGAACCAAAAGTAGATAATATCATAGGACTTAAACGATTTATAACTTGGGCAAAAGATCAAGATATAAGTAATATCTCAGTACAAATTTAGATAATTCTATAAAAATGGCATGCAGAATATGTGAAGGAACAGATATTAAAACATTTCTCTCACTGGGAAGTACAGGACTAGCAAACAACTTACCAGCAAAAGAAGACTTAGACAAAGAAGAAGCATATTTTCCATTAGACGTAGCCTTATGTGAAAATTGTAAATTAGTACAATTAACCTGTGTAGTACCACCAGAACTCATGTTTAAAAATTATCTCTATGTAACCTCAACAACACAAACCTTCAGAGACCACTTTAGAGCAATGGCAGACCACTTAACAAAAATGTTTCAACTAAATGAAAACTCAACAGTAGTAGACATAGGAAGTAATGATGGACTCTTGTTGAAAGGCTTTCAGAAGCATGGAGTACAAGTAGTGGGAGTAGAGCCAGCAGACAACTTAGTAGAACTAGCAAATAAAGAAGGAGTACCCACTTTAAATGGCTTTCATGATCAAGCAATAGCAGACCAAATACTAGCAAAATATGGGAAAGCAGATGTAATAACAGCAAACAATGTCTTTGCACACACAGATGATATTTCTAAAATAGTAAAAACCTTTGATACTTTATTAAAAGACAATGGAGTATTTGTTTTTGAAGCACATTACTTATTTTCTATGATGGACAAAATGACCTTTGACGCAATCTATCACGAACACGTATCTTATTATTCATTAACACCATTTGTCCACTTCTTTAAAAGATTTGGAATGAATATCTTTAGAGTAGAAAAAGTAGCATCACATGGAGGATCACTAAGAGTCTTCGTACAAAAAGATGTAGGTAACCATGCAATAGACTCATCAGTACAAATTATGTTAGAAGATGAAGAAAAAAGAGGAGTAAAAGACTATGCAACTTACGAAAACTTTGCACAAAAAGTTACAGCAGTGAAAGATAAAGTAGTAAACATACTACAACAATTAAAAAAAGAAGGAAAAACAATAGTTGGCTATGGAGTACCAGCAAAAGCAACAACCTTGTTAACCTTTTGTGGCATAGGAAAAGAAACCTTTGATTACATAGTAGATGACAATCCACTAAAACAAGGAAGATATACACCAATAGAACATATACCTATAGTACCTTCAACACAATTAGATGAACAAAAACCAGACTATATAGTAATACTAGCATGGAATTTTGCAGAAGAAATAATAAAAAAATTAGGAAAATATAAAGAACAAGGAGTAAAATTCATAATACCCTTCCCAGAACCGAAAGTAATAGAGTAAAGACTAGAAAACCTTATAAAAAGAAGATTGAAGAGAAAGAATATGACACAAAATGAAATCAAATTTAGGCCAAAAGCAGCACAAGAAGACGAAAGAGGAACAATAGTAAACTTCTTGAAAGTAACAGAAGATGGTCAAGGATTTAAGATACCAAATGTTCCAGAAGGAGTGCCAGATGATGTCTTTGTAGAAGTAGCCTACATAAGTTTCAAGAACTCAGGAGATGTAAGAGCAAATCATTATCACCCAGACGTCAGTCAATTTGTTTATTGCGTAGCAGGAAGCTATGAAAGCACTTCAGTAAAATTGAAGATGAATGAAACTGGAGAAGCACAAAAAGATGGAGAAGAACAAAAAATACAAGTGAAAGCAGGAGATTTAGTATACACACCACCAATGATAGCACACGCAATGAAAACAACAGAACCAAACACAGTAATAATCAATATAAATCCAAGACCAAGAGTAAAAGAACAATATTACGGTGGAGATAGACCACACACAATGCCTTTCAAATTAGTAGAATAACCCCATAAATTTATAAAGCTCTTAAAAGAATTCTCAAGATTATGAAAGTCAATTTTGTAGATGTCCAAAGGCAAACACAAAACTTGAAGAAAGATTTGATGCCAAAAATAGAAGCAGTACTAGATAAGTCAGACTTTATACAAGGACAAGCAATAGCAGAATTTGAAGAAGCATTTGCAAAGTTTTGTAACAAAAAATATTGTGTAGCACTTAATTCAGGAACAGACGCATTAGAATTTTCTTTACTAGCTTATGGTATAACAGAAGGAGAAGTAATAACAGCACCAAACAGTTATTTCTCAACAGCAATGGTAATAACCAAAGTAGGAGCAAAACCAGTATTTGTAGATGTAGATGAAGAAAGCTTTAACCTAGATGTGGAAAAACTAGAAGCAGCAATAACTGACAAGACAAAAGCAATAATTCCAGTACACTTAGCAGGACAACCAGCAGACATGGATCCAATACTAGAATTAGCGAAGAAACATAATTTAATAGTCATAGAAGACGCATGCCAAGCACACGGAGCAGAATACAAAGGGAAGAAAACACCAATAGGAGAAACAGGATGCTTTAGTTTCTTTCCAGGAAAAAACTTAGGATCATTTGGAGACAGTGGAGCAATAGTAACAGATAATGAAGAAGTGATGAAACAAGCACACATGTTAAGAAATGATGGATGCAAAGAAAAATATCAACACCATGTCATAGGATTCAAAAGCAGAATGGATACAGTACAAGCAGTAATACTAACAGAGAAGTTAAAACACTTAGCAAACTGGATAGAACAAAGAAGGGAATGTGCTAAGAAATATGATGCATTATTACAAGGAGTAATTACACTACCAAAAGAAATGAGTTATGCAAAACATGCCTATCACTTATATGTTGTCAGAACAGAAAAAAGAGATGAACTACAAAACTATTTAGCAGAAAAAGGAATAGCAACAGTAATCCATTACCCAATACCAATACACAAACAAAAAGCGTACGAAGAAAGAAATACAGAAAGCTATCCAATAACAGAAAAACTATCAAAAACAATCTTATCCATACCAATCTTTCCGGAAATAACAGAAGAAGAAATAAAATATGTAGTAGAAAATATAAAAGCATTTATGGAAAAAAATTAATTATTTCTTTAATAACACACGTCTTTTAATAGCCTGTAAAATTTCTTTATCTTCACTATCAAAACATTTAAAGAAATAGAGTAAGCTAGGATACAGTATACCAATACTAGCAATGTTAATAAGCAACATAAATGCATCAAAATTAATGAAAGGGGAAATAAGAAAATCAATGCTTTGCACTAATAAAGCAGTTATTATCCCTAAAACAATAATACCAACCATCTTCACTGAAAAAGGCTGCGCTTTAAAGATGGTTTTAACTTCATAAATCCTGAATATAAACAATAAACTATAAGAAACAAGGAAAGCAACAGCAGCACCAATAAGGCCATATTTAGGGATTAAGAAAATGTTTAAAACAATATTCACAACAGCAGCAATAATAGAATTCTTCATCATTAATTTAGTCTTATTAACAGATAAAAGAATCATATTAGCAGGAGTAGCTAAAGAACCAATAAACACACCAATAGCAAGAATAATAAGAGTAGTATACCCAGCTACAAAATCAGAACCAGCAATAGTATTAATAATACGCTGAGGGAATAAAAGGATTAAAACTAATAAAGGAATCATCATTAAAAAAATCCACTTCGTAGCAGTTTTGTACACACTCTTAATCTCATTATTCTTTCTTTTAGCAAACAAATTACTAATCAAAGGCACTAAAACAGCATTAGAAGCAACAACAGGAAGAGCTAATAGTTGTGCAGTCGGAAGGACTAAACTATACACACCAACTTCAGCAACAGAACGGAAAAAACCAAGAATAACAGTATCACCCCAAGTAAGCAAAGTGTGTACCATAGAAGTAATAGTCAAAGGAATAGAATGAAAGAAAATTTCTTTAATAGAACTTTTTAAATTATTACCTTTTTCTTTCTTAAAGAACTTATTAAGAATTTTACACCTCAAAATTAAAAGCATAATAAAAGCAGTAAAAATAGAAGCAATAAGGAAACTAATAGCAACACCAAAAACTTTAACGCCAAGGAAAATAGCAACAAGTAACAATAAAAATTTAGAACAATTCAAAATAAGATTAGAAAAAACACTCAAATCCATACGTTGGAAACCCTCCAAAATCTTTTCGATAGTTAAAACAATAGCAAAGAAAGGGAACATAACAGCAAACACTTTAAGTAAAGGAGCTAAGTTAGTATGTCCCATTAAAGAACCAATCTGATTAGCACCAAAGAAAACAATAATACCAGCAAAAATAGCTAAACTAAAAATAAGCAACAAACCAGAAGTAATAGTGCTCTTAACCGAAGCAAACTTATTTTTTCCCCTATAAAAAGCGACATAACGATCAATACTTAGATTAATACCAGTGAATACTAAACCAGCAATTAAAGTGAATAGAGCCAAAGCAAGAGAAAATAAACCAAATCCCTCAATACCTAACCACCTAGAAGCAACAATCTTAAAACCATAACCAAATACCTTCACAACAGCAGTAGCTAGCAAAATAATCAACATACCTTTAGCTAAAGTTTTACTTGCTTGCATTAGTACTCCTATGATTCATTGAGTAAGTATAGATAACCTTATAAGCTTTTTTTATAGCTTTGCAATCATGAAAATCTGCATGTTAACAACATCATTTCCTTCATATAAAGGAGATGTAAAAGCACCATTCATTTACGCACTTTGTAAAGCACTAACAAAACAAGGAGCGAAGATAGACGTTGTTAGTTCAGCAGATGGAAAAAGTAAGTTAGAAGAAGAGTATGATGGTATTTCCATACATAGATTTCATTACTTTTTCCCTCATAAATTACAAAGATTAACCAAAGATGGAGGCATACCACAAAATTTAAAAGAATCATTTTTAGCAAAACTACAATTTCCTCTTTATTCCTTAAAATTATTCCTAAGATCAATGAAGTATGCAAAGAAAAGTGATATTATTCATTGCCAATGGTCTTACTCAGCATTAATAGGAGTCTTTTTGAAAAAAATGTATAAGAAACCACTGATGATGACAGAAAGAGGATCATCAGCAAATATAGCATTAAAAAATGCTTTGATGAGAAAAGTACTCTTATATGTTTTGAAACATTGTGATGTAATAACAGCAAATAACCAACATCAATTGAAAGATTTTTTGAAACTAGGAGTGCAAAGAGAAAAATTATACCATACTCCAAACGGTATAAATATGCAACTCTTTAAACCGAAAGGAAAAAAAGAGAGCAGAGCAAAATTAAAATTAATAAAAAATAAAAAAATACTTTTGTATGTAGGCAGACTAGTCAAAGTTAAAGGGCCAGATTATTTTCTAGAAGCAATGAAAGAGTTAGTTAAGAAAAGGAAAGGTGTACATTGTTATATTATAGGAGATGGAAGATGGGAGAAGAAATTAAAAGAGTATGTGAAATTAAATAATCTAAGAGATGTTGTCACATTTTTAGGGGCAAAGCCATTGCAAACAATACCAGACTATATCAATGCAGCAGACTTCTTAGTATTACCTTCTTTAGCAGAAGGAAAACCAAATGCAGTAGGAGAAGCATTTGCATGTGGAGTTCCAGTAATAGCAAGTGATATACCAGGATCAAGAGAATACTTTAGTTTCTTTCCCTATGGATTATTAACACCAGCAAAAGATGCAAAAAAATTAGCACAAACTATAGAAAAAGCATTTATGAAGAATTGGAAAACAAAAACTTTTACAACACAACATACAAAGTTCAGGAAGAAATATACTTGGGAATATTCAGCAAGAGAATGTGTGAAGCTTTATAAAAAACTTTTACATTAAATAACAAAATCAAGACCAAGATTTTCTAAAATAGTCTTTTTATCTAATGGATTTCTTTGAAACTCTTCAGCTGCTCTTGTCCAAACTTGAGCTGCAATTACACTCTGATCTTCTCCGTGTACATTAGTACACTCTCTTCCAGTTATTTGTTGAATACTAGAACAGATTGCTAAAAGTCCAGAAGGTAACCATCCATTAATACCACCTTCTCTTTCTACAAAATCTCCTAGTTCTTTAATAGGAACAGGAGTTAACTTGCAATCACCACCAACTTGTTCTTCTGAAAGAATAACACTTCCAGTAAGTAAAGTAATATTGTTTGTAGTATCTAACATCACTCCTTCATGCCTAATTGCTGTAGTGTTCAAATCTATATCATAACTTCTAGCAACCTTTTCCCCTACACCATAAAGGGGATTTTCAGCATTAGCTATAGGTACTGCAGCTCCAACACTATTCCAAGTATTAGGACTAACAAAAGCAGTCTCAGGCCTTGTGCTTAGTAAGGCAATTAGTTCACTAGAAACATTATCTCTTACAAATAAAGAAACATATGCACCTAATGAACTTATTGGATTTTTTTCTTGATTTCCATCAATTTTTTCGTAAAAATGTGCAGCAGCAAAATCATCACTTACCCTGATTACTCTAGCAGGTAAGATAATCTTTCCATCTTTAGTGTTATGCTCAAATTTAGGAGGTTCTACAGAAAAATATTCACCATTCCATCCACGAATTTTTCCTTCAACATTTTTTTCTTTCCTATCTGGATGTAATTGAAACTCTTGATCTGCTCTTGTAGACATTTCAATAATCCTAGGGTGCAATACAAGTCTGTTACTTCTTTTTTCTAATGCTACAGGTAAGTCAGACTGAACCATCATATAAGCTGGGTTTTGAGGTGTATCCATTTTTTAATAATTTCTTGAGAAAAAAGACACTTTATAAACTTTTCTTTTGTTACTTTTTTAAAGTAGTTGTTCTTTTAAATAATTCTTCAATATTTTTGCCAGCGTGAACAATAGTGTAGTTTTCACTAATCTTCTTAGAAGCATTTTTACCTACTTTTTCTCTAACTTTCTTATCTTGTAAGGCAATTAAAGCATCAGCTAATTCTTCTTCATTAGGGTTAACTAAAAAACCATCAACACCACTTTTGATTAAAGCAGGAGCACCACCAACATTAGTAGAAACAACGCATTTACCCATGGCCATATATTCTAATAATTTACCAGCACAAGAATATTTTACATTAGCAGAATCACGTCTAGGAACAACAAAAATATCAGTTTTGGCGTAGAAAGAGTCTAATTCACTAGGTTTCTTCTTTCCACATAGTTTAATACTTTCAACAACACCTTCTTTTTTTGCCAAAGTTAACAAACTATCATCAGTATTACCAATACATTGAAACAAGAATTTATTTAACAAATTTCTTTGTTTCAAAACTTTCATAGCACCTAATAATAGATCTAATCCTTGATAAGGATTGAAGTTGCCAGAATAAGTAACTAAGATTCTTGAATCATCCTTCTTAACCTCCTTCTTTTTAATTTTATTAATAACATCTAACTCAACACAAGGAAAAGTAACTAAACAATTCTTGTTCTTTTTGTAAAATTCTTTAACATTTGGAGAGACAGCGTTTAAACCATCAAACTTAGCCATAATACATTTATCAAAAGGAATGAGTAAAGGAATAAAAAGTTTAATCCAAGGCATTTTTGGTTTACAATGTTCATACCATAATCCATGAGCTTCATAAATAATAGGAATTTTATTTTTTCTAGCCAGACGCAAAGAAGGCAAAGCCCATAAATGACTATAAGAGTAAATGAAATCAGGTTTAATCTTTTTTACTAAACGAGAAAACTTAGCAAAGAATAAAGGAGAAAGTAAAGAGAAATCAGAACTGAAAAGATTGTAAGTAATAATATTTTTATTAGGGATTAACTCCTGAAAACCTTTCTCTTTACTTACATCAATCTTTTTATGCTTGAAAACTAAATGAATTTTATGTTTCTTTGCGAGTTCTCTAGCAATCTTTAAAATATAAAGAGGAGTTCCACTAATCTTTCTTACATCATCATGATAAAAAACAACGATATTCATAAAAGAACCAGTTCATTAAGCTTATTTAAAACCTCTTGATTTTTTAAATCGCTTAAGAGGCTGTTTAACGGCTAATAGAGGCCATTCCAAAGATTTATAAGACTTTTTATTTGTATTCTATTCTTATGACTGAAGAAACCTCACAGTTTGGTAGATTGAAAATGCTGAATCATATGCCTACTCTGAAGAGTATAGGTAGAGGAGAAAAAGTTCCTCCAATAACTCTAGAACTAGATCCTGATGATAGATGTAATCATTCTTGCTATTTTTGTTATTACGCAGATGATGGAACAGGTGCAAGAACACAACAAAGCTTAGATAAGGACATTATGATGCATACCCTCAAAGAATCAGCAGAATTAGGAATCAAAGCTGTTACTTTTACAGGAGGAGGAGAACCATTAATGAATCCTCATACACCAGAAGCAATGATTTATGCAAGAGAATTAGGAATGGACGTAGGATTAGTAACAAATGGATCATTATTTAATGAAACTAGCATAGATGCAGTAATTCAATCATGCCAATTTGTAAGAATAAGCTTAGATGGTGGGTCAGAAGAATCACACGCAACAGTACATGGAATAAAAAATCCACGTTATGGTTTTACTACAATTATGAAAAACTTAGAAACCTTAGCAGCAAGAAAAGGAGAAGGAAAAGAAGATTTAGTAGTTGGACTAGGATATTTAGTGGACACAAATAATATAGCCTCAGCACTAGCACTAGCAGAACAAGCAAGAGCTATAGGATTAGACTATGTACAATTTAGACCACTTTATTTTGATGGCAAACCAGAATGGACAGCACCTTGGGAATCAGCACAAAGAACTTTAGCGAAAGCAAAAGGATTAGAAACAGATTCCTTCAAAGTACATATTATTACAGACAGAGCAGATGAAATAACAATGAGAGAAAAACCTTATGATAGTTGTTTAGCTCATGCACTTCTAGCAATAGTTGGAGCAACAGGTAAAGCTTACTTTTGTAGTCCATTTAGAGGTTTAGAAAAAGCAGAAATAGGAGACTTGAGAGAACAATCATTATCTGCAATATGGTATGGTTCTAAAAGAATGGAACTTTTAGAAAGTATAGAAGTAGATAAATGTCCAAATTGCAGATTTCAAACACATAATAAAGTATTATATGATTTTACTGGAAAATCAGATGAGCAAATAGACGCAAGTGTAGATTTATCAACAGTTTCACCATTACATAAAAATCAGATTTGATAGATATGACAAAAACAATATTAGTAACGGGGGCAGATGGATTTATTGGAAAACATCTAGTTAGAACACTCAAAGGTCAAGATTATACTCTAAGTTTAATGACACATAATGAACCTTCAACAGAATTACAAGGAATGTTAGATGGAAGAGATAGAGTAACAGTTGGAGACATTTCTAAAACACTAACTTCAGCTGATGCATTTCGAGATGTTGAAACAGTAGTGCACTTAGCAACGTATGCAAATGTACAAAAAGCAGTACAAGAACCTCTCTTAGATTTTGCAGTTAGTCAACACACAGCAACATTGCTTGATAGAATGAAAGCACATGAAGTACCAAACTTTCTCTTTTTTTCAGCAGGAAGAGTCTATGGAACACCACAAAGAGAAGTAGTAAATGAAACTCATCCCTTAGAACCAATTGAACCTTATGGAGCAGGAAAATTATTTGGAGAAACGCAAGCAAAACTTTATGCAAGACACGGGATACAAACAACAAGTCTTAGAGTCTTTAGTATTTATGGACCGGGACAAAGAGCAAAACCAGGATCCATAACAGGAGTAGTAGCAATCTTTGCAGAAAAACTATTAGAAGAACAACCACTTAAGATTTATGGAGATGGGAGTTTGCAAAGAAATTTTCTACACGTACAAGACCTAGCATCTCTTACAACTGGAATCATAGAAAAAGGATTATGGGGAGAAACACTCAATGTAGCTTCAGATACGCAGGTAACTATAAAAGAATTAGCAGAGACCTTAGGAGAAGTTATAGGTGTTGAACCAACTATTACTTATGAAAAAGCAGTAGATGGAGACATACCTTGCATCCCAAGCATAGAAAAGCTTAAAAGAACTTTCTCTCCTTTAAATTTTACTCCTTTTAAAAAAGGATTGAAAAATTATGTTACATGGTTAAGAACTGACAGAGAAGGTGATATATCATAACAACAAAAAGCCCATTTACTGAAACTAAAATGCTTGTTCATAGAAAACAAGTAGAAGAAATCTTAGAAGGGAAAAGCTTAGACATTCTTCCAGTATCAGTAGAAGTAGATCCATCTAATAAATGTAATCATGACTGTGGATTTTGTGCATATTCTTCAAGAAGAGCTGCGAATAATGTTCATTTATCAGAAGAAATTTTAATGCAATTAGTTGAAGATGTTGGTGAAAAAGGAGTTAAAGGAATGTTATTTACAGGAGGAGGAGAACCACTAGTAAATCCTTTTACAGTTAGTGCAATGGAAAGAGCAAATGAATTAGGAGTAGATACAGGGTTAATAACAAATGGTGGGATGATTACTGATAAGAACTTAACAACAATAGTTAATTCAACAAGATTCGTAAGATTAAGTTTAGATGCAGGAACAACAGAATCTCATAGAATAATGCATGAACCAAAAAATGGTGTTAAGAGAGATGAATTTAGATATATACTTGATCGTATTAGAGATATGGTAACTCATCGTGATGCAGAAGGATTAGAAACAACAATTGGTATAGGATTCTTAGTAAATCCAACGACCTTACATGAAGTTTATGATGGTTGTAAAGAAGCACATTTTGCAGGAGCAAATTATATACAAATTCGTCCCATCTACGATTTGCCACAAACACAACAAACCATAGTAAGAGAACAAGCACCTAATCTTGTTAGGAAACAGATTGAAAGATTCAAAGGAGAATTTAAAGATAGTGCTTTAAAAGTTCATGCACACTTTCCACGATTTGCAGATCTTTATGCAAATCATAAAGACTATGCTAGATGTGAGTCTCATCCACTTATAGGAGTAGTTGGGGCAACAGGAGAGTTATACCTTTGTTGTCAACACAAAGGAACAGCCCAATTTTCTTATGGACAAATTACACAAGAAAGAAGATTCTTTGATATTTGGGAAGATAAAGTAGTACGTTCAGGAGTGGCAGAAAGCATACAATTAGGTCTTTGCCCACCTTGCAAATATAATGATATGAATAGATTGTTAGATCAAATGAAAGGAGAAGGGTCAGAACAAAGAGCAGCACATTTCGAAAGCTTAAAAAAGGGAACAATACAACACCCAAATAATCTCTAAGAAAATGCACAAAAAACTAAAAGTAATGACAGTCTTAGGAACAAGACCAGACATCATAAGACTAGCAAGAATAGTAGCACTATTAGAACAATATACAGAACATATTTTAGTGCATACAGGACAAAATTATGATTATGAATTAAACCAAGTGTTCTTTGAACAATTAGGTATGAAAAAGCCAGATTACTTTATGAATGTGGATCATACAAGTGTAGCAACAGTATTAGGAAATGTATTAATTCAAGCAGAAAAAATAATGTTAAAAGAGCAACCAGATGCAGTTTTGATACTAGGAGACACAAATAGTTCCATAGCAGGTATTATGGCAAGAAGATTAAAAATACCTCTTTATCACATGGAAGCAGGAAACAGAAGTTATGATGCAAATGTTCCAGAAGAATTGAATAGAAAAATAATGGATCACATAAGTGATGTGAACATGGTCTATACAGAACACGCACGAAGGAATCTTTTAAGAGAAGGAATACACCCAAAATTTTTATACTTAACAGGATCACCAATGAAAGAAGTATTAGATTATTATATGAAAGATATAGATGAATCAACAATATTAGAAGAACTGAAGTTAGAAGAAAAGAAATATTTCTTAGCAAGTTTTCATAGAGAACAAAATGTAGACAATTCTGATAATCTGAAAAAAGTTTTGAACCTATTAAACACAATAGTAGAACATTATGATATGCCTATTATTTTATCAACACACCCAAGAACAAGAAAAAGATTAGAACATGTAAAGGGAATAGAACTAGATAAAAGAATATCTTTTTTGAAACCATTTGGTTTCTTTGAATACAATAAACTACAAAAACATGCTTATTGTGTACTTTCAGACAGTGGAAGTATAAGTGAAGAATCTTCGATGCTTTCATTTCCAGCAATAACAGTAAGGAATGCAGTGGAGAGAATAGAAGCAATGGATACAGGAAACATTGTATTAACAGGGTTAGATGCAAATACAGTTTATTCTTGCATAGATTTAGTAACAAAAATGCCTGTAGTAATAGACATACCAAAAGAGTATATGGTAATTAATACAGCAGAAAGAGCATTAAAGATTATTATGGGAACAACAAAACTCATACCAACTTGGACAGGTATGGTGCAAAATGATCTCACTCATAAAGAAAAGCAAAGTACAACAGGACAAGACCAGCAATAATATACTTACAAATTCTAAATAAAATATAAATACTCAAAGTGATAGCTCCAGGAATACCAAATAAAGAAAAGAAGTAAACACTACTAACTTCATGAATACCTAATCCAGCTAAACTGATAGGAATGAAACCGAGAAAAGTAACTAAAGCAGAAGCGATAAGAATTTGCCAAATAGCAACAGGATATCCAAAATTCCAAAAGAAAAAATAAAGAACTAAAACTGAAATTACGAAGCCAATGAAAGTGACTAATAAATTTAACCATAATCTTTCTTTATTATCTTTTAATAACCTTAAACTATCTATAAATAACTTATGTTTTTTATTCAAGAACCTTTTAAGACGTCTAACAATCTTTAATTTTTTGCCTACAAAAAAACCAATAGTTAAAAGAATAACTAAACTAATAGCATAAGGGAATTGCTCAGGGAAAAAAATAAAAATACCAATGATAGCAAGAGGAAATAACATAACAGCAGTAACTAACTGATTAACAGTGATGAAAACAGAACTTTCTTTCCAAGAAATCTTTTCTTTGTTAAGAAAATAAATTATAGAAAAAGTACCTAGCTTTCCAAGGAAGAATTGACTAGCAGCCCAACTATATAAACTATATTTAGACAATTTACCTAAGGAAACCTTCTTTCTAATATCTAAAAGAATCTTTAATCCAAGCATAGAAACAAAAATACCTAGAAGAGTGCTCGCAACAGCAACCAAAACTAATAAAGGAGTTACTTGCTGTAGTGAATTTAATAATTCATTCATATCAATATAAGTAAATAATCCTATGAGTAAAGTAATACTTATAATAATTCTTAAAATAAGTTTCCAGTTCATCCTCTATACACCTTTATTCCACTAGTAGTTTCTTTTAATATTTCCTTTTTTAAAGTAGCTTTAGTAATTAAGATATCTCCTTTTTTTAAAGCACTAGCTTTTGCAACTTTAATGTCTTTATTTATCCAAAAACCAATAAAAGATAAATGTTTTGAAGATGAACAAAGAATTTTAGGATTATCACGATATAATTCAAAACCACAAAATTCTTCATCAAAAATAACATTGTTAAAAGAATCTTCATTTTTACTTAAGAATTTACTTAATTGTAATTGCTCATTAGCATCCCATTTTTGAGAAGTATAGATAATGGCACCAAAACTCGCAATGTTAGTCATTAAGAAAAAAATTCCTAGAATGTAACCTACTTTAAAAAAGTCAAACTCTTTTCTTCTATTAATCTTGTAAATACTATAGCTTAATCCAATCATAATCACTAAAAGAACAAGCAATGTTATGGGGGAAATAAAAGAGAACTCTGTTGCTCCACTAATAATATATTCTATAACTACTTTTCCAAGTCCAAACAACGTAAGAGAAGTATTGTTGAAAGGGAAAAGAGGAAAGTACCAAATTAGAGAACCAAGAATAATAAAACCACTACTATAATACAAACTTCTCTTTGTAATTAGTTTTTTCCCTCTTTCTAGGCAGATTAAAGCGCTTATTATAATTAAAGGGAGTAGGATGTCTACATATCTTCCAATAATTCTCCCAACAAATCCAGAGAGTAAAGTAACTTCTTTTATTCCTAAACCAATAGCACGCTTAGAAATAATTAAGACAATTGCAAAAACTAAAATAGTAGTCATGAGTAACCATGTTTTTTGATTCTTGTCTTGCTTAGGAATCTTTTTCATCAAAATTAAACTAGGGATGAAACCAGTAGCGAGAAAAATGTAAGTGAAGTGAATACAAACCCACAAAATAAACATAAACATTAAACTAAGCAAAGTAGCCTCATTGTGTAATGAAACAACAGTGTTCTCCACTAAATTCATAACAGTAGTGCTACCTAAAGTTTTACTCCTTAAAAACCAAAAGAAAGGAAAGAGAGAACTAACAACTAAAGCGATAATACTATTTCTAAGAGGAGTCCATTCTTTTTTGAAGATGAAATAAACAATCATACAACCAATGAGTAAAAATAAAATGATACTAAAGAACCTTGAACTATAAGCAAGAGTAGTAAAGATACCAGCAAAAATTCCAAATTTCCAATGAGAAGTAGTAAAAGCTTTGAATAAGAAAAACAAAGCAAACAACATAAGAGGATAAAAAATATTTTCAGACATTACATAAGCAGAAGTTGCAAAAGAAAAAGGAAGTAAGCCAATAAGAATAGTACCAATTAAAGCTTTCTTTCTACTTAAAAATTCTCTTAACAATAAAAAAGCAGGAAAAATGATTAAACTAGAAAGAATAGCGTTGATTACTTTGATTACAAAATAAATAGTAGTCATGTCCTGAAATGCAAAAGCAGGAGAGATAAGTAAAGAATAGATAGGAGGATGTGCAGTGACAGGCAAGCCATGAGTAGCGAATTCACCATTGTTCCATAAGCTTCTAGCAGCTTTTACGTAAGTATATTCATCACCAAAAACAGTAGGGGAAAGAACAAAAGAAGTAACTATTATCTTAAAAAGTATTAAAATGACAAAAAACACAAAAAGTTTGTTCGTTTTCATTTTTTTCAATTATCTTTTATTCATATCAGCTAAGAAACCAAAAACAATAAATTGAATGCCAGAAACTAACAATAAAACAGTTAAAATAGTAGCAGGAAGATGTCCAACTTTACCAGTAGTTAAGAACAAATATACTAACCACAAACCAAGAAGAATACCAACAGCAACTAAACTTAAACCAATACGTCCGAAGAATTTTAAAGGATCATAGTCTCTATAAATACGAAGAATGTTTACCCAAGCTTTGAAAGCATACTCAAAAACATTACCAAACAATCTTGAACCACGAGTAACTCTAGCTTCAATAGGCACTTCACTAATTTTAAATTTCATTTTACTAGCACGAATTAATTGTTCTTGAGTATAAGTAAAAGTATTAGTGAACTTAATTTCTTCAGCAACTTCTTTAGTGAAAGCACGAAAACCAGTAGTAGTATCAGTTAACTTTATATTACATAATCTAGAAAAAACTCTAGCGAAAGCCCTATTGCCAAAATTTTTAGAAAATGAAGAATGTTTTCTTCCTTCCAAAAAACGACTACCTAAAACTAAATCAAAACCATCTTCAACTTTTTCTATTAAAGCAGGGATAAACTTAGCAGGATATTGACCATCAGCGTCAGTGTGGACTATGATATCAGCTTTAGTTTCAAGAGCATGCTTTATTTCTTCTTGGAAAGTGCTAGCTAACCCTTTATTTCTTTTTCTGGAAAACACTTTAGCACCAACCTTCTTAGCTAAAGAAGCAGTAGCATCAGAGCTTCCGTCGTCAACTACATGAATAGAGTATTTCCAGTTCTCTTTATCCATTACTTCCTTGATTTCCTTAATGACAGAACTAATAGAATCAGCCTCATTATACGCTGGAATAGAGATGATTACCTTAGTCATGGTTTAAAACAACTTAAAATTCAGCTATAAATACGTTTCGATAAGGAAAAAGACCAAAAACACACTCTTTAAAAAAGCCTTTTCTTTATTCTAGCCTTATGATTAGAGAAAAGATAATCCAAAAATATGTGGAAAATAAAGAAGTCTTAGACATAGGTAGTGTAGGACAATCACAAAAATATGGGCTTTGGAATTTGTTAAAAAAACACACTAAGAGTTTAGTCGGTATAGACACAGAGAAGCCAAAAGACAAACAAATAGTGCAAGGAAACATGGAAACTTATTCTTTTAAGAAAACTTTTGATGTAATAGTAGCTGGGGATGTTTTAGAACATGTTGTTAATCAAGGGTTGTTTTTGAAAAATATTAGGAAACATTTAAAGAAAAATGGGAAATTGATTATAACAACACCTAATGCAAAATGGTTTACAATAATCTTAAGACCAAATCCAACACACACAACATGGCATGATAAGCATACATTAACAAGAGTACTCCAAATAAATGGATTTAAGGTAGAAAAATTTAGTTATTATTATGGAAATAAACAACATTATTCTTTTCTTAAAAGACTACTTACAAAAAGACAAGCAATGTTAGTTGTTTGTAGTAAAAACTAATTCTCTTTATACCACTCAATAGTTTTCTCTAAACCTTCATCAAACAAAACTTGCGGTTCAAAATTAAGTAATTGTTTAGCTTTTTCAATAGAAGCCAAAGAATGCTTCACATCACCTAAACGAGTAGGTTGGAGAACAGGCTTTATATCCTTTCCAAGAACTTTATTAATCTTTTCAACTAACTCTAGCAAAGTAATTCTTTCACCACAAGCAACATTAATAACTTCACCATTTAAAGGCTCTTCAGCAATAGCAGCCAAAATATTAGCATGCACAACATTATCAACAAAAGTAAAATCACGAGATTGCAAACCATCACCAAAAATAACAGGACTTTTATCTTCCAAAATAGCAGAAATAAATAAAGGAATAGCAGCAGCATACCCACCCTTCTTATTTTGTCTAGGACCAAAAACATTAAAGTACCTTAAAACAACAGTATCAAGATTGAAAAGTTTATTGAATAACTTAGCATACACTTCACTAGTAACCTTTTGCAAAGCATAAGGAGAAAGAGGATTAGTAGGCATGTCCTCAGTTTTAGGCAAAGTTTCAGTATTACCATAAGCAGAACTAGAACCAGCCAAAACAACACGCTTTACACTACACTCTTTAGCAGCAAGTAACACTTTTAAAGAACCCTCAATGTTAGTAGTATTAGAAGATAAAGGATCATTAATAGAACGAGGAACAGAAGGAATAGCAGTTTGATGCAAAATGACATCAACACCTTTACACTCTTCTTTTAATAAATTAAAATCAGTAATACTCCCCTCAACAAAACGAATAGAATCCATTACTTCAGTTAGATTCTCCTTTTTTCCACTAAACAAATTATCAATAACAACAACTTCATCTCCTCTGTTGACTAATTCACGGACAATGTTTGAGCCAATGAAGCCAGCACCACCAGTTACAAGGATTTTCATAATTTTGCCTTTGAATAGATACTTTAAAAAACTATTGGCAGAGTAGAAAATTTGTTTGCCGCGATCGCATAACCTGGTATTGCACCGGTCTCGAATAAGCTTTTGGGAAAACCTTAACCAAAAGGAGAGAACCGGGCCCTTGGGCATCGAGGTTCAAATCCTCGTCGCGGCGTTATTCATCAATCTTATTTGCTCTATCTATAGCTTCAGGAACACCAACATCAATGTAGAAATTTGTTTCTTTATCATACACATACCCAAAGAGAGGTTTATTCATTATGTCTTCTAAAAAATAAACAATTCCTTCTGAATTCTTCCCTTCTTCTAAATATTTTTCAATATCTTTCTTATTCTCTTGTATACAAAAATAAATACCAGCACTACATAGAGAAAAAGTTGGGTTTTCTGGTTTTTCTTCAATACTAGTAACTCTATCATTTTCATCTAAACCAATAATTGCTGATCTCTTAGCATTCTCTAAACCAATATCACATAATACCATAACTGGAGCTTTCTTTTCTTTAAAAAATTCATTGGCTTTCTTCATATCAAAATTAACAAAAGTATCACCAAAGTATACTAAGAAGTCATCATCAAAATCATTTAAAGCAAGTTTAATATCATTTAAAGTTCCTAATCGAGTTTCGTTACTAGTAGTACCATCATTAATTAATCTAATTTTAATTTTGCAAGAAAAATTATCAAACCACTCCTTAAACTGATCGTAAAATTTAGCATTAGAAATAACAACAAACTCATCAATATCTAAATCTAATAAACTTTCGATTATATGATCAATCAAAAATTTCCCTCTTATCTTAATCAAGGATTTTGGAGTATGAACACCTGCTTCTCCTAGTCTAGTAGCGTATCCAGCACAAGGAATAATGCATTTCATAATGCGTAACTCTTAAAAAAGGTATATAAATCTATGGATAGAGAAAGATAAGACTTATATACTGTAGACTAACCTTTTTTGCATAAGGGGTTTGTTTATATTATTTATTGAAAAAATGACAAAAATCATTATTGAAAAAGCATTTAGGGAATCAACAGGAAGAGTACTAGCAAGATTACAAGGAGAACTTGGAGAAGATCAAAGACCAAGAACTATTTTAGATGATGTTCTTTCAAGTGTTTTATGGAAAGATCTTGAAGTTGAAGCAGATGCAAAAGGAGTAAGGTTAGAAGATAGAGCGAGATATTTTTATGATTCATCACCAAAGCCTGCAGTAATTGATTTAAAAGGAGGAACTTATAAAGATTTTGTAATAAATAATAGATTCTTAGAACTCTTACAAAAAGATGGGAAAAATCCTCAAACATTTGCACGTGTTTTTGATGATACAGCAACAAAAGTATTAGGTCTACACACAATATTAAAAACTACAGATGGTTCTTTAGTCTTTGAAAGAAGAAGTGATAAAGTACTTCAAGCAAAAGGTTACTTAGACTTACCAGCTGGAGGAGTAATGCCAAGTTATTATCCTGAAGGAGAAAAAGAACCAAATTTGTATGTTTCAGCACAAAAACAAATAAAAGATGAATTAGGAGTAACAGTAGAAGAACAAAAGTTAACTCTTTTAGGCATTGTAAGAGATAATGCAACAACTAAAAATGCATCACTAGTCTTTGAAGCTGCATTACCTTTAGATGATCAAGGAGTATTAACAGCTTTTACAACTGCAAAAGATCGTTATGAAAGTGATTGTTTAGCATTTGTTAAAGAAGAAGGAGCTTTAAGAGAATTATTAGGAAATGGAACAAGAGTTGTAGCAGCAAGCTTGGGAGCCTTACTCTTAAAAGAAAAAAGAGTTGGAATGAGAAGTTATGAAGAGATGAAAGTAGTTTTAGCAGATAAAAAATATGATGTATTAGAGGTTCCTTAGAATTCAGACGTTAAGCTTATAAATCTTCCAAAGGGATATAACCACTAAACAATGGCTCTTCCAACAGCAGACCAATTTTTGGCAACAACACCAATAGAAACAAATCTTTTAGCAGTAGTTATTTCTTTATTCTTATCAGCACTACTTTCTTTTATACTCTCTCAAATTTATGTTAAATATGGCACAGCACTTTCAAATAGAAAACATTTTGCAAGCAACTTTATTATTTTAGCAACAACAACAACTCTAATAATCACTATAGTAAAATCTTCTTTAGCACTTTCTCTAGGATTAGTAGGAGCATTATCTATAGTAAGATTTAGAGCAGCAATCAAAGAACCAGAAGAATTATCCTTTTTATTTATAGCAATAGGAATAGGATTAGGGTTTGGAGCACATCAATGGGCAGTAACAATAATTTCCTTTGTAATCATAAGCTTAATTCTCATTTTGAGAAATATTAAAAGGAAGAAATATAATCATCACAATCTTTATTTAAGCATAACAGGAAAAGAATCAAAATATCTAACTTTAACAAATATTATAAAAGTATTAACAAAACATTGTAATACAGTACATTTGAAAAGATTTGATCATACAGATGGGACATTAGAATCATCATTTTTAGTAGATATAGGCAATCACCATCACTTTGCTTTAATAAAAAATGATTTGGATAAACTTTCTAGTTCAGTAAATTTAACTTATTTAGATAAAGATGGTATTAGTTAACTATGAGAATCAAAGAAAGACAAACACCAACACTCAAACATTATTTAACACCATTCTTTAATTTTTTCTTAAGAAAAAAAACAAGAATACTCTTTTTTTTAATAGCAATTTTAGTTCTACTAGTAATAGGGTTAGTTGCAGGACTTATTTTAGCAGGATTCTTTGGACCATTATCGAACCCATCAACAGAAGCAAGAACTTTAGCGAATAAAATAGGAATATTTCCAGTAGCAAAAGGACTATTTGGAGTTTATAAAACAACAACACATCCAGTACAGTATGTACAAGGAAAGTTTTCTAAACCAAAACAACTCTATTTAGATGTTTCTTTTGAGAATTATCAGAAGTTAGCAACAAAAAGATTAGAAGCAATAGCACGAGATGCACTCTTTCCAACAGATGAAGACTATGTTTCTGCAAAATTAAGACATGAAGGAGAAGAATATAAAGTTAAAATTAGATTAAAAGGAGATAGACCAGACCATTGGGCTGATGCTAGAAAATGGTCATTTAGAGTAGTGCTGAAAGATGATAAAACACTCTTTGGTATGAAAAAGTTTTCCTTACAACACCCAAAAACAAGGAATTATTTAAATGAATGGTACTTGCATAAATTTTTGAGTTACAATGGATTGATAGCATTAAGATATGATTTTGTAGAAGTATTTGTTAACGGAGAGAAACTAGGAGTTTATGCGCTAGAAGAACATTTTGGCAAACAGTTAATAGAAAATAATGAAAGAAGAGAAGGACCGCTCTTTAGATTTAATGATTATCTCTGTTGGTATAAAAGACATCTTTTAGGTTGTGATGAAATCTACACAGCAAGTTCAATAGAACCTTATCAAGCAAACCAAATAAAAGAAAATGCATTATTATTAGAAGAATTTACAAAAGGAAAAGAGCTGTTGGAAGCATTTAGAGAAGGAAATTTAAAAACATCTGAAGTTTTTGATACAAAACAATTAGCAACACTTTTTGCAGTAGGAGATTTATTAGGATATCATCATTTCTTACATTACACTAACATAAGATTTTATTACAACCCCTTAACTGGAAAAATTGAACCAATAGGATTTGACAATCAATATATAGAAGAACTTAAAGGATCTTATGCGTTACTTGGAGCAGGGAAAAATGTTGGAGAAAAACAAACAAACATTACTTGGATAGAAACTTTCTTTTATGATGAAGAGTTTTATTTAGAATATCTTAAAGCATTACAAAAGACTAATGATGTGAAATTATTGGATACATTCTTTGTAGAAACAGAAGATGAAGCAAAAAAACATTTAAATGTCCTTTACAAAGATTATCCATGGTATGTTTTTGAACATGAAAAAAAATTGTACAAGAATCAAGAATATATACAAACATTATTACACCCACTACAAACAGTACAAGCTTATAGTGTAGGAGGAGCGAAGAATGAATTACTGCTCTTAATTGGAAATATTCATCCATTACCAGTAGAAGTACTAGGAATAAAATATAAAGGGAAATTTGTTAAATCAACTGAGAGAGTAGTATTACAACCAAAAAAACACCTACAGCCAGTAGCCTATGAATCTTATGCCTTTAATCTTCCTGGAGAGGTAATTGTATCAGAAGTAGAAGTGCACTCTAAAATCTTAGGCATGGAAGAAGAACAAATAATCTTAGTCCCACCATGGGAACATACAACTTTGAAAAAAGATCTAGTAAGAATGAAACCAAACCTAGAAAAATTCTCTTTTTTGCAAGTAGATGAAAAGAAAAAAATAATTACAGTTGAAAAAGGAACTCATAAACTTACAGAAATAATGATACTTCCAAAAGACTACACTTTCTTTGTACAACCAGGAACACAATTAGACTTACTAAATGAAGCAAGAATCCTTAGTTCTTCTTCACTCCAATTAAGAGGAACAAATGAAAACAAAATAACCATAACTTCAAGTGATAACACAGGAAAAGGTATTTTAGTTCTTGAAGCAGAAGAATCACTCTTTGAACATGTAGTTATAAAAAAATTACGTAATCCAAAAATGGAAGCCATGAGTATTACAGGAGCGATAACCTTTTACAAATCTCCATTCAAAATGAGTGCAGTAAGTTTTTCAAATATACAAGCCGAAGATGCAATCAACATAGTAAATTCACCATTTGTACTAGACACCATCAAAATACAAGAAAGTAGTTCAGACTGTTTAGATAGTGATTTTTCAAAAGGAAGTATAACAAACTCTGCATTTATTTCTTGTGGTAATGATGGACTTGATTTTTCAGGAAGTGTAGTAATAATGAAAGATGTTAGTGTAGTAGAAGCAGGGGATAAAGCATTAAGTGTTGGAGAAGAGAGTGTTTTAATAGTAGATGAATTCTTTATTAATAAGAGTTTTATTGGTATTGCTAGTAAAGATAGTTCAGAAGTAACACTGACTGCTCCAACAATACAAGGAGTACAATACACTTATGCAGCTTATCAAAAGAAATCAGAATATGGTCCAGCTACTATAGAAATTATAAAAGGAGTTGAAGAATATACTACTCTTATAGAAAAAGGATCGAAATTGATATATAATGAGAAAACTTTAGAAGGAAAAGAAAAGAAAGTTTATGAACAACTCTATGAACAATGATAACAAACATCTTAGAAACAAAAAAATTAGATTTTAGATATGAAAAGAAATTTTTTATAGAACACTTAAGTAAAGAAGAAATTACTTCATTAATAAAACATCACCCAGCGTTCTTTAAAGAAATCTACAAAGAAAGACAAATTAATAACATTTATTTAGACACACCAGCACTCACAAGTTTCTTAGACAATGTAGAAGGAAATAATAGAAGAATAAAAGCTAGAATAAGATGGTATGGAAATTTTTTTGGAAAAATAACAAAACCAGTATTAGAATTAAAGGTAAAATCAGGAGCACTAGGAACAAAATTACACTATAAATTAAAACCATTCACTCTTACAAAAGGATTCTCTTTTACAACACTAGAAGCAAACTTCAAACAATCAAACTTACCAGAATGGTTAGGAGAAAAATTAAAACATCTACAGCCAATACTCTTCAACACCTACAAAAGAAAATACTATTTATCAGCAGACAAACAATATAGGTTAACAGTAGATAGAAACATTATTTACTATTCTGCAACACCACTTAACAATAAATTTTTAATTACTCAAGCAATAAAACCTCCAATAATAGTAGAATTGAAGTATGATCAAAACCATGATCTAGAAGCTCACCACATAACCCAAGCATTTCCTTTCCGATTAGATAAACACTCCAAATATGCAACAGGGGTTTATCAGCTCCATTGACCTCTTATTCTTGAAAAAACCTCTCAAAACGCCTTATTTTTCGTTCAGAGCGATTCTAAAGAGATATATACTATTTTAAAGTAATAACACTATAAGGCATTATACCCACTATTTTATAACAGAGAAAGTGAAATCAAAACCCATGCAACAACCAAAAATCCTAGTAGGATGCCCAGTATCAGAACATCATAGATATAGCACAAAAGAATACTTAGAATCAATCAAAAATTTAAGTTATCCCAACTATGACATCTACCTAGTAGACAATTCAGCAACAGAAGAATTCTTCAAAGAATTAGAAAAACAAGTACCAGGAGAAAGAAGCTGTGCAGAAATACAAAATGTGAAAGAAAAAATAGCAGCATCAAGAAACGTGATAAGAAAAAAAATACTAAAAGAAAACTATGACTACTTCCTAAGTCTAGAACAAGACGTCATACCACCAAAAGATGTAATAGAACAATTATTACAACACAAAAAAGCAATCGTAAGCGGAGTATATTACTCACCATTTCCAGTAATGGGAAAACAACAACTCTTCCCAGTACTATATAGATGGTTAAGAAAAGAAGAACAAGAAGAAATGAAAAAAAACAAAGAAGCACTACAAAAACTCAACCCAACATTACAAAAACAGTTAGAAAAAAACAATTATGACTTCACAAAAGTAAGAGTAAAAATAAAACCAGAAGAAGTAGAAGAAGCAAAACTAATGCAAGTAAAACAATGCGGATTAGGATGTGTGTTAATAAAAAAAGAAGTACTAAAAAAAATAGAGTTTAGGGTAGATAAAACAAATGATGGCTTTGATGATGCAACATTCTGTGATGATGCATTAGAAAAAGGCTACGAATTATATGTAGATACAAAAATAAAATGTAAACATTTACTAAAAAACAGACCCTGGACATGGGAAGAAATTATTTCTTAATTCAACAACTTCTCAGCCATAGCACCAAAAGCAGGACGAGTAATAAGAACACCAATAGTCACACCAATAATAGTAGTAACTGCAAAACCACGAATCAACCCAGCACCAGCATTCCATAAAGGAATCATA